>NZ_LAWH01000035.1:0-15410 GCF_001588905.1 Streptococcus cristatus | reverse complement strand
GAGGCTGATTCACTTGCTGAAACGGATTGACTCAAGCTCAACGATGCTGAAGCGCTTGTGCTTACTGAGACAGACTGGCTACCACTCAATGAAGTTGAAGCACTATTACTTAGTGAGACGGATTGACTACCACTCAATGAAGCGGAGGCGCTCTTACTTAATGAAACTGACTGACTCAAGCTCAACGAAGATGAAGCACTATTACTTAATGAGACGGATTGACTACCACTCAACGATGCTGAGGCACTTGCACTTGTTGAAACTGATTGGCTACCACTCAACGAAGCGGAGGTACTCTTACTTAGTGAAACTGATTGACTCAAGCTTACTGATGCGGAGGCGCTTGTGCTTAATGAGACGGATTGACTACCACTCAACGATGCTGAAGCACTTGCACTTACTGAGACAGACTGGTTACCACTCAATGAAGTTGATGCACTCTTACTTAGTGAGATGGATTGGCTCAAGCTCAACGAAGATGAAGCACTATTACTTAATGAGACGGATTGGCTACCGCTCAGCGATACTGAAGCGCTCTTACTTAATGAAACTGATTGGCTACCACTCAACGAAGCTGAAGCACTATTACTTAATGAGACGGATTGGCTACCGCTCAGCGATACTGAAGCACTATTGCTCAATGAGGCTGACTGACTCAAGCTCAGTGATGCTGAAGCGCTCTTGCTCAATGAAACTGACTGACTCAAGCTCAACGATGCTGAGGCACTATTACTTAATGAGACAGATTGACTACCACTCAACGATGCTGAGGCACTTTTACTCAATGAGACAGATTGACTCAAGCTCAATGAAGCGGAGGCACTCTTGCTTAGTGAGACTGACTGGCTACCACTCAATGACGCTGAAGCACTCTTGCTTAATGAGACGGATTGGCTACCACTCAATGAAGTTGATGCACTCTTACTTAGTGAGATGGATTGGCTCAAGCTTAATGATGCGGAGGCACTCTTACTCAATGAAACTGATTGGCTGCCGCTCAATGAGGTTGATGCGCTCTTGCTCAATGAAACTGAACGGCTCAAGCTCAATGAAGCAGCGCTCTGACTCACTGAGACAGACTGACTACCGCTCACTGAGGCCGAAACACTATTTCTCGCTGAAACCGAGCGGCTGGCGCTCATCGATGCCGATTGGCTATTGCGTAAGGAAGTAGACAAGCTCTGGCTAGCAGAAACTGAACGGCTGGCGCTCGTTGAAGCCGACGCACTCGCTGATGTACTTGCACTTACTGAGGCACTGGTTGACTGTCTTTGACTTAGACTAGTTGAAGTACTGCTACTCTTATACTCACTATCAGAAAGTTTTACAGTGAACGTATCCGTAGTCTTATCTTTATAGATAATGGTAACTGTTCCATTGTTACTAATAGTAAAGGAATCAATACGTTTTTCCTGCTTATTGTTTAGTTTCTCAACAGCCGCCAATATACGAGTTTTTTCTTGAGGTTTTAATTCAGAAACATTCTCTACTTGGAAGGTTTCGGTCGGTGCTACCCCTTCCATAATATCTGTCAGTCTACCTTGCACAATACGGACATTACCTGGCGAAGCATTTCCTGCACTATTTTTATTCCCAGCCTTATCCGTTGCTACTGCATTACGTTGCCAACTATTTCTACCATTTTTATCGTACTCTAGATTATCATTCAAATGAGCTCTTACTGTAATGCGAGCTGGACTAGCAGTAGTTGCTGTGATATTCCCCGTTAAATGATCTACTGTTCCCGTCCCATATTTATTATCTTCAAAGAAATTATTTTTAAGGGCTGAACCATTTGCATCTTCATTTGAAACAATCTTAAATTCTGATAATTGCCCGCTATTATCTGTAGCAGTGAAATTAATTTGAATATCATCTCCTGCGTACACAATATAGTTACCATTTACAGGTGTTAGGGTTTGACCGTTACGAGTCACCGTCGCACTTGGAACTGGAACAGCATCCACATTAGCTGGGATAACAGTTGTAGTATTATCACGGTAGGTAATGGTAATATTCCCATTTTCAGCTACCGCAATCGTTCCGGTTACGCCATCTTTCGTAAAATCACTACCAGATAAAAGCGACTGGTTTTTTTCTTTAAATTTTTCAAGTACTTGATTGCGTTCACTTACAGTCAAAGAAGAGGGATTCTTAACAATAACAGTATCCCCACTAACTGGGTTGTGGCGTTCGTTGAAGCCTTTGATATGGAAATTCGTACGTGCTGTAGCAGTCAAGCCATGAATATCTGTTACTGTGTACTCCAGAACATAGGTACCAGGCTTATAGGGTTTCCAAGTTCCGTTTTCACGACCCACCGTCCCTATTATGTTAATAGTGTATGTTCTTTGACCACCTGTTTTATTCCCCCTTTGATCATAGATATATAGATCTCCAAATTCCCCTTTCTTGTTAGTTGGATAGTTCGGTGCTTTTAAACCTGTAATAATAGCATTGGATGGGGAGGCCGTGATTTTAGCCATCCCTTTATCATCATTCAGTCTTATCTGAAAATTATTGATTGCTTCATCATTATAAATTGTGATAGTAGATGGCATAGAGATTGTAGGTGGATTAGAAGCCGCACGTAGGTATGCCCCTCTAGTAATCACTGTCCCATTTCGTACATCGCGTACACCAGAATTAGCCGCAAAAACAGCATTAATAATCGAATTACGTGCTAAAGTAGCTTTTTGCACTACTGTTGTTAAATCACTAGTCGGATCAGCTAGGGCCTTTTCAATTTCTGTTAGCGCTGCATTGGCCTTAGAAAGAGCTGAATCCGTATTTGGCAAACCAACTGCTTTTGCTAGATAGTCACCTATTTCAGCTGAAAGATTGGTCAACTTCCTACGGTTTTCTTCTTGTTGTTTAGCAGTGACTTCTGAAGATGCTAATGCAACCGCAGCAGCTTCAATTAAGCTAGTTGTGACAGAAGTTGATTGAACTCCACTAACACTATTCTTACCAGTAATTTCAGTTATTTTTAATTCAGCTGAGTCAATTTCAAGGTTCTTTGCTTCTTTTGAAGTAGAAGGTTGCTGGTCAATTGCTGTCGTCGATCCACTCTGTTCAATAGACAAACTTGACACTACAGAAACATTCGATCCACTTGTTGATTGACTGGCACTAGCAAAAGCACTGACAGACTCTTTTGGCGAAGTGGTCACGGTCTTATCTACCGTTTGATTCTTCTCAGCTTGTTTGAGCGCATCCTTGCCTTGAGCTTGGTTCTTATCCGCTAGCACACTAGCGGCCAAGTTGTTGCTGGTTGCTAGAGCCTGGCTATTGCTCAAAGTAGCGCTAGCTAAACTTTGTCCTGCACCAGATGAAACAAAGCTATCAGCAACATTGACTCTGATATCCAGTGAGACAGAATTAGAAGCTGAGACAGAAGCATCAGCTACTGATGCGCTAGTTAGCACTTTATCCTGTTCTAGAGAAGTTGTAGTGTTAGCACTTTCTAGCTTAGCTGGCGCTTTGCTTTCTGATACCTTTGTAGCAGGCGCAGTACTCGCTGATTTGCCAGTCAAGACCGAACTGCTAGCAGATACAGACTGGCTGACAGAAACTGAACTACTAGCCGAAACTGATTGGCTGAGCGATTGACTAACAGACTGGCTAGTCGAGATGCTAAGAGAGACTGACTCACTTGTAGAGACAGAAGCGCTGGCTGACTGAGCAACTGAAACAGAGGCCAACTCAGAAGCTTGTTCTGCTTTTGCTTTTCGCATTTCTGCTTGCGCTTGTGCAATAATCGAATTAGTACTTGCTTCTGTCGCTTCCTCATTGTCCTTGACTTCAGCTGAGATAACTGCTTTATCAGTATATTCAGATGTTTCATCTGCATATACAGACTGCTCCTGAGTCACCATTAGCCCCGCTGCCCCAGCGGCTAATATCCCTCCCAGACCTGCAAGAGTATTGAGGCTCAGATGGTCGTGATCAAGCTCTTCTGTATCTGACAAGCTGCTTGAGACAACTTCTCCCATTCCACCAATACGAAAAAGATCGAGTTGAGAATTTGAAGCTTTTACCCAATTTTTCCCAGACTTATAGAGCTTATATCGCTTCTTTTCGTCAATAATCTCGAAATCTTTGTTATATTTCTTACTTCGAAACATCCTTTTCCTTTCCTTTTCCAACATGCCAGTTTTTGTTAATCTCATGACCATTAGCAAAGAAGCTGGCTTATTGCATACCATAGTTTATAAGCAAAAATACACACTTTTTTACATTTTTATTCTAGGTGTCCTAATGCTCCAGATAGTATTTTAACAAAAATAAGACAAGAATTCAATCTATTGAAATCTTTATTTATTGACAATAAGCTTGATAAATCAAGCTATTTTGAGATATCCATATTAACCTAGAGATTTAAATTATAGGTTATTATAGGGATTAACAATAAGTAACTATTTATACAAAAAAAGCTAGACGGCTGACCCGAGATACTTGGCTCAGATCCGTCTAACTTTTTCTTTATCATCTTTTGAATGGATTAGTGAGAAAGATGATTAATAATCCAAATCTTCTGCATAGCCAGCTCCATTTCCTACAAAGTAGCCTGTCTTACAGTTCATACTAAATAGATAAGTACCATCTGGTTTATAGAGATTGTAGTAGCCATTTCCCTTGACAATGTTAACTTTTTCAAGGATAAACTGGTCTCCTGTGATGTAGCCACGCTCGCGAGACACCTTGAGGATTGTTTCCAAGACACCTGGATTGAAAGTCCAAGCAGGATTGTTCACATCATCAATCGCTGCTTGATTGTAAGGCACACGGCTAAGGTGGCGCTGGAGGTTAACTCCTGCACTTGGCAGTCCGATACCAGTTTCTGCATTTCTAATGCCACTATGATCACTAGGCGCTGGAGTCACAGCTGGCGGCGTTGATGGTGCAGCTGGTGCCGTAGAAGGCGCTGACGGTTCCACTGTCGGACTAGGCGCTGGTGCTGGTAGCTGCTGACTGCGTCCTTGAGCAATAGCCGCCTTCAAGACCTCATCCAACTTGCTATTACCTGTCGATACATCTGGAAGATTAGCGTTTTCTTTCACTTGGGCATCTGTCTTCAAGAGACCGTCAACGATGGCACCCGTATTGAATTGTGAATTGACACTTTGGATAGCAGAAATTTGCTTGACAAGGTCATCATATTTCTTCTTAGCAGCCGTATATTCTGAGCTGCCAGTTAAGACATCTAACTTAGCTTTCAGCTTATCCAAATCGCCAAACTTGTCATTTTTGATAGCTGTCTGACTACTATCCGTAAAGAAGCTAGCATAAAGGTCTTCAAATTCTTTAGCAGCCTCTTTCTTAGTTTCACTAGAGCTTGTAGATTTCTTTTTGCTAGAAGAAACGGTCGAACTGGAACCAGTTGTCGACTTGTGGCTCCCCCGACCTTGATGAAAATACCAAGTCGTTCCAGCGGCAAGTGCTACAAGACCTAAGGCCGAGTATAGGAAGCCTTTCTTCTTGTAGAAAGGTTTTGTCTCAGGCTCGTCCTCATCTTCAAACACTGTCGGAACCGGCTTTGTTGCCGGGATGATTGGTGCTTCAGCTGCGACTGTTAGAGCTGGTTGTGCATCCTTTGTAGTCTCTACATTTACCGAGTTTGCCGTTTCTGCTTTCACTGACTGCGCTGTAGGTGATGCCATATTGGCAGTATTTTCCTTCGCCTGAGACTGACTCTTAAGCTGTTTGATGGTCTCTTGTATCAAAGCTTCTTTTTGTTGTGCCAGCTCTTCCATGATTCTCAGCTTTTGGGTTTCAAATTTTCCAGCCTCGATTTCATCTCGGTGTTGCTTGATGTACTTATCTAGGATATTGTCTCCTTCAGTCACACCAGCTACGACTTCCTCGTTTTTCCGGGCAGCCTGACCGACCGTCATCTCTTTCGCATCTTCTAAGTCAAGAACGGTTTCCTTTGATTCTTGCTCTGTTGGCATCTTTTCTTCTTTGCTCACAGCATTTCCTTTCTAATCTAGTTGTCTTTTGACCCTTTGGCCAAAGTATTGATATAAATCAACTTTTAAAGTACCATTGTAAAGTTTTCGCTTTTTATCCGCCTGACTGCCATATTTGGCTTCAAAGGCCTCATCACTGGTCAAGATAAATTTACTCCATGTCTTCAAAGGAGCAAAAGTTTGTCCCATTTCTTGATAGAGCTTGGTCACCGCATCATCGTCCAACAAACGCTCACCATAAGGCGGATTGGAAATAATGACACCATTGATCTTGTCCGTATGAAGGTCCTGCAGACGCATTTGCTTAAATTGAATCTGGTCAGCAACACCCGCTTCTTCTGCATTTTTCTTGGCAATATCTACCAAACGGGCATCCAAATCGGAACCTGAAATATCCAGCTGGATGTCTTGGTCAATCTGAGCTAGGGCTTCTGCCCGAAGTCGACGTACCAAGTTCTTGTCTACCCAATTCCAGTCTTCAAAAGCAAAGGAACGGTGTAAACCTGGCGCCATATTCATCCCAATCATGGCCGCTTCGATACAGAAGGTTCCTGATCCGCAAGTCGGGTCAATCAAGGGTTTATCTGGGTACCAGTTTGACAAAAGTAAAATCGCAGCTGCCATATTTTCCTTGATTGGTGCTCCGCCTTTTTCTGTCCGATAGCCACGTTTGAACAAGCTAGAGCCACTGGTATCAATCATGACTGTCACCAAATCTTTCAAAATGGAAACTTCAATCTTAAACTCTGCTCCATTTTCCTGCAAGGGGATACCTTCTGGACGAGCATAATGCTTTTGCAGTTTTTTTACAACTGCTTTTTTTGAAATAGCTTGAACACTAGGCTCATTATGCAGTTTTGACTTGACGCATTTGGCTTTAGAAATGGGAAATTTGGCACCTAAGGGTAGATAATTTTCCCAATCCAAGGCAAAGACACCTTGAAAAAGCTCTTCAAATGTTTTAGCTGGAAATGTTCCCACAACAATCTTAATCCGATCTGCCGAGCGCAGCCAGAGATTGGTTTGAATGATGGTAGCCATGTCTCCACTAAAGCGAACACGGCCATTTTCAACCTGACAATCTATGCCCAAATCTCGGATTTCACGGCCGACAACGGCTTCCAAACCTGCCGCCGCTGTAGCAATTAAATTAAATTTTTCTTTCATTCTTTCTTACTCTATCACTATCCGCTGAGCCACACCGTTAAAAACTGGTCTCAGCTAGAAAGCAGAATGTTCTTGCTTGGCTCCTCTTTTTGAGAAAAACCTTGCTTTCCTATTTTGTCCCTTACAGCAATCTTCTGTCTAAGGGGCTCTATATCTTAATCAAAAAGCTAGCATACGCTAGCTAACCTATGTGCAATTTTCTATAAGCCATGTTTTGTTCCAGAAATGACTAGGTACCATCTCCTTCGATAATCATCTGTCTACTGTTTCCAGTCAGAATGCTATGTTCGTTTCCACGCATTCCGTGCCCCGACCAAAGTTTGGGTTGCTAGCTTGAGGGGTTTACCGCGTTCCACTTCTTCTGTTTCCAGAAGAACTACGTCACTGTGGCACTTTCAGACCTATTCAGACCTATCTAAAGACTTAGCCTTTTCAGTCGCCGTAACGGATTGCTCCGTCCCTAGGCTTATTGTTTCGCCTAGCACAAACACTACCAGCATCACAGCCGGTGCTAGCATGGACTTTCCTCATGAAAATATCAAATCTTCACGCGATTATCCAAAAATTGCACTCTGCAACATTATTGCTCTTCGCTGTCCAGAATTTGCTTGCCAAAAACTTCCTTTTCCAAACGGCTTAAGCGTTTCAAAATATCGAAGTTAGTCGCTGTTCCCATCTGTGGCATCTCAATTGTTGGTTGAGCTGGCTGACTAGGCGTTGAAGGAGTAGCAGTTTCTTGATTCGATACTTGTTCCTTCAGAAGGGCAATCTCCTCACGCAACTCTTTCACCAAAGCGGCGTAAGTTTCATAATCCTTAATCACATCATCCAAAAACTCATCCACTTCAGCCTTGCTATATCCTCGCACTTCACGCTTAAAGTCTTGATCAAAAATATCTTTTGCTGTATAAATAATACTCGCCATGCTCTCACTCCAATCTAGTTTATCATATCCAATTATATACGAAATCACCTATAAAAAGCAAGATTTATACCCTACTTTTCCGAAAAAATTTCTGCAACCTCATTCAGATCATCAAATGTTAATTTTTTGATAAAATACTGTTCTTGATTCTTCATCTCCCTGTAAAGATATTTAAGATTGGTCTCATTTTCTTCATCGTAAAACAGGTAAGCACCGTCCGTATTTTGAAGCAAAAATTGGTTGTACTCACGAAACTGACTCGGATTTTGGTAGCTAGGATAAGCATATTTGACAAAATCTACTTGTTTAAAATCTGCTAGTTTAGCCTGATTTCCTTCGTTCCAATTTTTTCCCTGATCCTCGAAAAGAAAAATCGTCGCAATCTTGAAATTATAATCTTCTCTTAATTCCTGAGCAACTTCCAAAACCCAAGCTTCAAAACCTAGATTTCCCGTAAAGATGAGCCACTCCAATCCTTCATCCAGCAGGCGCTGCAAATCCCGTCTGACCGCTTCTTTGATGATCTTGATGCGCATGTCTTTCTCATTCATAATGCCAAGTTCAAAAGCCTTATACCCTACAATTAATAGACTTGTCATTTATTCTCCCTCAAAAAATATTTTTATGATATAATAGAGTGATGTTATTGTACCAATAAGGAGTTTTATGGTCAACTACCCTCACAAGCTAAAGATAAAAAGTAAACTAGCCCATCCAGGTTCAAAGACGGCTGTTAACTTTGCCAATCGCGGGATGTCTTTTGAAAAGATGATCAACGAATCCAACAGCTACTATTTGAGTAGGGGGCTCGCTGTCATTCATAAGAAACCGACACCCATTCAGATTGTCAAAGTGGACTATCCCCAACGCAGTCGTGCAAAGATTGTCGAGGCCTACTTCCGACAGGCATCCACAACCGATTATTCTGGTGTCTTTAAAGGACATTATATTGATTTTGAAGCTAAGGAGACACGACAAAAAACAGCCATGCCTCTAAAGAATTTCCATCTACACCAGATTGAACATATGGAGGCAGTCCTTCAGCAAAATGGAATTTGTTTTGTCTTACTTCATTTCTCCAGCTTGCGGGAGACCTATCTACTTCCGGCATCTTATTTGATTAGATTTTATAAGATGGATAAAGGCGGAAAATCCCTCCCTTTATCTTACATTCAAGAACATGGATTTTCAATCGAAACAAGGCAATTTCCAAGCATTCCTTACCTTGAAATTATCGAACAAAAACTACTAGGTGGTATCACAAATGAATAAACAAACCCTTTTGCAAGCCTTAAAATATCTTGCAACTGCCCTCTTATCTCTCTTTATCATTGGAGTTGTGACTGGCGTTCTTGTCTTCACATACTATGTCGCCAAGTCTCCTACCCTTTCTGAGAAGGATCTTGTCGCAACAACTTCAAGTAAGATTTACGATAGCGATAACAATCTGATTGCGGACCTCGGTTCTGAAAAGCGGGTCAATGCGTCAACAGACCAGATCCCTACACAGCTAGTAGATGCTATCGTTGCGATTGAGGACCACCGCTTCTTTAATCACCGTGGGGTTGATTTCATTCGGATAGGAGGAGCCTTCCTAAGCAACCTGAAAGGAGGCGGACGTCAAGGGGGATCTACCTTAACCCAGCAGTTGATTAAGTTGACTTATTTCTCCACTTCCTCAGCGGATGCTACCCTTTCTCGGAAAATCCAAGAAGCATGGCTGGCGACCCAACTTGAACGCAAGGCTACCAAGCAAGAAATCCTGACCTACTATGTCAATAAAGTCTATATGTCCAATGGAAATTACGGGATGCAAACAGCTTCTCAAAGTTACTATGGCAAAGATTTGAAAGATTTAACCCTTCCTCAAATTGCCCTGCTTGCAGGAATGCCTCAGGCTCCTAACCAATATGACCCTTACACAAATCCAGAAGCTGCCACTCAGCGTCGGAATCTCGTATTATCTGAAATGTATGAACTCAAGTACATCTCACCAGAACAATACGAACAAGCTATCAATACACCAGTGACCGACGGCTTACAGAGCTTGAAAAATTCAGCTAGCTATCCTGCCTATATGGATAACTACTTAAAAGAAGTTATTGAGCAAGTCGAAGAAGAAACTGGCTACAATGTCCTTACGACTGGTATGGAAGTTTATACCAACGTTAATACCGAAGCCCAGAAAAAATTGTGGGATATTTACAACACGGAAGAATATGTTGCTTATCCAGATGATGAACTGCAAGTGGCATCAACCGTTATGGATGTTACCAACGGGAAAGTCATTGCCCAACTGGGTGCTCGCCATCAGTCTTCCAACGTTTCTTTTGGTACCAACCAAGCAGTCGAAACAAATCGCGACTGGGGCTCTACCATGAAACCAATCACTGATTATGCCCCAGCCTTGGAATACAATGTTTTCACTTCCACTGCTGCCTCAATCCAAGATGCTCCTTACTATTTCCCTGGAACCTCTACTCCTGTCTATAACTGGGATAAACGCTATTATGGCTGGATTACTATCCAATACGCTATCCAAGAATCCCGTAACGTACCTGCCGTCAAATCGCTGGAAGCAGTCGGATTAGATAATTCATTGAAATTCCTCAATGGCCTTGGTATCAATTATCCTGAGATGCATTATTCTAATGCGATTTCAAGTAATACAAGCGAATCTGGTAACCAATACGGAGCAAGTAGCGAAAAAATGGCTGCCGCTTACGCTGCCTTTGCTAATGGCGGTACATATTACAAACCGCAATACGTCAACCGAGTTGTCTTTAGCGACGGTACAGAAAAAGTCTTTTCAAATGGCGGATCAAAAGCCATGAAAGAGACGACAGCCTACATGATGACAGACATGATGAAGACCGTTCTTCAGTCTGGAACTGGTACCAATGCTGCAATCCCAGGAGTTTATCAAGCAGGTAAAACTGGTACTTCCAACTATGCAGATGATGAGCTAGAGAAGTTGACAAAACCTTATTACAGTTCTAGCATTGTCACACCAGACGAACTATTTGTTGGCTATACTCCACAATACTCTATGGCTGTTTGGACCGGTTACTCAAACCGCCTCACTCCTGTTTTAGATGATGGAGTTAAGGTAGCAACCGATGTTTACCGCTCTATGATGCTCTATCTGACAGGCTATAGCAATGAAGACTGGACACCACCAAGCGGACTTTTCCGTAGCGGATCCTATCTCTATCTCAATGGTACTTCAACTTACAGCCGCGCTTATAGCCAATCATCTTCAAGCTCCACTTCTGAGTCAAGCTCAGAGTCTTCAAGTCAAAGTACGAGTGAATCTAGCGAAGAACATAGTAGTACCAACTCTAGTTCACAAACAAGTTCAACAAGTTCTGGAACAACCAGCAGCTCAACTAGTTCTAACCAAGGAGCTGAACATCGATAAACCAAAAAAGATTGGATTTCTAAAATCCAATCTTTTTTATGTTTAACTAGATAAATAGCCTTCTGAACTTGCTCATCCTATCAAATCATTTCGCCATTAGCAAGAGCTCCCATTGGATCCCACGGTGCTAGGACAATTGGCTCTGCATTGTAGGCTGCCAACTCTTCTGGAGTCAAGAATTCTTTTCTGACTACGATTTGGTAAGTGTACTCATCCATCCAAGCGTCGCTGGCGACAAAGTATCCCTTATCTCCAACCTTTTCTCCCCAAGAATTTTCTACCTTCCATTTTTTAGCTTGGCCCTTTTCATCCAAGTCTACCCCAGCTAGTACCATGGCATGAGTCATGAGGCTTTCGCTATAATCGAGACGACCTGCCTTATCTTGGGTCAACTGGATATCCATACTAGAGGTTAAATCATGCATACCTGCTTCCATGATACCAGCCTTGCGATTGCTGGATTGACCCACATCAGAGCCAAACCAAACAGTCTCACCAGCCTGCATCTGTGCAATAGCCAATTCCTTGAGACGTTTCATTTCTACATTCAAATAGCGAACAGGTTTACTACCGACTACGTTGCCCAACATCTCGACTGTGTAAGACTTGCCATAAGGTTTATCGGCTGTTGGCGCATTGATAATTGAGACATAGTCATCCAGCTTGAGGTCTACATATTTTTGGTAAAAGGCCTGCGGAGTCAAATCAGCTTCCCTATGGTAATTACCGTCCTTGTCTCGATAAGCAAAGGCAAACTTCCGAGGCGGTAAGCCCAACGACATCGCTAAGAAGTTGAAAATTTCCTGTAGCAAAGCTTCTTTCTTAGCTTGTAGCGTAATCTCATCTGCACCATTCAGGGCAAATTCACGCAAGATTTGCGCATCCTGACGCAAGAGTTTATTGAGCAACTGATTGAGTTCCCGGCTATTGCTGGATGAAATTGACTCTGGATAAACTGACTTAGGCACGACGCCGTATTTCTCAAAAAGCGCCACGACCATATCCCACTGACCGCCATCCTGCTGAGGCGTATCTAAGAGGAACTTAACCTTACGGCTGGTCAATTCTTGGTCAGTTGTCGCCAGCACCTGCTCTAAGAACCAGTTGGATTTTTCATATTTATCCCAAAAGAAGGTATGAGCCTGAGACAGCTCAAAATCCTCCAATTGGAAACCTGCAATCATCTTGTGGCGGAAAGTATTGAGAGCCGCAAACATCCAGCAGCGGCCAGAAGCCTTCTGGTCGCTGACCTTGTCTTTGGTGAGATCCAGTGAGAAAACAGGTGCATTTTCTACAGCAGCAGTCCGTTTTTCCAAAGAAGTCAATAGACCATTGTGGCTAATAGCATTTTCCATTGCCGCATACTTGGGATCAGCCTTATAAGCAGCGTATAACTTATCTGTAAAATCTTGTTTTAATGAATTCATAGAATCCTCCTTGTCATTATACATCTATTATAGAACTTTAAAAAAAGAGCGCAAGTAAAAAAGTTAGGCAAGCCTAACTTTTTTATTTTAAATCTGATTTTAGGATCCCATAGACGGAAAAATCTTTGACTTGTCCTTTATGAAATACAGCCTGCCGAAAAGTACCTTCGTAGCTCATGCCAGCTTTAGTCATAACACGCCCCGAAGCTGGATTGGCTGTTACAAATCTTGCTGTGACACGATTGAATCCTGCGTCTTGCAAGAGGTAGTTCAAAACAGCTTTCAAAGCTTCTGTCATCAGCCCCTGCCCCCAATAGTCTTTACTTAGAATATAACCGACCTCGCAAGCATTAATCGTATTATCTCTATCCACCACGCTGATGTCCCCAATGACAGAATCAGGATTTTCTTTTAGGCAGATAGCCCACTTGTAAAAATCCAAGTTTTGATAATTCTCAACCCAGCGAGCAATAGACTGTTGGGTAACATCAGGACTCTCATGAGCATCCCAAGTCACATGCAGCAAATTGTCCGGACGAGAAGCCCAATTGTCATACATAGCCTGAGCATCCGATTCCAGAAAAGGTCTTAACAAAAGACGTTTGGTTTCAATAGACTGTGTACCTGTCTTTTTCATTGCTTCCTCGTTTCTTGGCTCAGACTAAAAAGTTTCGATCGAGATTTTCACTTCCAAAATTCATCAAAAATTGTAATCGGCAAATGCCGTTTGTGCTGGCCCTTATGCCACCAAGACTCGATCGTTTCTTGGGCTTGAGCCGAAACGGACTTGCCTTCGAGATAGTCGTCAATTTCATTATAGGTCACGCCTAGAGCAACTTCATCAGCAATCCCCGGTTTTTCTTCTTCCAAATCAGCCGTCGGCACCTTTTCATAGAGAGCCGGATCCGCTCCTAAAGCGACCAAAAGCTGCTTGCCTTGACGCTTATTGAGACGGTAAAGTGGTAAGATATCTGCTCCGCCGTCCCCAAACTTGGTGAAAAAGGCCGTGACATTTTCGGCTGCATGATCGGTCCCAATGACAGCCCCACTGTATGAACCAGCCAAAGCATACTGGGCAATCATACGACTGCGTGCCTTGATATTCCCCTTGTTAAAATCAGAGACCTTGGCACCCGTTGCTTCTACCGCCTTTGTCATGGCATCAGCGGATTCTTTGATATTGACTGTCAGACTGACATCAGGCTGGATGAAAGCCAGAGCCTTTTGCGCATCGTCTTCATCCGCCTGAACGCCGTAAGGCAGGCGGACAGCGATAAAGCGATAGCTATCATCTCCAGTCTCTGCCCGAATTTCTTCTACAGCCAGCTGAGCCAAGCGGCCAGCCAAGGTTGAGTCCTGACCACCAGAAATTCCCAGAACATAGCTTTTCAAAAAAGGATGCTTTCTTAGATAAACCTTGAGAAAGTCGACCGACTTGCGGATTTCTTCCTCCGGGTTAATGTTTGGTTTGACGCCCAGTTGAGCGATAATTTCTTCTTGTAGACTCATTTTTCTGCTCCTGTCTGGTAGGCTTTCTTGCGCATCTGGTCAATCAAGTCCATCTTGTCCTGCCAAATATCACGCGCCAAGTCAACTGGATAATCTTGCGGATTGAGGACCCGCTTGTATTCGTCCCAGAGTTTCTCAAATTCTCGGCGGGCATAGTCCTGAATTTCAGACAGGCTCGGCAAATCGTAGACAAGCTGACCTTCTTTATAAATATCTACCAAGAGCGGCACCGCATCAAAATTCTTAACTGTTTTATTGATATAAGTATAAGTCGGATGGAACATTTCTAGCTCCTCCTGATGGTTGACGTCCACACCATCATAAGTGATGTAGTCGCCCTCAGACTTGCCTTTTTCACGGCTGGTAATCCGCCAAACCTGCTTCTTGCCCGGAGTCGAAACTTTTTCAGCATTGTTAGAGAGCTTGATGGTGTTGCGCAAGTGCCCATTCTCATCTTCAATCGCGACAATTTTGTAAACAGCACCCAGAGCTGGCTGATCGTAGGCGGTAATGAGCTTGGTTCCCACGCCCCAGACATCTATCTTGGCCTTTTGCATTTTTAAGTTGAGGATGGTATTTTCATCCAAATCATTGGAAGCGTAAATTTTAGCATCTGGGAAGCCCGCTTCATCTAACTGCTGGCGAACTTTTTTAGAAATATAGGCCAAATCTCCAGAATCAATCCGCACACCCAAGAAATTGATTTTATCCCCAAATTCACGCGCTACACGGATGGCCGTGGGAACCCCGATCCGAAGGGTATCATAGGTATCTACCAAGAACACACAATCCCGATGAGTGCTTGCATAAGCCTTGAAAGCCTCGTAATCATTGCCATAAACTTGCACAAGTGCATGGGCATGCGTCCCCAGAACAGGAATATCAAAGAGCTTGCCTGCCCGAACATTGCTGGTCCCATTGGCCCCGCCGATAACGGCTGCCCGCGTGCCCCAAATCGCTGCATCCATTTCTTGAGCACGACGGGTACC
>NZ_LAWH01000034.1:0-33565 GCF_001588905.1 Streptococcus cristatus | reverse complement strand
CCCCCTGTGAGATATGGTAGTCGCTTAGCTATTATCCGCCATAGCTCAGTTGGTAGTAGCGCATGACTGTTAATCATGATGTCGTAGGTTCGAGTCCTACTGGCGGAGTAAATTAGCATATGAGAAAAGAGCAGTTAGCTCTTTTTTCTTTGTCTCTATCAATGCTTTTGCATTGTTTTAGAATCAGAGTGTTACTATAGTTGGAGCTTGACTCTTTTCTTTTTTGTGGTATAATTAACCGGTAAAGTTTCAACTGGTTAAGAAAGGGAGCGAACAATGGGGCATTTAGCAGAAAAAATTAATCATTTTTTGAATGAGGTTATATTGACAGCTGAGAATCAACATGAAATCTTGGTCGGCTCTTGTACGAGCGATGTGCGGCTAACGAACACGCAGGAACATATTTTAATGCTCTTGTCTCAGGAGTCTTTGACAAATTCTGACTTGGCAAAAAGACTGAATGTTAGTCAGGCTGCTGTAACTAAAGCTGTTAAGGCGTTGGTGGAGCAAAAGATGTTGGAAACATTCAAGGATGAGAAGGATGCTCGTGTGACTTTTTATCGATTGACTGATTTGGCACGACCGATTGCGGAAGAGCATCAGCACCATCATGTGCATACTTTAGATACCTACCAGAGATTGGCAGAGCAATTTTCTTCTGATGAGCAAGAAGTGATTGTGAGGTTTTTGGATGGTTTGATTGGAGAAATTGGGAAATGAGATATATCACAGTGGAAAATCTGTCCTTTTACTATGACAAGGAACCTGTGTTGGAGCATATTCATTATTTTTTGGATAGTGGCGAGTTTGTAACCTTGACAGGGGAGAATGGGGCTGCTAAGACGACACTTGTCAAGGCTAGTCTGGGGATTCTGCAGCCTAAGCATGGCGAGGTCAAGATTTCCAAGACCAATGAGAGAGGCAAGAAATTGAGAATTGCTTATTTGCCTCAGCAGATTGCTAGTTTTAATGCAGGTTTTCCTAGTACGGTATATGAGTTTGTCAAGTCTGGACGTTATCCGCGCAAGGGTTGGTTTCGTCGTTTGAATGAGCATGATGAGGAGCATATCAAGGCAAGTCTGGAGTCGGTTGGAATGTGGGAACATCGGGATAAGCGAATTGGTTCTCTTTCTGGCGGGCAAAAGCAGAGGGCTGTGATTGCTCGGATGTTTGCTTCGGATCCGGATATTTTTGTCCTAGATGAGCCGACAACAGGGATGGATGCAGGCAGCAAGGATGAATTTTACAAGCTCATGCACCATAGTGCTCACCAGCATGGGAAAGCTGTTTTGATGATTACACACGATCCGGAAGAAGTTCGTAAATATGCCGATCGTAATATTCATTTGGTCCGTAATCAGGACTCACCTTGGCGCTGTTTCAATGTGCATGAAAGCGACAATAGACAGGAGGTGAGTCATGCTTAATCTATTTTCCTATGATTTTATGCAGCGAGCCTTTTTAGCAGTTATTGCCATGAGCCTCTTTTCACCGATTCTGGGGACTTTCTTGATTTTACGGCGGCAGAGTCTTATGAGTGACACGCTTAGTCACGTTTCATTGGCAGGTGTGGCCTTTGGCTTGGTTCTAGGTTTGTCACCGACCTTCACAACGGTAGTGGTGGTTATAATCGCAGCAGTCTTCTTAGAGTATCTGCGGACTATCTATAAAAATTTCATGGAAATCGGGACAGCCATTCTTATGTCAACTGGCTTAGCCATTTCCTTGATTGTTATGAGTAAGGGCAAGAGTTCCAGCGCCATGAGTCTGGACCAGTATCTATTTGGCTCTATTGTGACTATCAGTAGGGAGCAGGTGATTTCTCTTTTTGTTATTGCTGCTGTGGTGCTTGTCTTGACCTTGCTCTTCATTCGGCCTATGTACATCTTGACCTTTGATGAGGATACGGCCTTTGTGGATGGGTTGCCGGTGCGGTCTATGTCTATTCTCTTTAATATCGTGACGGGCGTTGCGATTGCTCTCATGATTCCAGCTGCGGGAGCCTTGCTGGTTTCGACCATTATGGTCTTGCCGGCCAGTATTGCCCTGCGGATTGGGAAAAATTTCAAGTCGGTTATTCTACTGGCAAACGTCATCGGCTTCTTTGGTATGATTGCCGGACTTTATATTTCTTACTATGCAGAAACGCCAGCAAGCGCCAGCATTACGATTATCTTCGTCAGCTTGTTCTTGCTGGTCAATCTGGTCAAAAAATTTATGAAATAGGAGCATAAAATGAAAAAAATTGGTTTACTATTAGCAGGTTTACTGAGTATTTTCTTAGTAGCTTGTTCCAATCAAAAAAATGCAGATGGCAAGCTCAATATTGTCACGACTTTTTATCCTGTTTATGAGTTTACCAAGCAGGTGGCTGGAGATGAAGCCAATGTTGAACTTCTAATCGGGGCTGGTACAGAGCCGCATGATTATGAGCCTTCAGCCAAAGCGGTTGCGAAGATTCAGGATGCAGATGCCTTTGTATATGAAAATGAAAATATGGAGACTTGGGTTCCAGATACGCTAAAAACTTTGAAAAATAAGGAAGAAAAGGTTATCAAGGCGACTGGAAATATGCTTTTGCTGCCTGGTGGTG
Organism: Streptococcus cristatus; assembly: GCF_001588905.1. Classification (GTDB taxonomy): domain Bacteria; phylum Bacillota; class Bacilli; order Lactobacillales; family Streptococcaceae; genus Streptococcus; species Streptococcus cristatus_N. The sequence continues at coordinate 30,972 of NZ_LAWH01000034.1, read as the reverse complement.
AAGAGGAAGAAGACCACGACCATGGTGAAGAGGGGCATCATCATGAATATGACCCCCATGTTTGGCTGTCTCCGAAGCGAGCTATTAAAATGGTGGAACATATCCGAGATAGTCTGAGCAAGGCCTATCCTGACAAGAAAGCTGCCTTTGAGAAAAATGCAGCGGCTTATATCAAGAAGCTGGAAGCCTTGGACAAAGAATATGAAGCTGGTTTGGCCAACGCTAAGCAAAAGAGCTTCGTCACTCAGCACGCTGCCTTTAACTATCTGGCATTGGACTATGGCTTGAAGCAGGTGCCAATTTCTGGACTTTCACCAGACAGTGAACCATCCGCTTCACGCTTGGCTGAATTGACCGAGTATATCAAGAAAAATAAAATCAAGTATATTTACTTTGAAGAGAATGCTTCCCAGGCTCTGGCTTCTACATTGGCTAAGGAAACAGGAGTAGAGCTTGATGTATTGAATCCGCTGGAAAGCTTGACAGAAAAGCAGAGCAAGGACGGGGCAGACTATATTTCGATCATGCAGGCTAATCTAAAGGCTCTCAAGAAAACGACTGACCAAGAGGGAGCAGAGATTGCTGCTGAGAAAGAAGAGGATACTAAGACAGTTCAAAATGGCTACTTTGAAGACAGTGCCGTCAAGGATCGGACCTTGTCTGACTATGCTGGCGAGTGGCAGTCTGTTTACCCTTATCTGCAGGACGGTACTTTGGACCAAGTCTTTGACTATAAGTCTAAGCTAACTGGTAAGATGACGGCAGCTGAATACAAGGACTACTATGACAAGGGCTACAAGACGGATATTTCCAATATCAATATCACAGACAAGACCATGGAATTTGTGGTAGATGGAAAATCCAAGAAGTATACATATAAATACGTTGGTAAGCACACTCTGACTTACTCTAAGGGAAATCGTGGAGTTCGCTTTATGTTTGAAGCGACAGATGCGGATGCTGGCCAGTACAAATATGTTCAGTTTAGCGACCATAACATTGCACCGACCAAGGCGGCTCACTTCCATATCTTCTATGGTGGTGAGAGTCAGGAAGCGCTCTTTAATGAGCTGGAAAACTGGCCAACCTACTATCCAAGTAAGTTGACAGGTCAAGAAATCGCCCAAGAGATGTTGGCACACTAATAGAATAAAGCAAGAAGACGGGATTATCCCGCCTTCTTTTTTGTATATCAGGAAATAACGATAAAAATACTTGACAAATTACGATTACAATTGTAAACTAATAAAGAATCGAATTACAAATGTAAATGTTAAGGAAGTGTTAGACAATGGAACAGCAAAATATGAGCCAAGCAGAATGGCAAGTGATGCGTGTGCTGTGGGCCTATCCACACAGTCGCAGTACAGAGATTATAGCGCGGTTGGAAGCTGATTTTTCCTGGAAACCGGCAACCATCAAGACCCTTTTGAATCGTCTGAAGACCAAAGAATTTATTGCCATGGAAAAAATTGAGGGTAAGTTTTACTACGATGCCCGGATTTTAGAAGCGGACCATCTGGAAAGCACTTGGCAGTCGCTTTTTGATAATATATGTAACACTAAACACGGAGATCTTTTGATTTCAATGATTGAGAGAAGTCAGTTCAGTCAAAGGGACTTGGAGCGGCTCAGCCAAGTCATCGATAAGAAAAGAGCTTCGGCTCCGCTGGAAATTAAATGCCACTGCCCTCAAGGCCAGTGTCGTTGCGGGCACAGAAAGGAGACACATTGATGAGTGAGAAGAAAGAATACAAGCTATCAGGAATGACCTGTGCATCTTGTGCTATGACAGTGGAGATGGCGGTCAAAGATTTAGAAACGGTTGAGGATGTCAGTGTCAATCTGGCGACAGAACGTCTCAGTTTGCTGCCTAAGGCAGGATTTGACAGTCAGCAAGTGCTGGATGCTGTAGCCGAGGCTGGTTATCAGGCAGAAGAAAAAGGAAAAGACAGACCGTCTGATGTGAGTGAAGAGGCTGCAATGAAAGCTCAGGAATTGCAAAAAAAGAAACAGCAATTACTGATTCTTTTGGTTACGGCTCTGCCCTTGCTTTATATCTCTATGGGAAGTATGATTGGTCTTCCTCTGCCTAGCTTCTTGGACCATATGAAGCATCCCTTGCTCTTCGTTCTTTCACAACTGCTTTTGACTCTGCCTGCTGTGTGGATCGGTCGTGGCTTTTATCAGAGAGGATTTCGCAATCTTATCAAGCGACATCCCAATATGGATAGTTTGATTGCGGTGGGAACCAGTGCAGCATTTCTTTATAGCCTCTACTCGGTCAGTCAGGTTTTTCTAGGTCATCATCCCTTTGTCCATCAGCTCTATTTTGAGTCTGTTGCAGTGATTATTGCCTTGGTTCTTCTGGGTAAATATCTGGAAAGTTCTGCCAAGGGTCGAACGTCTCAAGCGATTCAGTCTCTACTTGAGCTAGTGCCTAGTCAGGCGACAGTGATTCGCTATGGAGAGGCTGTGACCATTGATACAGAGGATATCCGAGTTGGAGACATTATCCGTATCAAGCCAGGGGAGCGTATGCCGGTAGATGGCCTTGTGACAGACGGGCAGACCTTTGTGGATGAGTCCATGATGACTGGAGAAAGTGTCCCGATTGAAAAGAAGGTCGGCGACACTATCACCAGTGCCACAATCAATCAAAATGGTAGTATTGACTACCAAGCAATCAGGGTGGGTTCAGATACGACCTTAGCTCAGATTGTTAGATTGGTGGAGGAAGCACAGGGGTCTAAGGCACCGATTGCGGCCTTAGCTGATAAGATTTCGCTTTATTTTGTTCCAATCGTGCTGAGCTTGGCTACTTTATCTGCATTTGGCTGGTATTTTCTGGCTGGTGAGAGTCTTAGCTTCTCCCTGTCAATCTTTATCGCAGTTCTGGTCATTGCCTGCCCTTGTGCGCTGGGGTTAGCCACTCCGACAGCCATCATGGTCGGGACTGGTAAAGGGGCTGAAAATGGCATTCTGATTAAGTCTGGTCAAGCTTTGGAAGCGGCTTATCAACTGGATACTATTGTTCTTGATAAGACGGGGACGATTACGGTTGGTAAGCCCAGCCTGACGGATTTGTTACCTTTGAGTGCTTTTAATCGCTCTGACTTGTTGCGGCTAATAGCCAGTGCTGAGCAGCATTCTGAACATCCTTTGGCTCAGGCTATCTTGGAAGCAGCTGAAGAGGAGGAGTTTGACTTGCTGCCTGTCAGTCATTTTGAGGCCATTGTTGGCCGAGGATTGGCTGCTCAGGTTGAGGGCAAACAGCTTCTGGTGGGAAATGAGTCTCTGATGAAAGACAAGAACATTGACAGCAGTGTCTTTCAAGAACAGTTATTGGAGCTTTCCCAAGAAGGGAAGACAGCTATGTTTGTCGCAATAGATGGACAGCTAGAAGGTATTTTAGCGGTAGCAGATGAGATGAAGTCCAGCAGTCTGTCGGCTGTGCAGGAGCTCCAGTCTATGGGGCTGGAAGTTATCATGCTGACAGGGGATCGTGAAGAAACAGCGACAGCTATTGCCCAGAAAGCTGGAATCCAAAAAGTTATCGCAGGTGTATTGCCAGATGGCAAGGCAGCAGCTATCAAGAACTTGCAGGAAGCCGGGAAAAAACTAGCCATGGTCGGAGACGGTATCAATGACGCACCGGCTCTGGTTCAGGCAGATGTGGGAATTGCCATTGGTTCAGGCGCAGATGTAGCTATTGAGTCGGCAGATGTAGTGCTCATGCATAGTGATTTGCAGGATGTGGTCAAGGCTATCAAGCTCAGTCAGGCGACCATCCGCAATATCAAGGAAAATCTCTTCTGGGCTTTTGCCTACAATACACTAGGTATCCCGATTGCTATGGGCCTACTGCATCTTTTCGGCGGTCCCTTGCTCAATCCGATGCTGGCTGGTCTGGCCATGAGCTTAAGCTCAGTGTCAGTTGTGGCCAATGCTCTGCGTCTAGGACGCTTTAAAGTGAACTAAATATACGGAGGAATAAATATATGAAACAAATAGTTCAATTAGAAAATTTATCTTGTCAAAACTGTGTCAAACACGTCACCCAACACTTCCTATCTATGGAGGGAGTGTTAGATGTGACAGTAGATCTGGACAAGCAGACGGCAGAAGTTATTGCGGATAGATCCTTGAGTGCAGAGGATTATCAGGCAGCTTTGAGTAAAACCATCTATAAAGTCTTAGGGGTGCAGGATAACTGAGTCAACTTGTAAAATAGGCTGAAAAAGTCTATAATATTAGTAATCATTTAATAGATAAGGAGAAAGCCATGAAGCAGAAAATAGTCTATCCTTTGTTATGTTGCTTAGCTCTATCGACTTTGGCAGCCTGCTCTAGTAAGGCAGTTAATTCTACTCAGACAAGTTCGAGTACTACTCAGGAATCTTCTCAAGTAGCTTCTAGCCAGAGTGTTGCAGAATCGTCTTCTTCTGCTGCAAGCAGTCAAAGCTCAGCAGAAGCTAGTTCAGAAAAGACGCAAGAGGAGAAAAAATCAATGGATATTTCGGCCTTGGCCAATGGAGACTACTCCAGTGTGAAAGGAACCTGGCAGAATGCTGCTGGTCACCAGCTGGTGTTCAATGATAAAGGGTTAGTTTCTGATAGCTATGAGCTGTATGGAGCATCGTTAACGGATTATGGAACGGCTTCTGGCGGTGTGTACGGTGGTGAGACCGGAGGTTTCTTGCTAGAATTCATTCCAAAAGGTGTCAAGCTTGCGAATAAAGAAAATTTCCAAGATAGCTCAGATGCCAGCCAAGATCGTCTGTGGACGGGAGTTGGGATGAATAGCTTTGATGAACAAGGTCAATTTTATTATCGTGTTACTAACTAGTCGTGTAGGATAGAAATTTTCTATCCTATTTTTGTTTTAAAAGAGTAGTTAGTTGAAATATGATAAAAAATTGTGCAAACGTTTGAATAAATGCTTGAAATAATAATTAAAAAAGGATATAATATTTTTATGAAAGCGCTTTGAAATTTTTAGGGGTTTCAAAGGCAACTATTTTCACATAAAGTAAAGGGGAACTTATGGTTGAGTTAAATCTAAAAAATATTTATAAAAAGTATCCAAATAGTGAGCACTATTCTGTTGAAGACTTTAATTTGGACATTAAGGACAAGGAATTTATCGTTTTCGTCGGTCCGTCAGGATGCGGGAAATCCACAACGCTACGTATGATTGCAGGTCTTGAGGATATCACAGAAGGAACAGCGTCGATTGACGGTAAAGTTGTCAATGACGTGGCGCCGAAAGACCGCGATATCGCCATGGTCTTCCAGAACTATGCCCTCTATCCACACATGACAGTTTATGACAACATGGCGTTCGGATTGAAATTGCGCAAGTACAGCAAGGAAGATATTGACAAACGGGTTCAAGAAGCGGCTGAAATCCTTGGTTTGAAAGAATTCTTGGATCGCAAGCCAGCGGACTTGTCAGGTGGTCAACGTCAGCGTGTTGCTATGGGTCGCGCTATCGTGCGTGATGCAAAGGTTTTCCTAATGGACGAGCCTCTGTCAAACTTGGATGCGAAGCTGCGGGTGTCCATGCGTGCTGAGATTGCCAAAATCCACCGCCGTATCGGAGCAACAACCATCTACGTTACCCACGACCAGACAGAAGCGATGACGCTGGCTGACCGGATTGTTATCATGTCAGCAACCAAGAACCCTGCTGGAACTGGAACGATTGGTCGAGTAGAGCAGATCGGTAGTCCACAGGAAGTCTACAGAAATCCAGTCAACAAGTTTGTGGCGGGATTCATTGGCAGCCCAGCGATGAACTTTATCACTGTGACACTTGAGGGGAATGAAATCGTTGCCGATGGCTTGCGTTTGACAGTGCCAGAAGGAACGCTGAAAGTTCTGCGTGAGAAGGGTTATGACGGCAAGAAATTGATCTTCGGTATTCGTCCAGAAGACATCAATACAGAACCTGCCTTCTTAGAGACCTTCCCAGATTCTGTGGTTCATGCGACCATCTCTGTCTCTGAGCTTTTGGGTTCTGAGTCTCACCTTTACTGCCAAGTTGGTGATAGCGAGTTTATCGCACGGGTAGATGCTCGTGACTACTCAGAAACAGGTGCAGGTATTGACCTTGGTTTTGACCTGAACAAGGCGCATTTCTTTGATTTCGAAACAGAGAAAACAGTTTATTAAAATATGAGTTATAAAAAAGATAGTCAGCAAGCCAAACGGAATGCATTTGGTCTGCGGACTATCTTTTCTTTATTTTGCTTTTCCGATAAGAATGGTAGCGGCAATAGTTACTTGGGTGAGGTCAGTCCAGTCGATCTGGTCTTGCTCAACGTGAAAGAGGAGTGGTGTCATCGCTAAAAGAGCGGCTCTACTTTCGGCAGTCAAGGAGTGGCTAGACTCAACATTGATTTCAGAGATTATATCGAAGTGCTCTCGGAAATGCTGGATGACTTCTTGGTTAGAGTAATCCTTGTTGCTGAGCTGTCTAGCGGCTTTTTGGCGAATTTCTTGAAGATGGCGCTCGGTGGGGATGACCTTGATGAGGAGGGCATTGTCAGACATGACTCGCCGAAATTCCTGATAATTGGCTGGAGAAAAGATGTCTAAAATGATGTCCATGCTGGCATCTTGTAGCGGTAGCTTGGCCAAATCACCGACGAACCAATTGACTGCGAAAGAGCCGTCGCTCTTGGCCGCCAACTGAATGGAATCTTTTGAAATATCGAAAGCATAGAAGGTTTTTTGGGGATGGGTTTCTTGGAGTTTACGAGAGTAGAAGCCCTCACCGCATCCAATATCTAAGACTGTTTTAGCAGATTCTGAGCTTGCAAGCAAGTTTGAGACAGCCTCTAAGATAGCTTGGTAGAATCCTGCTTCTAAGATCAACTGCCGATTTTGAAAACTGGCCTTATCGTAGTCTTTGGGCTGCTTGATTTGAGGTGCTAGATTTACATAGCCAAACTTAGCCAAGTCATAAGAATGCCGATGTTGGCATTTAAGGCTGCTATCCATCAGCTGCAGCTCTTCCTTGCAGATGGGACAGGCAAAAGCGGTCGCTGTGGCAAAACGCTGGAGTTTGGGTTTGAGGTTTGTATTCATAGTTTAAGTGTATCAAAAGAGACAAGTGAAAGCAACTTTAGGAGTAAGTAGATGGGAGATTCAGTAGAAATAAAACTAATTCTCCAATTTATAAAATGAAATTGCTTTTATATCTAAATTTCTATATAATAATGATAAGGAGGAAATAAGTATGTTAAAAGAAGTATTAACCGTTGCAAAAGTTGCGAAAAAATCTTCACTATTTTTGGGTGGTGTCGCATTTGGTACCCTTGGCTTGAAAATCTTAGCAAGTAAGGAAGCTAAAAAAGGTTATTCTAAAGCTTTGGCTAAGGCTTACAAGTTGAAAGACGGGCTAGATGCATCTGTTTCTGTTGTGAAACAACATGGAGACGATGTCTTGCAAGATGCCAAATATTTGTACGAGCAAGAGAAAAAAGAAGAGCAATTAGATAGCCTTATAGGGGAATAATATGTCTTTTAAAGTGCTACATAGAGGATACCAACATATCCGACTATCATCTTCTTTTTCACTCACCTTGGATATTCAAGACTATCTTCGTTCCTTGGCGAGAGATGAAAAGGGGATTGAGTCCATCCAGTTTTACATGGATCAACAGCACTTTACTCTACGTATAAAAGAAGGCTTCTCTGTATTAGACAATGCAGAAGCCTTTTTAAAAAGAATTGATAAAGGGAAAGTTTCTGAGTTGATGACTCTTCCCATTCGTAGAGAAGAGAGTGCTTATTCTATTGTTTCAGGTGCAGCGATTAAGCGTATACTTTTTCGTAGTTTTGTGCCGTATCCTATTCGCTATATATGGACTTGTTATCAGGCTTTTGGCTATATTAGAGAAGCTTATCAAACACTAGCGCGCAAGGAACTAACGATGGAGGTCCTGGACTGTTCGGCGATTTTATTGTCCTTGTTTATGAACCAATCTAAGACGGCTAGCAATATCATGTTTATGCTTGATTTGGGGAATCATTTAGATCAGTGGTCCTTGAAAAAAACTGCAACAGATTTAGAACAAAGCCTTCTTGCAAAAGAGAGCGATGTATTTCTAGTACAGGGGGATACGGTTGTTAGTATCAAGAGTTCCGATGTTCAAATAGGAGATGTCTTGGTCCTATCTCAAGGAAATGAAATTCTGTTTGATGGACAAGTAGTTTCAGGTTTAGGTATGGTCAACGAAAGCTCCTTGACAGGAGAGAGTTTTCCAGTTGAAAAAAGAGAGTCTGATTTGGTTTGTGCAAATACAGTATTAGAAACTGGAGAGTTACGCATTCGTGTAACCGATAATCAGATGAACAGCCGTATTTTACAGCTAATTGAGTTGATGAAGAAATCTGAAGAAAACAAGAAAACGAAACAACGCTATTTCATCAAGATGGCGGATAAGGTCGTCAAATATAATTTCTTGGGTGCTGGTCTGACTTACCTATTAACAGGTTCTTTTTCTAAGGCTATTTCTTTCTTATTGGTCGATTTCTCCTGCGCTTTGAAAATCTCTACTCCTGTAGCTTATTTAACGGCTATCAAGGAGGGTTTGAATCGTGAAATGGTGATTAAGGATGGGGATGTTCTGGAGAAATATCTGGAAGTCGATACCTTCTTATTTGATAAGACGGGGACAATCACAACTAGCTATCCTATAGTTGAAAAGGTGTTACCTTTTGGAGACTATAGTGAGGAAGATATTCTCAGAATCAGTGCCTGTCTTGAGGAGCACATCTATCATCCTATCGCTAATGCCATTGTCAAGCAAGCTGAGATAGAGGGAATTGAACATGAGGAAATGCATGGGAAACTCCAATATATTGCAAGCAAGGGAATTAAGTCCCATATTGATGGTGAATCGGTTGTCATCGGAAATTTTGTCCTGATGCAAGACGAGCAAATCAATATTAGTCCTGAACAAAATGCCCTGATCGAAGAATATAAGAATCACTACAATCTACTGTTCTTGGGCTATCGCAATGATCTTATTGGGATGTTCTGTATCCATACTCCTTTGAGAAAAGAAGCAAAAGTTGCCTTAGAAAAGCTCAAAGCTCAAGGAAAGAAACTGATTTTAGCAACAGGTGATACCTTGGTTAGAACGGAAGAACTTGTAAAAGATTTGCCGTTTGATCAAGTTTATACAGATTTGAAACCTGATGGAAAATTTGAATTGGTGCAGGAGTTACAGCAATCTGGTCATGCTGTCTTAATGGTCGGAGACGGCCTGAATGACTCGGCAGCTCTAACCCTTGCGGATATTGGTGTTGTGATGAATGAAAGTGCAGATATTTCTAAGCAAATGAGCGATATATTATTATTAGATAATCGCTTGGATTTTTTTGAAGAATTAGACTCTCTTTCATCGTCTTTGCAAAAACTGATTCAGAAGAATATCCAAGAAACTGTCGTCGTAAATAGTAGTTTGATTGGCTTTGGTTTATTTAACTGGCTTAGTCCTTCCAATCTTTCTATCTTACATAACCTCACAACTTTGCGAATTGTACTTCGTAGTCTTTCTGTTAAGAATAGATAAGTAAGAAGATTTTAATCTACTATGAGCAAAAAGGAGTTATCTCAGGGAAGAGTAACTCCTTTTGTTTGTGTAGATAAGTTTTGAATGTTTTAGTATGTAAGGACGAAGTATTTCTTCTTACCGCGGCGGATAACAGTGAGTTCGTTCTCTAACTTGTCTGCGTCACTCAAGACATAGTCAAGGTCTTGGATGCGGTCGCCATTGACATAGATGGCTCCATTTTGTACATCTTCGCGGGCTTGGCGTTTTGAGTTGACCACGCCAGATGTCACGAGGATCTCCACGATGTTAAGATTTTCGTCGGCTTGAACTTGGTAGTTTGGCACGCCACGAAGTCCTTGTTTGAGTTCTTTGACAGAAAGGTTTTTGATATTTCCAGCAAAGAGTTGCTCGGTAATGTTAAGGGCTTCTTTGTATGCTTCTTCGCCGTGAACAAGTGTGACGACTTCACGAGCGAGGACTTTTTGAGCCAAGCGTTCGTGTGGAGCCGCTTCAAATTGTTTGCGGATATCCTCAATCTCATCAAGTGACAAGAAAGTAAAGATCTTCAAGAAGCGAACAGCGTCAGCGTCCATGACATTCATCCAGAATTGGTACATTTCGTATGGAGAAGTCTTTTCAGGATTGAGCCAGACTGCGTTGCCTTCTGACTTACCAAATTTCTTACCAGTCGCATCAGTGATAAGAGGGACTGTGATAACGTGGCCAGTCTTGTCAGCTTTACGACGAAGTAATTCGGTACCAGCTGTCATATTTCCCCATTGGTCAGAACCACCGATTTGCAGCGTTACGTTGTGTTCTTTGTTAAGGATGTAGAAATCGTAACCTTGCATGATTTGGTAGGCAAACTCAGTGTAAGAAATCCCTGTTTCAATGCGTTTTTTCACAGATTCCTTATTCATCATAGCGTTGATGGTGAAGTATTTACCGACATCACGGAGGAAGTCAATGAAGCTGATGCTGCCAAACCAGTCGTAGTTGTTGACCATGACAGCCTTGTTTTCGCCATTTTCAAAGTCAAGAAAGCGTGACAGTTGGCCTTGGATAGACTGAACCCAGCCATCAACGGTTTCCTTGGTTTGCAGGCTACGCTCTGCATCTTTAAAGGATGGGTCGCCAATCAAACCTGTTGCACCACCGACGAGGGCATAAGGTTTGTGACCGGCTAACTGTAAGCGACGGCTGGTCAAAATAGCCACCAAGTGACCTAAGTGCAGACTGTCCGCTGTTGGATCGTATCCGCTATAATAAGAGACTTGCCCTTCTTCTAAGGCTTTACGCAAAGCTTCTTCATCAGTTGTTTGAAAAATCAAACCACGCTCTTTTAGCTCATCAAAAATGTGCATAGTTGTCTCTCCTTTTCTAAGATAGCAAAGACAGTTGCCCTTGCTCAATTATTTTTTGTCTTATCTTTCTATTGTATCACAAACCCGACAAATAGCAATGAGTAGCCAGAAAATAATTCCTGTAAAAGCGCTAGAATTAGCTCTTTCTTGATATAATCTGCTGATGTTTGCTATAATAGTCGATAAGGAGAATCTATGTTGAAACCATTTATAAAAAAGTTAAAACAGTTTGGTAAGGGGGAGCCCTCACCTGCTAAGACGTCTAAGCCAAAAGGAGAGACATGGTCGGTACTTGATATTGTTTCCGTTATTTTTCGGACAGTAAAACTACTCGTAAATGTCGCTTTTGTATTTATCTTTTTTGGAATAGTATTGGGGGCCGGACTCGGATTGGGCTATGCTGCCAGCCTTTTTAGTGATGTCTCCGTGCCGAAGCAGGAGGAGCTGGTAAGTCAAGTCAATAAGATTTCTGGGATTTCGAAGCTGACCTATGCTAACGGAGAGCTGATTTCTGAAATCGATAATGATTTGTTGCGTATCCCAGTTGCCAGCGATGCGATTTCGGATAATGTCAAAAATGCTATCATTGCGACGGAAGATGAGAACTTTGAAACTCACAATGGTGTTGTGCCCAAGGCGGTTCTGCGGGCAACCTTGGGTTCTGTAGTTGGAGTTGGTTCATCCAGCGGTGGCTCGACTTTAACTCAGCAGCTGATCAAGCAGCAGGTCGTGGGAGATGCTCCGACTTTCAAGCGGAAGGCAGTAGAGATTGTTGATGCCTTGGCTTTGGAACGCTATATGTCTAAGGATGACATTCTGACTGCTTATTTGAATGTGGCACCTTTTGGTCGGAATAACAAAGGACAAAATATTGCTGGAGTGGAAGAAGCGGCTCAAGGGATTTTTGGTGTATCAGCCAAGGATTTGAGCATTCCACAGGCTGCGTTTATTGCAGGATTGCCTCAGAGCCCGATTGTCTATTCGCCCTATGCCTCTGATGGCAGTATCAAGAGTCCAGATGATATGTCTTTAGGTCTAGAGCGGGCTCGGAATGTTTTGTATAATATGTACCGTACAGGTCGACTGAGTGAGGCAGACTATCAGCAGTACAAAGACTATGATCTGACGCAAGATTTTAAGCCGACTGAGAGCCTTCAAAAGAGCTCGCATAGTTACCTCTACCATACAGCCTTTTCAGAAGCGCAGATGGCCATGTATCAGTATTTGATTCAGCGGGACAATGTATCCCAGCAAGAATTAAAAAATAATGCAACAGTTGAAGCCTATCAAGAGTTGGCTCGAAAAGAGCTGAGCGAGGGTGGTTATACGGTCACAACAACCATCAATCATTCGATTCATCAGGCGATGCAGAACGCAGTTGCCAACTACGGTGGACTCTTGGATGATGGGACAGGAATGGTCGAGGTTGGAAATGTCCTTCAGGACAATAAAACAGGAGCCATTATTGGTTTTGTCGGTGGTAGAGACTATAGTTCTAATCAAAACAACCATGCTTTTGATACGGAAAGATCTCCTGGTTCGACTATCAAGCCGATTTTAGCTTATGGGATTGCCATTGACCAAGGGCTAATGGGAAGTGCGAGTGTCCTTTCCAATTACCCAACGAACTTCTCTAGCGGTGAGCCAATTATGCACGTGGATAGTCGCGGGACAGGCATGATGGACCTGCAGGAAGCCCTCAATACTTCTTGGAATATTCCAGCTTATTGGACCTATCGTGCACTTCGTGAGAAGGGTGTGAATGTCCGAGGCTATATGGAAAAAATGGGCTATCATATTGACAACTATGACATTGAAAGTCTACCAATGGGTGGGGGAATCGAGGTTTCGGTTGCCCAGCACACCAACGGTTTCCAGACCTTGGCTAATAACGGTTCTTATCAAGAAAAGTATATGATTGAAAAGATCACAGCTCCTGACGGCAAGGTGGTTTATGAGCATAAGGCAAAACCAGTTCAGGTGTATTCGCCTGCTACTGCAACGATTATGCAAAGCTTGATGCGAGGTGTGCTCAACTCTGGTGCAACTACGACCTTTAAATCAAGGATTGGTCAAGTCAATGGTACCTTGGCAGGCGCAGACTGGATTGGTAAGACAGGTACAACCAACAGCAATGGTGATATGTGGCTCATGCTTTCTACTCCTCGTATGACTCTTGGAGGCTGGATTGGTCATGATGACAATACTTCTATGGCTGCCCTGACAGGCTACAATAATAATGCGGCCTATATGGCCTATCTAGCCAATGCCATTTATGAGGCGGATCCAAGTGCCTGGGGAATCGGAGAGAAGTTCAATCTTGATTCGAGCGTCATCAAGTCTGATGTTCTCAAATCTACTGGAGAAAGACCAGGAACCGTCACAATCAACGGTCGCTCTATCAATCTAAGTGGTCCGACTGTTCCTAGCTACTGGGCTAAGAATGGCGCTCCAACGACGAGCTATCGCTTTGGTATCGGCGCATCAGATGCGGATTATCAGAAAGCTTGGGGAGCTATCTTGGGTGGCTATACCTCTAATTCTGGTTCTAACTTTAGCTCTAATCCGAATTCCAATAATGGGACTAATTCTAGCAGTAACCGGCAGGGAAACTAGGACATCAAAAACGGCTTTTCAACTTTTCAGAAAGAAGAGGAAAGCCTTGCAATTTCTAGATAAATACGGTATAATAGTATCAATAATTTGTCGTGTGCTTTAATTGAAATATTGTCCGATTAAAGCTTGCAGCAGTTAAATCAAACTTTTTATAAGTCAGATTTAGCTGCTCTTTTTGTGTCTATTTTTCAGAATTCTAGGATTTGTAACGCAAATTTAAAGATTCTAAAAACTTAGCAAAAGGGACTGATTGTAGCTGTTTTGACGAGAGTCAATGGCGTAGAAGGGGTCTCCCCTTGGTAAGAGTGAAGAAGAGTACGATATGAGAGGCAAATGGTTAGTATTCCAATAATCAGAAAATCTCAATTTTCTCCGATTCCCTCCCTCTGTACTTTATAAAAAAGGAGTTAGAAACTTGGCAGGACATGACGTTCAATACGGGAAACATCGGACCCGTCGTAGTTTTTCAAGAATTAAAGAAGTTCTTGATTTACCAAACTTGATTGAAATTCAAACAGACTCGTTTAAAGATTTCTTGGACCATGGTTTGAAAGAAGTCTTCGAGGATGTGCTTCCTATTTCAAACTTTACCGACACCATGGAACTGGAATTTGTCGGCTATGAAATCCGTGAGCCTAAATATACGCTGGAAGAAGCTCGTATCCACGATGCTAGCTACTCAGCGCCAATCTTTGTGACTTTCCGCCTGATTAATAAGGAAACTGGTGAAATCAAGACGCAGGAAGTCTTCTTTGGCGACTTCCCAATCATGACTGAAATGGGAACCTTCATCATCAACGGTGGTGAGCGGATTATCGTGTCTCAGTTGGTGCGTTCGCCAGGGGTTTACTTCAACGATAAAGTTGACAAAAACGGAAAAGTTGGCTACGGTTCAACGGTTATTCCTAACCGCGGAGCTTGGTTAGAGCTAGAAACAGACTCAAAAGATATCGCCTATACTCGTATTGACCGGACGCGTAAAATTCCATTTACTACTTTGGTTCGTGCGCTTGGTTTCTCAGGTGATGATGAGATCTTAGACATCTTTGGTGACAGCGACTTGGTGCGCAATACCATTGAAAAAGATATTCACAAGAACCCAATGGACTCTCGTACGGATGAAGCTCTGAAAGAAATCTATGAGCGTCTTCGTCCAGGTGAGCCTAAGACGGCTGAAAGTTCTCGTTCTCTGCTTGTAGCTCGTTTCTTTGATCCACATCGTTATGACTTGGCAGCCGTTGGTCGTTACAAGATTAACAAGAAGCTCAACATCAAGAACCGTCTGCTCAATCAAACATTGGCAGAACATCTGGTAGATGCTGAAACAGGTGAAATTCTTGTCGAAGCTGGTACAGTCATGACTCGCAGTGTGATTGACAGCATTGCAGAGCAACTGGACAATGGTTTGAACAAGATCACTTATATTCCAAACGACTCAGCTGTCTTGACAGAGCCTGTGGAATTGCAGAAGTTCAAGGTCGTCGCACCAAGCGATCCAGATCGTGTTGTGACCATGATTGGTAACGCAAATCCTTCTGACAAGGTTCGTACTGTAACACCAGCTGACATCTTGGCTGAAATGAGCTATTTCCTCAACTTGGCAGAAGGTATCGGTCGTGTGGATGATATTGACCACTTGGGGAACCGTCGTATTCGTGCGGTTGGTGAGCTTTTGGCCAACCAAGTTCGTCTGGGACTTTCTCGGATGGAACGTAATGTTCGCGAACGGATGAGCGTTCAGGACAATGAGGTTCTCACACCGCAACAAATCATTAACATCCGTCCTGTAACTGCTGCTATTAAAGAATTCTTTGGTTCTTCACAGTTGTCACAGTTCATGGACCAACACAATCCGCTATCTGAGCTTTCTCACAAGCGTCGTCTATCTGCCTTAGGACCTGGTGGTTTGACACGTGACCGCGCTGGTTATGAAGTGCGGGACGTGCACTATACTCACTATGGTCGTATGTGTCCGATTGAAACGCCTGAAGGACCAAACATCGGTTTGATCAATAACTTGTCTTCTTACGGACACCTTAACAAATATGGCTTTATTCAAACGCCTTACCGTAAGGTAGATCGTGAAGCTGGCGTGGTAACCAACGAAATTGTTTGGCTGACAGCTGATGAGGAAGATGAATTTATCGTAGCGCAGGCCAACTCTAAACTGAATGAAAAAGGTGGCTTTGCAGAGCCTATCGTTATGGGACGCCACCAAGGTAATAACCAAGAATTCCCTTCAGACCAAGTAGACTACATGGACGTATCACCTAAGCAGGTAGTTGCCGTAGCGACAGCATGTATTCCTTTCTTGGAAAACGACGACTCCAACCGTGCCCTCATGGGTGCCAACATGCAGCGTCAGGCTGTGCCTTTGATCGATCCAAAAGCGCCTTATGTTGGTACTGGTATGGAATACCAAGCTGCCCACGATTCTGGTGCGGCGGTCATTGCCCAGTATGATGGTAAGGTTACCTATGCGGATGCGGATAAGGTAGAAGTTCGTCGTGAAGATGGTTCATTGGATGTGTACCACATTCAAAAATTCCGTCGTTCAAACTCAGGAACTGCCTACAACCAACGCACTCTTGTAAAAGTTGGCGATGTCGTTGAAAAAGGCGACTTTATCGCTGACGGACCTTCTATGGAAAATGGAGAAATGGCGCTTGGACAAAACCCAATCGTTGCCTACATGACATGGGAAGGTTACAACTTCGAGGATGCGGTTATCATGAGTGAGCGCCTGGTCAAAGACGATGTCTATACATCTGTCCACCTCGAAGAATACGAATCAGAAACACGTGATACAAAGCTTGGGCCTGAAGAAATCACTCGTGAAATTCCAAACGTTGGTGAAGATGCTCTTAAAGACCTTGACGAAATGGGGATTATCCGTATCGGTGCGGAAGTTAAAGAAGGCGATATCCTTGTAGGTAAAGTAACCCCTAAGGGTGAAAAAGATCTTTCAGCTGAAGAACGCCTCTTGCATGCTATCTTTGGTGATAAGTCTCGTGAAGTACGTGATACCTCGCTTCGTGTACCACACGGTGCCGATGGTGTCGTTCGCGATGTGAAGATCTTTACTCGTGCAAACGGTGATGAGTTGCAATCCGGTGTTAACATGCTGGTGCGTGTCTACATCGCTCAAAAACGTAAGATCAAGGTCGGAGATAAGATGGCCGGACGCCACGGAAACAAAGGGGTTGTATCCCGTATCGTTCCTGTGGAAGACATGCCATACTTGCCAGACGGAACCCCAGTTGATATCATGTTGAACCCACTTGGGGTACCATCCCGTATGAATATCGGCCAGGTTATGGAACTCCACCTTGGTATGGCAGCTCGTAACTTGGGCATCCACATTGCGACACCAGTCTTTGACGGAGCAAGCTCAGAAGATCTCTGGTCTACAGTTCGTGAAGCTGGTATGGATAGCGATGCTAAGACAATTCTTTATGATGGACGTACTGGTGAGCCATTTGATAACCGTGTTTCTGTCGGTGTCATGTACATGATCAAGCTCCACCACATGGTTGACGATAAGCTCCACGCCCGCTCAGTTGGTCCATACTCAACTGTTACCCAACAGCCACTCGGAGGTAAAGCTCAGTTTGGTGGACAACGTTTCGGGGAAATGGAAGTTTGGGCCCTAGAGGCTTACGGTGCGTCAAACGTACTTCAAGAAATCTTGACTTACAAGTCTGACGATATCAACGGACGTTTGAAAGCTTATGAAGCGATTACCAAAGGAAAACCAATTCCAAAACCAGGTGTGCCAGAATCCTTCCGAGTTCTTGTGAAAGAATTGCAATCTCTTGGTCTTGACATGCGTGTCCTTGACGAAGATGACCAAGAAGTAGAACTTCGTGACTTGGATGAGGATATGGATGAAGATGTAATCCATGTGGACGATCTGGAAAAAGCACGTCAAAAACAGGCTCAAGAAGCTAAAGCAGCTTTTGATGCTGAAGGAAATGAAGAAAAATAATTCGTCGCTGATTAGATAAATAAGAAAGGTAAGAAATAGTGGTTGATGTAAATCGATTTAAAAGTATGCAAATCACCCTAGCTTCTCCAAGTAAGGTCCGTTCATGGTCTTACGGAGAAGTGAAGAAGCCTGAGACAATCAATTACCGGACCTTGAAGCCAGAACGTGAAGGCCTCTTTGACGAGGTGATCTTCGGGCCAACCAAGGATTGGGAGTGTGCCTGCGGTAAGTACAAACGGATTCGTTACAAAGGGATTATTTGTGACCGCTGTGGTGTCGAAGTAACACGGACTAAGGTTCGTCGTGAGCGTATGGGCCACATTGAGCTTAAAGCACCGGTTTCTCATATTTGGTATTTCAAAGGAATCCCAAGCCGTATGGGCTTGACTCTGGATATGAGTCCGCGCGCCCTAGAAGAAGTCATTTATTTTGCGGCTTATGTGGTGATTGATCCTAAGGAAACACCACTGGAGCATAAATCTATCATGACGGAGCGCGAGTACCGTGAGCGCCTCCGTGAATATGGTGCAGGTTCATTCGTTGCCAAGATGGGAGCAGAAGCGATCCAAGACTTGCTGAAACAAGTGGATTTGGAAACAGAAATTGCGGCTCTCAAGGAAGAATTGAAAACAGCTTCTGGTCAAAAACGAATCAAGGCTATTCGTCGTTTGGACGTTTTGGATGCCTTCTACCGCTCTGGCAATAAGCCAGAATGGATGATTCTCAACATCCTGCCAGTCATTCCGCCAGATCTACGTCCAATGTTGCAGTTGGATGGTGGCCGCTTTGCCTCATCTGACTTGAATGACCTCTACCGTCGTGTTATCAACCGGAACAACCGTTTGGCTCGTTTGCTTGAGTTGAATGCACCAGGTATCATCGTTCAAAATGAGAAGCGGATGCTGCAAGAAGCGGTAGATGCTTTGATTGACAACGGTCGTCGTGGTCGTCCGATCACAGGTCCAGGTAGCCGTCCACTTAAATCTTTGAGCCATATGCTCAAAGGTAAACAAGGACGTTTCCGTCAAAACTTGCTGGGTAAACGGGTTGACTTCTCAGGACGTTCCGTTATCGCCGTTGGTCCGACATTGAAAATGTATCAATGTGGTGTGCCACGTGAAATGGCGATTGAGCTCTTCAAGCCGTTTGTCATGCGGGAAATTGTTGCCCGTGACTATGCACAGAATGTGAAAGCTGCTAAGCGCATGGTAGAGCGTGGCGATGAGCGCATCTGGGATGTCTTGGAAGATGTTATCAAAGAACACCCAGTGCTCCTTAACCGCGCACCGACCCTTCACCGTTTGGGTATCCAAGCCTTTGAGCCAGTTTTGATCGACGGTAAAGCCCTTCGCTTGCACCCACTGGTCTGTGAAGCCTACAATGCCGACTTTGACGGTGACCAAATGGCAATCCACGTTCCATTGTCTGAAGAAGCACAGGCTGAAGCTCGTATCCTCATGCTGGCTGCTGAGCACATCTTGAATCCGAAAGACGGAAAACCGGTTGTAACACCATCTCAGGATATGGTCTTGGGTAACTACTACCTGACCATGGAAGAAGCAGGTCGTGAAGGCGAAGGTATGGTCTTTAAAGACCGTGATGAAGCCGTGATGGCCTTGCGTAATGGCTATGTCCACTTGCACACTCGTGTAGGTATCGCGACAGATAGTCTCAACAAACCTTGGACAGAAGATCAAAAACACAAGATCCTCATGACCACAGTAGGTAAGATTCTCTTCAACGATATCATGCCAGAAGAGCTGCCTTACCTGCAAGAGCCAACGAATGCTAACTTGACAGAAGGCGTTCCAGCTAAATACTTCTTGGAGCCAGGTAAAGACATCAAGTCTGCTATTGAAGCCCTAGAGCTAAATATTCCATTCAAGAAGAAAAATCTAGGAAATATCATCGCTGAAATCTTCAAACGCTTCCGCACGACAGAAACATCTGCCCTGCTGGATCGCTTGAAAGACCTAGGTTACCATCATTCTACTCTGGCTGGTTTGACAGTGGGTATTGCTGACATTCCAGTCGTAGAAGACAAGGCAGAGATTATCGAAGAGTCTCACAAGCGTGTAGAACAAATTACCAAGCAATTCCGTCGCGGTATGATTACTGATGACGAGCGCTACAATGCAGTGACTGCTGAATGGCGTGCTGCCCGTGAAAAATTGGAAAAACGCTTGGTTGCTAACCAAGATCCGAAGAACCCAATCGTTATGATGATGGACTCTGGAGCCCGTGGTAATATCTCGAACTTCTCGCAGCTTGCCGGTATGCGTGGTCTGATGGCGGCTCCGAACGGACGTATCATGGAATTGCCAATTCTTTCAAACTTCCGCGAAGGTTTGTCTGTATTGGAAATGTTCTTCTCTACTCACGGTGCCCGTAAAGGTATGACCGATACGGCCCTCAAGACAGCCGACTCAGGTTACTTGACTCGTCGTCTGGTTGACGTTGCTCAAGACGTGATTATCCGTGAGGACGACTGTGGTACAGACCGCGGCTTGCTTATCACTTCTATTACAGAAGGCAAGGAAATGATCGAGTCTCTGGAAGAGCGTCTCAATGGTCGTTACACTAAGAAGACGGTTAAACATCCAGAAACTGGCGCAGTTATCATCGGTCCAAATGAATTGATCACCGAAGACAAGGCGCGTGAGATTGTCAATGCTGGTGTTGAAGAAGTGACGATTCGTTCCGTCTTTACATGTAACACTCGCCACGGTGTCTGCCGTCACTGTTACGGTATCAACTTGGCGACTGGTGATGCGGTTGAAGTCGGTGAAGCAGTCGGAACCATCGCTGCCCAATCTATCGGGGAGCCAGGTACACAGTTGACCATGCGTACCTTCCACACGGGTGGGGTTGCCTCTAATACCGATATCACTCAGGGTCTTCCTCGTGTCCAAGAAATCTTTGAAGCCCGCAATCCGAAAGGGGAAGCGGTCATCACTGAAGTCAAGGGTGAAGTTACTGCCATCGAAGAAGATGCATCTACTCGTACCAAGAAAGTCTTTGTAAAAGGTGCAACTGGCGAAGGTGAATATGTGGTGCCATTTACAGCCCGTATGAAGGTGGAAGTGGGCGACCAAGTTTCTCGCGGCGCTGCCTTGACCGAAGGTTCTATCCAGCCTAAGCACTTGTTGGCTGTCCGTGATGTCTTGTCTGTTGAAACTTACTTGCTTGCTGAGGTACAAAAAGTTTACCGTAGCCAAGGGGTAGAAATCGGCGACAAACACATTGAGGTAATGGTTCGTCAAATGATTCGCAAGGTGCGCGTCATGGATCCAGGTGACACAGATCTTCTTATGGGAACTCTCATGGATATCACAGACTTTACAGATGCTAACCGTGATGTGGTTATCTCAGGCGGTGTGCCTGCGACAGCTCGTCCAGTCCTCATGGGAATCACCAAGGCTTCCCTTGAGACAAACAGCTTCTTGTCTGCAGCTTCCTTCCAGGAAACAACTCGTGTCCTGACAGATGCTGCTATCCGTGGTAAGAAAGATCATCTCCTTGGCCTTAAGGAAAATGTTATCATCGGTAAGATTATCCCAGCTGGTACTGGTATGGCTCGTTACCGTAACTTGGAACCACAAGCAATCAATGAAGTTGAAATCATTGACGAAGTTGTGGAAACAGCAGAGACTGAAGAAGTTGAAACAAGCGTAGAATCATAAAAACTTGCTTGAGTTTACATATAAAAGTCTATCAGGAAGAGAATCTTGTATTCTCTTCCTTTTTTGCTAGCTTGGACGGAGGAGGCGCGGTTAGAATACAACTGGAGGTTTCAGAGATCCATTTTGTTGCTATATCGAATCAACAGCTTAGAAAAGAGCTTCCTAGTGAGCAGATGGCACATTTTTTGATTTTATATGGCTATTAGCTGTACAGGAAGGGAAAAATTCGATATACTAAGTAAAAGGAGGAAGAAATGAAAATTTTTTTGCAAAAAGTAGAATATAGTTTACTGGCTTTGTTTTTAGCCGTACAGACTCAAGTTCCTTTTGTACTGATCCAGTTTTACAAAGGTCGAGATCAAAGTTTTTCAATGGGATACACCTTGCTTATCCTGATGATTTATTTGCTGATCATTTTTTATGCCCTGCGAATGGCTAAAAAAGAAGGCTTACTGACCCTTGATTTTAGTTTTTTTAACTTAAAATCGGTAATCTGGCTAGTATTATCCTATCTGATAACTTTCGGAGTTAGTATTTTTGCTGCGATTATTATGGTTCTAGAGGGCCAACTTTCAGGAACGACAGCCAATCAAACTGCTTTGCAAAACTTGTTTCAGAGTACGCCCGTTGTTTTGCTTATTGTGGGAGCTGTTTTTTCAGCGCCAATTTTGGAAGAGATTATTTTCCGTGGTTTGATTCCCCAAAAGCTGTTTCCAAAGCATGAGTTGATTGGTCTGATAGTTGGTTCTATCCTTTTTGGTTTTTTCCACGGTCCGACCAACATCGGTAGTTTTGTCCTTTATGCTGGTATGGGGGGCGTTCTAGCTTTGGTGGTTCACCAGACTAAGCGTTTGGAAATGGGAATTTTAGCCCATATGTTACGGAATGCCATTGCTATTTTGGTGATGATTATTTCACAAAGTTAACTAGATATCATTCATGGATGAAGAGGTCAGATTGACCTCTTTTTTGACATTTCAGGGATAAAAAGTGACTTTTGAGGACATGGAGCTAGCAAAGCGAATCTTTTGTTCTATAATGAGAATTGTATCTTAGCTTTAAGGAGTAAAAAATGAGGCTCACATTTCAAAAATCTATCCAAATATTATTAGTAGCTATGCTAATGCAATCGGTCTTGCTGCTTTTGGTTCATCCGATGACCAATCGTTTCGCTTTATCGAGGCCTAACTTGCTTTTTATCTCTCTGTTTTTGCTTATTCTCTTAGGGTATGCCTCTTACTTTTCTCATGAGTGGCGGGATTTTAAGATAGAGCTACGGGCTTCCAAGCGGTTTCAGCACTTACGTTGCTTTTATTTTTTGATGATTGCAAGCAATGCAGCGAGTCTCGTTCTCCTCTGTGGGCAGTCGAGTTCTGAGCTAACGCCTTTGCAGCAGCTTATCTCAAACAGTTTTTCCGCTTCCTCCTTGCTACTACTTGGCATGGATTTATTTGGAATGTCATCACAGGCTAAGCAAAACAGGCAGATGAAATACAGAAAGAGTTGGTGTATTGTCTTGGGACTTGCTCTCTTTGCTTTCCTGAAAAATCCCGGAGAATCATCTTGCTTTCTAATTTATCTAAGTTTAGGTATGGCTTTTGTCCAGCTCTTAAAAGCCTGGGTTAGCTCTCTAGAATTGTCCTTACTGGCTCATCTTCTTCGGAATTTACTTCTGATCCTCCTTTTGCCTTTCTGTTTGTAAAAAGTGTTTTCTTAAATAGCGGAATTGTGGTAAAATGATAAATGAAACAAGAGTCTGAGAGGACTGCTTGTAGGATCAAGTGCAGTTTGTAAAACTGATGCTGCATCTGCTGTTGGCTTTGCGGTACACTAGATGGGTGTGCTTTTTTGTTGAAAGGCAGTAGCAGCAAGGGGAAAGGAAATACGATGAATCTAAGACAACTTGCTCCAGAGGGCAAGACGGCCCTTTGTGGAATCCTCAATGTTACCCCAGATTCCTTTTCGGATGGGGGCAAATATGATACGGTGGAAAAGGCTCTGGAGCAGGCACATAAGATGATAGCTCAGGGAGCTCATTTGCTAGACATCGGTGGCGAGTCGACTCGTCCAGGCAGCCATTTTGTGGATATTGAGGCAGAGATAGGGCGTGTGGTACCAGTCATTGAGGCTCTTCGTCGGGAGACTGATATTCTCATTTCTGTAGATACTTGGAAGGCGTCAGTTGCAGAAGCAGCTTTGGCCGCTGGAGCTAATATCATCAATGACATCACAGGACTCTTGGGTGATGAGAGAATGGCAGTTGTGGCTGCCAAGGCTGGAGCGCCAGTTATCGCCATGTTCAATCCAGTCATGGCTCGGCCCCAACATGCTAGCTCGAAAATCTTTCCGACTTTCGGCTTTGAGCCAGCTTTTACCAAGTCAGAATTAGCAAATTTTGAACAGCTGGATATTGAGTCACTCATGTGGGCATTTTTTGAAAAGACACTGGCAAGAGCTGAGAAAGCTGGCCTGGACCGTGAGCAAATCATGCTGGATCCAGGGATTGGCTTTGGCTTGACCAAACGGGAAAATCTCTTGCTCTTACAGGAATTGGACAGCATTCATCAGGCAGGCTTTCCCATTTTTCTGGGTGTCTCTCGTAAGCGCTTTTTGGTCAATATCTTGGAGGAAAATGGTTTTGAGACTGACCCAGAGACAGCCGCTGGTTTTCAAAACAGAGACCTAGCTTCAGCTCATTTGACCAGCATTGCAGCTAGTCAGGGTGTCGAGGCTGTCCGAGTGCATGATGTGGGAGTCCACCGGATGGCAGCCGAGATTGGCGATGCTATTCGACTGGCTCAGAAAATGGAAGATCTAAATTTACGGCAGTATAAGTGACTATGATAAAAGAAGAATTGCCAGATTTAAGCTGGCTGGAAGCCTATCGGACGGATAGTCCTAATTTTGGCTTGGAGCGGATGGAGCGGATGCTGGTGCTGCGGGGAAATCCTCATTTACAGCTGTCAGTGATTCATATAGGGGGGACCAACGGGAAGGGCTCAACCATTGCCCACCTGCGTCAACTCTTGGAAATGCGAGGCCTGCGTGTAGGAACCTTTACCTCCCCCTATTTGATCAGCTACAATGAACAAATCGCCATCAATGGTCGGTCTATTCCCAATCAAGATTTGTCGCGCCTTCTAGAGACTTATCACGCTCTTTTTGAGGAGCAAGCGAACGATGAGGTTTTGCAGGGAGTGACTGAGTTTGAAATCATGACGGCTTTGGCCTATGATTATTTGGCTCAGGAGCGGGTCGATGTGGCCATTATGGAGGTCGGCATGGGCGGTCTCTTAGACAGTACCAATGTCTGCCATCCTGATTTGACAGCCATTACGACCATTGGCTTAGATCATGTGGCTCTGCTGGGGCATTCTCTGGCAGCGATTGCCGAGCAGAAGGTGGGAATTATCAAGCCAAATGTTCCCTTGGTGACTGGACAGATTGAGCCAGAAGCTCTGGCGGTTATCGAGGACAGGGCTCATCAAAAGCAAGCTCCCCACTATGTTTATGGGCAGTCTTATCAAGTACATAGCTTGGAGGGAACTGACTCAGGAGAGCATTTTAGCTTTTCCAATGCTCATCGGGAGGCGGAGCCTTACCTGACGCCTCTGTTGGGGCAGCATCAGGTAGACAACGCTGGTTTGGCGATTGAGCTCTGTGACCTCTATTGCCAGCTCAAGCGGCTACCGCTGTTAACAAAAGAGCAAATAGCCGCTGCTTTAGTGGCGACAATCTGGCCGGGTCGGATGGAGCAGATTTCGCACCAGCCTCGTATTTTGCTTGATGGCGCCCACAATCCACATGCCATGGAGAGGTTGACGAGGACCTTGAGCCAGCATTATCCAGACTTGGATAAGAAAATCCTTTTCAGCTGTATCCAGACCAAGTCTCTGGAGGAAATGGTGGGTCAGCTCAAGCAGGTGCCTAAGAGTCAGCTAATTTTGACCAATTTTGCAGATCCACGGAGCTTTTCCAAAGAAAAAATGGAGGCGCTGGCCTGTGAGCAGGGCTTGGACTATGCTGATTGGCAGGGATTTTTAGAGGCTTATTTGAAAGCTGAGCATGGGACCGATGAGCTCTTGCTGATTACGGGCTCCCTTTATTTTTTGGCTCAGGTCAGGGCCTATATCATTGACAAAGAAAAAGAATCTAGGAGTGAATATGGACACGAAGAAAATTGAAGCAGCTGTTGCTCAGATTATTGAGGCGGTTGGAGAAGACGGAAGCCGCGAAGGCTTGCAGGAGACGCCACAGCGCATTGCTAAAATGTACCAGGAAATCTTTGCTGGGCTGGGCGAGACTGCTGAGGAGCATCTGGCCAAGTCTTTTGAAATCATTGACAATAATATGGTGGTGGAGAAGGATATTTTCTTTCATTCCATGTGTGAGCACCACTTTTTGCCATTTTACGGGAAGGTTCACATCGCCTATGTGCCTAATGGTCGGGTAGCAGGCCTGTCCAAGTTGGCCCGAACAGTAGAGGTCTATGCCAAGAAACCGCAGATTCAAGAGCGATTGACCGTAGAGATTGCTGAGGCCTTGATGGATTATCTGGGTGCTCAAGGGGCCCTGGTCTGGGTGGAAGCTGAGCATATGTGTATGAATATGCGCGGAGTCAGAAAGCCTGGCACTGCAACGGTTACTACAGCCGCGCGCGGTATTCTAGCGACGGACAAGGACCTGAAAAATGAAGCTTACAAACTGATGGGGCATTGATCTCATCAGTGGTGAAGCATGTCAGGAAAGGTTAGATTGTTTTATCAAGGATAAAATGCAGAAACTTGAATCAGAAAGGATAAGAGAATGGATCAGCTGCGCATTAAGGATTTGGAAGTGTATGCTTATCACGGTCTGTTTGGAGCGGAAAAAGAACTGGGGCAGCGTTTTGTGCTGGACTTGATTTTGGACTATGATATGACTCGAGCGGCCAAAACAGGCGACCTGACAGCTTCTATCCACTATGGAGAACTGGCTCAAGATTTGACCCACTGGTGTCAGGAAAGCAAGGAAGACTTGATTGAGACGCTGGCTTACAAGTTGATTGATCGGATTTTTCTGACTCACCCTTTGGTGCAGAAGGTCAGCTTGGAGGTCAAGAAGCCTTGGGCGCCAGTGCCGCTGCCTTTAGAGACCTGCTCCGTCAAGCTAGTGCGTCAAAAGCGGAAGGCCTTTATCGCTTTGGGAAGCAATCAAGGCAGCCCAGCTGCCAATCTGGATGCTGCTTTGGAAAAAATGGCAGAGCAAAATATAAGAATTTTGCAGGCATCAAGTCGCATTGAGACAGAGCCTTGGGGTGGGGTTGAGCAAGATCCGTTCCTCAATCAAGTTGTTGAAGTTGAGACTTGGCTCAATCCTGAGGAGTTAATGCAGACCCTGCTGGCTATCGAAGCGGATTTAGGGCGCGTGCGGGAGATCAAATGGGGGCCTCGTGTGATTGATCTAGATATTCTTTACATAGGGCAGGAAGAGATATACAGTCCGGACTTGATTGTTCCTCATCCTTATGTGGCTGAACGAGCTTTTGTCTTGCAATCTCTGGTGGAAATCGCCCCACACTTTGTCGATCCCGTGCAGAAAAAAAGCATCCGCCAGCTCTGGGATGCGGTTGAAAGATGAAAAAAGAAACTTGTCGCGAGGCAAGTTTTTTTATTATCTGAACTTTCTCTGAACTTGCCCTTGTATACTAAAGAAAAACAAAAGGAGTTCAGTATGGAACATATGGTGAAAATAGAAGGCGTCTGCAAAAAGCATGGGAGTAAGCAGATTTTAAAAGATATTTCTTTTACAGCTAGAAGTGGTCGGATTACAGCTTTTCTGGGGCCAAATGGTGCTGGTAAAAGCTCGACCTTGAGGATTCTCTTGGGATTAGATCGGGCGACAGCAGGGACTGCGACTTTTGATGGGCAAACCTATCAGTCAATGACCTATCCGCTCAGAACGGTAGGTGCAGCCTTTGACGGCATTGGCGGTCTGCCAAATCGAAAGGTCTATGACCACTTGAGGATTATTGCGGCGAGTAATGCTATTTCCAAGTCTCGGATCGATGAGGTTTTGGAGATGACTGGAATCGCTCATAAGAGGAAGGACCTCTTGTCAAGCCTATCTCTAGGGGAAAGTCAGCGGCTGGGTTTGGCAGCAGCTTTGCTGGGTGATCCTCAGTTTCTTATATTAGATGAGCCGACTAATGGACTAGATCCAAGTGGGATCAAGTGGTTTAGAAATTTCATCCGTCAGCAGGCTGACTTAGGGAAAACGGTACTTCTATCCTCTCATATCCTGTCAGAGGTGCAAATGGTGACAGATGATGTCGTCTTGATTCATCATGGGCGAATTATTGAGCAGGGACGATTGGAAGAGGTGCTGCAAGATTCAGACAGTCTAGAAGATCTCTTCTTTGATTTGACAGAGGAGGTTTAAAATGAAAGAAACGATGTCCTTATTGCATTCAGAATGGTTGAAAATTCGCTCAACCAAGGCTTTCAAAGTGAGTATGGCCTTCATGCTGCTATTGGTGCCTGCTGTATCCTGGCTGGAGGGTCGACAGTATTTATCTGTCGGCTTGGATGCCACGCCTGAGACGGTTCCCGGTCTGGCAGAAGCCATTGACCCGTTGGAATATCTAGGCCTCAATGGTGCCTCTATGGCAGGCATGGTTTTGGTCATCTTAGCTGGAATTTTGGGAGCTATGGAATTTCAGTCTCATAGCTTGAGAACCAGTCTTTTATCCTGTAACAACCGCCTGAAGTTGCTTGTGGGGAAACTCATGACCTTTGCTTGCATTTCTCTTGCCAGTAGCTTTTTATCAATCTACTTTAGTTATATGGTCATGCACCTGGCTTTAGGAAAGGAAGGGCTTGATCCGATTCTGCTCAATCAGGCAGCTTGGAGTTTGATTTTGTGGAAAACTTTATCTCTAACCTTATTAGGAATCCTTTCATTTTTGTTAGGTTTATTGGCTCGGACCATGCTGGTTCCTCTGCTTTTTCTCGTGCCCCAGATCTACAATCTGGGAAACTACCTGGCAGCTCACACGAGTTGGGGGGCTTATTTGCCACAGCCAGCAGGAGAGTTGTTTGCGGCAACCCCAACTTCCCAATATACCAACAATCCCTTGCAAGGGCTCTTGATACTAGGCGCATGGTTACTAGTCATCGGCAGTATGGCCTCTCTGCGCTTTTTGAAGACTGATTTAGGAGGGCGATACTGATGATAAAAGCTCTGCTTAGAAGTGAATGGATTAAGTTCCGTTCTTACTATCTCGCTCTTGGTGCAGCCTTGGTAGCTCTGGGAGTCGTTCCTTTTTTTCTGATGAATCTTGACTACAGTCAGACAGCAGTTGGCCAGACAAAGGCTCTGAGTGAGGCTTTGCATGCCCTCTATCTGGCGCAGCCTGTCATCGTCATCTTTACTTCTCTCTATTTTGCCCAGGAGTTTGTCAAGTCTGGGATGCGAACGAATTTTCTAACCGTATCAAATAGAAGGGCTTGGTTGGCTGGGAAAATCTCATTTTTGAGCTTGTTGCTCTTGGTTCTCTATAGTGTCATTATAAGTAGCTGTTTCTTTGTTATGCTGGCTCGTTTTGACCTAAACTTTAGCTGGTCCTTGCTGGGGAAATTCCTCTATTACAGCTCTTTTGGTCTTCTCAGCAATCTTTTTCTGGCTTTTTTAACTGCCGGCCTCGCTTTGCTATTTCAATCTTGGGTTGTGCCGGTGTCGGTGCTCTTTCCTCTCTTGATTGGTCTTAGCCGTTTATTGGCAACGTTCATCAAGGAAGCAAAATACCTGCCCGATCTGGCTACCCTAAATCTTTTTGAGTATGAAGGACTTCAGCATTCAATAGATCTATCAGGGCTGGGAATACAGCTGTTCTGGCTAGCTTTGGTTTGGAGCTCTGCTATATTCTTAAGCTTGAAACGAGATGTTCGCTAGAGGTATGCTATAATGGAACTCATGAGACAGTATCGTATTTTGGTGGTTGATGATGACCTGAGCATTTTGAAGCTGGTGAAAAATGTCCTAGAGCTTGACGCTTATGATGTGACGACACTTGATCGGATAGAAGAGCTAGAATTGACGCATTTTGTCGGATATGACTTGATTCTGCTGGATGTGATGATGGAGCCTGTTAATGGTTTTGAGCTGTGTTCCTATATTCGTCCTCATCTTTCGTGTCCCATCATCTTTTTGACGGCCAAGGAATTGGAGGCGGACAAGGTGGAAGGGCTCTTTCGCGGAGCAGATGACTATATTGTCAAACCTTTTGGGACCAAAGAATTGCTGGCGCGTGTCAGAGCTCATCTTCGGCGGGAGGAAAGACGTGAGGAGCGCTATTCTGAGATTGCTTCTTGTCAATTTTATCCAGAGCGCTATGAAGTTGCTTGTTTTGGTAAAGTCTTGAAATTTTCAGAGCGAGAGTTTAAGTTGCTACATTTACTAGCTAGCAATCCCAAGCAGAGCTTTTCAGCTGAACGCCTGCATACCTTGCTTTACCCAGAAAGCTCAGAAACACAGCTTCGCTCCATCTCAGAATACGTATATCAGATTCGCCAAAAATGCAAGCAAGAAGGGTTGCAAGCAATCGCAACAGTGAGAGGAGTAGGCTATAGATGGCAATTAGAACCCGAAATTTCAAAAGCCTAGTCTGGACAACCAGTTTAAAAATCGTCTTTTTCCATGTTTTGATTTTTGTGCTTATAGGCTATGAATTTACGCAAGGCAGTAATCACGTTCTTTTCACCTTGTTCTTTTGGGCAGGGAGCTTGCTGCTGATTACTTTTTATCATATTTTGAAATTGCTCCGAAAAATCGACGGGGAAATAAAAATGCTAACGAGCGAGAAGCTTTTAGAAGAAAATCAAAGTCAGCTTTTTCGGATTGAGGAAATGCTAGAAGTCTATAGCGATTTACGGAGCAGCCACCAAGATAATGCTCGCCTTCTAGAAAGAGAGCAGCAGCATAATCAGGAGTTGATTTTACAGCTATCAGCGACATCGCACGATTTGAAGACGCCCCTAACTGTGATTAAGGGGAATGCTGAGCTCTTGGAATTGGCGCAGTTAGGCCAGCCACAGGCAGACTATGCTGCTGAGATTTTGCAGGCTAGTCACAAGATGGAAGAGTATTGTGGCTCTTTGATTGATTATGCTAAGACTTTTCAGATTGATGCTAATCAGTTCAGTCAGCTTTCCTTGGAGGATTTTTTGGCTGATCTCCAGAACGACTGGGCACTGTTCAGCAAACAGGAAAGCTATCGTTTTTCTCTCCAAGAAGATTGTGATCTTAGTCTGATTTTGTCCATTCATTTGGATTATCTCAAGCGAGCTTTGCTCAATATTTTACTGAATGCGCTTGAACATGCAGACCAGAATCAAAAGGAAGTCAAGCTAACGGTATCAGTGCAGCAGGACCAGTTAGTTTTTGCTATCTGGAACAATGGCCCTGCATTTTCAGAGGAGATGCTGCTGGGAGCGGAACAGCTCTTTTATCAGAGTGACCAAAGCCGCAATTCAGCTAACCCCCATCATGGTATCGGCCTAGCCTTTTCTAAGCAGGTAGCTCTCTTGCACGGTGGTCGTCTGACTCTGCTAAATCCAGATCAAGGAGGAGCCTATGTCGAGTTGACTGTGGCTTTAAAAAGCAAATAACAAAGGAAGTTAATAAAGATGATAAAAGAGAGTGAGACAGAAATCGGTAATTCGTTAGAATTCGGTTTCGTCGTCCCACCTCCGCACAGTTGAGTAGGGTTG
>NZ_LAWH01000033.1:0-46902 GCF_001588905.1 Streptococcus cristatus | reverse complement strand
CGTCTTGCTCGACAATCCAAAGACAATTGAGAGGCTAGGACTTTTGTCCTAAACTCTTGTTTTATTTTGTCAAAATAGACAGAGTTTCGAGCAGATTATCAGCGTGGACTTCAATGGTATCGCCCGTAGCCTTAATCTTGACTTCGACAATGCCTTCTGCGGCTTTTTTACCAACTGTCACGCGGATTGGGAGACCAATCAAATCGCTGTCGCTGAACTTAACACCCGCGCGCTCATTGCGATCATCCACCAAGACCTCATAACCAGCACTTAGCAAGTTAGCCTCGATTTGATCAGTGAGAGCAAGAGCTTCCTCGTCCTTGACATTGACTGGAATCAGGTGAACGTCAAATGGTGCCAGCTCTTTCGGGAAGTTGATACCCCAAGCATAGCGGAATTCACCCTTAGGAGTTTTATTGACAAAGAGGCGAGCGTGTTGCTCCATAACGGCTGAAAGAAGACGGCTGACACCGATACCGTAGCAGCCCATAATCATCGGTACGGCACGGCCATTTTCGTCCAAGACATTGGCATTCATGCTGTCAGAATAGCGTGTTCCCAATTTAAAGATATGCCCAATCTCAATCCCACGAGCAAACTTGAGGATACCTTGGCCATCCGGAGACACTTCACCTTCACGAACTTCGCGGATATCCACATACTCTGGGCTAAAGTCACGGCCTGGATTAACACCAGTCAGGTGGTAGCCATCTTCGTTAGCTCCTGCCACGGCGTTAGAAAGGTCTTGAACTCTACGATCCGCAATAATGGTCACATCCTCTGACAGATTGACTGGACCTAGTGAGCCAAAACCTGCGCCCAAGAGCTGACGAACTTCCTCTTCACTAGCGACTTCAAAGAAATCTGCACCCAAATGGTTTTTCAGCTTGACTTCGTTGAGTTGGTCATTGCCGACAAGGAGGGCTACGACAGGCTTTTCATCAGCCATGTAAACCAAGGTCTTGATTGTTTCTTCTGTATCAATTTGTAGGAAAGCTGCTACCTCATCAATGGTCTTGCAGTCAGGAGTTTCTACACGCACCAACTCTGCTTCAGTCACTACTTTTTTGTTTGGTTTGTAAGCATTGGTTGCCATTTCTAAGTTGGCTGCATAGCTAGACTCACTTGAGTAGGCAATGGTATCTTCCCCAGAAACCATCCATTTGAGCAATTCTGCCTTGATTTCTTCTTGTACTTCTGCAGGAATTTCTTCAAATGAAGCAACTGACTTGTCCAAAACGACCCAACGGTCAAGGTCTGTACGAGTAGGTGTGATCGCCATAAATTCCTGACTGTCCTTACCACCCATGGCACCACCGTCACCGATAATGGCTTTGAAATCTAGCTCACTGCGAGTGAAGATTTTCTCATAAGCAGATTTGTATTCATCATAAGTTACATCCAAACTATCATAGTTGGCATGGAAACTATAACCGTCTTTCATGATAAATTCACGGGTACGAAGAAGTCCATTACGTGGACGCTTTTCGTCGCGGTACTTAGGCTGGATTTGATAGAGATTAAGCGGCAATTGCTTGTAAGATTTAACAGAGTCACGGACAATGGAAGTGAAGGTCTCTTCGTGTGTCGGACCTAGGATAAAGTCTGACTTTTCACGGTTTTTCAATTTATAGAGGTCTTCACCGTAGGTCTCGTAACGACCTGACTCGCGCCAGAGATCCGCACTGAGCAGGGCAGGCGCCAGCATTTCAACCGCACCAATCTTATCGAATTCTTCCCGCATGATTTTTTTAGCTTTTTCAATGACACGGTTAGCCAGTGGCAGATAAGAATATACTCCCGCAGAAACTTGGCGAACATAGCCAGCCCGCAACATAAGGGCATGGCTGATAACCTGAGCATCGCTTGGCATTTCGCGCAGCGTTGGGATTAGCATTTTACTTTGTTTCATAAAAACAAAACTCCTTCATAGAATATTTTTCAGTCTTTTAAAATGTTAGAAGAACAATTTCATAATATCATTCCAAGTCACAGCGATCATGAGAACAACCATGAAAGCCACCCCTGCAAGGGTAACATAGCTTTCTGTTTCCCGTTTCAAGGGTTTGCGACGGATAGCCTCAAGGATATTGAGGACAATTTTTCCACCGTCCAAGGCCGGAATCGGAATTAGATTAAAGATCCCGATATTAAGGGATAGCATGGCTAAAAGACTCAGAATAGCCGGCAAACCTTGCTGAGCCGCTTGACTGCTGACATTATAAATAGCAACTGGACCGCCTAACTTATTTAAATTAAAGTTCAAAATCAAATCTTTCAAGGCTGTCAAAATCCGACCTGTGGTCGTCCACGTAGCGGTAAAGCCTCCGATCACCTTGTCCCAAAAACCAGTCTTGATAGCAGGCGAAACGCCCAATAGATAGCGATCCCCCTCTTTTTGGGGTTCAATGTCCACCTTGCGAGTCTGACCCTCGCTCTTATAAGTGATGGTCAATTTTGGTGCATCTGCCTTATCTTTCGTCGCTGCTGACACTGCTTTTGTTAGGTCATCCGAGTTTGCAATCTCATAATTGTTGACTTTCAGAATCTGGTCATCGCTTTTCACCCCTGCCTTGGCAACGGCGCCACCTTCCAGCACCTGAAAATGATTGCTGTTTTCATCTTGGACGCCGCCTTGCAGAAAGGCCAAGAACATGAAAACTAGAATACTCAAAATGAAATTATTCATGGGACCTGCAAAATTGGTGATGAGACGTCCCCAGATAGTCGCATTTTGATACTGGACATCCAGCGGAGCAATCCGAACTTCCGTTCCGTCTTCCTCAACAATAGTCGCATCGTGATCGACAGAATAAGTCTTGCTTTCATCTAAGACCAGCCCTGTAATCTCCAGTTTTTCTTCAAAATCAAAACTGGTCACATTCATAGGCAGAGCCGTCTGATCGATTTTCTTACCAGACAGATTGATGCGTACGACTTTTCCCTCTTCATTCAGAGTTAGACTTGCTGGCGTACCTGTTTTGATTTCTGTCGAATCCTCGCCCCATCCAGCCATGCGGACATAGCCTCCTAGCGGCAGAATCCGAATCGTGTAGGCTGTTCCATCCTTGCCAATATGAGCAAAGATTTTCGGGCCCATCCCAATGGCAAACTCACGAACTAGAATGCCTGATTTTTTGGCAAAGTAGAAATGTCCAAACTCATGAACCACCACGATGATCCCAAAAATAATAATAAATGTAATAATCTGCATAAGTGTAATCTTTCTCTTAAGATTGTTCATTAAGCCAAGAAGGCTTTCGGCTGCTTGGCCACCAAACTCCTTAGAACAGGCCAAAGAGGTGCATCAGTGGAAAGACAAAAAGCAAGCTATCAAAGCGATCCAAAACGCCGCCGTGACCAGGAATAAACTTCCCTGAGTCTTTGACACCAAAGTGACGCTTGATGGCGCTCTCTACCAAGTCACCGAATTGGCCAGCAATACTAAAGACAACTGTCAAGAGCAGCATGGTCACAAAGCTATACGGAGTGGCAACTTGGGGACGAATGAACATAAAAATCGCCGAAACCAGCACCGCTGACAGAATTCCTCCAATACTGCCTTCAATCGTTTTATTTGGCGATACCTTAGGTAATAATTTTCTCCGCCCGTAACGAGTACCGGCCAGATAGGCTCCACTGTCTGTGGCCCAGACGATAAAGAGGGCCAGCAAAACCTTGTCTACATTCACCAAACGGGCATCGATCAAAGCATTAAAACCTAGACCAACATAAAAACTAGAAGCAATCGGATAAGCCGCATCTTCAAAACTATAAGAGGAACCTAAAACAGTCGCTCCTAGCAAGACGAAAACGACCAAGCCATAAGCCATCACATTGCCGTCCACAGGTAAAAATTTCAGGTAGTTCTCAAGTGGCAGGGTTAAGACAAAAGCTGCCAGCATAGCCAAGCCACCCTCTAAGGTCGCTGTCGGAAGCCCCTTCATCTTAAGCAATTCATGCACTGCCAGCATGGCTAGAAGGCCAACGCTGATCTGGAAGGGAAGCCCTCCCATCTTCACTAAAGGAATAAAAATAGCTAGAGCAATTCCTCCAAAAAGAAGACGTCTTTGTAAATCTAAACTCATCTTTTTCTCCTTCCTTTATACACCGCCGAAGCGTCGATTGCGACGATTATATTCTACAATCGCATCCTTCAAAGCCTTCTCATCGAAATCCGGCCAAAGAATATCTGTAAAATACAACTCGCTATATGCTGTCTGCCAAGGCAGGAAATTGCTAAGGCGCAGCTCGCCACTCGTACGAATGACCAAGTCAGGATCCCGTAAACTTGCAGGCAGACTGCTGGTGTAGAGATAAGCTCCAAGCATTTCCTCTGTAATATCCGCTGGTTGGACTTTCGCTTCTAAAACATCTTGGGCAAGCTTCTGAACCGCTTGATTGATTTCAGCTCGTCCGCCATAGTTTAGGGCAAAGTTCAAAATCAGCCCTGTATTCAAGCGAGTCAGATCTTCAGCCTTCTCCAAGGCCTCAAAAGTAGCTTTAGGAAGTCGCTTCGTGTCGCCAAACATTTGAATTTTCACATTGTTTCTGTGCAATTCTGGCACATAGCGGTCATAAAACTCAACCGGTAAATTCATAATGAAGGACACTTCTTTTTCTGGCCGCGCCCAGTTTTCCGTTGAAAAGGCATAGACTGTCAAGACCTGCACACCCATCTCCTTAGCTGCAATCGTCACTTCTTGCAAGGCTTCCATACCTGCCTTATGTCCAAAGACGCGTGGCTGCATACGTTTTTTAGCCCAACGACCATTGCCATCCATGATAATTCCTATATGCTTGGGAACAAGCAAGGCCTCATCGAACTTTTCTTTTTTCTTAAAACTAAACATATTTTTTATCCTATTTAAAGTTTTATCATTTCATTATATCATAAATCCTTTAAATGTGGGCAGGAGAGCTGATTTTTCGTCTATCAGAGCTGATGATGAATAGCTGGTAGTGTATGCAGGCAGGTTTCGCTTGTATCGCACAACTATAATATTGTAAAAGATGGGTTTACAATATGTCCTTAGAATAAAAAAGACAGCCTCTCGACTGTCCTGTATCCTATTCTTCAATGGCAGTATCTTCATCAGACACAGCGATATCGCCTTCCACTCCCGCAGCAGCTGGAATACCTTCTGTCAATGGCAAAACAGTCTTAATGGCTGCTAATTCAAATGTCAAGAAAACACCGTCTACATCCAAGACAACTGTCTTACGCTCTGAATCAACTTCATCAACAGTTCCGTAAAGACCACCAATAGTAATGACTTCATAGCCTTTTTGCAGTTTATTAAGGCTTTCCATCCGTTTTTCAGCTTGCTTTTTCTGTGTCCGTACTTGGAAATACATCATTCCTACTAGTACAACAAAAAAAATAATCATCATTGTTGGATTCATTTCTCTTCTCCTTTGGAATTCATCTACTAATTACTATAGCAGATTTTGGCCCGTTTGACAAGGTAGGAAAATAATTTCCAAAAAATCAGGATGCCTAGCACCCTGATTTTATGTCTTTTTATTTAAGATTTTTAACAACTTCTGCTACGTGTTCAACTGTAAAGCCGTATTCTTCCAGAACCTTGCCTGCTGGGGCAGATGCACCGAACTGGTCGATTCCGATAACTGCGCCGTCCAGACCGACATACTTGTGCCAAGGCTGGCTAGCTGCCATCTCAATCGCTACACGGCGACGAACTGCATTTGGCAGAATTTCTTCTTTGTAGGCTACATCTTGAGCGTCAAAAAGCTCTGTTGATGGCACGCTGACCACGCGAATTTTAGCGCCATCTGCTGCAAGTGCTTTAGCAGCTGCAACAGCCAAATTAACCTCAGAACCAGAAGCCAACAAGATAGTATCGAAATCTGCTCCTGTTTCGTAAACCACATAAGCTCCTTTAGCTACCTTGTCAAAGTCTGTGCCTTCTTCAACTGTCAGATTTTGACGGGTCAAGACCAGAGCAGTCGGAGTGGATTGACTCTTAAGGGCCAAGTACCAAGCTGCCTGAGTTTCACGCGCATCTGCTGGGCGAAGAACAGTCAAGTTTGGAATGGCACGCAGACCAGCCAAATGCTCAATTGGCTCGTGAGTCGGTCCATCTTCACCAACTGCAATAGAATCGTGAGTGAAGACATAAGTCACTGGCAAGCCTTGCAAAGCAGACAAACGGACAGCTGCCTTAACATAGTCTGAGAAGACAAAGAAGGTACCACCGTAAACGCGAAGTCCACCATGAAGCGCCATACCGTTGAGAATCGTTCCCATAGCAAACTCGCGCACACCAAATTGGATATTGCGGTTGAGACGGTGGGCATCATCCTGCAGGCCGTCTTCCTTGATGTAGGTCATATTAGAATGAGCCAAGTCAGCAGAACCGCCGAGGAAAGTTGGAAGCACCTTAGCTGCTGCATTGAGGGCATCCTGACTAGAATTACGGGTCGCTTGAGAGAAGCCATTTTCAAGCACTGGGAAATCTTCTGGTTTGATTTCTACTGGATCCTGACCAGCGATAATAGCCGCTACTTCTGACGCCAATTCTGGATAGGCTTGCTTGTAGTCCTCTACTAGCTGCTTCCATTCATCATAAGCTGCTGCACCGCGCTCTGCTACATTTGTACGGTAATCTGCATAGACTTCCTCAGGAATCTCAAATGGCGCATAGTCCCAACCCAAGGCTTTACGAGTAGCTGCCGCTTCTTCTGCTCCCAGAGGCGCACCGTGAACTGCATTGGTTCCTTGCTTGTTTGGAGAACCGTAGCCGATAACCGTCTTGACTTCAATCAAAGATGGCTTGCCAGAAGCTTTAGCCGCATTGATAGCTGCATCAATCGCTGCAAGGTCTGTTCCCTCTTCGACTAAAGCAGTATGCCAGCCGTAGGCTTCATAGCGGGCACGAACATCTTCTGTAAAGGAATCCTTAGTCTCTCCATCTAGGTTGATATCATTTGAATCATAGAGAACAACCAGCTTGTCCAGCTTTTGCAGGCCAGCGTAAGAAGCCGCCTCAGCTGAAACTCCCTCCATCAAATCGCCATCACCACAAATTACGTAAGTGTAATGGTCGAAAATAGGATAGCCATCACGGTTGTACTTAGCAGCCAAGAAACGCTCTGCCTGAGCAAATCCAGTCGCTGTAGAAATCCCTTGTCCCAATGGTCCAGTCGTCGCATCAACTCCAGCAGTATGACCAAACTCTGGGTGACCTGGTGTCTTAGAGCCCCATTGGCGGAAGTTTTTGATTTCCTCCATGCTGACATCTTTAAAGCCAGACAGGTGGAGCAAGGCATAAAGCAGCATAGAGCCGTGTCCTGCAGACAGAACGAAGCGATCGCGGTTAATCCAATTTGGCTCTTCTGGATTGATACGCAATTGTTTGGTAAACAGGTCGTAAGCCATTGGCGCAGCGCCCATAACGACGCCGGGGTGACCTGACTTAGACTTTTCAATCGCGTCAATTCCTAAAAAGCGAATGGCATTAACAGATAATTGTGACATTGAATTCTCCTTATAAAAAATTTAGCGGGCTGCTACAACCAGCAGACATTCCTACGCTCATTTTTCTTATTTCCATTATATGAAATTTTTGCTTTTCCTGCAATAATAGAAAGGTCATTCTTTCCTTCAGTAAAAGAATCCCACAAGCAAGCACTCATAGAATTCCAGTTATATATATCCCTGTAAAATCGGCTACTTATTGAATAGTAATACCGTATTTTTCATGATTTTCTTCATACCAATTAATCAGAGCAATAGCCGTTTGATAAGTAATATTCTTAATCTTGCTGCTACCTTTGACCAGTGTCAAGATACTCATTTTGCTGATGTTGGCATCTGTCGCCACACGATAGCTGGTCAAAACTCCATCGATTAGTAATTGAATAACAGCTTCTACCTTTTTATAATCAGACATTGTAGTAATATCCAATTTCTCCATTTTGCATTCCTTCCATAACATTTATCTTTTCCTAACCATTATACACTTTTCTATGGTATTTACATATATAAATGCTTGGAGCGTTAAAAAAGAGGAAATTGGCTGATTATTTCTGTCTAGTTTAGCTAGATTTTGAAAAGGTTGACAAGCGACAAAAGTGAGTATTAGTCCATATAGGATAGCAGGTAGCCGTAGCCTTCCTCTTCGATTTGCTCTCTAGGAATGAAGCGCAGAGCTGCTGAGTTGATGCAATAGCGCAGGCCACCTAACTCCTGCGGACCGTCGGTAAAGACGTGACCCAAATGGGCATTTCCTGAGCGACTCCGCACTTCGATTCGCTCCATGCCATGGCTTAAATCTTGATAATACTTGATAACCTCACGAGCGATAGGACGAGCAAAGCTAGGCCAGCCGCAGCCAGACTCAAACTTGTCAGCCGCAAAAAAGAGTGGCTCCCCCGTCGTCACATCCACATAAATCCCCGCCTCAAAAGTGCTATTATAAGCATTATGGAAGGGGCGCTCCGTTGCGCTCTGCTGGGTCACCTGATACTGCTCCTCACTTAGCACTGCTTTGAGTTGCTGCTGGCTAGGCTTAGGATAATGGCCCGCATCTACCAAGGGCTGCTCAGCATCCTTGACATTGATATGGCAATAACCCGTCGGATTTTTCTTGAGATAGTCCTGATGATAATCCTCGGCCAAGATATAATGGCGCAAGGGCTCTAGCTCTACAGCCAACTTTTGTCCTAATTGCTCCTCCTGCTCAGCAAAAACCTGCTCGATAGTGGCGCGATCTTCCTCACGGACATAGTAAACACCTGTCCGATACTGACGGCCAATATCATTACCCTGTTTGTTGATGGATAAG
Organism: Streptococcus cristatus; assembly: GCF_001588905.1. Taxonomy (GTDB): domain Bacteria; phylum Bacillota; class Bacilli; order Lactobacillales; family Streptococcaceae; genus Streptococcus; species Streptococcus cristatus_N. The sequence continues at coordinate 38,092 of NZ_LAWH01000033.1, read as the reverse complement.
GGGTCAATGACTCGGAAATAGTAGAGCAAAATTTCCCGCAGGCTGATTTTATCCTCATTATAAATCAACTGCACCGTCTCCGCATGGTCGGTCTGGTGAATGAGCTGGTAGTTGGTGGACTCTACTTGTCCATTGGCATAGCCTACTGTCGTCTCCTCAACCCCTTCAATCCGAGAAAAATATTCCTCCAAGCCCCAGAAACAACCGCCCGCTAGATAAATTTCTGCCATAAACATCCCTCCAATCTTTTCCTCTATTTTCTCATAAAAAGAAGAACTTTTATAGGATTTTGATTGGAACTTTCTTAGAAATCATATCAAATACTGCGCCTCTATGGATTAGCCAAATTCAATTGTTTCAGAAAAATATAAAAAGACAGGAAATTTCCCATCTTTGATTAAAGGTTTAATTCCTTGTATTCTGTTCGGTAGCCGACTTGCACAATCCGACCATCTTGGACTAGCAGCGGTCGCTTAATCAGCATGCCGTCTGTCGCCAAAAGTGCGGCTGCCTCCTCAGCAGAAAACTGAGGCACCTTATCCTTGAGCCCCAATTCTCGGTACTTGATACCACTAGTATTAAAGAAAGACTTAATCTCCAAATCAGAATGAGTCATCCATTTCAAAAGTTGCTCTTGGCTAGGCGTTTCCTTGACAATATCCACCGCTTCAAAGTCCACTCCTAATTGATTGAGCTCAGCCTTGGCCTTGCGGCAGGTAGAGCATTTTGGGTATTCGATAAATTGTAACATGGTTTTTCCTCCGTCCCTATAATAGCCCAGCTGGTTCCTTCTTGTCAAGCCGAGACTCATTAGAAAAAGCCGACAAGCGAAAGGCTTATCGGCAGGCACAGATACATTCCATAAAGAAACACCGTCTATTTCTCGGTTATTTTTTAATTAAACGCACGCGCACAATATTGTCGCTATTCTCAAATTTATCAACCAAGTCCTGAATCTTGCTTTCATCCGACTCATCCAGATCCAGCAAAGTATAGGCAAAATCACCCTTGGAACGATTGATAATATTGTCAATATTGATATTCAAATCACTGACCGCTGTTGAAATCCGAGCTACAATATTCGGTACATTTTTGTTAATCAGGGTAATCCGATAAGGCGCTGAGAGAGCCTGACGGACATTAGGGAAATTCACTGAGTTGATAATCTCGCCCGTTTCCATGAAGCGTCGGATAGTTTTCCCAGCCATAATAGCACAGTTGAGCTCAGCTTCCTCTGTTGAGCCGCCCAGATGCGGAAAGACTGTAATCTGCGGATGACGGAGCAGCTCATCTACACCAAAGTCTGTGATATAGCGCTTGATAACACCTGCTTCCAAGGCTTCAAAGAGGGCAGCGTTGTCCACCAGCTCGCCACGAGCAAAGTTGATGAGGGTTGTTCCCTTTTGCATGAGACCAAAAGCAGCCTGATCAAAAGTAGCGCGTGTATCATCAGTCAGGGGCACATGGATAGTTATATAGTCGCTCTTTTCAAAGATTTCCTTAATGTCTGCTACCCGCTTGACATGACTAGAGATATTCCAAGCTGTTTCAATGGATACATAAGGATCATAGCCAAGGACATTCATTCCCAGACGATAGGCATCGTTAGCAATACGGCCACCGATAGCTCCTAACCCAATGACTCCCAAAGTCTTCTCTGCAATCTCTGTCCCAGCAAACTGCTTCTTACCAGCTTCCACTTGCTTGGGAACATCATCACCAGAAAGGCCATTAGCCCAGCTGTTAGCAGCGATATAGTCACGGGCAGACAGGAGAATGGAAGCCAAGACCGCTTCTTTCACCGCATTGGCATTAGCTCCTGGTGTGTTAAAGACCACAATTCCCTGCGCTGTTGCCTGGTCAACAGGAATATTATTGGTTCCTGCGCCTGCCCGCGCGATGGCTTTGAGCTTGCTTGGAAATTCCTGTCCATGCAGGTTTTGACTGCGCAGGATATAAGCATCTGGATTGTCCGACTTATCTCCGTCAATCTGAAAAGCATTGCCCAGCTCCTTAAGCCCGATTTGATTGATATTGTTAAAGGTTTTGACACTAAAGACCATAATTTCCCTCTCTTAAGAATTTTCTTCTTCAAATTTCTGCATAAAGGCAATCAAGTCCTTGACACCTTGAAGCGGAAAAGCATTGTAGAGACTAGCTCTCATGCCGCCTACGCTGCGGTGCCCCTTGATATTCTTGAATCCCGCTGCTGCAGCCTCTTTGTTAAATTTGGCGTCCAGCTCTGGGCTAGGAGACACAAAGGGAATATTGGCGACTGAGCGTTGCTCCTTGTAACGGACTGGACTGCGGTAAAAGTCAGACTGCTCAATGAAGTCGTACAAAAGGCCAGATTTTTCACGATTGCGCTTTTCCATTTCTGCTACGCCACCCAGCTCCTTGACCCAGTCAAAGACCAGCTTGGCCATATAGATGGCGAAAGTCGGTGGTGTATTGTAGAGAGAGTCATTGTCCGCCTGAATGCGGTAGTCCAGCATGCTAGACAGAACTGGCTCATCATTGAGCAAATCCTCACGAATGATTACCACTGTCACGCCGGCAGGTCCGATATTCTTCTGAGCCCCAGCATAAATCAATCCGAAATCCTCTACTCGGTACTGAGCAGCCAGGATATTAGAAGACATATCCGCCACAATCGGCACGCTATTGGTCGCTGGCAGGTCGTAGATAGCAGTTCCCTCGATAGTATTATTGGTTGTCAGGTGCACATAAGCCGCCTGCGGATCAATCTCCTTTTCATCAAAAGAAGGAATTTCTGTGTAATTTAAATCCTCTGACGAAGCCAAGAGAATAGGCTCAAAAGGCACGGTCTTAGCCAGCTTGACTGCTTCTGTGTAGGCTTTCTTGCCCCAAGAACCAGCCACTAGGTAATAGGCCTTGCCGCCCTTGGCTAGATTGAGCGGAATCATAGAAAACTGAGTAGAAGCTCCCCCCTGCAGGAAGAGGACGCGGTAATTGTCTGGAATAGCCATGAGCTCACGCAGCAAGCTCTCAGCTTCTTTGATAATATCGTCGAATTCTTTGGATCGGTGGGATAGCTCCATCACGCTCATGCCGCTTTGGGCATAGTCTAAAAACTCAGCCTGAGCTTTTTTCAAGACTTCCTTGGGCAATACTGCCGGTCCAGCAGAAAAATTGTAAATGGTCATATCCTACCTCCAAAAATGTATTTTGTCTATCATATCACAATGTTCAGAAAATTTCTATAATTCTTTCAAAGATATTTATCTTTTGGGGAAATTCCCGAACAAAAGGAGGATTTTGCACAAAAAAACTAGTCGAATAGGACTAGTTCCTGTCTTCTTCATGATAAAGGGCATAGAGTTGGCTTTTATTACGCCCGTATTTTTTGGCTACTTCTTTGATGGCCTGATTTTTCTTGCTGCCGGATTGGACCAAGCTGTCAATTTCAGCCAAGAGATCCGCATCCGCTTTGTCTTCCTTCTCTAGACTTGCACCAGCCACAATCAGGAGGCACTCGCCCTTAAGAGAATTCTCCGCCAGATAGTCTATCAACTCAGAAATCCTTCCTCGTTGGTATTCTTCATAGATTTTGGTTAATTCCCGAACCAAGACCACCGAGCGGTCGCCGTAAACTTCTAGCATATTTTCCAGCGTAGCCTTGACCCTATGAGGAGATTCGTAAAAGATCTGTGTCTCTGGATAAGACTTTTTACTCTCGAAAAATTCCTTCTGCTGTCCAGACTTACGAGGCAAGAAACCATAAAAAACATGAGGCTGAGGCGCTAAACCACTGGCAATCAGAGCGGAAATCCCAGCACTGGGCCCCGGAACCGTCACCACAGCAATGTCTTCAGAAATAGCCGCCTTGACCAAATCATGACCTGGATCCGAAATACTAGGCAAGCCAGCATCGGATACCTGGGCTAGATTTTGACCTGACTTGAGCAAGTCCAGCAAGATCGGTATCTTTTCTTGAGCATTGTGCTCATGAAAGCTGATTTGCCGCGTCTCAATCCCAAAGTGTTTGAGCAGAAGGCCCGTATTTCTAGTATCTTCAGCTGCAATGACATCCACTTCCTTGAGGGTATTGACCATGCGAATGCTCATGTCGTCCATATTTCCAATGGGAGTCGCCACCAAATACAGCTTACCGTAGGGCGACTGTCCCTTAAAACTCTTTTGAATCTGCATTTCTACTCCCTGAATAACAACTCGTCGCAGAACATGCACTCCGCATCATTTTCTCGGCGTTGACCATAGAAATCTGTGCACACATGAAAACCATCGTAGTACAGTTTGCGAAGATTGTCCCGATTTTTATTGATTTTAACCGGTGCTGCTTGCTCTACCTCACCTAGTCGCTCTCTCAGCTTGGCATTTTCTAGCTGGAGGACGATATTTTCCTCGACGACACTCTTAAGATTTTTCTTGATGGCCTCTACCTCGGCAAGGGTCACTAAAAGCGTCTGAGAAAAATCATCCAAGGCATCAAATAGTTCTTTTTTATTCATTGTCTGCTCCTATCTTGCTTGGGCACTGGCTTTTAAAATCATGTATTCCAGAGCATTTTGAAAAGACACATTGGCTCGCCACATCTTCTTTGCTTCTAAGAGATCTTCCAGTTTCGTGCGACCTGCCTCGCTTCCAAGTTCCTTGGCCAGCAAGACTTCCAAGATTTTAAAGACCTGCTCCTGTTTATCCTTGTCCTCAGCTAGTTTAGCCAGCTTAGCCACTTGGAGATAAGCCTGATTCTCATTGGTCAGGGCAGCTTTGACAAATCGCTGACTCTCACTGACCAGCTCAAAGAAAGGCTTGTTGGACACCAGCTGGTCAGCCTCTTCCTGGGTCTGGCTATATGTAGCCAGTAACTCAGCCTGACTTTTGATCAAGCCAGACTCTTCCAGCTGGTGCTGGAGAGTGGCCTGATTCTTCCGAAAGTGGAAAATCTGCGCTCGGCTCTTGATGGTGGGCAGGATCAGATGCTCATCGGCCGTCAAAAGAAAGATGTAAATCTCACTCTGGGGCTCTTCGATGACCTTGAGGAGGGAATTAGCAGCATTGACATGCATCTTATCTGCATCACAGATGATAAAGACCTGTTTGTTGCCCTCCATACCGCTCTGGGAAAAACTTCTCACCAGCTCACGAATGCGCTCGGTTTTAATAATGCCATTCACCGGTCGGACAACCGTCACATCCGAAAAGTCCTCACTCTCAATCAAGCGACAAGCCCGACAAATACCGCAGGGCCAAACTCCCTGACGATTTTCACAAAAGAGACTCTGAGACAAGGTCAAAGCCATGGTAAAACTAGAAAAATTCCCCGAAAATAAATAAGCATGATTGAGCCGCTCTGCTTCCAATATTTGCTGAAAAGTTTCTGTAAGATTAGGCTGGGCCTGACGTAAATCTTCTACTGTCATTTTTCTTTGATAAAACGCTCTTTGATAACTGCCAAACTGTCGGCCACAACTTGCTCCAGCGTCTGACTAGCATCTATCTTGACGAAACGTTCTGGTTCCTTTTCTAAAATAGTCAGATAGCCTTGGCGCACGCGCTCGTGCAAGTCGAGACCTTCCAGATCCAAACGATTGACTTCGCGCTCTTGGTCTCTAGCAATGCGAGCCAGACCTTCCTTGACATCAATATCGAAATAAAGGGTCAAATCTGGCTTGAGTCCATCAGTCGCAAACTGGTTAAGCCATTCCACATCGTCAACTGCCAAGCCCCGTCCATAGCCTTGATAAGCCACCGAGCTATCAATAAACCGATCTTGCAAGACCCATGTCCCTTGCTCCAAAGCAGGCAGAACCTTCTCCGCCAGATGCTGACGTCGGCTAGCAATATAAAGCAACAACTCCGTCTTAGAGTCCATTTGTGTATGGCTCTTATCTAGGATCACCTCGCGGATTTTTTCAGAAATAGCCACACCGCCAGGCTCTCTCGTCGTCAGCAACTCACAGCCCATCTCTTTCAGCTGAGGAAGCAAAGCCTCTAAAACACTGGTTTTCCCAGCACCTTCTGGCCCTTCTAGCGATATAAAAATACCTTTTTTCATCGTTTTCCTTTTACATTCATTCTGCCAATGGATACAGAAATTCCTATTTTAGTCTATGCTTTATTGTACCAAAAATTATCCCAAAAGCCCATAGAAGAATTTATCGAAAACTATTTCATATTATTTTCAAAAATGAAAACTTTTGATAAAATAGAGTCAGAAAATTCTTAGGAGAGTCTGATGTTTAAATTTAAAAATATACTGGCCATCATTCTGGGGGCTGGAATTTTTTCTTTTGGGATTCATTATTTGGTGATTCCTTTTCACTTGTATGAAGGCGGAGCAACGGGGATCACCTTGATTGTCTACTACCTCTTCAAGATTCCTGTATCAACCACCAATTTGGTCATCAATATTCCACTCTTTATTCTCGCTTGGAAATTACTGGGAAATCGCACCCTTTACCTTAGTATTTTAGGGACTTTCTCTGTATCAGCTTGGCTGAAACTATTCGAGTTGCTACCTACCTCCAAACATTTACAAGACTATTTCTTTTCTTCCTTAGATGGCGACGTCTTACTGGCCTGCCTTGGAACGGGAATTATTCTTGGGGTTGGTCTAGGCATCATTTTCAATGCTGGAGGAACGACTGGTGGTACTGATATCGTAGCTCGTATCTTCAATAAATATACCAGCATCTCCATGGGCCGCCTCATGCTGACAGTGGACTTTATCGTGATTTCTCTGGTTCTTTTAGTCTTTAAAGATCTGCGCATGGTTTCTTATACACTCATGTTTGTCTTTATCACCTCTCGTGTTATTGACTTGATTGCTGAAGGTGGTTTCGCGGGCAAAGGCTTCCTGATTGTCACCAGCAAACCAATAGAACTAGCTGAAGCCATCAATGAAAAACTTGGAAGAGGGGTCACCTATCTGCAAGGACAGGGCTTCTATAGCAAGCGGGATTTGCAAATCGTTTATTGTGTTGTCTCTCGTAACGAAATGCAGCAAATGAAGAAACTCATCAATGACATCGATCCATTTGCCTTTACAACTATTACAGAAGCCCATGAAATCTTAGGAGAAGGCTTTACCTTAGACTCTAACAAACAGCCTATCGTCAAATAGACTTATCATATACAAAAAGACTTCAGAATGAATAATCATTCTGAAGTCTTTTTTACTCTAAGGTATTCAATAATTGAATGAGGGTTTCAGCTGAGCGCTTCCCTGCTTCTAAGATAAATTCATCAAAAGTGATATTGGCATCATGGCTGGCTGTATCGCTCATCGCACGAATGACCATAAAAGGCAATCCAAGAGAATGAGCGGCTTGAGCAATGGCTGCTCCCTCCATCTCAACTGCCAAAACATCAGGAAAATGCTCCTTAATTTGGTCAATCTTGTCCTGCCCAGCGATAAAGCTATCTCCCGTTGCAATCAAGCCGACTTGGCTCGTCTGCTGGGTCTTTTCCAGCACTGCTTTCATCTCCTCAACCAAGTAGCGACTGGCTTCATAGTAGAGGGGTTGCCGTGCCATTTGACCATAGTCATAGCCAAAAGCTGTCACATCCACATCATGGTAGACCAAACGATCTGCCACCACTACATCTCCAATTTCTAAGCCCGAAGCTACTGCTCCAGCGGAACCCGTATTGATGACCGCCGTCACCTCAAAGTCATTGGTTAACACAGCCACACTCATGGCTGACATGACTTTGCCGATTCCACTTTCCACCAAGACGACCTCATGATGGCCAATCCGACCAGTATGGTAGACATGCCCTAGGCGCTGGTGTTTCTCAGCCATCTCCAGATGCTCCACCAGCTGCTTCAATTCCTCAGGCATAGCCGCGATAATTCCGATTTTCATGATTTATTCTTTCCTTTTTTACATTAAAAAGAGGGAGAGGAAGCAGAGTTTCATTTTCTCGTTTCCGTCACTCCCCTTCTTTATCATAGCCAAATAATGGCCGCAATTAAACCAATCAAAAGAAGCACAATCCAGAACAGGATTTTGTTTAACTTAGCCTGAAAAATACTTCGTTTTTGATTTTCGATTCGACGACTTTTGATAACTGTCGGTTCAACTTCAATCTGCAGAGTATCCTGATTGACAGCTTGCCGTGGAGCAGCATAACCAAAAGTTCCTTTTCTAGCAATAGAAATGACCTTAGTTTCTTCATCGTCCATCAGCAAGGGACCATCAATATGTTCTCCACGATTGGCCCGCTCAATGATTTCATCTGTTAATAAAGCTTTTCCCATTGATCTACGTTCCTATTTATTCAGATTTTTTTGTTCCCAGTACTGAAGGGCCATGATGGTCTTGGCATCGCAGATGTCACCGTTTTGCAGCAACTGATGTGCCTCCTCCAGACTGACTTCAAAAAGTTCCAATGTTTCATCCTCGTCTTGAGGACGAGGGTTTTCGACCTTTGTTAAATGGCTGGCGCTGTAGAGCTTGATTTTTTCATTGCAAAAACCGATGGCAGAGTAGAAATCATAGACCAACTCCAGCTGTCCTGTGTAGCCGGTCTCTTCTTCTAATTCTCGGAGGGCAGCTGCATGAGGATCTGCATTCTCTCCTAGCTCAAGCTTGCCAGCTGGAATCTCGTAAGAAGTCGCTTCAATCGCCTTGCGGTACTGCTTGACTAAAATCATCTTATTTTCCGGAGTGATAGCAATCACAGCCACCGCACCATTATGAAAAATCAAATCCCGTTGGGCTTGACCTTTACCCTCTGGCAACTCTACTTGATCCTGAACCACTTTAAAAATTGGCCCCTGATAAATTTCCGTCCGTTGGACGGTCTTTTCTTCAAATTCCATGACTGAACCTACTTATTTTGAGGATGATGAGGAAGACGCTTAGCATAATCTTCCTTGTTAATCTGACGGCCACGTCCCAGAGCGATGGCATCTGCTGGTACGTCCTTCGTAATCGTAGAACCCGCACCGACCAGTGAGTTGTCACCCAGCTCAACTGGAGCAATAATAGTCGAATTGGAACCGACAAAGACATTATCTCCAATGATAGTCTTGTACTTCTTCTGACCATCATAATTGACTGTAATCGTACCCGCACCAAAGTTGACATTAGCACCAACTTCAGAGTTTCCAATGTAGGTCAAATGACCAGCCTTGGTATTTTCGCCGATAGAAGACCCCTTAACTTCAACAAAGTTTCCGACATGGACGTCCTTAGCCAGACTAGAACCTGGACGAATGTGAGCGTAAGGCCCAACCGTCACTCCATCTGCCAAGCTAGACTCTTCAATCATGGAGCTGGTAATGACAGTTCGCTCTCCAATGACAGAGTCCACAATATAAGTCCCATTGGTCAGAATCGTCTCTGCCCCAATCTTGGTGTGACCTTTCAGAGTCACATTGGCTTCGATTTGAACCTCAGGCGCAATTTCCACATCCACATCGATATAGGTCGCATCTGGATTGACAAAGCTGACACCGTTGACCATATGCTGCTGATTAATTCGGCGACGCATAATGCTTTCAGCTGTCGCCAAAGCCACGCGGTCGTTGACACCGAGACTTTCGTCAAAGTCTTTCAGCGTATAGGCACCAACTTTTTCACCATTTTCACGGAAAATGCCAATCACATCTGTGATATAGTATTCACCCTGAGCATTGTTGGTATTGATATTTTTGAGTGCCTCAAAGAGACGGGCATTATCAAAGACATAAGTCCCTGTATTGATTTCCTTGATTTGTTGCTCAAAGTCAGAAGCATCCTTCTGCTCGACAATTTTGATGACTTCTCCATGCTGGTTGCGCACGATCCGGCCATAGCCAAAAGGATTGTCCGCTTCTGCTGTCAGGATTGTCGCAACATTCTTGTGATTGATATGAAAGTCAATCAGATTTTTCAGACTTTCTCCCGTAATCAGGGGAGTGTCGCCAGCAATAACTAATGTTTGACCAGTTAGATTTTCCAAAACAGGCTCAGCCATAATGACCGCGTGGCCCGTTCCCAGCTGCTCGGTCTGACGGACAAACTCTGTCTGACCTGCCAAGACTTGCTCGACCAGCTCCGCCTTGTGCCCGATAACAGTGACAGTCTTCTCAGGCTCAATAGCACTGACACTGCGGAAAACATGCTCTAGCATGGAAATCCCTGCCACCTTGTGCAAGACCTTTGGTAAATCTGATTTCATGCGAGTACCCTTACCCGCAGCCAAAATAACGGCATAATTTGTCATAAATGAACTCTTTTCTCTAAGATATTACCCTTATTATACCACTAAAAGAGAATTTTTTAAAATGCTAATTGCAGAAGCAGGGAATCGCACTTAAAGAAAAAGGTTCATGGACTAAATCACTCGGCTTAATTTGCAATCCACTCCATCCAGACCAATTCTTTAAAGCTCTTTTAGCGGGGCTAAAAACGTTTTTTCCTTCGTTTATACTAGCTTTTGATAGCAGCGAATGACTGGCAGCTTATTCTCCTTAAACACTATAGGTCTATTACTTCTATTATCTAAATTTGGTTGGCGATTACACATTTAAAATTGATAAGTAATGAAATATTTGCTATAATGACATAAAATCAAATGTTCACCCCTGCCTTATGAAGTGCAGGAAACTCTCAAATCTGCTAGGACAATACTATTATTATGTGATCCACTGTGGAATGATACGATCCAAGGATTGTGAGCTCCACTATCTAGTTTTCTTGTTTTTATCTGGCTAATTATATATTTAAAATTGTAAGGAGATGTTAGTTATGATCTTTACTAAAAATCGCAAGAAGAGAGATGAATACTACCAACAGATTGACAGGATCTATAATAACGATAGTATCATCATTAGCTCAAAGTTACGAGAAGAACTCCTAACTAGTGCCAAAGGGCTACAGAAAGGGGACCAAATTAGTTATTTGGCATTTAAGTTGTATCCTTTTGTATGTGACGAGGTGCTGAAGAATAAGTCCGATGAATTAATCGCATTCAAAAAATACCTTGAAAAAACAAGATGGAAATATTATTGGGGAAGTGTGCGACGATAAAAACTCATAGAATCTCCCAGTGGAACTGTTAGTCTGATGACTTACCGTTCACACTAATTGAGGCTCTGTGAGTTTTTTTCTTGTACGATATTTACAATCCAGCCATAAAAAAGAGAAGACCAAGTTGATCTTCTCCATATTATGACTTCTCTTCAATCCACTACAATTCAAAATCAGTCCCATAATAGAAAGAACTGGACCAAAAACAAATCAAATTTGCTCTTATTCCCAACCTCTTCCTCTTTAATGCTCTATGATGTATTTATAAACTTCTTGGCCTGCTACTGCTCCGTCTCCAACGGCTGTGGTGATTTGGCGTAGGTCTTTCTGACGGACATCACCAATGGCATAAATACCGTCAATAGCCGTTTTCATATGTTGATCCGTGACAACCCAACCAGCTTCATCGCAAATACCCAGATCTTTGACAAAATCGCTAACAGGATCTAGGCCGACATAAACAAAGACGCCACCAAAGTCTGACTCGCTGTTTTGCCCCGTTTTTACATTTTCAAAAACCACACTGGTTACCCTACGGTCGTCCCCTTTGATTTCTTTTACGACGGAATCCCAGATAAAGCTGATTTTTTCATTAGCAAAGGCCCGCTCCTGCAAGAGCTTTTGTGCCCGCAGTTGGTCACGACGGTGAACAATAGTCACAGACTTTGCAAAGCGCGTGAGGAAAATCGCTTCTTCAACGGCAGAATCGCCGCCTCCGACCACTAAGAGATCCTCATCACGGAAAAAGGCACCATCGCAGACCGCACAGTAGGAAACGCCGCGGCTATTGTATTCTTCCTCGCCAGGAACTCCTAGATGACGATGGTTGGCACCAGGAGCCAAAATCACTGTCTTGGTCTCAAATACTTCATCCTCAGTAATGATTTTCTTATAGTCGCCATGGTCTTCAATTTTTTCAACTTGACCAAACAAATGCTCTACGCCTAGATTTTCTAGGGGATCAAACATCTTTTCAGCCAGCTCTGGTCCGCTGATACGAGCATAACCGGGATAATTTTCAATCTCCGCAGTATTATTCATCTGGCCGCCGTAAATACCGCGTTCAAGCAAGGCCACTTTTAAGTTGCTTCTAGCTGCATAGAGGGCTGCTGTCATTCCCGCAGGACCAGCTCCAATAATCATTGTATCGTACATCATCTTTTTCCTTTCTCTTTGTTGTAACTACTGTTATTCTAACAAACTAACTAATCTTTTACAAGTATTTAAGCTTTGAGAACAACCAGTAATCCAAAAATCGCAAAAGACAAGATTGGAATCGTCATAATTGTAATCAAAAGAAGATCGTAAATTTGGCTTTGGCCTACCGCAAGAGTTCGATCCTTGCGACCGAGCCGCTGCAATAAAAGCCACAAACCATCGGCAAGGCCTACCAGAATCGTCGTATAGATGAGACTTTGGATATAGAGAGAAAAAATCTTAATTAACATGTCAGCTCCTCAATAATCAGTTGCCTTAAAAAGGTTTTAGTCGAAAACAAACCCAGCTGGTCTAGCCAACTGAGCTTTCACTTTTTCTATTATATCAAATATAAGTCCGTTTGTAACTAGCAAAGAATTCTTTGGTTCTAGCTTCCTTGGGATGATTGATGATCTCCTCTGGACTGCCTGACTCGATAATATGGCCCTTATCCAAGAAAAGCACCCGATCTGCCACTTGGGAAACAAAAGAGATATCGTGGCTGACCAGAATCATGGTTTGTCCTGCTTTAGCAGCGTCGGCAATGGATTTCTCTACCTCACCGACTAGCTCTGGGTCAAGGGCTGAGGTCGGCTCATCAAGCAATAGAACATCTGGCTTCATGGCCAAGGCCCGCGCCAAAGCCACCCGCTGTTTTTGACCGCCTGATAAATGCTTGGGATAATGATTCTCACGATCAGACAGGCCAACCTTTGCCAACTCTTCCTTGGCGATTTTAGTCGCTTCTTGGTCAGACAAATTCTTGACTACCAGCAGACCTTCCTTGACATTTTCCAGAGCCGTCCGACGGGAAAATAAATTGAACTGTTGGAAAACCATGGCCAATTTTCGACGTAGCGTCAAAATCTCATCTGGTGAAATAGTTGAAAAATCCACCTTGAAGTTATCAATTTCAATCCTTCCGCTATCTGGCTGCTCCAGATAGTTGAGGCTGCGCAGGAAGGTTGATTTACCAGCACCTGAGGAGCCTATTAGAGCAATGACTTCGCCTTTTTGAATTTCCAAACTCAGGTTATCCAAGACCTTTTGGCCAGAAAATTCCTTACTTAACTGGGAAATTTTAATCATCAAATCCTACCTCCTTGCGCTTGCTCCATTTTGTCCAGATTGGCTGGCGCCTTGATATCCATAGCCTTTTCAATCGCACGACCGATTTGCTCAATCACGATATTGACAATCCAGTAAATAATGGAAACGGAAATAAAGCGCTCAAAATAACGATAATCGGAGCCACCGATAGCTTGAGCCTTAGCGAAGACTTCCACGACACCCGCACTAAAGGCCAGAGAGGTTCCCTTGGTCAAGCCGATGAGGGAGTTGATCAAAGTCGGTGTTGCCACAACTGCTGCATTAGGAATGATGACCCGCAGATAAACTTGGCGATTGGTCATGCCCAGACTGCGAGCTGCTTCAATCTCACCCGGATCCACCGAAAGAATGGCTGCCCGAATCGTCTCGCTGGCATAAGCCGCTTCATTAAAAGCAAAGGCAATAATTGCAAAGACTGAGGCCGGGATGGCATTGATATTAAAAGCTGTCCCATACTTTTGATTGATGGCTTTCAGCAGGAGCGGAATTCCAAAATAGGTCAACATGAGCTGGACCAAAAGGGGCGTCCCACGAAGGAAGCTCACAAAGAGAGCCTGAATAGGATACAAAATTCTTGTGCGGTTAATCTTGACCACTGCGAAAATCATGGCCAAGATAATGCCGAAAAATGCCCCACCCAGCGTCAACAAAAGTGTGACAGGCAAGGTTTTCAAAATCGCTGGAATGGCATCAAAAACAGCCCGTAAACTAAATAATTTGCCGTCTGGGAGGAGCTTCAAAAGCTCTTCATACCAGTTTGCAGCTAGGATATAAGTTGTAAACATTTTAATTACTTCTCTTTCTCGATAATGCATTATTCTATCATAATTTGGCCCAGATGCAAACTATTTGGCATCAAGAATAGGTAATCTTTAAACCTTTAATAGATAGATGGGAAATGACAATAAAATAGACCAGTAATCCTAGTCTATCATAGTTTCACTGGTCTTTAAAATATAATTTTTCTATATCGTCCATAAAAAGAATTTATGGCTAGAATGTCTGGCGCTTAGCCTTGCGTTCTGCCCGACCACGTGCACGATTTTCAGCTCGCTTGGTCTTGCGGCGCTTCTCATTAACCGCCCACTGAATTTTCTTCTTATAGCCTGGCTTGATTTTTTTCTTTTTCTTCTTGACCAGACCAATCATTTCTGTGTCCAGCTTTTCCTTGGTCTTCTCCCGATTAGCACGGCGATCTCGGTCATAGGTATCTTGAAATTCGCCATTTTTGATCATCTTAGGAGTAAACTTGATGCCCAGTTTTTCTAACTCACGAATATCTGAATCGTCACTCGGTTGATAAAGGGTAATGGCTGTGCCGGGAAGGCCATTTCGTCCAGTCCGACCAACCCGATGGACAAAGAAAGACAAATCCTGCGGAATGGCATCATTGATGACATGACTGACCCCCTCGATGTCAATCCCTCGAGCTGCCAAGTCCGTTGCAACAATGTACTCAAAATCAAGATTCTTGACCTGATTCATGATACGCTTGCGCTCCCGCGGCGGGATATCACCGTGAATCTTGGCCACTTTTAGACCTTGCGCAGTCAGATAAGCCTGCAATTCATCCGCTCGAGTCTTGGTATTGACAAAAATCATCGCCAGATAAGGCTGGAGGAGCTGACTGATCTCATAAATCTGGGCATTCTTATCTCGCCCCTTGGTTGACAGAAGCCAGTTATCAATGGTATCGGCAATCACAGTCTTGGTCTTAATCTGCTCCATGACCGGATTAGATAGGTATTTTTTCAAGAAAGGCTGGAGCTTCTGTGGAATGGTAGCTGAGAAAACTAAAAACTGCAGGTCTTTAGGCAAGCGAGCCGCAATCCGATCTACCGTCTCCAAAAAGCCCATATCAAGCGTCATATCAGCCTCGTCCACTACAAAGGTATGAGCCTTATGGATAGCCAAATCCCCTGACTCAACCAAGTCATAAATCCGCCCCGGCGTTCCAATGACGATATGGGGCTGGCTGGACTCTAGCTTGCCAATCTGACGAGCCTTGTCAGTTCCGCCGACATAGTTAGCCACCCGAATCTCTTGCTCAGAAAAGCTAGCTAGCTGACGCGCTGCCTGATAGATCTGAGTTGCTAATTCTCGGCTGGGTGCTGTAATCACCGCTTGGACACTGTCCGCCTCTTCATCTAATTGCTGGAAGATAGGCAGCAAGAAGGTGTGAGTTTTACCTGATCCGGTTTTGGACTCCCCGACCAAGTCTCGGCCAGATAATACCACCGGAATCAGCTTTTCTTGAACCTCTGTCGCCTCCACAAAGTTCAGGTCCTTGAGAGCTTCCTGAATATAATCTTTAAAGTTAAATTCTGTAAATTTCATTTTTTCCTCTGTTTACTCTTAATCTTATCTATTATACCAAAAAAATATCTTTTCTGCTCGGCTCAGGACAAGAAAAGGCGGGCTTACACCCACCTTCATATTACAAATATAGAATGGCTAAAGTCAGCAAGCTGGCTAAGAGGCCTACACCCCAGAAGAAGAAGTCGACCTTCCATTCGCTCCAAGGCTGGCCATGACCAGAAAAGCCACCAAGCTCAAAGTGGTGATGGACTGGCGTCATACGGAAAATCCGCTTGCCACCCGTCAACTTGAAATAAGTCACCTGCATCATAACAGAAGTCGTTTCAAAGACGTAGACAATTCCGATGAGAAGCAAGGTCCACTCTTGGTGCAAGGCAATGGAGAGGGCTGCAAGCATACCACCCAAGGCAAGACTTCCAACATCCCCCATAAAGATTTTAGCTGGCTTATGGTTAAAGACAAAGAAGCCTAGCAAACCACCAATCATGCTGATAATGACAATCAGAAGGTCAAAGCGCTTCTGCTCCAGAGCAATGACTCCGTAAGCCACCAAGCTGATTGCAACGGAGATACTAGCCAAGCCATCAATTCCATCAGTCAGATTGACAGCGTTGGAGAAACCAACCAGCCAAAAGAGGACGAAGAAGATATAGAGGAAGCCCAGCTGCACTGGAATCGTAAAGACATTGAGAGAGTCACCTGCCCCGTGCTGATTGTAGAAGAAGTAAAAGATAACTCCCCCTACCAGCTGCAGAGCTAGTTTCTGCTTAGGATTCAGGCCTTCGTTGATCTTACGGAAAACCTTGAGGAAATCATCCAAAAAGCCAACGATTCCGTAGAGAACCAAGATAAAGAGAATCATAATCAAGCCGTTGGACAGTTGTTGGGAAAGCAAAGCTGTCACAAAACTAGCCAAAACAGAAGCAACTAGAAAGACGGTTCCCCCCATCGTCGGCGTTCCAGCCTTAGCCTGATGCTGCTTAACATCCTCGTGCATTTGCTGGCCTGAAATATGAGCCTTGTGATAAAAACGGATAAAGGCAGGAATCCCAACAAGTGTTAGGATAAAGGTCAGAATTCCTGCAATAATTGCTGTTAACATGCTAGTCTCCCAATGTAACGGTTATTTTTTTCAGTTTTTTCAGGTCTGTATTGACCTTTTCCTTCTGCTTGACAACTTTTGAGCCTTTGCCTTTAAAATTGACTTCCAGCCCTTGCCATTCAGCAAATTGCTCCACATTTTCCTTGGTCCAGCCATACATATCTGGCAAATCTTCAAAGTTATCACTTAAAATCAAAATCTGTTGATTGGCTTTTAGTTCTTGCCCTTCTTTTACAGAAATCTTCTTGATTTCACTACCTGTTCCTAAAATGACGGGCTGCACTAGATTGCGGCGAAGCTCGTCAGCCAAGCCTCCTGGGCTGATTTGATTTTTCAACTTCAGTTGCTTGGTCAAACCATCGATAGATGGCATTTTATAGGTTGTTTCTTTTTCAACCAATTCCAAAGCAGGACTATCACCAGTCAGATTCAAGCTGTCTTTAAGTGCCACAGCTTCTTCCAAGACTGGATTGACAACTTCCTGCCAGAAAAGTGGTGAAAATTTAACTTCAGGCTGCTGAACAGTAACATACATAATGAAATCAGGACTTTCAGCCGGCGTCATGGCTACTACGGAGTAAATGTTATTATTCTCCCCTTCCAAATAGCCCTTATCTGTCGCAATTTGGGCTGTTCCGGATTTTACGGCCACATCTTGCCCAGCAACTTGGATAACCGGCTCACCACCGATATTCAGGGTTCCATAGTAAGGAACGGTTCCGACCTGAATCATATAATTTCGAGTCGTTTTCGCTGCTTTTTCTGAAACTGGATGACCGACAATTTCTGGCTGAGATTTACGAGCGCTACCCGTTTTTGAGTCATAGATGGCAGAGATAAATTTCGGCTCTAACATGACACCATCATTTGACACAGCTGAAAAGGCACGTAGCATCTGTACTTGGGTTACCCCAATCCCTTGTCCGAAGGAACTCATGGCAATGGTTACAGCATTATCTGCCGGCAGGGCACCATATTCTTCATAGCCCATCCCAAAACGAGTCGGTAAGCCAAATTTGAACTTCGATAGATAATCGATCCACTTGGCATTGCCCATATCCTGCTCAATGCGTGTCATACCAACGTTACTTGAGAAAATAAAGCCTTGAGCATAGGTCAGGACTTGTCCTGTTGATAACCCCATGTTCACATCCCAGTCGCGGATGGTAGCATCTGCAATCTTATATTCTGAGTTATCGTATGTTCCATTTGGGTTAAAGCTTCCATTATCAATCGCTGAAGCCAAGGTCATAACTTTCATCGTTGAACCAGGCTCATACTGTGTCTGATAGAGGAGGGTATTCCAAGTTTTCAAATGCTCAGCATTCAATCCATCTTTGGTATCCGCATTATAAGTCGGACGCTGGGTCGTTGCTAAAATTTCACCTGTCTTAGCACTGACCAAAGTCGCACTGACAAATTTACCCTTAGCTTTTTCTTGGAAGGCATCCATTCGCGTTTCCAAGTAGGTCTGCAGCTGGGCAGAAAGAGTTGTATAAACATCTTTTCCATCCTCTGTCTTGACAGACACTTCCTCTGAGCCTGGTATGATGTTCCCATTGCGGTCTTTTTCGTAAGTAACAATACCATTCTGACCACCCAAGATACGGTCTAGCGACTCCTCCATACCAGATTTCCCTACAAGCGTTTTATTGCCGTCCTTATCCTCTTGCATCTGAGCCTGACCGATAAATTGCGAAGCAAAGATACCGTTACTATAGCTACGGTTAGGGCTGGTTGTGAAATCAATCCCCTCTATCTTTTCCTTCTCCATCGCTTGTCGGATAGAGCTCATAGTACTATAGGTGATTCCATTTCCTTGAGAACCAAAAGAAACCTGTTTTAAATCCTTTTGCGCAAGCTGCTGCTTAACATAGTCCTTATCTATTCCTAGATGTTGATTAAGAATCTCAGCAACCTTTTCATACTGGGACTCCTCTACATAGAGGATTTTGCCAGCGGCGGATTTGTAATTTTTATCAATAACAGCATAAATGTTATAGGTTGTTGCATCTTCAGCGATCGGGACACCGTTGCGGTCATAGATCGTTCCTCGCTTGGCAGCAACGACGACCGTCTTTTGGTGCACTTGCTTGGCACCTTTTGACAAATTAACACCGAATTTCTGATCTGTTCCGATAATGGTCGCAAAATTAATCAAGAAAATGAAAAAAAGAAAGACGGCTAAGGCACTCATGCTTTTTCCCACTCTTCTTCGATTGTATTCGGGTGTCTGTCTGTTTTTTAAAGCATATCGCTGAATGTTTTTTAAAAATCTATTACTCATTGGTTGTACTCACTGTCTTACGATTTCCCTTTTGGAGTTTCATATCCTGAGAGCTGGCCAACTGGGACAGCCTTTCATAACGTGTCAATTCATTCACTTCTTGCTTAATATTATCCAATTCAGCCTGCTCTGACTCAATCTGAGCATTAACTTCAGTCAAATCATGATTGACCTGCAGCAGCTTAGTCTGCATAAACACAATACTGACTGCAAGGATAATCGCTGTTAAAATAATGGAGCCATAGAAGGCTTTTTCGACTCGAGAAAATTTCCGAATCCGTTTTTGAATAGGGTGTTGCTTTCTTTCTGCCATGAAACTTACTCATGCACCTTCCTAGCCACGCGCAACTTCGCAGAATGGGCGCGATTATTGGCTTCTAATTCTTCTTTGCTTGGTAAAATGGGTTTGCGAGAAACTAACTCTAGCTTAGGCTGCAAATCATCTGGAATGAAAGGCAGTCCCTTGGGAACATCTACGGTCGAAGCTTCTTTAAACAGTTGTTTGGTCAGGCGATCTTCCAGCGAATGAAAAGTAATTACTGAAATACGACCACCTACAGCCAACAAGTCAATAGCCTGCTGAATGGATTCATCGGCCGCCCCCAACTCGTCATTAACTTCAATCCGAATGGCCTGAAAAATCTGTTTGGCTGGATGACCTTTTTTCTTCAGTTCCTTAGCAGGTTTGGCCAATTTGATAATCTCCGCCAGCTCTGTCGTCGTTTCGATAGGCTTAATTTCTCTCGCCTGCTCGATCTTACGGGCAATCTGCTTGGAAAACTTATCTTCGCCATATTTGAAAAAAATACGGACTAGATCGTTGTAAGGATAATGATTCACAACTTGGTAAGCTGTCAAGGCAGCTTCTTGATTCATCCGCATATCCAACGGAGCGTCCTGCTTATAAGAAAAACCGCGCTCCCGCTCATCCAGCTGCGGACTAGATACGCCCAAGTCGTAACAAATTCCATCAATCTTCTCGACCCCTACTTCATTCAAACGAGTCTTGAGATTGCGGAAATTATCCTTGATAAAGGTCACCATGCCCCGCTCAATATAGGGAGCCAGACGTTTTTGGGCATTGTCAATCGCAGTCTGATCTTGGTCAAAGGCATACAAATGCCCCTTGTCTCCCAGCTTGCTCAAAAGATACTCGCTGTGACCAGCTCCGCCCAAGGTCGCATCAACATAGATGCCATCTGGCCGAACATCAAGCTGGTCAATCGTTTCGTGAAGAAGTACAGTAATGTGATGAAATTCTTTTGTCATATCCTATCCATTATATCACATTCATGTATAAAAAAAAATCTAAAAGAATATATCAGCTTTTGATAGGCTACCTTATAGCTTTTGCAAGTCACTTTCAGATATTTACCACTTGGCCTACAAGCTGCTACCAGTCAGCGAAAAGGCCTTGCGGGCATGCCATATTCTGCTATAATAATAACTACCAATGCATTGCGAGTTGGAATTTCTTACCATTCCGAAATTGATTCGTCCCCAAAGGAGATTTATTATGAAACTTGCTTTAAGAAATAGACTATTTGCCTCTATCAGTCTGTCACGGATCTTTAATATCCTAGGCTCTTCTATCTATAATATCGTTTTTATCGTATTTGCTTCTAGCATGCCCCAGCCCAAGTTTGCAGTCGGTATTGCTAATTTTATCGTTCTTGTTCCTACCTTTTTCACAGTCTTTATCGGGATGAAAGCTGACAAAACCCGTCGAAAGGCTCGCTGGCTTATTCATCTAGGTTATTTGCAGGCCTTCCTCTTCATCTTAGTCGCCCTCCTAACCAAGTCTGCCTCCTACCTAGCCTTTGCTACCGTCTGCTTTCTCAATATCTTTTCTGACATTATCAGCGACTATCGCAGTGGCCTACAGATGCCTATCTTACAGAAAAATATAGAAGAGAAAGATTTGATGGAAGCTTACTCCTTCACTCAACTTCTCACTTTTTTAGGAAATTTTGCTGGGCAAGCCTTGGGTGTCTGGTTACTTAGTATCAGTCAGCAGAATTTCGCTGTGGTCGCCCTCATCAATGCCCTCTGCTTCCTACTCTCCTCAAGCACTCTTTATCTGATTCGCCAAAAACTCACCCATGATGCTCCTGCTGTTGCAGAGGAAAAGCTTCCTTTCAAGGCTCAGATGAAAGACCTTTACCAGAATGTCCAAATGATTTTTGAACAAGAAAAAATCGGAAACTTCCTGCTAGTGCTGCTTCAAGTCCTCCTCTTAAATGCATTGGCCGGCTCTATCATGGG
This sequence comes from Streptococcus cristatus, assembly GCF_001588905.1. GTDB lineage: Bacteria > Bacillota > Bacilli > Lactobacillales > Streptococcaceae > Streptococcus > Streptococcus cristatus_N. Next base: position 16,806 of record NZ_LAWH01000033.1, on the reverse strand, counting down.
ACTCTACAATCTCTATTTATTGGATCACCCATTTTGGGGGCTAAACCTAAGCCAGTCTCTACTAGTCATCGAGTCCTGCACAGTGATTGGGATTATCTCTGCCAGTGCCTTCTCAAATGATTATTTTTCCAAGCTCTCCCTGATGCGGCTCGTCGTTTGGTGCTCGCTAGCTCTCCTCCTCTTAGGCATCAGCAATTTACTCCAAGCTCCTGCTCTCTTGGGAATTTTCTTTCTGACCTTTCTCATGTACATCTCTGGAAAAATCAATCCTAAAATCAACAGCATGCTGCTGAGTAAACTTCCTCCAGAAGTATTAGCCCAAACCTCCAACTTTCTTACCATGCTCTTTTCCTTTTCCATTCCACTAGGAAGCATGATTTTTACCAGCCTTGGTCTGTGGAACATGGGAAGCGCTTGGTTGCTCTTCTCTCTGCTTGGTGGTGTCTGCCTTCTGCTCAGCCTCAAAAACAACTAGAGTAAAAATCGTCGCAATTCCATACAAAAAAAGAAGGAAGCCTAGGTTTCCTTCTTACATATTTTTCAATCTTTCTATCCGATCAGAAATTGGTGGGTGAGTGTAGAAGAGCTTTTGCAAGCCACCCTTTTTCTTCGGATCATTGATGTAGAGAGCTGCACTGGCATCATCTACATGGTGCTCCATGGGCTGGCTATTGTCTAACTTCAGCAGAGCATTGATCATGCCCTTAGGATTGCGGGTCAGCTCAACACTTGAAGCGTCTGCCAGGTACTCACGTTGACGAGAAATGGCCAACTGCACCAATGTTGCAGCAAGCGGCGCCAAAAGAAGAGCTAGTAGAGAGACAATCATTAAAACAATTCCTAAGCCATTGTCATTGTCCCGATCGCTTCGTCGACGGCTGCCACCGCCAAACCACATCATGCGCCCAGCCATGCTAGACAGCATCGTGACAGCACTTGTAAGTGCCACTGCAATCGTCGAAATGCGAATATCATAATTGCGAATGTGACTGACTTCATGCCCCATTACACCTTCAAGCTCTTCACGATTCATGAGAGCAAGCAATCCAGTTGTCGCAGCCACAGCCGCATTCTCAGGCTTTGAGCCAGTCGCAAAGGCATTGGGTGACGCATCTTCTACGATGAAGACCCGAGGCATAGGAATCTGAGCCACCATAGCCATATCCTGCACAACGTGATAGAGTTCAGGCGCTTCCTGCTCGGAAACTTCCCTCGCACCGTTCATCGACATGACAATCTCTGTGGACTGAAAAATCATACTGACAGCATAAATACCACCGATGATAAAGGCGATGGCCATCCCACCAAAGGGAGAATCGAGCCAAAGATAGCCGACAGCTGCCCCAATTAAAGCTAAAAGAGCAAAGAAGGCGACAAGGAGAACCCAAGTGCGCCTTTTATTGCTGGCAATTTGGTCAAACAACATAGTCGCCACCTACCCCAAATCGCTAAAATCCACTTTAGGAACAGCCTTTTCTTCCTCTGGTGTCTTCAAAAAGTCTGCTGCTTTGAAGCCAAACATACCTGCAATGACATTGCTTGGGAAAGTTTCCATTTTGACATTGTAGTTGCTGGTTACTGAATTGTAAAGCTGACGAGAATAAGCAATCTTATTTTCTGTATTTGTCAACTCTTCCTGAAGTTTCAAGTAGTTTGTATTTGCCTTAAGGTCTGGGTAATTTTCAGCAACCGCAAAGATACCAGAAATTGAACGAGTCAGGGCGTCACTAGCCTCCATAGCTTGAGCAGGTGATGAGGCAGCAGCTACTTGGTTACGCAGTCGAGTAACATTTTCCAAGGTTGATTTCTCATATTTTCCATAACCTTTTACCGTCTCCAAAAGGTTGGGAATCAAGTCATTTCTGCGCTTGAGCTGGACATCAATCTGACTCCAAGCTTCCTGAGTCTGCATACGGCTTTTAACAAGACCATTGTAAACAGAAATCACGAAAATAGCTACAACTGCCACAACTGCAATAATAATAAAAAACATGGACATAATAAAGATACTCCTTATGATTTGATTGCACCTATTATAACAAAAAAAGCCCAACCTGTCTTTCTTGACATGTCATCTAGTAAAAGAGCTTTATCTTGAGTAATATCCAAGCACCAAAATGGTCAAATATCTAGAGCTGGCTTCTTCACTTTTCTAGAAAACAAACTCTATAAGTCAGGGCAAGTCATCATCTAATCCTTGGAGGCCCAAGAGGCTGATAGGCAGAAGCACCTTACCCCGTTTTATGATATAATAGGATGAATACTGACAAACAAGGATGAAACTATGACACCGCAAGAATTTTATCAGCTATTGAGCCAGCAGGGAATTGAACTGACCGACCGCCAGAAAGACCAGTTTGAGCGTTATTTTGAACTTTTGGTCGAATGGAATGAAAAAATCAATCTGACAGCTATCACAGAGAAAAATGAAGTCTATCTCAAGCATTTTTATGATTCAATTGCCCCCGTTTTGCGAGGTCTGATTGATAATCAAGAGCTTAAGCTTCTGGACATCGGAGCAGGTGCAGGCTTTCCCAGCCTCCCTATGAAAATCATCTGTCCCCAGCTGGATGTGACTATCATTGACTCCCTCAACAAACGCATCAACTTCCTCAAACTGCTGGCAGAGGAGCTCGGGTTGGACAAGGTTCACTTCTACCACGGTCGTGCAGAAGACTTTGCTCAGGACAAGGCCTTTCGAGCTCAATTTGACCTAGTCACTGCCCGTGCAGTCGCTCGCATGCAGGTCCTATCTGAACTGACCATTCCCTATCTGAAAGTAGGGGGTAAACTGCTGGCACTCAAGGCTTCCAACGCCCCCGAGGAGCTAGAGGAAGCCAAAAATGCCTTGAGTCTCCTCTTTAGCAAAGTCCAAGACAACCTCAGTTATGCCCTACCAAACGGTGATCCCCGCTTTATCACAGTGGTTGAAAAGAAGAAAGAAACGCCCAACAAATACCCCCGCAAGGCCGGTATGCCAAATAAAAGACCATTATAAAAAGAAAAATCAGGCAATCCTTGCCTAATTTTTTATGTTTGTTAAACCATATTATTTTTCCACAGCTTCATTATAGATTCGAATCCAAGGAGCAACTTGATTTATCACATCTAAAAACTGTAATAAGTCAATATATTTTTGATCCGTATAAGGCCCAAAAGCCAGACGAATATCTTTGTTAGAACTCATTGGATTGTAATACAGATACAAGTGATGAACTTTTACATGGTTCTTTTTTTCCACTTCCTCAATCTTAATGGTCAGATCAGCTAAGTCAGAAAGCATGAGAAATTGGAAATAAGCATCCACCCGTATGATGGCATCCTTGTATAGATAGAGAGATAGACTTTCACGCGCATAACGAGAATCGCTATAAATCAGTTGAAAATCTTTTCCAGCTCTGGAAAGTGAGAATAAAGCTCTTGACAGCGTCGTAAACTCTTTTCTCTATTGACTATAGCAAGGCAAGTAAAGAGACCACTCATCCCTATTAGCAAGATGATTGAAATCAGGGCCATTCTCCCCCCGACTTCATCTGTCTGTGACAAAGCTAAGAGCAAAACGAAAGCCCCTAGACCACAAAAAACAGGAAAAACTAATTCCTTATAAAATTTAACATTTATTTTTTCTTGCACCAATTATCCTCTCAATCCAAACCTGGCTTGTTTTCCACCTTTAGCTTAGGCCCAAGGATTATAAAAGCGTCCTTGATTGACAACGAAAAGAAGAAGGCTGAGGGCTAGTAGAAGGACAGACACCACGATTACAAGTTTGTCTAGTTTTCCGAAGGCTTGCTGGGTATACCAGGTCCGCTTTTTGTTTTTCCCAAAGCGGCGCAGCTCCATGGCCGTCGCGATAGTATTGATTCGCTCGAGCGAGCTGAAAATCAGGGGAATTACGATTTGCAGATTGCCCTTGACCCGCTTGCTGAGGGGAGCTTTCTTGGATAATTCTTGCCCACGCGCCTCTTGAGACATCTTGATGAGGTAAAATTCCTCCTGCAAATCTGGAATATAACGCAGGGTCAGGCTGACCGCATAGGCAATCTTATAGGAAAGGCCGATTTGATTCAGACTGGAAGCAAATTGACTGGGATGGGTGGTCATGAGAAAGATCACCGCTAGGGGAATCGTTGAGAAATACTTGAGCAAAAGATTCAAGAGATAAAAGAGCTCCTGAAGCGTGAGATTATAAGCTCCCCATCCTGTCCAGAGCAGATTCTTGGCTCCGTAAATTTCCACCCCATACTGAGGGGCAAAGAGATAGACCATGAGAATATTCAGCGCTGCAAAGGTTCCCGCAAAAGCCAAAACGAAAGAAATATCTTTCAGCCGAATCTCAGACACTCTAAATAAAATTAGAGAAGCTAGCGCCACAAGAAGGAGGAAGCGCGTATCATAGCTCATCATGGCCGCCACCGAAACCAGGATAAAAAAGATTAGTTTACTAGCACCAGAAAGAGCATGGAGAAAAGTCTTTCCGGCATGGTAGCCAATCAATTTCTGTTGATTAAACATGACTTTCCTCCTTTTTTCGCATGTAGAATTGGGTCAGAGCTAGCGGATCCACTCCCAGCTTCTCAGCCAAGCTAAAAATCGATGTTTCCTTTAGATTGGCTGCTGCAATCAACTCATGATTGGACAAAACCTGAGCAGGAGACTGGTCTGCTAAAATCTGACCGTCCACCACCACGATGGCCCGATCCGAATAATCCAGCATGAGCTGCATATCATGGGTAATCATAATAATCGTGTGTCCCTGCTGGTTTAGCTCATCGAGAAAGTCCATCATTTCTGTATAATGGCGCTGATCCTGACCAGCTGTCGGCTCATCCAAAAGGATAATCTCTGGATTTAGCACCAAGATAGAAGCAATGGTTACCCGCTTCTTCTGACCAAAAGACAGGGCTGAAATCGGCCAACTGCGGAATTCATAGAGACCGCAAGTTTTGAGAACAGCATGAACCCTTTCTTCAATTTCCGCCTCTGCCAAACCACGCAACCGCAGTCCCAGAGCTACTTCATCAAAGATCATTGTGGTCGATATCATCTGATTGGGATTTTGCAGGACATAGCCAATCCGCTCCGCTCGCTCCTTGATAGAGTCGCCCTTGATATCCCGTCCCTGCCAACGATACTCCCCTTCTGTATCAATAAAACAACAGAGAGCCTTGGCTAGCGTAGACTTGCCAGCTCCATTTTTCCCAACGATGGCTATCCGCTTCCCCTTGAAAATCTTCAGACTGATATCCCGCAAAATAGGTTGATTGCTCTGATAGGCAAAGGAAACATGGTCGAGTTCTAAAAGACCTTCGTGCCTACCGTCAACCTGCTCTGCTTTTTGCTCGCTCAGTCTCTGCGAAAGTCCTGTAAGTTCCAGCTTGGTCAAATTAGCCAGATGAGTCGCGCTTGCCACATCAAAACCAAGCTGCCGCAAGGCTGTGATATAGAGAGGTTCTCGGATTCCATTTTCTGCTAAGAGGTCCGTCTTGAGCAGATCATCCGGCGCACCGTTAAAGAGAATCTCCCCATCATTGACGAGGACAACTCGGTCAACAGGTCGATAAAGAACGTCTTCCAAGCGATGTTCGATGATGATGGTCGTGGTCGCTGCTTCTCTATGAATCTGATCAATCAAGTCAATCGTGTCCTGACCAGACTTGGGATCGAGATTGGCCAAAGGCTCATCAAACAGCAAAATTGGACTCTCATCGATCAAGACACCCGCCAGACTGACCCGCTGTTTCTGCCCACCAGACAAGTCTTGAGGACGGTGATCCAAAAGCTGCTCTAGGTCCAGCTGCTTGGCCCAACGCAGGACTTTCTCCCGCATCAAGGGCAGGTCCACCATATCATTTTCCAAGGCAAAGGCCAAATCCTCTGCCACACTGAGTCCGATAAACTGACCATCCGTGTCCTGCAAGACCGTGCTGACAAGATTTGACTTGTCATAAACGCTGGTGTCAAAAGCTGGCTGCTCCTTAATTAAGAGTTGTCCACTGGCCTGACCCTTGTAAATATTAGGAATAATGCCGTTGAGACACTGACCCAAGGTTGACTTACCAGAGCCAGACGGCCCAATCAACAGCACCTTTTCCCCCTCATAAATGGTCAGATTAATATGCTTCAAAGTTGGATCCGACTGAGCCTGATATTGAAAACTAAAATCTTCAAATTGAATAATTGGTTTTTTCATGTTTTTCTATAAGGCCAGAGCGATCTGAATCGCCAGATTGGCCACCTTATCTTTCTCGTCTAAGTCCGCATGATTAGCCAGATTGCGCATATCCCAAGCCTCCTCAGACAGATGATCCGCCGCATAAAAGAACTGGCAAACTCGAATGCCACGAAAGGCCGCCAAAGCCGCTACAGCCGAGCACTCCATATCCACACAGATAGCTCCCGCCTCTTTTCGCCTGCGCAGCTTGTCCGCAGTCTCTCGGAAAATACCATCGGTCGTCCAAACCTTGCCCAAGCTATGGGAAATCCCTCGCTGCTCAAGGAAATTTACCAGAAAATCCTGCAAACCGACATTGACCGCTATCTCCGAACTAGCCGGCTGGTAATGATAGCTAGTCCCCTCATCACGCAAGGCTGCTGTTGGAATAATGACGGATGTTGCTTTGATATCCTCGTCCAGCACACCACAAGTCCCAAAGAGAACCAGCTTCTTCATACCAAAAGCAATCAAATCCTCCAGAATAGCCACACAAGCGGAAGCTCCAACTGGTGCATTGAAAAGAGCCAGCTCCTGCCCATCTGCAAAAACCCGATAGATAGGAATTTCAATGTTGGCCATAGATGTCGTCGTAATCAACTCATGGTCAAAATCCGCCAGCATTCGGGCAAAGGTCTCCCGAGCAAAGCAGGACACTGCCGTCTGTGGGAAGCCTTCAATAGGCTCTATCAAATCCTCTGGATTGATGATGGCCTTGCAATTTTGGTCAAACTCTTCAAGAATCATCGACTTGTTTTGTCCCTTTCTTTAGCATGAAATAGCCAGCTAATGTCCACTGACTCTATCCTACTATTGTATCATAAAAAGGCAGTCTACTGACTATCACCAGCATATTTTCTAGCTAGCCAAGGATATAGGCAGACTCTATAGCAAGGATGGGGTCAAATGTATTTTAAAACAAAAAAGATTGGGATAAAGCAACTGCCCCCCAAGCGCTAGATTAATATCTAGCTATCGGAGGGCATTCAATCTGAATGAGAGTTTTCACATAAAAAGATTATTCATCCATAAATGGAAGCTAAACTGGCTGAGTCCAGTCTTGGCATGAACAAAGACTAGTAAATAAGCTCCTGGCAATCTTCAAAGAGAGCTTTCATTTGGGCAAAAGTCATAGCAGAAACAAGAACTTTATCAGCATCAAATAATTGTGTCATATTTTCAGGAAGCTTGTCCAAAAAATCTGAATATGAAATTCTCTTGTAAATAAAGAATTTCTCCAGATTGTCCGGGTCTGCATCATCACATCCGACCAGATTACAGCACCAGCTAAGTTTTGATTCATCAATATATTCAGTATCTTCTGGTGCGAGGGTAGGTACGAGAGGAAGGATTGTATCAACACCAGCAGTTAGCGTATAGGTCCCTAAAATTTTTTCATTCTGCTCACTTCCATAAAATTTACTTTGAGCGTCATAGGCACCAATATACTGTCGAGTGGTGAAAAAATCGCTATAACTCTGAGCAGGATTATCTGCCTTCAAGAAACCTTCCACCAGATGTGGACTCAGGGCAAGCGTTCTCCGAATACCATCTTGATACACAAGCTCATAGCCTGATTTTAGAAAGTCCTCCAAGCCAAAAATTATGTCCTCTTGATAAGGGTAGTCCCAGACACTTGAACTGCTATATTCTCTACCATGTTCATCACGGATGCTTGTCCCCAAACGACTTGATAACTTAGAAATCAAAGTAAGGGCCTGAGACCAATCAGCAAGTGTTGAAGGAGTCAGAATCCGCACATTGTAAGTTTGTTGAGTCTTATCATATTCCAAGTCAATATAGCGGCCAGACTTTGCAGGAACCCAGCATCTCAATGGAGCAAGCTTATCTAGTCCAAGGTACACAAACTCTTTCTGTATAGGGTGGGGTTCAAGTCCATCAACAAATCCAAGCAATTCACTGATTTTTAAAACTTTCTGAAATCCTAGAAAACCCCGTTTATTTGGAATGGAAAATGTAATACTCATAAAGCAAACATCCTTATATTATCTTGTTATGTTATAACATATGCTACAAGAATGTAAAATAAAGACCTATAACTAGAAAAATAGAACTATAAGAGATTTTCTAGATTTATTTCTAAAAATACTAGCTTGCCATACCATCATCCTAAAATACATAACGCTTAGCCCCATTACTAAACAGGTTATCTTTCCATATCAAAAACAGCCCCAGTGGACTGTTTTTGATTCTTTATGCAGGACTTACTTCATTTAAGCTCTCCCCAATCGCAGCCAGGCGCTCTATCACTTCATTTTTGCGTCAGCTCCTGATTGTAGTCCAAAGCTAGCTTGATCCAGTAAGACAGTTCCTTTTGTCCCTCGCCATCTAAATCAATATAGCCATGGTAAAGCCTGCCCTTCATTAACGTCACACTAGCACCATTTTTAGGCAGAACCTGCTTTTCCATTTCCTTACCGATGCGCACCATGACAAGCTCCTGTCCTCTTTCTGAACTCACAGTAACGGTCATCTTACCACGGACCATAAAAGCCAAGCCACCAAACATCTTCTTCTCTTCTACCTCTTCTTCAAAAACATGAGGAGGAAGTTCAGTAGCTAAAATGGCACGGACTTGCTGGGCTAAGGATTCACTATAAGCCATCCTTCTACCTCATTTCATCACATCCCAGCCGATACCAAAACGGTCAATCAAGCGGCCATAAAACTCTGCGAAAGCTTGTTCCTCTAAAGGATAGAGAATTTGACCACCTTCAGCAAGCTTAGCAAAGAGCTCATCGGCTTCTTCTCTACTATCTGGACTCAGAACCAACCATTGATTGGGCTGATGATTGCTAGGAATAGATAGCTCATTAAAAACACCTACATCCTCTCCATTCAGGGTCAAGTTTCCCGAATCTAAGGCAATCCAGGCAAGCTTATCCCGTTTTTCTGCAGGAAGGTCAGCTGGATCCATCATCTCACTGGCTCGGACAAGTCCCTTTATCTCTGTCTGAAAAAGATCTGCATAGAAACGAAAAGCTTCTTCGGCCTGACCATTAAAACTTAAAAACACGTCTAATTTCATTATTGTTCCTCCAATTGTTTATAACTGAGAATAAATCTCTAGTATCAGTTTATCAATTAAGATAAAAATTTTCTTATTCTCAATTGCGCTTGTTTGGCTAGGGAACGCATGATTAAAACTGGAAGATTAACTGTAATAGGTGGATCGCTGGGCAAGGGCCTGCGCATGCTGATTTCCTCCTGATAGATGCTATCGCCTGAAAAAGTGAGAGGCTCATCGCTGCCCCAGCGAAAGTTATGCTTCAAGATATAATTTTTAGACAGGCGTAAATCCTCCAGCAATTCACAGGCCAAAAGATAGTAGTGACCATCGGGTACATTTTCAAAAGTAAACTGTCCCTCCTGACTCAGTGCTACTCCGATAACTGGCTCTTCTTTAGGTATGCGGGTTTTAAAAAGCCCAATACAGCTAATGCGTGGTTCATACCCCTCAGGATAAGATAGCGCCACAGTCAACCGATTGCTACTTTTACAGTCGGGATCCTGATGCAACAAAGCTCCCTTCTCATCTAGCTGTTTAATCATGAAATCATAAGCCTTGGTTGATTCCTGATAATATTTTTTAGGCGAAAGTCCAGTATGCCGCTTAAAAGTATTGGAAAAACTGCCTAGACTATCATAACCAGCTTCCATAGAGGTCTCGGTCACATTTTGCCGACCTTCTACAATCTCCTGAATACCTTTTTCCATCTTAAGAGCTTCCACATATTGCTTGATAGAAAAGCCCATCTTTTTCTTGAAAGTTCTGGATAGATGGGAAGGACTATAATGGAAATACTGAGCCAAATCAGTCAGACTCAACTCTTCATCTGCATGCTGACGCAGATAGGCTGCCACTTCTTCCATGATAGCTTTAGACATAGACTTGCTCCTTTCCCATTTATTTAAGCCCATTATATCACATCAAAAAGAAAGGACAAAAAATCAAAACCTGAATAAAGAAGAGCTAAGCTGCAAATAAATAATGAAAAAACTTTAGACGCTATCCGCCTAAAGTTTTTCATCTTCACGATTCAATTACTGAGCTACTAGTGTTTCCAAGCTTTCTCCAATCGCAGCCAGGCGCTCTATCACTTCAGCTTGGCTCAGGCCGTTTTCAGTCACATAGCGGTTGCGAGGGTGAACACGGCATTCGTGAGAGCAGCCACGGAGGTACTTGTCTTCGTTTTCTTCTGAAGTCAGGATGCGGCGGTTACACTCTGGATTGCCACAGTTGACATAGCGCTCGCAAGGAGTACCGTCAAACCAGTCTTTCCCAATCACAACTGGATCAACATGGTTGATATCAACCGAGATACGCTCATCAAAGACATACATCTTACCGTCCCAAAGCTCACCTTGAACTTCTGGATCCTTGCCATAAGTCGCGATACCGCCATGAAGCTGACCGACATCCTTGTAGCCTTCACGGACCATCCAGCCTGAGAATTTCTCACAGCGAACACCACCGGTACAGTAAACAACCACGCGCTTGTCCATGAACTTCTCTTTGTTATCACGAACCCATTGCGGCAATTCGCGGAAGTTGCGGATGTCTGGGCGAATGGCTCCACGGAAGTGACCTAGATCGTACTCATAGTCGTTACGAGTGTCTAGGACAACAGTGTCTTCATCAAGAAGGGCTTCTTTGAACTCTTTTGGAGACAAGTAAGCTCCTGTCGTTTCCAGTGGGTTGATGTCGTTGTCAAAGTCATTGTCTTCCAAGCCCAAGTGCACAATTTCTTTCTTGTAGCGAACAAACATTTTCTTGAAAGCTTGCTCGTTTTCTTCGTCAATCTTGAACCAAAGGTCTTCCATGCCTGGAAGGCTGTGCACATAATCCATGTATTTTTGAGTGGTTTCATAATCACCAGAAACCGTTCCGTTGATTCCCTCATCTGCCACCAAGATACGGCCTTTCAGACCGATAGATTTACAGAAGGCCAGATGATCAGCTGCAAATTTCTCAGCATTCTCAATCGGAACATATTTGTAGTAAAGTAGGACGCGAATATCTTTTGCCATAAGATTTCAACTCTCATTTCTCTATAAATTTTCTGAATTTTTTAATTCATCTATTTATTATAACCTGATTGAAAAAACTGGGCAAAAAATTTGTTTGGAAAATAGCAGAGCTGGAATCTCTACGCAGAAAAGCAGGTTAGCCCTCTTTCTCCAATTCTTCCAAATACTTCTCCAAGCGCTTCTTCTGCCACTTGCTGAGACTCTCCAAGAGAATATTGACCAGCAGCATCAAGGGAAGATGAATGCAAAATGTAACCAAAATGACCAAAAGAAACATGGGGTGAAAAATACTATTATGATAAATAGTATGATTGAGCTGGAAATTCTGGCAGGCAATCAAAAGGGTCAGAAAGCCTGTCGCAACCAGTACCCCCCCAGATAGTCAGACTGAAACTATTGTAATAATTGGCTCCCAAATACTGAGTTCGACACATGAACTAAAAACTGCTGATGAGAATCAAAATCAAGAAGGGCTGATAGTGAACGACTCCCCCATTCATAGCTACAGAACCCATATATAAAGCTAAACTGTCACATAGCATGAGACTGAAACTCTCCATACCAGCTTTGTTGACCAGCTGCTCTTCCCGTTCGTCTAAGATTTGACGTTTAATAAGTTTCATTTTCATTTCAAGCTCCTATACTTCTACTCCAAAAATAGGGATTAATAACATAAGAATGGCAGGAAGTCCGTTATTGATCATGTGAACTGCGATACTGACTTCCAAGCGCCGAGTTCGATAAGCCAGCAAGGTCAAAATCACAGAGGCACCACCATAAATCACAAAAGACATGATATTGGTTGAGCCATGAAAAATCGCAAAGAGCAGTCCGCCTATGATGTAGCCCCAGCTTTCATAGCCTTTAAAGATTTTTAGAGGAATGATGCCACGGAAAATAATTTCTTCTGCGATAGGCGCTAAAACTCCAAGCATGATGGACAATAAAATGATATCTCCTCTTCGAAACTCCTCTATCAAAGATGCCTGATTAGCCGTTGTCACTTCTCCATGTAGCCACCGTAGTAGTACCGTTCCAAGGACAGATATGAGCATCATGCCTAAGAGGCCTAGAGCAATTCGCTTCCCATCTCCTTTTTGAAAAATTTTTCCAGACAGAGATACGATGGCAGTTTCCTTTGCTGCCACGACAAAGACCAGTAAAATGAAGATTATCAGCAAAAGCCCAAGACCAATGGTCCACTGTTTGGAAAATTGATAAGTTATTGCTAGCTGCTGAAACAGCATAGGGAGGATATACAAAGCCAAGGCTAAGAAAGCGCAACTACCCCAGATCAATCGTTTCCACCAAGTCATTCTTCATCCTCCAATTCCTGATCTAGCTTCGCCTGACGCTTACTGTTTAGATAAAGACTGATCTTGTCCATGGTCAAGCTTCCAAGCATAAACAGTATCATTGCAAGAGCCAGCTTGAGCAGATACAAAATGCTGAACATGCTAGCCAGACTTTCTCGCTGACCCAAGAAATCAATGCCTATAACGATCAGAACAAAGACAATTCCACCGCCAAAACGCTCTGGCCATTTTTCCTCTCTCACCATATCACCAACATCAACGCCTAGGCTTATGCGACGAAGCAAGGCATATAGACCTACTAGGGTAAGCAGAATCCCTTCTGGCAGATAGGCCAGCAAGCTTAGACGGAGGATATAGGCTTTGAAAAATACAGAGATAGCTAAGAAGAGAAACATTCCTAGTACTAACTCTCCTGCAACTTTGCCGTCCAATTTTTCTGTTCGTTCATCTTTTATAACAGGCTGCTTCTTCATTTTTTACTCCCTTTCTTATTTATAAGTTGAAGATTCATTGATTCTAATTCTCATCATTTTCTAGTTCTTGGTCTAATAAAACCTGTCTCTTCTGATAAAAATAATCGACCAACTGATCAAATATACTAGAAAAGGCAGTTAGCAAAGCTACAATAAAAATAAATTGCAAAATTGGGTAATGTTGAAAGAATAGTCGAATAACTGAATTTCCACTCCACATCAGAGCAGCTACGATTATAATCGCTAGGTTAGCTCCGTTAACCAAACGACTTCTAAAACTCTTAAGCCCAACAGATGGCTTGTAGCGTCTGATATCGAGGCCCAACTGCCAGCTACGAATGCCAGCATAAATTTCCATACTCAAAATAATCAGAATTTCTGGTAAGTAGCCTTCGACTGGCACATGCCAAATCATGATTTTGATAAAAATAGAAATAAGGAGTAAAATGATCGCAAAAAATGCAACTTCATTGCCTAATTTTCGCTCAAGTTGTAGAGTCCGCTCGTCTGTATAGACTTTTTGTGGTTTGTCCTTCATTTTCTTTCTCACTTTCTTCCTATTCTTCCCAAAACAACTGATCCAGCGTTTTATTGAGACATTTGCAAATGGCCAAGCATAGACTAAGACTGGGATTGTACTTGCCTGCCTCAATCAGGCCAATGGTCTGACGGGTCACGCCAATAGCATCAGCCAAGTCGCCTTGAGTCATATCATGCTCAGCCCTTGCCATTTTTAACCTAAGATTTTTTGCCATAGTCACCATCCTTTTCGTATTTCTTTTGCCCGCCTATGGCGTAGAAAATAGAGCCAAGGACGACATCAGTACAAGCAAGTATGATAAAGCTTTGATTTTTCTGAGTTATGCCAACAACTAGTAGAACTATCGCCGATACAAGACAAATAAACTGAGCATTCACTTTCTTATTCATATTTGCGCTCCTTTCGTCTTTATAAGTACATTATACAATATATTTTAAATAATGCAATATATAAATTACATTTTGTTTTTTATTTTGTATAAAAAAAGATTGGGACTTTCCCAATCTTTAATTATCTAATTTGATTAATCTTTCTTAAGGCTGCCTGAGCGAGTCTGAGTACGGGCGTAGGCTAGTAAGAGCAAGGTTCCTGCTACAGCAACTGTCACTCCATTGGACAGAGTTGCCACAAAGCCTTGCACAAAGACCTTATTGACCGGCTCGCTATAAATCAAGATATCGCCAATCGGAGCGACCAAGAGCCAGACAAAAGCATTGGCCAAAAGCTGGAAGATATTGAAGTTGACGATGTCCTTCACTTCAAAAACACCTTCTGCTGCACGGATGCGATTTTTAAACAAACCAAGAATGAAACCAAAGAAGGCACTAGCGATAATCCATGACCACCAGAGACCGTAGCCAGCCATAGCATCTTTGATAACGTGACCAATCAAGCCCATCAGGAAGCCAACAAAGGGACCAAAAACGACACTAAAGAGGGCCTGAACCGCATATTGCAGCTGAATGCTGGTATTTGGAACAGGTGTTGGAATGCTAATCATTCCGATAACTACAAAAAGTGCAGCTCCAATCCCTGTTGCAACGACTTCTTTAATGGTAAACTTTGTATCTAACAATTTCTTTTTCATAATGTTCTCCTTTAATTTTCTATACGTTTAATCTCAATATGCCATTGAGCACCGACACCAACATTATAAGCCTTGGCAAAGGAACCTTGGTTGATAGCCAAGCCCACCCGATAGAGGGAATTGATGTACAAAATCGGCTGACCGATACGGACATCCGCAAAGGACTTACCGTAGGTCACTTGGTTTTGATAAACCAGCATATCATTGTTGTAAATAGTGACTTCGAAACGGTCGCCAAAGCTTGGCTCCAAGGTGCAGAACTCCTCGCGCGTAATCGAAGTCCAAAGGGAACCAAAGCGAACATCCAAAATGTCAATAGCTCCGCTGACCAAATTATCTGCTAGCCTTGTTTCGACAACAGGGATTTCAACAATTTCTTCGACACTCAGCTCTGGGCCAACTTCCTCAAAACTGATATGGCCGCTAGCCAGCTTGGCACCTGTGTAGGCATAGACATCTCGCCCGTGGAAGGTATAAGAATGCTCGGTATTCTTGCGGCGATTTTCCACTTCTGAAATCTCACGAATAGCTACGATACCGACATGCTTTTTGATAAAGGACAGAGTACCATTATCAGGTGTCACGATATATTGGTTTTTGCTGGTCTTAGCAACCACGCTTTTCCGCTTGGAGCCCACTCCCGGATCCACGACTGAAACAAAAGTTGTTCCCTCTGGCCAATAATCTACCGTTTGAAAGAGACGATAACTACCCTCAAAAATATTGTAAGGGGTGATATCATGGGTCAAATGATGGATTTTCAGCGTTGGTGATTCCTCCAAAGCCACTCCAATCATAGCCGACACTGCTCCATCTACCAGACCGAAGTCCGACTGCAGCACTAATATGTTGTTCATCTTAATCCTCCCAGGCCCTAAGCCTGATATTCTCCAAGTCTTCTAATCTTACCAAAATTAGGCTCTTTTCGCTAGAGCTGGAGGCATAGAATTTTTTTATAACCGTCTATTTCTCAAAGATATAGCACGCAAGCTAGGGCATTTCTGGATCAAACTTATGCCAGAACAATTCCTTGAGCAAGCTAGGATAGGAAAATCCAGCAACTTTCATCTGGCTTGACTTTTTATGACTGAGAGGCAGCTTTTGCACTGCGCTTTTTTACCAGATATTGACCGAGCAGGCCACCGATTAAAGCACCTGCCACTACCATCACGATAAAACTAGCGATGGTCGGAAAATCCAACGGCAGCAAAATCCGATTGATGTATTCCGCTGTCTTCCCACGCGCCACCAAGCTATCAATATAAGCTTGACGCGCTAACCACATGAGGATAATAGGGCCTGAATTAACAAAAGAGAAACAAACAAAGGAAAGCAGACTCCAGAATTTATTTTCGTATTTGCCCAAGCCTGCAATCGTGTCCGCCAAGAGACCGAACACCAAGCCCGGCAAACCAGCAATCATAAAATGACCAGACAGGAGGAAAAAGCCTCCCATTATTAGGCCTACTAAGCTGATCGCTCCAAATTTTTTAATCTTGCTTTGCAGCAACATATAAACGCTTCCGCCAAAAACTGCAGCAAATACTGGAGCATAGAGCATATTGCCAGCATTGTCAAAAAAGTGCCCTACTAGTACTCCTAGTCCGACACAGAGAAAGTAGAGCAAAGCAAAGACTCCCGTCCATTTCAACTCTTTCAGTGTTAACGATGTCATTATCGAATCCTTTCTAATTTTGAAGTTAAAACTTCATAAAACTATTGATAGCTATATCCTTGATACGTGCAAATGCGCATTTCATGCTTTGCCATCCTTCCTGCAGGAGGAAGTTCTAGCAAGGTTTGTAGATCTAGCATCCTTGATAAGCTTTCTTCCTAGGAAAACTAGTTGTTTATTAAAGCAACTTTCCTCGGCATGGGCAAAATCCAGCACTGCCAAGAAGTAATGTATTATGCTATTTTTCTATACTTAGCTTTATTTATTATAGCATTATGAAAATAGAATGTAAATTAAACTTTCAGACTTTTCAAAGGAAGATAGCTGACAAAAGGAGGCTGGGACAAAAGTCCTAGCCTCTAAATTGTCTTTGGATTGTCGAGCAAGACGCAGTGGTTGAGTGGGCTCTACTACGCTGATTTCATCAGCTTTTACAGCCCTACTCAAC
>NZ_LAWH01000032.1:0-28316 GCF_001588905.1 Streptococcus cristatus | reverse complement strand
ACAGGTGCTACTGGAGCAACTGGTGCGGATGGTAAAGATGGTAAATCATCATTAACTGATGTAGTTGATAACCACGATGGTACTCATACTGTTAAAGTTGGAATCGATAAGAATGGTGATGGTAAGCTTGATCCAAGCGAAGTAACTTCAACAACTATCGTGAAAGACGGTAAAGATGGTAAGACACCATTAGCAGAAGTAGTTGACAACCAAAATGGAACACACACCATTAAGATTGGTTTTGATACAAATGGTAATGGTAAGCTTGATCCAGATGAAGTAACCTCTGCTACAATCGTTAAAGATGGAAAAGACGGTAAAGATGGCAAGGACGGCAAAGACGGAAAAGATGGTCAAAGCTCACTTGTAACGCTCGTTGAAAATGAAGATGGTAGTGTTACTATTCTTGTTGGAATTGATAAGAATAACAATGGTAAGGTTGATTCTGATGAAGTAACATCTTCTACAATTATCAGAAATGGTAAAGATGGTAAGGACGGCAAAGACGGAAAAGATGGTAAAGATGGTAAAGATGGTAAGGACGGTAAAGATGGCAAGGGTGTAACCGGTCCAACTGGTCCAACCGGCCCTACAGGTCCAACCGGCCCAACCGGCCCTACAGGTCCAACCGGTCCAACTGGTCCAACCGGTCCAACTGGTCCAACCGGCCCTACAGGTCCAACTGGTCCAACCGGCCCTACAGGTCCAACCGGTCCTACAGGTCCAACTGGTCCTACAGGTCCAACTGGTCCTACAGGTCCAACTGGTCCAACCGGCCCTACAGGTCCAACCGGTCCAACCGGTCCAACCGGTCCAACCGGCCCAACTGGTCCTACAGGTCCAACTGGTCCAACCGGTCCAACCGGTCCAACCGGTCCAACCGGTCCTACAGGCCCAACTGGTCCTACAGGCCCAACTGGTCCTACAGGTCCTACTAATCCAATAAAACCAGTAGTTCCAACAGCTCCAACAGTTCCAGCTAAGCCAACAAAACCTGCAGGAACAACCAAAGTAGTAGCTAAGTCAGGAACCCTTCCTAAGACTGGTGACAATAGCAACCATGAAGTAGGTGTGGTAGGCGCAGGACTTCTATCAGCTGCACTTCTAGCTGCCTTAGGTGTTTCTAAGCGAAAAGAAGAAGAACTCTAAGATATTCTATTTATAAAATTTAAGCAATATCAAGTTTAGAGTAAAACAGAGGCTATTAGGATTATTAAAATTCTACTAGCCTCTAGTTTTGTTGTATTAATGTTTTGGAGGAATTGAATGTCATCAATTGTATTGAATATGATTGTAAAAAATGAAGCCCATATAATTTTGGAAACACTCCAAAATTTGGTCAATTCAATCACATTTGACTACTGGGTCATTTCTGACACTGGCTCCACAGATGGAACGGAAAACCTCATCTTGAACTTTTTTAGTGAGGTGGGGATTCCAGGAGAATTGCACAAAGATGAATGGCAAAACTTTGCACATAATAGAAATTTAGCCCTAAATTATGCAAGAGGAAAGGGAGACTATATTCTAATCTTTGATGCAGATGATTTCGTTGAAGGTAGTTTAAAAATTTCTACTGATCTTGAAGCAGATGCCTATTATCTCAATTTTTCAGATGAGAGTGGAGTTCTTTCATTTCGTCGTGTAGCTCTTGTTAAAAATAATCCAGAAATTTATTGGCGAGGAGTTGTGCATGAATTTATTGAATTGCCTGAAGGTGCCAGTTATGGAAATCTTGTAGGACCTTATTCAGTCATTGCAAGAACAAGAGGCGCACGAAGTCTAGACGATGATAAATATTATCATGATGCAACTGTACTTGCAAATGCTGTTTATAATAATCAAGACCCTGATTTAGAGCCTAGATATACCTTTTATTGTGCGAGATCTTATCGTGATGCAGGTTTATACCAGGAGGCCTTGTCTTGGTTCAAAAAACGTGCAGTTATGACGGATGGATGGTCAGAGGAAGCTTATTATTCTTGTCTAGAAATAGCGCAAATTTATGAAAATGAAGGGAAAGCTCTTGAAGGACGAGAGTATTTGGAAAAAGCTATCCAGATTAACCCTAATCGCGCTGAAGCATGGTCTCAATTAGCTAAATTATATAGAGAATCAGGGCAGCATCACATTGCTTTTGCTTATGCTTATATGGCTAAGGATTTAGAATTGAATCCGGATAGTCTTTTCAGCTGGAACAGGGTTTATGACTATTGGATTCCATTTGAATTGTTAGAAAATGGTGTCAAAATAGGGAATTTTGAAGTTGCCTACCAAGGCTTCAGAGCTTTGATTATGGCAGGACAGGCCGATACTTATAAGAATTATTATGAATACTTGCCTCAATTTGAACAATATCTAGATAATGAGATTATTGAGAAGATTATAGAGGTAATCAACGGTACAGAAGCTTAATTGAATCAGTCAATACAGTTTTTGTCGACTATAACGACCTGATACATGCCAAACTTTGGAGAGGACCAATTGGTCTTCTCCTTTTTTGCTCTTGGAGCAGTTGGTATTAGCTTAACTTTCAGTTTTAAAAGTCAAAAAAACAGAAATTCCTTATGAATTTCTGTTTCTTTATTTATTCTTGATAAGAGACGATGCCAATGATAGTATCGACAGCGCGTTCCATGGTTTCTAGGCTGACATACTCAAATCGTCCGTGCATATTTTCACCACCGGCGAAGAGGTTTGGTGTCGGAATACCCATAAAGGAAATTTTAGAGCCGTCAGTTCCGCCACGGATAGGCTCGATGACAGGCTGGATGTCTAGGCTTTACATGACTGCTTTGGCGATATGGATTGGTGTCATGTCCTTTTCAATGACCTGCTTCATGTTGTAATACTGGTCTTTGAGGGTCAAAATAACGCGTTCGCTGCCCAGCTCTTGGTTCATCTTATCAGCAATAGCCTGCATAGCAGCTTTGCGATTTTCAAAAGCCTCTGTCTCAAAGTCGCGGACAATGTAGCTGGCTTGGGCTTCTTCGACAGTACCGGTCAGGTTCATCAGGTGGTAGAAGCCTTGGTAGCCCTCGGTTTTCTCTGGTCGATCAGCTTCTGGTAGCTGGTTGTGGAAGTCAATAGCCAGCTGGAGAGCATTGACCATATGGTCTTTGGCAGTTCCTGGATGGACATTGCGGCCTTGGAAGGTCAGTTCTGCTCCAGCAGCGCTAAAGGTCTCGTACTGGAGCTCACCTAGAGGTCCGCCATCTACCGTGTAAGCAAAGTCTACATTGAAGTTTTCAGCGTCAAACTTATCAGCTCCGATACCGATTTCCTCGTCTGGACCAAAGCCCACTCGGATTTCTCCATGCTTGATCTCTGGGTGGGCAGACAGGTATTCGATAGCAGTCATGATTTCAGCAATACCTGACTTGTCGTCTGCTCCCAAAAGGGTTGTTCCGTCAGTCGTAATCAGAGTTTGGCCCTTGTATTTATGGAGACTGGCGAAGTCTGCAGGATCTAAGTTAAAGCCAGATTGCCCAAGCGGTATCACACCGCCGTCATAATTCTCAATGACCTGTGGCTGGATGTTCTCTGCGTTGAAATCCGCCGTATCCATGTGGGAAATAAAGCCAATCTTGCGGGTAAAGCTAGGATCGTTGGCTGGCAGAGTTCCAATCGCAAAGCCGTTGGGCAGGTAGTAGACATTTTCCAAGCCAACTCGCTTCATCTCAGGAATGAGGACATTGTTAGCAAAGTCCACCTGACTCTGGGTGCTGGGTGTAGTAGTAGATGTTTCGTCTGAGCGTGTGTTAACTTTGACATAGGTCAGGAAACGATCTAAAAGATTAGGGTATTTCATAAAAGCTCCTTGTTTTCATAGATTAAGTCTATTTTAGCACAATCTTGAACAAAAGACATCCGTAAGTAACCATTTCTCTAGTTGAAAGGTCTTGGAAGATGAGTACAATGGAAATAGGTGAAAATCAGGCTTGTAAGATTGAAGAATAGGATTTTGTGCAAAACTATGAATATAAAATGATTGAGAAAAGCAGTGGTAAATATGCTAGAGGTTCATGTTAAAGGAAATTTTGTGATATAATAAAAAGTAGAAAATCAATATAGTAAATAAGAGGTAGTGCCATGATTTATGAATTTTGTGCAGAGAATATCACCTTGCTAGACAAGGCTTTAGAGGCTGGAGCGAAGCGGGTTGAACTGTGTGATAACCTAACAGTTGGTGGAACAACGCCTAGCTACGGTGTCATCGAGGCTGCAGTACGAATGATTAAGCCTTATGATGCGACTGTGATGACCATGATTCGTCCTCGTGGTGGGAATTTTGTCTATTCAGATTTGGAAATCGAGATAATGCTTTCGGACATTCAGAAGGCACGTGAGGCAGGGAGCCATGGCCTCGTTTTTGGTGTTTTAACGGAAAATAACGAGATCGATTATCCTAAGATGGAGCGGCTGCTTGAGGCAGCTCAGGGGCTGGATGTGGTCTTCCATATGGCTTTTGACGCTATTCCTGCTGAATATCAGTTCGGAGAGCTAGACTGGCTGGTTGAACACGGTGTTAAGCGGATTTTGACTCATGGTGGGCCAGCGTCAGAGTCCATTCTAGAGCATTTGGCTTGGCTGGATGAGTTGATTGAGCATGCGGCAGGACGGATAGAGATTTTACCTGGTGGTGGAATTAATCTAGAAAATCGTGACGAGATTGTTGACGCTCTAGGTGTTGATCAATTGCATGGCACCAAAGTAGTATTTTAGCAGGAAAGCTCATGCTGGATTTGTTTGAAAAATACAGGCTGAAGGAAGAGAGTTTACTGGATAATGGTTTTGTCAGGTCTGGTGCAGAATACAGATATTCGACTAAGATTATGGCTGGTGACTTCCAGATGGATGTACTGATTTCCGATAGAAAGCTGGATTTTCAGGTGCTTGACTTGGATACAGGTGATGAATATCGACAAGTCAAGATGGAAAGTATGGCTGGAGAATTTGTCGGACAAGTCAGGTCGGCCTGTCAGGAAGTCCTACTGGACATTCGGCAGCATTGCTTTGAGGAAGTAGGCTTTCTTTATGAGCAAAGTCAGCGACTGAGTAGCTATGTGGCGACTACTTATCAAGGGCAGTTGGAATATCTTTGGGAAAATTCTTCTCGCAAAGGCTCTAATAGAGCCGCTGTTTTTCGTCATCAGGATAGTAAGAAATGGTACGGAGCTTTTTTGACAACCGATTGGTCTAAATTTGAAAAGGAGCGCAGTGGTACGATCGAGGTTCTAAATGTCAAGAGTGACCGAGTTGCGGAATTTATTCAGCAAAAAGGAATTTTCCCCGCCTTTCATATGAATAAAAAATACTGGCTCAGCCTGCCTTTGGATGGAACCTTGTCGGATCAGCAACTTTTTGATTTGCTAGACACTAGTTTTGTTCTAACTAAGAAAAAATGAGCATAGTTTGCCTGAGTTTCATTTTTATCTGAAATAGCGTATAATAGAGATAGTGAGAAACGGACAGTCGGATTAAGGGCTGTCCGTCCTTTGTTTGGAATGAGGAAACGGAATGAATCTTATCAGAAAACTGGACTGGTTTTTTAAACTGGAGAAACGGCGTTATATGATTGGCATTTTGGCCTTGTCTCTGGTCAGTGTGTTTAATCTGATTCCGCCACGGGTCATTGGGCAGGTCATAGATAGAATCGCTAGGCAGAGTCTGACTACTGAAGACCTTATTTATAATCTTCTTCTTTTGATTTTGTCCGCTTTTATCATGTATGGTTTGCGGTATGTCTGGCGGCTCTATATTTTTGGCACAGCAAATAATCTGGGGCGCATCTTACGCTTTCGGCTTTTTGAGCATTTTACGCGGATGTCGCCAAGTTTTTATCAAAAATATCGAACGGGTGACCTTATGGCTCATGCGACCAATGATATCAATGCGGTAGTCAGCGTGGCTGGTGGCGGTGTTATGTCAGCGGTGGATGCTTCTATTACAGCCTTGGTGACCCTCATCACCATGTTCTTGGTCTTGGACTGGCGGCTGACCTTGATTGCTATTCTCCCTCTGCCCTTTCTGTCTTGGGGAACCAGCTTGATTGGTCGGAAGAATCACGAGAGCTTTAAGGCCGCTCAGGAGGCTTTTTCTGATCTCAACAACAAAGTTCAGGAAAGCGTAGCAGGGATTAAAGTGACCAAGTCCTTTGGCTATCATAATGCAGAGACTCAGTCCTTTGCAGCCATTAACCAAGAAGTCTACCAAAAGAACATCTTGGCTGCCAAGTACAATTCCCTGTTTGACCCGATGGTGCTGATTTTTGTCGGCTTATCCTACGTTCTGACTTTGATTTTCGGAGGAATATTTATCTCTAAAGGTCAATTTACAGTCGGTGAGCTGGTTACCTTTATGACTTATCTGGATATGCTCGTGTGGCCACTGCAGGCGATGGGTTATCTAGTGAATATCAGTCAGCGGGGAGCCGTTTCCTATGAACGGATTGAGAACTTGCTGGCTGAGGAGTCGGATGTCAAGGAAGCCCAGCAGTCACTTGCCAGCATTCAAAATGGCCGACTGGACTATGAGATAGCTTACTTTGCTTATGAGAACGAAGTGACTTTGAAGGATATTCACTTTACATTAGAAAAAGGGCAGACCTTGGGGATTGTCGGACCGACTGGATCTGGGAAGACCACCTTGCTGCGCCTCTTGCTTCGGGAGCAGGATATTCAGAAAGGAGCAATTTATCTGAATGGCCACGATATCCGAGAGTATGCTCTTAAGGATCTGCGCGGTCTAATTGGTTATGTGCCCCAGGATCAGATACTCTTTGCCCTGTCCATTCGGGACAATATCCGCTTTGCCAATCCAGAACTATCAGAAGAGCAAGTCATCCGAGCAGTCCAACTTTGTGGTGTTTATGAAGATATTAAGGCTATGCCGAATGGTTTGGATACGCTACTTGGAGAGCGAGGCGTCTCGCTTTCTGGCGGTCAGAAGCAGCGTTTGGCTATGAGCAGAGCCCTCATCACTAATCCAGAAATTTTGATTTTGGATGATTCCTTGTCAGCAGTAGATGCCAAGACCGAGCATGTGATTTTAGAAAATCTCAAGCAGGAACGAGCTGGCAAGACGACCATTATCACTGCCCATCGTCTGTCAGCCATTGTCCATGCGGATTTGATCCTAGTGCTGGAGAATGGCCGTATTAAGGAACGAGGTAGCCACCAAGAATTGCTGGCAGCACAGGGCTGGTATGCTCAAACCTATCAAAATCAACAATTATATGAACGCTTTGAGGAGGAGTCTGCAAAATGACAAAACAATCAACTTTTAGACGCCTTCTAGATTATATGTGGCGCTACAAATGGATTATCCTCCTGGCTCTAGTCTTTATTTTTGCGACAACACTGGTGACAACGGCCTTGCCACTCTTGGCTCGTTCTTATATTGACCAGTTTGCCAGCCGAGAAGCAGCCACAAGCGGTCTCTATCTGCTGGGGATTTACTATGGTCTCTTTCTTTTGCGGGTGCTCCTTACTTTTCTGGGGCAGTATGCCTTTGCACGGGTGGCTTATAGCATTGTCCGCGATCTCCGGCAGGAAACTTTTGCGAATATGCAGCAATTACGCATGGCTTACTTTGACCAGACTGCAGCAGGGTCTATCGTTTCTCGCTTGACCAATGATACACAGTCAGTGGCTGATATGTTTAGCAGTATTTTTTCGAACTTCCTCAGCTCCATGCTTATCTTGGTGGTGACAATTGCTACCATGCTAGCTCTGAATTGGCGGCTGACTCTGCTGATTGTCCTCTTTTTGCCTATCATGCTTGGCTCGATTATCCTGTATCAGCGGCTATCCAATCGCTTGCTCAAGAAAGTTCGAGCCAGACTGAGCGACCTCAATGTCAAACTTTCTGAGAGCATTGAAGGGATGCGGATCATTCAAGCTTTTAGTCAGGAAAAGCGGCTAATCGAAGAATTTGAAGCAATCAATGGGGAACACCTAGACTTTAGCAATCGCTATCTGAATGTGAACAGTCTCTTTCTTCGCCCTGCCATGTCTTTGCTGAAAATCTTGGCATATGCCCTTATTCTGACTTATTTTGGCTTGAGTTGGCAAGTAGCTGGAGTAACTGCGGGTGTCATGTATGCTTTTATCCAGTATGTCAATCAGCTTTTCAATCCCTTGATTGATGTCATGCAAAATTACTCTGTTCTTCAGACATCCATGGTGGCTGCAGAGCGTGTTTTTGAACTGATGGATCGTCGAGACTTTGAGCCTGAACAAGCAGAAGAGGGACCTGAGATTCAGGCAGGCAATATTGACTTTCAGCATGTAACCTTTTCCTATGTCGGAAAGAGGGAGATTCTAAAGGACATTTCCTTTAGCGTTAAGCAAGGTGAAACGATTGCCTTTGTCGGGTCAACGGGGTCGGGAAAATCCTCCATTATCAACCTTTTCCTGCGCTTTTATGAATTTGAAAAAGGTAAGATTCTTATTGATGGCAGAGATATCAGAGACTATAGTCAAGCAGAATTACGACGCAATATTGGTCTTGTTTTGCAGGATCCCTTCCTCTACCACGGCACTATTGCCTCCAATATCCGTATGTATCAGGAAAATCTATCGCAAGCGGAGATTGAAGAAGCAGCTCGCTTTGTCGATGCTCATGACTTTATCAGCCAACTACCTCAGGGATATGATAATCCGGTTACTGAGCGAGGCTCCACCTTCTCTAGTGGCCAACGACAGCTTTTGGCTTTTGCTAGAACCATCGCAACCAAGCCTAAAATATTGATTTTGGACGAAGCCACTGCCAATATCGATTCAGAAACTGAGGAGCTGATCCAGCATTCTCTCCGGAAAATGCGGCAGGGTCGAACCACTATTGCCATCGCCCATCGGCTGTCTACGATTCAGGATGCCAATTGCATCTACGTTTTAGATAAAGGGCGCATTATTGAGTCTGGTAGCCATGAAGAGCTTCTAGCACAAAATGGGACCTATAAGAAAATGTATCAGTTACAGGCAGGGATGATGGATGCTTGATAGAGTAAGAGAAATTCAAAAAGTTGTAGGACAATAAGCCTACAACTTTTTTAAATAATCTTTAAATTTTTCCAGATTTTCCTTTAAATCATCAAACCGTATCTTAGCATAGTGGTAGGGGCAAGTCTGAATGTAGCTGCTTTCAAAAAAGTCCAGCGGCAGCTTGCTATGTTTTAGCGAGCTGACTGAGGAGAGGGACTGGAGGTCAAAAATCACACCATCGGTTGTTAACCGGTGGGGTAGAGGGAAATGAAGGTCGTCCAAGAGGAATTGTGCCTTATTCTTTTCAATTTCCAGTTGGTTCAATAATGCCAGACGATTCTTTTCAAACATCAGATTGTCAATATAGAGGGATAGAGCCTTTTGCATGATGAGGTTACTGTCGTAGTCAACCGCTTTTTTATAGGACAGAAAGGTCTCTCGAATCTGAGGTGGCAGAGCCAAGGCTGTAATGCGCAGGGCGGGAAAGAGACTGGTAGAAAAAGACTTGATATAGAGAACATGCTGGCTGTCATCTAGATAGTAAAACGGCAGTTCTCGCTTGCTATCAAAGTCAGCCAGATAGTCGTCTTCAACAATATAGACATCATAACGATCAGCGAGGGCAAGGATTTCTTCCTTTTCCTGACGGCTATAGGAATGTCCTAGTGGATAGTGGAAACGGGGAATCGTATAGAAAAACTTGATTTGCCTTGTTTGAAAAATTCGCTCCAATTCTTTCAGGTCAATCCCAGACGGCTTACGCTCTATGGTCTCATAAGGTAGTGTCTGATTTAGCAGTAAATCATTGATACGGTGGTAGGTGGGTTGCTCCACCAGAATGGTGTCTTTACCATTGGGGAAGTCAATCTGAGAGAGAATGTAGAGAGCTTGTTGGGTACCGGAAGTCAGAATCAGATTGTCTGCAGAAGTGTAAACTGCGGAGTCCAAGAGCAAGCGCTGGACTGACTGTCGCAGCTCCTCCAGTCCTTCTTGCTGGGAGTAGTAGTTAAAAAGATAGTTTTCTCGACCAATCAGCGTTTCATTGACACAAAGGCGGAAGTCTTCATAGGCTTGATGGCGGTCGTCTGTCACAGCCAGCTCGATATCTTCCTTTTTATTTTGGTCATTTTCCAAGACATAGTAGCCGCTCTTAGGCACAGCATAGATGTACTTCTGATAACGAAGCTCAATCAGAGCCTTCTGGGCAGTGTCCTTGCTGCAACTGTAGCGGTCTGCCAGCTTGCGGACGGAGGGTATCTTTTGCCCCGTACTAAGCCTTCCCTTTTCAATGTCCCTAATAATTTTATCCATGATGACTTGGTATTTTGTTTTTGCTGCCATTCTGTCCCCCTACAGATTTCTTTCTCTTATTTTACCTTATTTCTAGGAAGCTGACAAAGTTTCTTGTTCATTCAAAATATAAAAACCAGCCTTGAATTTCCTTCAAAACTGGTTCAATCTAGAATATTTGCCTCACGCTTATTCTTGCAGAAAGCCCAGTGTAGCTAAGGCTTCCTCTATATAGTCTAGGTCCTGCTGAGAATCCGCTTCGATTAGATGGTAGTGAACTCCATTTGTTAGCTCGGATAAAGCACGAAAATCGCTCTCTGAGACTTGCTCTAAAAATTGCTGCACATCGCGACGACAGGTCAATTTCAAATAGGTCTGGATTTCCCCATAGACAGGATGCTCAATCATGATATTTTGAACCCGTCCGCCATTATCAACGATAGCCAAAAGTTCGGCTTCGATATCGTCGGCTTTATGCTTGAGTTTAAAAAGGCGGTGAAAATGAGCGGGTTCATTGCTTTCTTTATAGAGATAGCCCCTATTGGTACTGATAATCGGAGCACCATCGGCCCGCAGCAGAGCAATATCCTGAACGATAATCTGACGAGTGACATGAAATTGTTCCGCTAAAAATTGTCCGTTTAAAGGTTGCCGAGCTTCTTTCAAAAGGTCTAATACATCATTTCTTCGTTTTTTTGTCATAACTTCATTGTAAATCAAATCTCTAGAAGATTCAAGGTTTAGCGAATCTTTTTCAGAGCCTGATAGACAAATTTGGCAATGACAAAGTCCACCATGCTGTGTACAATTGTACCAAATCCAACTAAACCGAAGAGGATATAGAAGGCATTCGCCGGATAGGCTGTTGTCGTATAAAAGAGAATGCAGACCACTACCTCACCAAAGGCATGAATCAGGGCCAGCACAAAATTAAAGATCCAAGTCTTTTTCTGACTGTCCAGTGTTTCGGGATGCTTTTGCAGGTAAAGAGCTCCGATAGTACCGAAGAGTAGGTGAGACAGGGCTCTTAGGGTGATGATGAAAGGAAGACCGGACATGAAAAATCCGATGGTAGAGCCGAGGACGACAATCACTGTCATGAGTGGTGAGATGAACATGGCCAGAAAGATTGCAACGTGGCTAGCTAAAGTGAAGGAAGCGGGCGGAATGACAATCTTAATCGGCATAACCAGCGGAATAACGATGGCTAGGGCAGTCAAGAAAGCGGTCAGTGTCATAAACTGATTTTTGGATGTTGGTTTCATAATAAACTCCTTTTAACTTCTGTATATACACTAGAATAGTACATTGTTTTGACATAAAAGTCAAGAAAGTTTTTTAAAAACAAGTGATTTTCTTTGTCCATTTGTCAAATAAGATAAAATATCGTATAATAAGACGGTAAAATATGGCTGTCATTCGATTCTTATTCTTTTCTGAATGTCTGCCCACTTATAAGGAGAAATGAATTAATGAATAATTTGCCAAATTGCCCAAAATGTAACTCAGAATACGTTTATGAAGATGGTGTCCTCTTGGTTTGTCCAGAATGTGCCTATGAATGGGATCCTGCAGAAGTTGCAGCAGGAGAAGCTGGTCCAGTGGCTATTGATGCGAATGGAAACCAGTTGGCCGATGGGGATACAGTTACCTTAATCAAGGACTTGAAAGTCAAGGGTGCTCCTAAGGATCTCAAACAAGGAACTCGCGTGAAAAATATCCGCATCGTCGAAGGCGACCACAATATTGACTGTAAGATTGATGGATTTGGTGCTATGAAGCTCAAGTCAGAATTTGTCAAGAAAATCTGAGAAGCGCTATGAATAAAAAAGTAATTCTTTCTTATCGCCTTCTTCTTCTTGTTTTGGCTTTTGTAGGGGTCTATCTGGAAATTGCTAAACTTGGCGTGGGAATGCTGATGTACTACACGGTCTTGTCTAATCTTCTGGTTCTGTTATTTACCGCCTATCTCATTTTTAGAATGTGGACGGACAATAACTGGGAGTGTCCCAAGCTGTTGCGCGTGAAGGGCGGGGTAACCATGTGTATCATGATCACCTGCGTCGTTTATCACTTGCTCTTAACTCCGATTGCGACGGATTTTTATCGGCTGGAAAATTTCCTTTGCCATTACATTGTGCCCCTCATGTTTTTCTTTGATACTCTTGTATTTGATAAAACGCGGCAGTATCGTTGGTTTGATCCCATTTCTTGGACAAGTGTCCCCTTGATTTACATGATTTTTGCCCTGATTAACGGTTTTTTCTTGAAAATTGATATTCCGAATGCTAAGGATAAACCCTTTCCCTACTTTTTCCTGAATGTCTATAAGCATGGTTGGCCTTATGTCATCAAGATGTGCCTGATTATCTTTGTGGCCTATCTGGTCTTTGGTTATATTTTTTACGGAATCAAATCTATCTCATTTTCAAAGAAGAAAGTTTAGATTCTTATAATAGGAATAGAAAACAGATGTTCTCTGTTTTTTATTTTGTTGAAATGGACCAGCAATTTATCGTAAAAAAAGTTCATTTTTTTCTTGAAATAGAATTGAAATTGTGGTATAGTTATAAACAATTAAATAGTCCTTTAATTCTATCCAGAGAGATAGGCAAGGAGCAAAGTAAAAATGATGGGTGGAGTGTGACAAGTGCGTCTTGTTTCAGCCTGTCTCTATTTTCTGAGGTCTCCTTGCAAAAGGAGGCTTTTTTAATGTTTTTAGGAGGTTTAGATGAAGACAAAGGAAGTTGTCGATGAGATCACTATGAATCGTGCCATCACGCGAATCACCTATGAAATCATCGAGCGCAACAAGGATTTAAGCCAAATTGTTTTGGCAGGCATTAAGACCAGAGGGGTTTTCATTGCCAAACGCATCCAACAACGACTGGCTCAGCTTGAGAAAATTGAGATTCCAGTTTGCGAAGTGGATACAAAGCCCTTCCGTGACGATATCAAGGTCAAGGAAGACACGACAGTGATTCCAGTTGACATTACTGATCGTGAAGTGATTATCGTTGACGATGTGCTTTATACAGGCCGAACTATCCGCGCAGCCATTGATAATCTTGTCAGCAATGGGCGGCCATCACGTGTCAGCCTCGCTGTTCTAGTGGACCGCGGGCACCGTGAGTTGCCGATTCGGGCAGACTATGTTGGCAAAAATATTCCAACGAGCCACCTTGAAGAGATTATTGTTGAAATGACTGAAAAAGATGGTCAGGACCGAGTTCTGATTGTAGAGGAGGAGACAAGATGAGTCAAGAAGTTAAATACGATGTCCATGATATGCCAAAACCTGGCTTACTCTTAGGACTTTCATTCCAGCATTTATTCGCCATGTTTGGTGCAACGGTGTTGGTTCCGATTCTGGTGGGAATTGACCCAGCGGTAGCCCTGTTTTCAAGTGGTTTGGGAACGCTGGCCCACTTGACAGTGACCAAGTACAAAATTCCTGCTTATATGGGCTCCAGCTTTGCTTATATCGCTGCCATGCAAATCCTAATGAAGACAGATGGGATTGCTGCGGTTGCGCAAGGTGCTATCACGGGAGGTTTGGTCTACTTCATCGTAGCCCTCATCGTGAAATTCGCAGGTAACGCTTGGATTGATAAGATTTTGCCGCCAGTAGTGGTAGGGCCTATCATCATGGTGATTGGTCTGAGTCTAGCGGGCACAGCCGTTGGCGATGTGATGTATAAGACTGTTGGAGACCAGAAGGTCTACGACATTACCTACTTTGCTATCGGGATGGTAACTCTCCTCTGTGTCATTTTATTTAACATCTACGGTAAGAAAATCGTTGGTATTATTCCGGTACTGCTGGGCTTGATTGTTGGCTATATCTTCGCTCTGATCGTCGGAGCGGTGACAGGTCAGGAGATTATCTCTTTTGCTAACGTGACAAAAGCTTCTTGGTTCCACGTTCCACCGATGAATCTTCCATTTATAGATTATGATTTTAAATTGTATCCAAGTGCAATTCTAACAATGGCACCGATCGCCTTTGTAACGATGACAGAGCACTTTGGGCATGTAATGGTTCTGAATAGCTTGACAGGTAAAGATTTCTTTAAAGAGCCTGGTTTGGATAAGACTTTAGCTGGAGATGGTCTGGCTCAGGTTATCGCGGGTATCTTTGGTGCTCCGCCAGTGACTAGCTACGGTGAAAATATCGGGGTTATGGCGCTCAATAAAATCTACAGTGTTTATGTGATTGCTGGTGCTGCTGTATTAGCGATTGTCATGAGTTTTGTCGGGAAAGTATCCGCCCTGCTCCAATCGATTCCAAGTCCAGTTTTGGGAGGCATTTCCATCGCCCTCTTCGGGGTAATTGCTTCCAGCGGTTTGAAAATTCTGATTGAAGCGCAAACCAATTTTGACAACAAAAAGAACCTGCTGATTGCCAGTGTCGTTCTGGTATCTGGTATCGGTGGTCTGACCCTGCAACTATCAGGTCTGCAAGTTTCAGGAGTTGCCTTGTCAACTGTTCTCGGAATTGCCCTCTACCTCATCCTGCCAGAACCTAAAAATTAGGCTGACGAGATTGCTACATTTGTCCAAAGTTTTTAATAAAAAAGGAGTATAACATCATGTCATCAAATCAAATCGCACTTAAAAATCTTGTATCTATGGAACACCTTACGAACGAAGAAGTAATGGCTTTGATCAAGCGAGGGATTGAATTTAAAAACGGCGCAAAGGTTCATTATGATGAGCAGCATATCGTTGCAAATCTCTTCTTTGAATCTTCAACTCGGACTCACAAGGCTTTTGAAGTAGCAGAATTAAAACTTGGATGCGACCTGCTTGACTTTGATGTCAAGACAAGCTCAGTCAACAAGGGAGAAACCTTGTACGACACGATTTTGACTATGTCAGCTCTCGGTGTAGATGTCTGTGTCATCCGTCACCCTGAGGTGGACTACTATAAAGAATTGATCGAAAGCCCAACGATTACAACTTCTATCGTAAATGGTGGTGATGGTTCTGGTCAGCATCCGAGCCAAAGTTTGCTTGACTTGATGACAATTTACCAAGAATTCGGTCATTTTGATGGTTTGAAAGTAGCCATCGCTGGTGACCTTGATCACTCTCGTGTAGCCAAATCTAATATGCAAATCTTGAAACGTCTTGGTGCCGAGCTCTTCTTTGCTGGTCCAGATGAGTGGAGAAGTGCGGAGTTTGCTGACTATGGTAAGTTCGTAACGATTGACGAAGTGATTGACCAAGTGGATGTCATGATGTTCCTCCGCGTACAGCACGAACGCCATGACTACAACTCCATTTTCTCTAAGGAGAATTATCATAAACTCCACGGTTTGACGCAAGAACGCTATGATCGTATGAAGGATACCGCTATCTTGATGCACCCAGCGCCTGTTAATCGCGATGTAGAAATTGCAGACCATTTGGTTGAAGCTCCCAAATCTCGAATTGTAGAACAAATGACAAATGGCGTCTTTGTCAGAATGGCAATTATTGAGGCTGTTCTCAAGGGACGCAATTAATCTCAGAATGTAGCTTGTGAGTAGGCTTGGACTCAAGAAGAGTCTGCCTACTCCTTTTTTAAAACTTAACCTTAAAAACTTATAAAAAAACAAATGTTAAAATCAAAAGAACTACTCGAAATCATGTTTTCTGAGTAGTTCTTTTGATTTATGCATTGCTGGATTTTGCAAAGATTCTTGGGATGACTTTTTTGAGTTGTGGGATGAAGACGAGGCTGACCCCAATAATGATGAGGCGGTCTGCATAGTCGGTTAGCGCTTGGACGATGATGGTGCTGGTGACCAAATCTAAGCCTAAACCGTGTAAACCTTGAACGATAATACTAGATCCGCTTGGGGTAATTCCTTTGAAGACTATCACAGTGATCAGAGAGGCCAAAGCAGTAGCTGGTAGAGAGACTAGAACCGTTTTCCAGAGGAGGTTTAGTCTTGGTTTTGAATCAGAAGTGAAAAAGACCGAGACAAGAAAAGCCAAAAGAATGGCTACTGGAGAGAAATAAATAGCAGAAATGTCTGTTGTAAAGGCGCTAATAAGAGCACTGGCAACCGCAGTTCCTACTCCGAAAATAGGTCCTAAAACGAGGCTGGCTAATATCGTTCCAAACGTATCCAAATAAACAGGAAGTTTTAGAAAAAGTGCGATGTTAGCACCGATATAGTTTAGAGCGATGCAGATAGCTGTAAATGTAATGGTAAATGGCGTTGTTTTTTTCATAATCTTATCCTAAATTTAAAGTTTCTAGATCTTGGCAGATGATTTCCTTTGACGAGTTGAGTATCACGGAGAGAAAATCCTGAAAGAAGAGGTGGGTGTTTACTTGGGTCAGCACCTTAGCATTGGCTTGCTTACCATAAAAATGATAGGCATCAACTAGCGTTTGTCCCATGGCAATGCCTTCCGTTGCAATATCGACGAAGGAGTCAAATCCTTGACAAAGGTTTTCATAAAGGAAATGGGCAACGGCCAATGGATCGTTGATGACACAGCCGATGATATGTTCATACTCCCAATGAAAATCCCAGTAAAAACGAGTGATTTTTCCGATAAAGTCAGCGACTTCAGGATTGATAAAACGCATATATTCCAAGAGATTAGGCGTCAAGACAATCTTTCGCGTGACATCTAGACCGACCATTTCAATCTTTTTTCCAAGTTTTTCATAGGTTTCTCGGGCTGCATGCGGATCGCACCAGTAGTTGTACTCCGCTACGGGTGAACAGTTGCCGTGCGATTTGTAGCTGCCGCCCATGCTGACAAACCGGTCTAGATGCTTACCAAGTGTAGGATTTTCCCTAAGAGCCAAAGCAATATTGGTCAAAGGCCCTAGTGCAATGATGGAAGTGTCACTATTTTTCTGGAAATAGTCTGCCAGATAGTCATAAGCTGCTTGTGGCTGGACTTGGGTGGAACTGCTTCTTGCTATCCCGCTTTCCCCCAATCCATCCATGCCGTGGGTATCCTGAGCGGAGACGAAGTCACGAACCAAGGGCTTGTCGGCTCCTGCATATACTGGAATATCTAGCCGATTCAGCCTTTCTAGGATTTTAAAGGTATTTTCAAGACCAAGTTCCACTGGGACATTTCCAGCAACTATGGTCAAAGCAACGACCTCTAAGTCAGGGTGTTGTAGGGCATAGAGCAGGGCTAGGCTGTCGTCTATGCCAGGATCGCAGTCAATAATAACTTTTCTTTTCATAGGTCCTCCTTTTGAGAAATAAAATAAGGCTGAAACCTCCGTCTCAACCTCTCAGTTAGTTCTGCCAAAGTGGCAGGACACCAGAAAAAACTATGCGCAATTACATTACTTTAGAATATAAGGGTACTTAGTTTTTTATACTGGGAAGTTTGCGAACCAGTCCAAAACAAGTGTTTTGAATTATGCATTTACTATCATAAAGAAAAATTTCCTAAAAGTCAATGGGAAGGAGGACAAGAATAGTCAGTCTTTTGACTTTATGATATAATAAGTAAGATAAAAGAAATGAGGAGAATACAATGGCAAAAATAGTACAAACAGATAAAGCACCAGCAGCAATCGGACCATATGTTCAAGGAAAAATCGTTGGTAACCTTCTATTTGCAAGTGGTCAGATTCCTTTGTCACCAGAGACAGGAGAAATTGTAGGAGCAACGATTGAAGAGCAGACCCAGCAAGTTCTAAAAAATGTAGGAGCTATTTTGGAAGCAGCTGGAACAGATTTTGACCATGTGATCAAGGCAACCTGCTTCCTAAGTGATATCAATGATTTTGTGCCATTTAATGAAGTCTACAAAACAGCTTTTAAGAGCGAGTTTCCAGCTCGTTCGGCAGTAGAAGTGGCTCGCTTGCCTCGTGATGTAAAAATCGAAATCGAAGTCATTGCTGAGATTGTAGAATAAATGATTGGGACCGGGAGAAGTTTCCCGTCCTTTTTTAGAAATAAAATGTTAGACGAAGGGAGAAAGAATGGCTGAACACAAGATTCAATTAGTGATTGTGACAGGAATGAGCGGTGCCGGAAAGACTGTTGCCATCCAGTCTTTTGAGGATTTGGGTTATTTTACCATTGATAATATGCCGCCGACCTTAGTACCAAAGTTTTTGCAGTTGGTCGAAGGGACAAAGGACAATGATAAGTTGGCTCTGGTTGTTGATATGAGGAGTCGCTCCTTCTTTTTGGAGATTCAGGATATTCTGGATGAGCTAGAAAGAAGCACGGAAATTGATTTTAAAATTCTATTTTTGGATGCGGCCGACAAGGAGTTGGTGGCTCGCTATAAGGAAACTAGACGCAGTCACCCTTTGGCAGCTGACGGGCGAATTTTAGATGGAATCAAACTGGAGCGTGAACTCTTAGCCCCTCTGAAAAATCTCAGTCAAAATGTTGTAGATACGACAGAACTGACACCACGGGAGCTCAGAAAGACCATCTCTGAACAATTTTCAAACCAGGCTGATCTGCACAGTTTCCGCATCGAGGTTATGAGTTTCGGTTTTAAATATGGTTTGCCTCTGGATGCGGACTTGGTTTTTGATGTGCGTTTCCTGCCAAATCCCTACTATAAACCTGAGCTGCGTAATCAGACAGGATTGGATAAGGATGTATTTGACTATGTCATGAACCATGCTGAGTCAGAAGAATTTTACCAGCATTTGCTGGGCTTGATTGAGCCAATTTTGCCCGGCTATCAAAAGGAAGGAAAATCTGTACTGACCATCGCAGTCGGCTGCACGGGCGGACAGCACCGTAGTGTGGCCTTTGCACAGCGTTTGGCGGATGATTTAGCGAAAAACTGGCCAGTTAATGCCAGCCATCGTGACAAAAATCGCCGGAAGGAAACGGTGAACCGCTCATGAGAAAACCGAGAATTACAGTTATCGGCGGCGGTACAGGAATTTCAGTCATTTTAGACAGCCTGCGGAAAAAGGATGTAGAAATCACAGCCATTGTCACAGTTGCAGATGATGGCGGCAGTTCTGGTGAGCTGCGGAAAAACATCCAGCAGCTGACACCGCCGGGTGATTTGCGAAATGTTTTGGTGGCCATGTCTGACATGCCAAAGTTTTATGAGAAGGTCTTCCAGTATCGCTTTGCCAAAGGAGACGGCGTTCTAGCAGGTCATCCCCTTGGGAATCTGATTATTGCAGGCATTTCTGAAATGCAGGGATCTACTTATAACGCCATGCAGCTTCTGACTAAGTTTTTCCATACAACAGGTAAAATCTACCCTTCAAGCGACACTCCGCTGACTCTGCATGCTGTGTTTACTGATGGAACGGAAGTTGTCGGTGAGAGTAATCTAGCCAGTAAGGCTGGGATGATTGAGCGGGTCTATGTGACCAATACCTATGATGATGCAAAGCCTGTTGCCAGTAGAAAGGTGGTCCAGAGCATTTTGGATAGCGATATGGTGGTGCTGGGACCGGGTTCTCTCTTTACCTCCATCTTGCCAAACCTCGTAATCGAAGAAATCGGCCAAGCTATTTTAGATACTAAGGCAGAAGTAGCCTATGTTTGCAATATTATGACTCAACGTGGCGAAACCGAGCACTTTTCAGATAGCGACCACGTTCAAGTATTGCATCGTCATCTGGGCAAAAAGTTCATTGATACTGTCTTGGTCAATATCGAGCCAGTTCCGCGCGAGTATATGAATAGCAATAAATTTGATGAATATCTGGTTCAGGTGGAGCATAATTTTCGAGGGCTGCAGGAGCAAGTTCCGCGTGTCATTTCATCGAATTTCCTTCGGTTGGAAAATGGCGGAGCTTTCCATGACGGAGAGTTACTTGTGGATGAATTGATGCAGATTATACAGGTGCGCAAATGAGCTTTACAGTAAAAGTAAAAGAAGAGCTTTTAAGCTTATCTGTAAAAGACAAAAATGAGTTGGCTGCCATGATTAAGATGGCTGGTAGTTTAGGAATTTCTTCGACCGGCCTCACCTTATCCATTTCAACAGAAAATGCCAAGATTGCCCGCCATCTCTATGAGTTGCTGTCGGACCTTTATCAGGTCAAGTCAGAAATCCGCCACCATCAGAAGACTAATCTGCGCAAGAATCGCGTTTATACAGTATTTCTGGATCATAAAGTGGAAGAAATCCTTTCTGACCTGCACTTGGCTGACTCCTTTTTTGGTATCGAGGCAGGGATTGATCAGGCCATTTTGTCAGATGACGAAGCCAGCCGAGCCTACCTACGGGGAGCCTTCCTCTCAAATGGTAGCATGCGGGAGCCAGACTCAGGCAAGTACCAGCTAGAAATCTTGTCTGTTTATCTGGATCATGCTGAGGATTTGGCTGCCTTGATGCGTCGTTTCTTGCTGGATGCCAAGACCATTGAGCGTAAGAAGGGGGCTGTTACTTATCTGCAGAGAGCTGAAGACATCATGGATTTTCTCATTGTCATCGGGGCTATGGAAGCTATGGCTGAGTTTGAGTCTCTTAAGCTCATGCGGGAAGCGCGCAACGATCTTAATCGCGCCAATAATGCAGAGACGGCGAACATCGCTCGCACGGTCACAGCCAGTATGAAAACCATCAACAATATTGCCAAAATCAGCGATAATATTGGCATAGAGAGTTTACCTGTAGACCTGCAGGAGGTAGCTCAGCTTCGTATCCAGCATCCGGATTACTCTATCCAGCAGCTAGCTGATAGTCTGAGCCGACCACTGACTAAGAGCGGTGTCAATCATCGCTTGAGAAAAATCAATAAAATCGCAGATGAATTATAAAAGCTGCTGAGCTTGAGCTCGGCAGCTGTTTTTTATAGGCTTGTAGAATGTTTGGGTTGGACTTTTTGCTCAGGATAGATATGGTTAATGGCATTGTTGACAGCGGTAGGAGCTTCGCCCAGACCCGTTGCAATTAAATCAATCTTTCCTTCATAGGAACAGCAATCACCAGCAGCATAAATACCTGGTATAGAAGTTTCTTGCTTGCTATTGACCAAAATCTTGTGACGGTTGAGCTCCAAGCCCCAATCTTTGAGATTGCCGACAGAGGATTTAAAACCGTAGTTGACA
Organism: Streptococcus cristatus; assembly: GCF_001588905.1. Classification (GTDB taxonomy): domain Bacteria; phylum Bacillota; class Bacilli; order Lactobacillales; family Streptococcaceae; genus Streptococcus; species Streptococcus cristatus_N. The sequence goes on along the minus strand of NZ_LAWH01000032.1, from coordinate 7,018 downwards.
AAGAGATGGTCCAGAGGCAGAAGTTGGCTTTCCTCTCCCTTGACTTGGCTGATTTCCAAGTGGGTAATCTTGCCATTTTCGCCGACCAATCGACTGGGTACAAACGGTGTCTTAATCTCAACACTAGAAGCCTTGAGTTCTTCCACACTATGCTCTAAAGCCCGAAAATTATCCCGACGATGAACCAGACTGGTTTCTGCGATTTTTTCAAAAGCTAATGCCCAGTCAACAGCCGAATCGCCGCCTCCCAGAACAACAACCTTTTTACCAGCGTACTGGCTGATGTTTGAAACGTGATAGTGGAGGTTGCTGTAGGCTTCAGTATCGTCTAACTCCAAAGCCCTCGGTTTGAAGGCGCCACCTCCCATGGCGATGATAATGGTTTTGGTCTGATGCTGGGCTTGAGAAGTCGTGATGGTGAAGCCATCATCAGATTTAGTGATATCAAGCACTGTTTCATTGAGGCAGATTTCAGTCTGGAAAGTCTCCAGCTGCTCAATCAGACGCTGAGTCAACTCTTCGCCAGTCAAATTAGTAAAGCCAGGCACATCCAGAATCTTCTTTTCTGGATAGAGAATGGCTGGCTGACCGCCCAGCTGAGGCAGAGAATCAATGATTTTAACCTTGGCTTGGCGCAAATGAGCGTAAAATGCAGCGAATAAGCCAACTGGACCGCCGCCGACAATCGTAATATCATACAGTTCAGACATAATTTTCCTCAATCTTTTTAAAATAAACTAGCATTATTGTACCACAAAAAGAGGTTGAAATGTAGTTAAATTTTTATAGGGATTGTAAAAGCCCCATCAGGGGCTTAACATTAAATAGCAAATAAATCATTGAGGTTTTCAGCCAAAGTCGGGTGAGTGAAGATTTGCTTGCTCAAGTAGGTGTAGGGAATCTTATTATCCATGGCTACAGTCAGGATATTGATAATTTCCTGAGCTCCAGCTGAGAAGATAGTTGCCCCGACAATTTCCTTGGTCTCAGTATTGACAACGGCCTTGAAGGCACCGCGTAAGTCAGCATTGACATGTCCGCGAGGCATTGCTGCGACAGGAATCTCCTTAACTGCAATCGGCAGTCCTTGCTCTTGGGCTTCCTTTTCAGTCAATCCGATTTGAGCCAAAGGTGGTGTGATAAACATGCTAGTAGGGACGTTCTTACGGTCTTCCAGTGTGTAGCTGCCGTCGCCAGCCAGAAAGCTATAAAGGATACGGAAGTCATCCAGTGAGATATAAGTGAACTGCAGACCGCCATTGACATCACCCGCTGCAAAAACGCCGGGTACAGATGTTTCCAAGTGCTTATCGACCTTAATCGCTCCGCGCTCTGTCAGCTCAATGTCAGTATTTTCCAACTGCAGTGGCTCAATATTAGGCTTGCGGCCAGTAGCATAGAGCAGTGCATCAAAGCGGAATTCTCCATCCTCTGTCACAACCACAACTTCATCACCATCATTTTTAACCTGTGTGGTACGTACATTTTGTAAGAGCTGGATTCCGTCTTCTTCCATGTATTGCTTAGCTAGAGCAGCGATAGAAGGCTCTACTCGAGGGAGAAAGACAGGTGCAGCATCCAGCACAGTCACCTGGCTGCCCAATTTGTTGTAGAGTCCAGCGAATTCTAGGCCGATGTTACCGCCACCCAGAACTCCCAAGCGTTTAGGAAGTTCTTTCAGATTTTGGATGCCAGTTGAGTCGTAGACATGCTCGGTTTCAGTCAGTCCTGGAATCGGCAGGACATTGGAAACTGCACCAGTATTGATGACAATAGTCTCAGCAGTCAGTTCCTCTTTCTCATTGCCAGCTGTGATTTCGATGACTTTATTGGAAAGGAAATGAGCTTCCGCATCAATGATGTCGACACCAGCGCCGCTGATTGCTGCGTAGTTCTTCCCGTTGAGACGGCTGGTAACAGCATTCTTCTCAGCCATGACTTGGTCGAAAGCTAGGCCTTTTTCAGCTGCGACAAGCAGGGTCTTGGTTGGGATGCAGGCGATATTGATACAGGTTCCCCCGTACATAGCCTTGCTTCGCTCAATCAAAGCAACTTTTTTTCCTTGGGCCGCCATTTTGGCTGCCAATGTTTTACCGGCCTTACCAAAGCCGATGACAATTAAATCATAGGTTAACATAACTTACCTCCATTTTTCAAAAAGATTGTATCACATTTAATCAGAAAATGCTGAATTTTGCTACGCCTATTTTAAAAATGTAACCTAAAACACTTTAATACACTTTGTCCATTTTATTGGAACTAAATTTTAGCGCTTTTTCTTGCACTATGTTATACTTTTTTTCGTCATAAATTTCTATAAGGAGAAGAAAATGTCTATTATCACACTGATTTTGGCAAGCTTGCTTGCCTTGGAATTTTTCTATATTATGTACCTGGAGACCATCGCGACGACTTCAGCAGCGACAGCACGGGTCTTTGGTATGTCACAAGAGGAGTTGGAGCAGCAGTCGGTCAATACACTTTTCAAAAACCAAGGAGTTTATAATGGTTTGCTGGGTATTTTGGTTTTAATTGCGGCCTTTGTGCAGCCTAGTCCAGTTTGGCTGGGGATTTTTATGGTTTATATCATCTTGGTAGCTGCTTACGGTGCAGTGACCAGCGATCCGAAAATCCTGTTCAAGCAGGGCGGACTAGCAATGTTGACTTTGCTGAGTTTATTTTTCTAAAAAGGAGCGGGAAATAGTGATTTCCGGCTCTTTTTTTACATAATGATTGACTTTTTTATTAGACATATGTAGAATAAAATTAAAAGAAGACTTTAGAAAGTATGGAAATGTAATGAATCATTCAATTAAACGTTTACCAGATGGTGAATTTGCTATCTTAAAGATTATTTGGCACCTGCCAAATCCAACGACCTCTGCCCAAATCATGGAAAAGCTGGGCGAAGATAACCATTGGAAGCCTCAGACCTTGTTGACAGTTTTGGCTCGCTTGACGGAAAAGGGCTTTTTAGAAAGTGTTCGCAAGGGACGTGAAAGGCAGTATACGGCCTTAATTTCGGAAGAGGAATATTTAGAAGTAGAGACGTCAGACTTTTTGAAGCGCTACAGCGGACATTCCATGGGAGGCTTTGTCAAGACTCTCTTTTCATCCAATTCCTTTTCAGAAAATGAACTGGATGAGCTGCGTAATTTGCTGAATCAGAAAGAGTAAGATGAGGTAGTATCCATGAAACAGTTCCTTTTGTCTTTCCTCTTAACCAGTTTCTCAACCTCGATCTTGGTTCTGTTTTTGAGCCTTCTTTTTGCAGCCCTCAATACCAAGATTTCAGTCAAGGTCAAGTATTTTATCTGGTTTTTAATCTTGCTGAGCTTTCTATTCCCATTCCGTCCTCAATTTGGCTCTGGCTTTATTCGCCTGAGTACTGGGGCAACTGTTCAGACAGCCGTTAGAGCTAGCCAGATAAGTGGAGGGCAGGCTGTTTCTCAAGTAGCTGAAAAAGCTAGCCAGGCAAATCTCTGGGAGGCTTTTCTAGGTCTACCTTGGTTTGAAATATTCTTTGCTATTTGGCTACTTGGTTGTGCATTTAACTTAGGTAAGTATGCCTATTCTTATATCCGTTTCAAAAAGATGTTGCAACGTTGGGGGACAGAGGTTGAGGACGAAGAGACTTTGTTCCAGTTGCATTTGATCAAAGAAAAGATGGGCGTTAAAAGTAAGATTCGTCTGCTCCACTATCCTATGACACAGAGTCCAATGTTGCTGGGATTCAGGGATATTTTGATTGTGCTACCGGAGCTGGACTACACGGAGGAGGAGCTGCAGCTGATTTTTCAGCATGAGTTGACCCATTATCAGCACTATGATGTCTTGATTAATCTTTTTGCGATTCTCGCCAAGAGCCTACATTGGTTTAATCCGGTTGTCTATTTTGCCTGTCGGGAAACTCAGGAAGCAGGAGAAATGTACTGCGACTACGATGTTTTGAGTAGAAAAGACACAGCTTATCGGACTTTTTATGGTGAGACCATTCTGACGATGATTGACCGCAGTAAGAAGACTCCGATTGCTTTGACGACTTGTTTTTACTCGGATAAGTTTAATCTTAAACGACGGATTATTGGTATCATGGACAGCCGCCTACCGAAAAAGTTTCTGTCTGCTTCTTTTGTAGTGGCAGTTCCTCTACTTTTGCTCTTGACTAGCTCGGTCTTTGCTTTAGAAAATCCAGTCGCACAAGATAGTAAATTTGTCTTAGAGTCAAAGAAAGCGGAAGGACTTGGTCAGCGTCAGGTTTTAGAAACAGTTTTGAAGGAACTTTCTCTTGCTGAAAAGTACGTTAAGGATGTGCAGATTTCACATGAGAAAGGCAATTATAAGATTCTCTTTTCACATGGACAGACGGCTCATGGGATGCTTATCAATGCCAAGACTGGAAAAGTCGTCCAATCCAAGCAGCATACCATTGTCGAAAAGACAGTAACAGTTGAAAAAGAAGTTCCGGCATCATCGTCTTCTGCAGCGACTCCAGCTGATAGTGGAAGTGGGAATGGGAATGCGGGTCAGACGGGAAGTGTTAGCTCTCCGCCTCCTGCGACCAATACTGTGACAAATTCAAATACAAACACTAGTATAGCACCTGTCCAACCTCCTGCTCAAACTAGCTCTTCAAAGAGTAAGGATAAAGATCGTGATGATGACAAAGACGATGACGACGATGATGATGACGATTAGATAAAAGTTTCTACCAGTCAAGGTTTCTTGATAAAAGCAGCGATTGGTAGAATTTTTTTCTTTATTTTTGGTAGAAGCTACTCTTCAACTCATAAATTGAGGTCAATTTTCAAGTTTTTTTAAATTTTAGTAATTTTTCTCTTGACTTTTAAAAACTACAAGCGTAGAATTTAATTATAAACTACAAATGTAGAATAAAGTTTTGAAAATACTGTCCGGAAAGTAGAAAATGGTAGAGCAAGTGCTCTCTTTCTTTTAAAACCAAAAACTACATTTGTAGAAAAAGGAGCATACAAATGAAACAAAAAAAAATCCAAACGAACTTCCCACGTGTTGAAACAAAATACATTTTAGACCGTGCAATCTTGGCTCGCTTAGAAGCTGAAATGCATGCTTACCTCATTCCAGATGATTATGCGACTTCAACCATTTCAAATGTCTATTTTGACAATGATGATTTTCAAATGATCCAAGATTCGATTGCTAGAAGAGGTGGTCGTGAAAAGCTACGGATGCGGACTTATGCAGCGGAGCCAACAAAGGATAGTCAGGTATTTTTGGAAATCAAGAAAAAGTCGGAGGACGTTGGCTTCAAGTATCGACTAGTTTCAAATCTTACTTCGGTCGTTAATTATATTGAGAAAGGACTTGCAGACCAGACTATTTCTGATGAGCGGGTCAAGACAGAAGTGGAGCTGTTGCAGGAGCGTTATGCAGGCTTAAAACCGAAAATGGTGATTAGCTATGACCGTTACTCGATGAAAGGATCAGAAGATAAAAAAGTTCGTGTGACGGTTGACTCCAATATCCGCTTCCGTGATTATGATGTAGACTTGACTTTAGGACGCCACGGCTATCCTCTGTTGGAGGATAATATGGTGATTATGGAAATCAAGGTTCCAGGGGAATATCCTCAGTGGATGTCTGAAATTTTGAACAAATACGGCCTTGAAGATCAGTCCTTCTCAAAATACTGCAAAGCCTACTTAAAATCTAAAGAATTGGTTCCTCAAGCCGTCAAGGTTTAAGGAGAGAAACAATGATTACACAACTATTTAACAGTATCTATTCTTCGGCTGAAATCAAGGTTAACCCACTAGCCCTAATAGCCTCCCTCGTGACAGGCTTGATTTTGGGAATAATTTAAGCCAAGGTCTATAAGCACCAAACTATTTATACCAAGGAGTTTGTCATCACACTGTCTCTTTTGCCAGCCATTATTTCCATTATCATTTTCTTGGTAAATGGAAATCTGGGAACCAGTGTCGCTGTAGCAGGAACATTCAGTTTGATTCGTTAACGATCAGCCGCAGGAGGGTCCAAAGAAATTTTGGCCATCTTCATGGCGACAGCGATTGGGATCACGACAGGAATGGGTTTCTTAGCTCTAGGAGTTTTTTTCACGCTCCTCATTTCCTTCTTTTGGTTGCTTTTTGAAAAGATGAGCTTTAGTTCGGTTAGTCAAACCAGACGTTATGTTCAAATTCAGATTCCTGCTGAGTTAGACTATGAAGTTCTTTTTGAAGCAATCTTTGAAACAGCCTGTAAAAGTTTTGAGTTGACCTCTGTCCAGTCAGTTGACAATAAGTTTATCAAGTTAGACTATGTGGTTGATTTGAAACCAGTTGTAAGCGACCAACGTCTCATCCAACGCTTCTTACGCTATGAAAAGATTAAGAACATTTCCCTCTCGAAAGAAGCCAAAAAACGAAAGACCTTGTAAGGTAAAAACCAACTGTTTTTTGAGACAGTTGGTTTTTGTAACTTTTCAAAAATTGGATAAATCCTGATAGTTAAGTATTTCCGCTAGCAATATTTTTTGAAACCTCAAAAATCCAGACACATACGAATGACATAAAATACTTGACACGGCTTTCTATGTATGGTATCATTATATAGATTTTGGACTTGAAGGGAGTGAAAAAAATGTCAAAAACAGTAGTACGTAAGAATGAATCTCTTGACGATGCTCTTCGTCGTTTCAAACGTGCGGTTACTAAAGCTGGTACTCTTCAAGAAACACGCAAACGTGAATTCTATGAAAAACCTTCTGTAAAACGCAAACGCAAATCAGAAGCAGCTCGTAAACGTAAAAAATTCTAATAATTAGAATGAAAAAGCAGCCGATTTGGCTGTTTTTTCTTTTGGATGGAAAGTGTATAATAAAACAGAGAGTGGGACAGAAATCGGTAATTCGTTAGAATTCGATTTCGTCGTCCCACCTCCGCACAGTTGAGTAGGGCTGTAAAAGCTGATGAAATCAGCGTAGTAGAGCCCACTCAACCACTGCGTCTTGCTCGACAATCCAAAGACAATTGAG
>NZ_LAWH01000031.1:0-27015 GCF_001588905.1 Streptococcus cristatus | reverse complement strand
AGAGCCCACTCAACCACTGCGTCTTGCTCTACAATCCAAAGACAATTGAAGAGTCTAGGACTTTTGTCCCAGACTCTTTTTTTGAATTTATAACTTCGTTTAAGGCTAAGAATATTTATGAACTTTATATCGAGGGATACAGCATTTATAAAGGAAAATCAAGAAATAATGCCTAGCAAGCGAGTAGACAAGCTTGATTTTCTATCCTTCTATATAATCTCTTAATGCTTGACCACTTAGGCCGACATTGAGGGCAATCAGCAGCTTGATGCGAGCCTTCGGTGCATTGAGCTCTTTGACAAACATGATTCCGGCTTGGTGCAGTTTGACACCACCGCCTTCATAGGCGTAGACAGGCTCAGCAATGCCGTTGAAACAACGTGAAACGAGAGCGATGGGGAGACCAGCTTCTGCCATCGCTGTTAATGTTTCCGCAGTTTCTTTTGGCAGATTGCCTGCGCCAAAGGCTTCGATGATGAGGCCGTCTAGCTTTTGCCAATCCAGCATATCAAGCAGTTCTGTTTTCATACCGGCATAGGCTGGAATGATGGGCACCAGGCCTGAAATGCTAGTCAGGTCAAAGCGAACGCGGGGCTCTGCTGTTTTAAAATAGAGGATTTCCTGCTTCATGACCAGGCCTAGAGGACCGTGCGTCGGAGTTTGAAAGGTGCTGACGTTGGTGGTGTGTGTTTTGGTGACATATTTGGCAGCATGGACTTCATCATTCATGACAACGAGAACGCCCTTGCCTCGACTCTTCTCGTCACTGGCTACCCGCAAAGCAGACAGGTAGTTATAAACTCCGTCACTACCGAGTTCATTTGAACTTCTCATAGCTCCGGTCAAAACGACAGGGATATCAGGTAGGTCCATGGTATCAAGGAAGTAGGCCGTTTCCTCTAGAGTATCGGTTCCGTGGGTAATGACCACACCGTCGTATTGGTCAGCGTCAGCTTTGATTTTTTGGTAGAGGTCGAGCATGTGCTGGGGAGTGATGTGAGGACTGGGAACGTTGAAGAAATCAACCACCGTCACTTCAATACCATCTAAAGGAACAGCCACATGGTTCATGGGATTGTCTTGGCTGCTATTGACAGCGCCACTTCCATCAGCCTGCATGGAAATGGTTCCACCCGTATGTAAAACTAAAATCTGCTTATTCATAGATGTGCTTCTCCGCGAATTGTGTTATAATTTATTGTATCATAAAAGGAAAGAATGAGAAAATCAATGGAAATAAAAGCCGTCTTTTTTGATATAGATGGAACCTTGATTAATGACAGTCGAACCGTCTTGAAATCGACAGAAGCTGCCATTAAGAGTTTGCAGGAACAGGGGATTTTGGTCGGTTTAGCAACAGGTCGGGGCCCCTTCTTTGTCAAACCTTTTATGGACAAGCTGGATTTAGACTTTGCTGTCACCTACAATGGTCAGTATATTTTTTCAAAAGATAGGGTCATCTCTGCCACACCGATCGATAAGCAGAGCCTGCGTGATCTGATTGCCTATGCCAAGGAGCACCGAAAAGAGATTTCCTTGGGAACAGAACAGGCCATGCAAGGTTCAAAAATTATGACCTTTGGTATGAGTTCTTTTTCACAGTGGGCTACCCAGTTTATTCCTAGAAAAATGACTCGGACGGTGAGCCATGGTTTTAACAAGATTGTCAGTAAGGCCCTGCCTCAGCATGAAGAAGACCTGCTGAAATTGATTCAAGAACCTATCTATCAAGTTCTGATTTTGGCGGATCCGGCTGAGAGTGCAAAGATTGAAGCAGATTTCCCCCATTTGAAATTTACTCGTTCGAGCCCCTATGCAGCGGACATCATCAATCAAGGGATGTCCAAGCTGGAGGGGATTCGTTTAGTCGGTCAAGAATACGGCTTTGATATCAATCAGGTCATGGCCTTCGGCGACTCTGACAATGACTTGGAAATGCTATCGGGAGTTGGCTTGTCTATTGCTATGGGAAATGGTACCAGCTCTGTCAAGGAAGTAGCCAAGCATACGACTAGCAGCAATAGTCAGGATGGGATTCATCGGGCACTAGAACATTTCGGTATTTTGGCCAGCGAGAAAGTCTTTGTATCCCGCGATCACCATTTCAATAAGGTCAAGACTTTCCATGGTGTCATGGATGAGTCTACGCAGGAAGAACCCATCGCTTGGACACCAGAGGAAGCTCGGCATCGTGCTGACTTCAAGTTGGAAGAGTTGGTTGAATTTCTCAGAGCTGCCAGCTCATCAGAGGAAGAATTTGATCAGTCGATGGCTAGAATGCACGAGGCTTTAGATAAGGCTGCTGCCAAGGTTCGTAGCAAGAGCAAGGCAGAAATCTCCTTAGTTGGTCAAGTGGATGCTCTGATCGATACGCTCTACTTTACTTACGGTAGCTTTGTCTTGATGGGAGTTGATCCTGAGCGGATTTTTGATATTGTCCATCAGGCCAATATGGGGAAGATTTTCCCAGATGGAAAAGCGCATTTTGATCCAGTGACCCATAAAATCCTCAAACCAGATGACTGGGAAGAAAAATATGCGCCAGAACCAGGGATCGAACGGGAGTTGGAGCGACAGATTCAGGCCTATCAGCGCAATGTGGAAAAGGCTCAAAAAGAAACAAAAGACGAAGAGTAGCGACTCTTCATCAGCAGAATTTTTATTTTACGATACTCAATCGAATTATTTTACGGAGGTTTTCTCATGTTATCAAGAGTTGAAAAATTTGAAGCAGCCTTGGCTCAGACAGAATGCGATGCTGTCCTAGTAACCAATCTGAAAAATATTTACTATCTGACTGGTTTTAGTGGCACAGAAGCGACGGTTTTCATCAGCAAGTCACGACGGATTTTCTTGACGGATTCTCGCTATACCTTGATTGCCAAGGGCGTGGTTGAAGGCTTTGATATTGTTGAAACGCGGGATGCAGTTGGAGAAATTGCTAAAATCATTGCAGACGATCAGTTGGCAAAAATCGGTTTTGATGATGAAATTTCCTATGCTTACTTCAAGATGCTGGAAAGTGTGTTTGCTGGTCATGAGTTGGTGCCCATGACAGCCTTTATCGAAAATTTGCGCATGATTAAGGATGAGCAAGAAATCGCGACCATTCGCAAGGCCTGCCAGATTTCTGATCAAGCCTTCCTAGATGTGCTGGACTTTATCAAGCCTGGTCAGACGACAGAGCTGGCTGTCATGAACTTTTTGGATGCCCGTATGCGCCAGTTAGGTGCTTCAGGTGCCTCCTTTGACTTTATCATCGCTTCGGGCTACCGTTCTGCTATGCCGCACGGTGTGGCTAGTGACAAGGTCATCCAAAATGGTGAAACCCTGACCATGGACTTTGGTTGCTACTACAATCACTATGTCAGCGATATGACGCGGACTGTTCATGTGGGGCAGGTGACGGATGAAGAGCGGGAAATTTATGATATTGTCCTGCGTAGCAATCAAGCCTTGATAGAAGCAGCTAAAGCCGGACTCAGTTATATCAACTTCGATCGGATTCCACGCCAGATTATCAATGATGCAGGCTACGGACCTTACTTCAGCCACGGAATTGGCCACGGAATTGGGCTGGACATCCATGAGATTCCTTACTTTGGTAAGTCAGAAGAACCGATCAAGGCTGGTATGGTTCTGACCGATGAACCGGGTATCTATCTGGATGGCAAATACGGCGTTCGGATCGAAGATGACCTTCTGATTACAGAGACTGGTTGTGAGGTCTTGACCCTTGCTCCAAAAGAGTTGATTGTGATTTGAGAATTATCAAGCTTTATGGTAGAATAAAGAGTAAATTATTTATTAAAGAGGTAAAAAACAAATGATTGAAGCAAGCAAGCTGAAAGCTGGAATGACTTTTGAAACTGCAGATGGTAAATTGATCCGCGTCTTGGAAGCAAGCCACCACAAACCAGGTAAGGGAAATACTATCATGCGTATGAAATTGCGTGATGTTCGTACTGGTTCTACATTTGAGACTAGCTACCGTCCAGAAGAAAAATTTGAGCAAGCGATCATCGAAACAGTACCAGCACAATACTTGTACCAAATGGATGGCACTGCGTATTTCATGAATACTGAGACTTATGACCAATACGAAATCCCAGTCGTTAATGTAGAGGACGAGTTGAAATTCATCCTTGAAAACTCAGACGTGAAAATCCAATTCTACGGATCAGAAGTGATCGGTGTGACAGTACCTACAACTGTTGAATTGGTGGTAACAGAAACACAACCATCTATCAAAGGTGCTACTGTAACAGGTTCTGGTAAACCAGCAACTCTTGAAACAGGTCTTGTTGTCAACGTACCAGATTTCATCGAAGTTGGACAAAAATTGGTCATCAATACAGCAGAAGGAACTTACGTTTCTCGTGCGTAATTTCAATCTTTCATATAGAAAGGAATTCTTATGGCAAACGAACAATTAGGCGAAATCGTTATTGCGCCACGAGTCTTGGAAAAAATTATTGCCATTGCTACGGCTAAGGTAGAGGGCGTTCATTCTTTTGCAAATAAAAGCATGTCAGATAGCCTTTCTATGCGTACGCTTGGACGCGGTGTTGCGCTGCATACGGATGAAAGTGGCGACATATCAGTTGATATCTACCTCTATCTGGAGTACGGTATTAGTGTGCCAACAGTTGCAGTTGCGATCCAAAAGGCGGTCAAAAGTGCTGTAAACGATATGGCTGAAGTAGAACTGTCTGCTGTTAATATCCATGTAGCAGGTATTGTTCCAGAAAAATCACCAAAACCAGATTTGAAAGATCTGTTTGATGAGGATTTCCTCAATGACTGATGTTTTGTTAGAATCTAGAAGAGAGCTACGCCAGCGGGCGTTTCAGGCCTTGATGAGCCTAGAGTATGAAGGGGATGCCATTGAGTCTTGTCGCTTTGCCTATACTTATGATAAGGACGAAGAGCAGACAGATGCTGAGGTCAATATCCCAGCCTTTCTACTCAACTTGGTCACAGGAGTATCTCAATTCAAGGAAGAGTTAGATAAGAAAATTGCCCAGCACTTGAAAGCAGGCTGGACAGTTGAGCGTCTGACCTTGGTGGAAAAGAATATCCTGCGATTAGGCATCTTTGAAATCACAGAGTTTGATACTCCTGAGCGAGTAGCGGTCAATGAAGCTATTGAACTTTCCAAGCAATTTTCTGATGAAAAATCAAGTAAGTTTATCAATGGTATTTTAAGCCAATTTATAACAGAAGAAAAAGACTGAGACGACTGTCTCAGCTTTTTTGTTTTTTGATAGTCGCAGTTGCTGATAATGCTTAAAAAGTTTCCATTATAGCAACCTAGACCTTGGCTGGTCCTTTTTCCTATAGATTCGTGGTAACCTAGGCCTCGGCTGGTTCTTTTTCCTATAGATTCATAGTAACCTAGGTCTCGGCTGTTCCTTTTTCCTATAGAATCGTGGCAATCTAGACCTCGGCTGGTCATTTTCCCTATAGAATCATGGTAACCTAGGTCTCGGCTGCTTACTTTTCCTATAGATTCCTGGTAACCTAGGTCTCGGCTGTTCACTTTTCCTATAGATTCATGGCAATCTAGACCTCGAATGTACTTTTCATCCCTATTTATAGGATAAATCGCTTTCGTTTCTTAGGATTTTTACTAGGTTTTTTAGAGATGAGGAATGGTCTAGTCAGTCTAAGTAAGAAAAGAAAGAGATAAGAGAAAAACGCCTAAAGAGCAATTCCTTAGAAGAGAGTTTTTGGGGAGAATCTTGGGATTTAATAACTATTTGAATAGGGCTATACGGGAAAATTTAAATTGCTGGTAAACTTGATAATGTTGAAAAAGTTGCTGTCTGTTTTTGTATAGTGGTAGTGTAAAATAAGTTGTGTGAACACAAAAGGGAATAAATCCGTTTTAGTAGAGTTGCGAAACATTACTAGAAAGAGATTTATTCATATGACTCAGTTTACCACAGAACTACTTAACTTCCTAGCCCAACAGCAAGATATTGATGAATGTTGCCGTTCTTCTCTTGAAACAGCCATGAATGATCTGCTTCAAGCGGAGTTATCAGCCTTTTTAAGGGATGAGCCTTACGATAAAGTAGGCTATCATACTGGAAATAGTCGTAACGGAACCTATTCACGGAAATTTGAAACCAAATATGGGACTGTTCAGTTAACCATTCCAAGAGATCGTAATGGGAACTTTAGTCCAGCTTTGATCCCCGCTTATGGACGTCGCGATGACACTTGGAAATGTTCTGACACCCTTGAAAGCTTATTTGATTAACACTTCGTAACTCTACTTGAGCGTTTACACAGAATTATGGAATATATCTACAATTATCTAAAAGCTTGTAAGAAATAATAAAATAAAGTAATAAGAATGGTATAATAGGTAGAATACATATTTAGTCCTGATGGTCTTCCGATGATAGGAGCGACTGTGATCGCTTTTATTGAATTGATAAATGAGAAGATTAAAGCGGTGTAGACAAATTAGAGATTCTAGGTGTGTTGAAATGGAAAAAGATATACAGTTATGTTTGATGGAAGAAGATGACCGAGAGCTGTTTATTTTGGATAATCAGGAAGCTTTTAACTACGGGGCTTTGGAGGAGTTTGGGTGTAGAGATAACCACTTTGAAGAAGATAGTCAAATCATTTCACGAGAGACCATCGAACAGTCCATTGACCACGGAAAGGCTTATCGTATTATTCTTGAAGAGAAAAAAGTTGGCGGTGCTGTAATTAAAGTTGATGGAGAAAAAGGAAGTTTAGACCTGCTATTCGTTTCCCCAGATGCTCACGGTAAGGGAGTTGGATATGCTGCTTGGTGTCAAATTGAAAAGTTACATCCAGAAGTCAAAATTTGGGAAACTATGACACCATACTTTGAGCAGCGTAATATACATTTTTATGTCAATAGATGTGGGTTTCATATTGTTGAATTTTTTAATAAATTTCATCCTGACCCAAATGAGCCAGAAGCGGATGTTAAGGAATTTGATGAGCAATTTCCAGACGGAATGTTTCGGTTTGAAAAAAGAATAGATTAAATTAGAAGTTGGAATTGCAATAGAGCGGTGCTTAATGACCATCTTAAAGATAATGCTAATAACGGTCAGTGTTGCATTTATTATGTTTGGATATGAGATCCCCCCAAGGGAGTATCTAATAGTTTGTATTATTAAGAGCTTTAAGGTACTTGAAAAATTCCAAGAAGAGGAATAGCTTAGAGCAGGTGAATACAAGGATTATTTGCAGATTACAGGAGGATAAGCATGACGATTGTTTTGATTTCAGTTATTATTGCATTTCTATATCATAAAATCGCAGAACATTTTAAGAATAGTTATATTGATTTTATTCTATTTCTATCATTGATTTTGTATCATTTTATATGGGATTACTATTTCTTACCAATTGACATAGTAATAGCCCTCAGTGGGGTATATTTACTATCAAATTTCTTTGAAAAGGTGAGAAGTAAGCAATGAAACCGATTTAGAGAGAGTCACTATAAAATGAAAGTTAAAAAGTTAGGTATTTAAAATGAAACATTTTTTTGCAGGGCTTGGTGCCATAAACTTTGCTAGTTATCTAATTGCTATAGGTGTAGGATTGGCACCTCTCTTTCACATTTTTATAATCTGTTCGGAAATAAGTTTTGGAAAAATAGTATTGTCTATAATAGCTATACTTTTAATCATAATTTTAACGATTGCGCGAATTTATAGAAGATTTTTCTATGTAGATTAGTTTGATTTCCTTTAGAATTTGGGAAAACCTTATCTTTCTAAAAAAACGAACAGTGCTATTGAATGCAGGCGATAGGCTAAGGAAAGCGATAGTGAATATAACACCAAAAAGTAATCAGGGATTGAACTGTGCAACTTAGGCCTCTGCTAGTTACTTTTCCTATAGAATCATGGTAACCTAGGCCTCGGCTAGCTACTTCAAACTTAGTTATAGAAGAAAGTCTTCCTAGGTTGAGCTAACATTGAAGTAATTACTAGGGATTAATGATATTAAAAGTCCCCCAAAAGTTGGTTTCTGCCAAACCTTTGGGGGATTCGTCAAGATGAAGTAATTTAATGAAGATCAAAAAAGTTATACACTTTTGCCAGGCAAGAGGTTCACAGGCAGGAAGTAGCCGGTCGTTGTGACTTCTTGCTTGTCAATTTTTTGTAGCAGTAAATCGACCAGAAGTTTGGCAATCTCCTTCAGTGGCTGTTTAATAGTCGCTAATTGAGGATAATAGTTCTCCACAAAGTAAGTTCCGTCGTAGCCGATGATTTTTAAATCTTTAGGAATCTGGATGCCCAGCTCCTGAGCGACTTTCATCACTAAAATGGCTGTCAAATCATCTGAAGCAAAGATAGCATCGGGCTTCTCATGGGTTAAAATATGCTTGATTTCCATTTCCTTTCGGACGGGAGAATAATCGCTGGAGACATTGATAATCGGTGCGTCCGGCAGGACGGAAGCAAAGCCAGCATGGCGCAGGCCAGTTGGGGAATTGGAATTATCATTACCAGTAATCATGATGATATTTTGAGCGCCAGCCTTGACCAAGGTCTGAGCAGCCAGTACTCCGCCACCATAGTTGTCTGAGGAGACAACTGGGATATCTGGTGAAAGGTTACGGTCAAAGGAAATGATAGGAGCAGTTACGCGATTATAGTCTTCGATGCCTAGATTGTGACTGCCGGAGATGATACCATCCACCTGATTGGCCTCCAGCATCTCAAGGTACTCACGCTCCTTGTCTGAGTCATGCTCGCTATTGCAAATGATGGTTTTATAGCCTTGTTTAAAGAGCTCATGCTCTAGCTTGCCAATCAATTCTGCATAAAAGACATTGCTGATATTTGGGAAAATGAGTCCAATTAGCTTGGCTGATTTTCCTTGGAGGCTGCGCGCCAGATTGTTGGGCTTGTAGGCCAATTCTCGCATGGCTGCTTCAACCTTGGAAATCGTTTTGTCGGATAAGTAGCCCTTCCTATTGATGACGCGGGAAACAGTTGTAGGGCTGACTCCTGCTAGTTTTGCTACATCAGTTAGCTTTGCGACCATAATCTAATTCATAGTAAGTACCGGTTGGATTGCCCTTGGTAATGGCAATGCCTGTCTGGTCTTCTCTCGGGAAGACACGGCCGGAAAATACTTTCTCTCCTTTATTGATGAAAATTTCAAAAATCGATTTATCGATGAAGATAGTAGCGCTCGTTGCTTCCTTGCCAATATCACAGCTTCGGCTGGTTCCAAAGTCCAGAGCAAATGGCTCGCCCGCTTGACTGCGGTCAACTGTCACTTGTCCTTCCTTGAGGTCGAAGTTGATGCGTAGGCCCTTGCCATCCTTGTCTGCAAAGAGGACGATTTCGTGTTCGGTGTCCGCAGCGAGATTTAGCTCTAGTTCGTAGCTGTTCTTGCTTTCTGTCAAAGTAGTGAAAGGCTGAGCCTCTGCTCGTAAGTCCTTGATTGCTGGGACTGGGTATTGGTAGAGCTTGCCGTCTTTCAGGGTCAATTCCTTGACGAGGGAGAAGACTCCTTGATGATCAAAGCGGTCAGATGGGTATTCCACATCAGGCAAGCCTAGCCAGCTGACAGCTAGTGCACGACCGTCAGGTGCGTTAAAGGCTTGGGTTGCGTAGCAGTCGAAGCCGTAGTCCAGATTTTGGATGGTGCTAGGCTCAATCATAGCAGCTTGACTTGTGTCAAACGATTGACCTATTTTATACATATTTGGATAGATGTTGCCATAGTCCAGTACGTCTTTAGACAAGCCTTGAGGGCAGTAGAGCAGGACTGGTTGGTCATTGATAAAGACTAGGTTTGGACACTCCATCATATAGGCCGTCTTGTCATTGGCAAAGTCCAAATCGCCAATAGCTTCCCAGTTGGTGTAGTCGTTATCAATTGCCTTGTAAAGCTTGATATAGCCTTGTTTGTCTAGATTTTGCCCACCAACAATAGCATAGAATTGCCCTTTGTAATTGAAAATCTGTGGATCGCGGAAGTGGTCAGTCGCTTCAGCAGGTTGCTCAATTAAAACCTTGTCAATTTTTTCGAGCTTGCCTGATTTATCTAACAAGGCACCGATCTGATAAGGGTGACGTACCCAGTTTTCATCACGAACATTGCCGGTGTAGAAGAGAAAGAGCTCGTCGTCAAACTGCATGGCAGAGCCTGAGTAGGCGCCGTGGCTGTCCAAAGCAGTATCTGGCAGCACCCGAAGGCCGGTTTCAGTGAAGTGAACTAGGTCATCACTTTCTAATTGAACCCAGCACTTGAGACCGTGGGCTGCCCCGAAAGGAAAGTTTTGGTAGAAAACCACCCATTTTCCGTCAAAATAAGAAAAACCATTGGGGTCATTGAGCAGACCTGTCTGAGGCTTCACATGATAGCTAGCCCGCCAAGGAGATTTAGCGATATTTTCTTTGATCTGCTGTACCTCTTCCTGAGTCCAGTCTTCATAGCGTTTGTAGCGTTTTTCAGTCGTCCAAGCCAATCTTTTGTCCTCCGAATCATATTATTTCTTATTACTATAGTAAACGTTTTCTGCTGAAAAATCAACATTTAACAGTAAAAAAATATTTTTTCTGCAAAACGCTTGACATATCTCTGAATCATGGTAAAATAATATTCGTAAAGGCGATAAAATCGCTTTCAAAAAGTTTTACAATATTTTTATAAGGAGATTTTTGCAAATGAACAATACTGAAATTGCAAAAAAGGTCATCGAAGCCTTGGGCGGACGTGAGAACGTTAACAGTGTAGCCCACTGTGCGACTCGTCTGCGCGTCATGGTTAAAGATGAAGGAAAGATCGACAAAAATACTGTCGAGAATCTAGAAAAAGTTCAGGGTGCTTTCTTTAACTCAGGCCAATACCAAATCATCTTTGGTACCGGTACGGTTAATAAAATCTATGACGAAGTTGTAGCCTTAGGCTTGCCAACTTCATCAAAAGATGACATGAAAGCAGAAGCTGCTAAGCAAGGGAATTGGTTCCAACGCGCCATCCGTACATTCGGTGACGTATTTGTACCAATCATCCCAGTTATCGTAGCAACTGGTCTCTTCATGGGGGTTCGTGGGCTATTGACTGCCCTTGGAATGACGCTTCCAGATGATGTAACGACCTATACTCAAATCTTAACAGATACAGCCTTCATTATCCTACCAGGTCTGGTAGTTTGGTCAACCTTCCGTGTATTCGGTGGAAATCCAGCCGTTGGTATCGTTCTGGGTATGATGCTTGTTTCAGGCTCACTTCCAAACGCTTGGGCTGTTGCTTCTGGTGGTGAAGTGACTGCAATGAAATTCTTCGGCTTTATCCCAGTCGTTGGTTTGCAAGGTTCTGTTCTTCCAGCCTTCATTATCGGGGTTGTGGGAGCTAAGTTTGAAAAAGCAGTCCGTAAGGTTGTTCCAGATGTCTTGGATCTTTTAGTCACACCATTTGTAACCCTTTTGGTGATGTCAATTCTTGGACTTTTCGTGATCGGACCAGTCTTCCACGTTGTTGAAAACTACATCCTTATTGGCACAAAAGCTATTCTTGGTTTGCCATTCGGTCTAGGTGGTTTGCTGATCGGTGGAGTTCACCAATTGATTGTCGTATCAGGTGTACACCATATCTTCAACTTGCTTGAAGTACAATTGCTCGCAGCTGACCATGCTAACCCATTCAATGCTATCATCACTGCAGCTATGACAGCTCAAGGTGCTGCGACCGTTGCTGTTGGTGTCAAAACTAAAAATCCTAAACTTAAAACTCTCGCATTCCCAGCTGCTCTTTCTGCCTTCCTTGGTATTACAGAGCCAGCTATCTTCGGGGTTAACTTGCGTTACCGCAAACCATTCTTCCTTTCATTGATCGCTGGTGCTGTCGGTGGTGGCTTGGCTTCTATCCTTGGTCTTGCTGGTACTGGTAATGGTATCACCATCATCCCAGGTACCATGCTTTACATCGGTAATGGGCAACTCTTCCAATATCTCTTCATGGTAGCTGTATCATTTGCTCTTGGTTTTGCCCTTACTTACATGTTTGGTTACGAAGATGAAGCTGAAGTTGCTACAAATGCTACTACAGAGCGCCTTGTCGAAGAAGAAACAACTGGTAATGTTCCAGCGGCTCTCCAAGATGAAACAATCATTTCTCCAATTGTTGGTAGTGCAGTAGCTTTGAGAGATGTAAATGATCCTGTTTTCTCAAGCGGAGCTATGGGTCAAGGGATTGCGATCAAACCAACTGAAGGTGTCGTTTATGCCCCAGCTGATGCAGAAGTGACAATTGCTTTTGCGACAGGCCATGCTTATGGTTTGAAGACAGCTAATGGTGCTGAAATCCTGATCCACGTTGGTATTGACACAGTGTCTATGAATGGCGAAGGATTTGATCAAAAAGTTTCTCAAGGTTCTAAAGTCAAAGCTGGCGATATTATTGGAACTTTTGATTCAGCTAAAATCGCAGCAGCTGGTCTGGATGACACGACTATGGTTATCGTGACTAACACAGCTGACTACGCATCTGTGACTCCAGTAGCAGAAGGAACTGTTGCTAAAGGCGATGCGATTATTGAAGTGAAAGCTTAATCTTAGCTATAGAAAGTCAACAAAGGAAAACGAACAACTTATGTTTGTTCGTTTTTTACTTGAGTGCTAAGATTTACAGAGGAAAATCTAAAATATAGAGCCATTTCCAATATGGAAATATGCTATAATGGAGTATAAAGAATACAAGAGGTGTTTGAAATGACAAAATTGTACGGAAGTTTAGAAGCCGGTGGAACCAAATTTATCTGTGCTGTGGGCGATGAAAATTTTAATGTTGTAGAAAAAACACAGTTTCCCACAACTACGCCGATTGAGACGCTAGATAAAACGATTGAGTTTTTCTCTCGTTTTGACAATCTAGCAGGTCTGGCAGTTGGCTCTTTTGGTCCTATTGATATTGACCCTAATTCAAAAACATATGGCTACATTACGACAACTCCAAAACCACATTGGGCTAATGTGGATATCGTGGGAGCGCTTCGTCGCGCTTTGAATGTGCCAATCTACTTTACGACAGATGTCAACAGCTCAGCCTATGGTGAAGTTGTAGCCCGTAACAATGCTGGTGGTCGCATTGAAAATCTGGTTTATTATACGATTGGAACAGGGATTGGCGCTGGTGCTATCCAACGTGGTGAATTTGTTGGGGGTACAGGCCATCCAGAGATGGGGCACTACTATGTAGCTCAGCACCCAATGGATGTGGAAAAAGGCTTTAATGGCGTTTGTCCTTTCCACAAGGGCTGTTTGGAAGGCTTAGCAGCAGGTCCTAGCTTAGAAGCGCGGACGGGTGTGCGTGGTGAAAATATCGAGCTCAATAACTCTGTCTGGGATATTCAGGCTTACTATATTGCGCAGGCAGCTATTCAAGCGACGGTGACGTTCCGTCCAGATGTCATTGTCTTTGGCGGCGGTGTGATGGCGCAACAGCACATGTTAGACCGTGTCCGTGAGAAATTCACTGTCCTGCTCAATGGTTATCTGCCAGTGCCAGATGTGCGTGATTACATTGTTACACCGACCGTTGCAGGAAATGGCTCAGCAACACTAGGAAATTTTGTCCTCGCAAAAGATATTAGCGAACGCTATGCAAAATAAGTAAACAAGGCGTTGAGAGTGTTCAAATAAACTAAGGAGGCTGAGATAGGGAATCCAGCCTCTTCCATTTGAGGTGAAATATGCAAAAAGCAATTGTGAAAGATCCTTTCTTTTTACAGCAAAAATCAGTCCCAGCTACAAAGGCTGACCTATTTTTAGCCCAAGATTTGCAAGATACCTTGTTGGCCCATAGAGAGTCTTGTGTCGGTCTTGCTGCGAATATGATCGGTTTCCAAAAGCGGGTGATTATTTTTATGTATGGTATGTTGCCCATGGTCATGTTTAATCCAGTTCTTATTCAGAAGTCTGGCCCTTATGAAACGGAAGAGGGCTGTCTATCCTTGACAGGCAGTCGGTCAATCATTCGTTACCAGAAAATCACTGTCGAATATCTGGATCAGAATTGGCTGAAGAAGACCATCACGTTAGAGGATTTTCCAGCGCAAATCTGCCAGCATGAATTGGATCATTTGGAAGGAATTCTCATATAGGAAATGTACCTGGAAAGGATAGGAACAGAATGAAAGTATACCAGCGCGATGGAGCAAAATTTTATGCTATAGGCTTTCTCTTACTCTTTGCTATCTTTTTTATCATGGCTTTTGTATCTATGGATAAGTCCTCCCTTGAGTCAACAAGTCAAAATAGTGCTAATCAACTGGTTCATAGGGCTTCTACCAACAAAGAAGACCAAAGAAGCAGGCAGAGTACTGAAGAAAGCAACAATATGCTCCATCCAGTCTATTGGGGAATGGGCATAACCGCTATTTTTATGATCGTTCTAGGCTATATTTCGAATCATAGGCCCCCGATTTTAGAGATGGATGAGATGGGAATAAGGCTGAGAGGCTTATCTGCTAAAAGAGAGAAGTACTTCTTGTGGCAGGAGATTGAGCAAATTGAATACGATATATCTCGACCTAGGATGACATCTTCAGAACCGACCAGTCGAATTTTATATTTCTATCCTAAAAATCAAGAGGAGAGTGCTGTCTCTTTAGACCTGGCAGATGTTAAAAATACTAGCTTCAATGAACTTCATCAGGAAATTTCCAATCTTGCGCCTCATATCAAGTGGCTCTTTCCATAGAAATGAATGACGAGGAAGATTATTCTAGAGTAGGGATTTGCTACTCCTGTTTCGGTTAAAAATATTAAGATTAAAAAAATTCTATTGGTAGAACTGGGACTCTTGGTTCCAGTTTATTTTTTTTTAAAAGAAAATAGTTCTCATAGAAACTTTTTTCTTGACATCTGCTTTTCATGTGCTAAAATAGTTCTCATGAAAACTAATTAGTTCTCGTGAGAATTAATTTAGAAAGGAAGGATTAATGGAAAAGCCTTTATTAGAAATGAAGCGTTTTGGCCGAAAGATTCATCTTATGGTAGAGAAACTTGCTAAGGAGCAAGGGATTGAGTCCATGGCTGGGCCGCAGGGGCAGGTCTTGCATATTGTTGCCCATCGCGCGGAAGAAGGCAAGGACACGCTTATCAAGGATATTGAGCAGGAGTTGGATATCTCCAAATCGGTGGCCTCTAACTTAATGAAACGGATGGAGAAGAATGGCTTTATCCAGCTGGAAGTTAGCAAAACGGACAAGCGGGCCAAGTATATCCGCCTTACTCCGCAGTCGCAGGAAAGAATGAAGAAAATCCGCGCCTTTTTTGGTGAAATAGATCGGTCTATTTTGAATGGTGTTTCTGAGCAGGAGCTGTTGATTTTTTCACAAGTCATGGCCAAGTTTTATCAGAATATCGAAAGTTTAGAAAATGGAGGGAAAGATGTTTAAGTTATTTAAACGGCTGACGGTAAGGGAAGTGAGCATGATTGTTCTCAGTGTACTCTTCACCTTCCTGACGGTATATTTGGAATTAGAAGTTCCGACCTATATTTCGACGATTACAGAGCTATTGCAAACGCCGGGAACAGCCTTAGCAGATTTGTGGGAACCGGGATTGAAAATGCTTGGCTTATCCTTTGCTAGTTTGCTGTCAGCTATCGTGGTTGGCTTTTTTGCCGCTCGTATAGCAGCTAGCTTTACCCAGAGTCTGCGGAGCGATATTTTCAACCGTGTGCTGGATTATTCGCAGACGGAGATTAAGAAATTTTCGATTCCTAGTTTGCTAACTCGGACAACGAATGACATTACTCAGGTACAGACCTTAATCACCATGGGGTTGCAGGTGGTGACTAGGGGGCCGATTATGGCGATTTGGGCCATGACCAAGATTATTGGCAAGTCCGAGAACTGGCTGATTGCTGTTCTGATTGCTGTGATTGTCAATGTTCTAATGACAGTAGTTTTGGTTACACTGGCCTTTCCCAAGCAGTCAGTGGCGCAGCGTTTGGTCGATAAGCTAAATAGCGTCACTAGAGAGAGTCTGACTGGGATTCGCGTGGTCCGAGCTTACAATGCGGAAGATTATCAGGATGAGAAATTTGCAGCAGCTAATGATGAAGTGACTCGCCTTAACCTCTTCATTAATCGTCTGATGGCCATAATGAATCCAGTTATGATGGGGATTTCTAGCGGTTTGACACTGGCAATTTACTGGATTGGTGCTTATCTGATTCAGGAGGCTGGTCTGCAGGATCGTCTCCCACTCTTCAGTGATATGGTCGTCTTTATGTCCTATGCTATGCAGGTTGTGATGGGCTTCTTGCTCATGGGTGCCCTCTTCATCGTCCTGCCTCGGACCATTGTATCCGCTGGCCGGATTAATGAAGTTCTGGATCTGCATTCTTCAATTACAAATCCAGAACAGCCTAAGGAGGCAGCAGCAGATAGCAAGGGAGAAGTGGTCTTTCGAGATGTGTCCTTCCGCTATTCTAAAAATTCAGAGGCGGTCATTGAGCATGTCAGCTTTACAGCGCAGGCTGGTGATACCGTGGCCTTTATCGGATCAACCGGTTCAGGGAAATCCACGCTTGTCAATCTCATCCCTCGTTTCTACGATGTCACTGAAGGAGAGATTTTGGTAGATGGCGTTAATGTTCAAGATTACCAGCTAGGAGACCTACGCAATAAGGTCGGCTACATCCCGCAAAAGGCGGTGCTTTTCTCTGGCGATATTGAGAGCAATCTGGACTTTGGTCAAAGTAAAGCAAGTCCGCTGGATGAGCAGGAAATATGGGAAGCTCTTGACCTAGCTCAGGCCAAGCCTTTTGTTCAAGAGAAGGAAAAAGGGCTTAAGTCAGAAGTGGCTCAAAGCGGGACCAACTTCTCTGGTGGCCAGCGTCAGCGCTTGGCTATTGCTAGAGCCTTGGCTCGTAAGCCAGAAATCCTTATCTTTGACGATTCCTTCTCAGCGCTAGACTACAAGACAGACCGCATTTTGCGTAAGGAACTGGCTGAGCGGACACAGGATATGACCAAGCTAATCGTGGCGCAGCGGATTTCTACCATCATGGATGCGGATCAAATCTTGGTCTTGGATGCTGGCAAGGTGGTTGGTCAAGGTACCCACCGAGAACTTTTGGCAAATAACGCGGTTTATCAAGAAATTGCTTACTCACAACTATCCAAGGAGGAATTAGAAAATGGAAAATAAGAAGTCTTCATTATTTAACCAGATTCGGCCTTATCTCAAAGGCTTCCAGTTTCCTCTTGCTTTGGCATTTGTGGGAGCTGTCTTGTCAAACATTATCACGGTTTATGGGCCAAATAAATTAAAAGAAATTACTAATCTTATTTCAGAAGGTCTGGGCAGCAATATTGATTTAAAAGCTGTGTCTCAGATTGCCTTTCTCCTCGCTATTCTATATGCAGTCGGAGCCCTGCTCAACTACGGTCAGTCCTTTATCATCAGTACGGTTGTCCAGTATTTCTCCAAGCGGCTACGGACGGCCATCGCAGAGAAAATTAACAAGCTTCCCTTGAGCTATTTCGATGGCCATTCTCAGGGGGATACGCTGTCGCGCGTGACCAATGACGTGGATACGGTCGGCCAATCTCTCAACCAGAGTTTAGGAAGTGTTATCTCTTCTAGCTTGCTTTTGGTGGCTGTGGTTTTGACTATGTTCTTTATGAACTGGATTTTGGCTTTGGTGACCATTTTGGCTACTGTAGTCGGTTTTGTCTTTGTCGGCCTCATCATGGGCAAGTCTCAGGGCTATTTCACTGCCCAACAAAACGATTTGGCTGCTGTTAACGGTTATGTAGAGGAAATGTACTCGGGGCATAATGTCGTTATCAGCTATAATGCCATTGAACAGTCAAAGGAACGCTTTGCAGTTCTCAATCATAATCTCTATAATAGTATTTGGAAGTCTCAATTTATCTCTGGCATGATGATGCCGCTCATGTTCTTTACGGGGAATTTCGCCTATGTGCTGGTTATTTTGGTCGGTGCTGCTCTGGCGATTAATGGTTCTATTAGCATCGGGATCATTGTGGCCTTTATGGTTTATGTGCGGACCTTCTCTCAGCCTTTGTCACAGATTGCACAAGGAATCACTGTCTTGCAGCAGGCCGGTGCAGCACTGGTTCGTGTCTTTGAATTTCTAGCTGAGCCTGAGATGGAAGACGACCAGCATAAAGAGCAGCAGCTTGCTGCTGTCAAGGGAGATGTTACCTTTGAAGATGTCTTCTTCGGTTACAAGCCAGACCAGACGATTATTCATGATTTCTCAGCCCAGGCCAAAGCCGGACAGAAGATTGCCATTGTCGGCCCGACGGGTGCTGGTAAGACGACCATCGTTAATCTGCTCATGAAGTTCTATGAAATTGACAAAGGGCGTATCAGCATTGACGGTATAGATATTAAGGATATGAAACGCTCCGAGGTTCACGATGCCTTTTCAATGGTCTTGCAGGATACCTGGCTGTTTGAGGGAACTATCCGAGAAAACTTGATTTACAATCAGGAGCATGTCACGGATGAAGCAGTCGTTGCCGCAGCGAAGGCGGTCGGTGTTCATCACTTTATCATGACTCTGCCGCAGGGCTATGATACAGTGCTGGATGACACGGTCAACTTATCGGTTGGTCAGAAGCAGCTATTGACCATCGCTCGTGCTCTGCTGAAAGATGCGCCGCTCTTGATTTTGGATGAGGCAACTTCATCAGTGGATACGCGGACGGAGGAGCTGATTCAAAAGGCTATGGACAAACTCATGGAGGGTCGGACTTCCTTTGTCATTGCCCACCGCTTATCTACTATCCGTAATGCGGATCTTATCTTGGTCATGCGCGATGGAAATATCATCGAGCAGGGCAACCATGATGAACTCATGAATCAGAATGGCTTCTATGCGGATCTCTATAATAGTCAGTTTGAGGAAGGTGAAGTAGCTTAAGGATAGCAATGGAATATTCTACTATAAAAATGGCACAGCTTAGGCTGTGCTTTTTTTATAACCAATTCCTTATATGAGAGTTAGAAATGTTGCCTGTTTTACTTAAGGTCGCACTTTTCAAGCTTTTTGAGGTGCTTAGTTATATTCATAATCGCAAGAATACATCTTTATATGACTTAAATTTTAAACGGTATTTACCAGTTTAGCCAAGTATGATAAAATAGAAAAGTCACAGTATTAAGAAATTAAGGAGACAATGATGAAAAAAGTATTTAAATACACAGCCTTGCTTGTGGCAGGTGTGAGCTTAACAGCCTGTGCTTTGCTTCCAAGTCCAAATAAAAAACATTCTGGTAAGCCAAGCCAGGAAACGACTGTCAAAAAATCAGCCAGCAATGGGCAGGTTGATATCCAGATTAAGGATGGTCAGTTCATTATGCCAAGCAACGGATCAGCTGATGCCAAATACTTAGCCTTGTCTTTGGAAATTAAAAATAAAACAAATGATAAGATTATGATTTCCTCCTCAGACATTGGTTTTTATGATTCAGAGGGAGAAAAGATCCAGCCGGTCGGAGTCTATGACGACAAAGAAAACTTTAAAACACTGAGCTATGAAGACTTAGCGGAAGGAAAGACTCTTTCTGGTAATCTGGTCTTTAAAGTTGAAGATGGCAAGAAATATGAACTTCACTATGAGAAGAAATCCTACGGCTCCGATGAAAAAGCAGAAGCCATCAAACTAAAAGTTGATCCTGCGAAATATCCGAATCACGTTGACGAATCAAAGAAATTAGCTTCTGATTACCTCAATGCTGTTTTCTTGGGAGGAGAAGCAAAGACAAAATCCTCCAAAGACAAAGGCGATTTGGTTTTAGGTGGCGATTTGGAGCAAGATAAGAAAGATTATAGAGCAGCTTTTGCAGCAGATTTTACACGTAAATTGCATGATTATCCCTTTAGTGAGGATGAAATCAATGCTTTCATTGATGCCTATGTGAAAAGTAATGCCAAACGCGCAGAAATTGATTACACAGTAGCCCAGTATATGCCAAATTCAATCGTTATCAAGATCAAACCGAGAACGGTCAGTCTAAATAAAACCATGTATACCTACCGTCAAGATTTTTATGACAAGCATCGTTCTGAATATGGAAGCCTGAGTGACGTCTACAAAGCTACTGATAAGAGCTACGCTAATGATATGATGGCTGGAATGGATTCGCGTTCTCTCCTCACACCAGAACGAGATTATCAGTTGAAATTTGTCAAAACAGATGGCAAATGGGTTTTAGAGCGTGATTATTCTTATGAATCTATCGTCAGAGCTTTTGAAGGCGATATATCCTAATAGCAAGATTAGAGGGCGGATGCTTCATTCTGCTCTCTATTTTATTTTGTTTCCTAGTCTAGCTTTGTGCTATACTGGAGGGGAGATATGTAGAGTAAAGGAGTCTAGCATGAAACAATTCTATGATAAATTAGTAAAAACGCGTTATCATCTCCATCAGCATCCAGAGTTGTCTGGCCAAGAATATGAAACGACGGCCTTTCTAAGCCGTTATTTGCAAGACTTAGGAATTAAAATTTTGGATTCCGGTTTAGAGACGGGCTTGATTGCCGAAATCGGTCAGGGAGAACCAGTTATCGCCTTGAGAGCAGATATTGATGCCCTGCCCATTTTAGAGAAGACAGATCTGCCTTACGCTAGCCAAAATCCTGGTGTCATGCATGCCTGCGGTCATGATTTTCATCAGACTAGTCTTTTGGGAGCGGCGGAGTTGCTTAAGGCTATGGAAGAAGATTTACAGGGAACCATTCGCCTGATTTTTCAGCCAGCTGAGGAAACCTCCCAAGGAGCCAGTCAAGTTCTGGCTACGGGTTTGCTGGACGATGTAGTTGCGATTATCGGTTTTCACAATATGCCCCAGTTAAAAGCTGGACAAATGGCCTTGAAGCCGGGAGCCATGATGGCAGGCGTAGAGAAGTTTAAGGTGACTGTGGAGGGAGTCAGCAGCCATGCGGCTCGGCCAGATTTGGGAGTGGATACGGTGCTGACCCTGACCAGCATGATTCAAAGTCTTCAGGCACTGGTTTCTCGGACTGTCTCGCCCTTTGAGCCGGTTGTCGTATCTGTGACCCACATTGAGGCTGGGGCGACTTGGAATGTCTTGCCGCAAAATGGCTTCTTTGAAGGCACGATTCGTTGTTTTAATTCTGGTTTGCAAAAGCGTTTGAAGGCAGATTTTATCCGTATTGTGGAGCATACGGCGGGGAACTTCGGTGCTAAGGTCACTATTGTCTGGGATCAGACTCCGCCAGTAACCTATAATGATCCAGAATTAGCCGAGCTTATTTTTAAAAATTCTCAGAATATCGGGGAGCTATTGACTGCCCAGCCGTCTTCAGCTGGCGAAGACTTTGCCTTTTACCAAGAAAAAATCCCTGGTGTCTTTGCTTTTATCGGCTCAAATGGTGCAGTAGATGCGCCTGACCTGCACCATGATAGCATGACGATTGACGATGCGGCCTTTCAGATCTCTGTACCTTACTATGTCGAAAACGCTCTCTTCCTCCTCAAACACTATAAGAAATAACTATAGTCTTTCATAGAAAATAAGAACTAGGCAAGCTCCTCTTCTTTTGTTATCATAGAAAAACAAGATTTTGATATTTTCAAATAGTTTGAATAATCGAATCAGTGATAAAGAAAATCTATCACCTTGATAAAAAATATATAATGGTCAGGACTTTCGACTTTTGGTATGATAGAAACATGCTCTTTAGGAGGAGATAGAGATATGAATATTAAAAAAATATTGAAATACACTGCCACTGCTGTGGTAGGAAGTCTTACAGTTGGGCTGCTTGTAGCCTGCTCGTCTTCTGCAAGTAAAGATAGTACTACAAAGAAAAAGACGATTGAAGTCGGAACGGTTGGAATAACCAAGCCTTTCTCTTATGAGGATAAGGACGGAAAACTAACTGGTTACGAAATTGAAGTGCTTCGTGAAATCTTTAAAGGTTCAGATAAGTACGAAGTCAACTTCAACAAAACCAAATGGGCTTCTGTTTTCTCTGGCTTGGACAGTGACCGCTACCAAATCGGTGCCAATAACATCAGTTATTCAGAAGACCGTGCTGGTAAATACCTCTATACCAACCCTTACGCTAAAAACCCAACCGTCTTGGTGGTTCGTAAAGGAGTGAATATCAAGTCGCTGGACGATATCGGAGGCAAGTCTACTGAAGTTGTTCAAGGTACTTCAACAGCCAAACAGCTAGAAAAGTACAATGAAGAACACAGTTCAAATCCAACAACCATCAACTACACAGATGGTACAATCCAGCAAATCTTGGCTAATTTGAATGATGGCCGTTCAGACTACAAGATCTTTGAGCGTATCACGGTAGATACCATCATCAAAGACCAAGGTTTAGATAATGTCGAAGTGATTGAACTTCCAAGTGACCAACAACCGTATGTCTATCCAATCCTTGCTTCGGGACAAGAAGAACTTCAAACCTTCATGAACAAGCGGATCAAGGAACTTTACGAGGATGGCACACTTGAAAAATTATCAAAAGAATTCTTTGGCGGCACTTATTTGCCAGATGCCAAGGATATTAAGTAAGTTCTGATTTTCTTTGCCCTAAGCAATCGGAAATAACTTACAACCCTTTCATTAGAAAAAAATATATTTTATAAGGAGATTATCTCATGAAATTGAAAAAATGGTTTGGTGCAACAGCACTCTTAGCTGTAGCAGCATTTGGTTTGGCAGCTTGCTCGTCTTCAACATCAAAAAACGCTAAGTCAGCAGACAGTGCAACAGTGACTGTAAAAGTTGGTGTGATGAGCCTCAGCGATACAGAAGAAGCGCGCTGGAACAAGGTTCAAGAAATCCTTGATAAGGATAAAGCAGGTGTTAAATTGGAGTTCACCCAATTTACAGACTATTCTCAACCTAACCAAGCAGTTCGCGATGGTGATGTAGACATCAATGCCTTCCAGCATTACTACTACCTGAAAAACTGGAATAAAGAAAACAATGCTGATTTGGTGTCTGTAGCAGATACTTATATCGCACCAATCCGTCTTTACTCTGGTACTAAAGATGGCAAAAACAAATATACTGATGTGAAAGATATTCCAGAAAACGGAAGCATTGCTGTACCAAACGATGCGACAAATGAAAGCCGTGCTTTGAACCTTCTTCAAGCAGCTGGTTTGATTAAGTTGGACGTGGATTCAACGAAGCTTGCGACTGTTGCTAACATCAAAGAAAACAAGAAAAACTTGAAAATTTCTGAATTGGATGCTTCTCAAACAGCAGCTTCTCTTACTTCTGTAGATGCAGCGGTTGTCAACAATACCTTCGTTCGTGAAGCTGGTATTGACTACAAGAGCGCTCTTTACAAAGAAAAGACAGATGAAAATTCTAAACTGTGGTACAACTTGATTGCTGCTAAGAAAGATTGGGAAAAATCTGACAAGGCAGATGCCATCAAGAAAATCATCAAGGCTTACCATACTGACGAAGTTAAAAAAGTCATTGAAGAGTCTTCAGATGGTATGGATCAACCAGTTTGGTAAGATTTTATAGAAAATAATTGAAGATAGAAAGGGCGGGGAATGGATTTCTCCAGCCCTTTATCTGCTATTAGTTAGATTTTTTATTGGCAGAGATGATTTGGCCATTTTTAAAAGCAGAGTCAAGGACTTACATGACAGCAAGTCTTTGCTCTTTCGTGAATCATAGCAGATAATCTATAAACAGATGCGATTAGTAGGAGTTACACATGCCTTTCTCAACTGAGAGTGAACAAATTAAAAAGTTTGAAAATGATGAGGTGGCCCAACACTATTTTGAGGTGTTGCGGACTTTGATTTCTAAAAAGTCTATCTTTGCCCAGCAAATTGGGCTCAAGGAGGTAGCTACCTATCTGGGAGAAATTTTCACTGCCGCAGGTGCTAAAGTGATGATTGATGACAGTTACACGGCTCCCTTTTTATTGGCAGAGTTTCAGTCGGACAATCCTGAGGCCAAGACTATCATTTTCTATCACCACTATGATACGGTGCCGGCCGATAATGACCAGCCTTGGACCAACGACCCCTTTACTCTGTCGGTCCACTACGGTGTCATGTATGGCCGCGGAGTCGATGATGACAAGGGACACATCACTGCGCGTTTGACAGCAGTGCGTAAGTATATCCGAGAGAATGGTTCGCTGCCAGTCAATATCATCTTCATGATGGAGGGAGCAGAGGAGTCGGCTTCGACAGACTTGGATAAATACCTGGCCAAACATAAGAAACATTTGCGGGGAGCAGATTTGCTGGTCTGGGAGCAGGGCACGCGTAATAATCTAGGTCAGTTGGAGATTTCTGGTGGGAATAAGGGCATTGTCACCTTTGACATGTCTGTTCGCAGTGCAGAAGTCGATATCCATTCTAGCTATGGCGGTGTCATTAATTCAGCTTCTTGGTACTTGATGGATGCTATCTCTAGCCTGCGTAGTGCTGACGGTCGAATTTTGGTGGAGGGCATCTATGAGCAAGTACAGGAGCCCAATGAGCGAGAGCTAGCTTTGATTGCCCAGTACGCTCTGAAGACACCAGAAGAGTTGAAGGAAATTTACGGCCTCCAGCTTCCAGTCTTGAAAGAGGACAGGCAGGAATTTCTGCGTCGCTTCTATTTTGAGCCAGCCATTAACATTGAAGGCTTCGGTTCAGGCTATCAGGGACAAGGAGTCAAAACCATCCTCCCAGCATATGCATCTGCCAAGATGGAAGTGCGCTTGGTACCGGGCTTAGAGCCCCATGATGTCTTGGACAAGATTTGCAAGCAACTGGACAAAAATGGCTATGATAAGGTAGAATTAACTTATACATTGGGAGAAATGAGCTATCGTAGTGATATGAGTGCTCCTTCTATCCTGAATGTGATTGAACTGGCCAAGGATTTTTATCCAGAAGGCATCTCGGTGCTTCCGACATCGGCAGGAACAGGACCCATGCATACAGTCTTTGAAGCTTTGGAAGTTCCGATGGCTGCCTTTGGCTTGGGGAATGCCAACAGTCGGGATCATGGTGGTGATGAAAATGTCAAGATTGCCGATTATTATACCCATATTGAATTAATCAAGG
The DNA here is from genome assembly GCF_001588905.1 of Streptococcus cristatus. Classification (GTDB taxonomy): domain Bacteria; phylum Bacillota; class Bacilli; order Lactobacillales; family Streptococcaceae; genus Streptococcus; species Streptococcus cristatus_N. The sequence continues at coordinate 1,925 of NZ_LAWH01000031.1, read as the reverse complement.
AGTTAATCAGAAGTTATGAGCAATGAAATTATCAAATTAGACCGTATAGATGTCACTTTTACACAGAAAAATCGTGTCATCAAGGCGGTTGAAGATGTGACCATTCACATCAATCAGGGGGATATTTACGGTATCGTGGGTTATTCTGGTGCCGGAAAGTCAACTTTGGTGCGGGTTATTAACCTCCTGCAGAAGCCATCTGGTGGACGCATTACTGTGGATGGGACGGTCCTATACGACAAGGAAAGCGTTCAATTGAATGCGGCTCAACTGCGGGAAAAGCGCAAGGACATTGGCATGATTTTCCAGCATTTCAATCTGATGGCCCAGATGACGGCTAAGGAAAATGTCGCATTTGCCTTGAAGCACTCTTCCTTGTCTGCTGCTGAAAAAGAGGAGAAGGTTCGTAAACTTTTAGAATTGGTTGGTCTGGAAGATCGAGCGGATAATTATCCGTCTCAACTATCTGGTGGTCAGAAGCAGCGCGTGGCGATTGCTAGAGCCTTGGCTAATGATCCAAAAATCTTGATTTCGGATGAAGCGACTTCGGCATTGGACCCTAAAACAACTAAGCAAATTTTGGCCTTGCTTCAGGATTTGAATCAAAAGTTGGGGCTGACGATTGTACTGATCACGCATGAAATGCAGATTGTCAAAGATATTGCTAATCGTGTAGCTGTTATGCAGAATGGGAAATTGATCGAGGAAGGATCGGTTTTGGATATCTTTACCAATCCACAGAACGAATTGACCCAAGATTTTATCACAACGGCAACAGGTATCACTGAAGCGATGGTTAAAATCAATCAACAGAAGATTGTGCAAGACCTGCCAGCGGATTCTGTCTTGGCGCATTTGAAGTATGCTGGTACGGTGACAGATACAGCCATTATCAACGATATCTACAAGCAGTATCAAGTTTCAGCCAATATTTTACATGCTAACATTGAGATTTTAGACAATGTGCCTGTCGGGGAGATGGTAGTCATTTTGTCAGGAAATGCAGAAAATCTTGCGTCTGCTCAAAGCAATTTACAAGCTGCTGGCGTAGAATTAAAGGTGCTTAAGGGAGGAATTTAGATTGATAGACTTGATTAAAACATTTTTGCCTAACGTCTATAAAATGGGCTGGGCTGGTCAGGCTGGCTGGGGAACAGCGATTTATCTGACCCTTTATATGACAATTATTTCCTTTCTGATCGGTGGGATTCTAGGCTTGATCGCTGGACTTTTCCTGGTATTGACAGCGCCCGGCGGTATTTTAGAAAATAAAACAGCCTTTTTCATCTTGGACAAGGTCACATCCATCTTTCGGGCAATTCCCTTTATTATTCTCCTAGCTTTGATCAATCCTTTCACACGAATGATTGTGGGGACAGGGATTGGTCCAACAGCGGCTTTAGTACCGCTATCTTTGGCGGTCTTCCCTTTCTTTGCCCGTCAGGTGCAGGTGGTTCTATCAGAATTAGACCGCGGTGTGATTGAAGCAGCGCAGGCGGTTGGAGCTAACTCATGGGATATCATCGGCGTTTACCTGCGTGAAGGCTTACCAGACTTGATTCGGGTGACAACAGTGACCCTAATCTCGCTAGTCGGCGAAACAGCTATGGCGGGAGCGATCGGTGCAGGCGGCCTTGGGAACGTAGCGATTGCCTACGGTTATCAACGTTTCAACCAAGACGTGACCATTTTAGCGACTGTTTTGCTCTTGCTTCTTATCTTCTTTATCCAGTTTCTGGGAGATTTCCTAACTAGAAAGATCAGTCATCGCTAGACAGAGAGTGGGACAGAAATCGGTAATTCGTTAGAATTCGATTTCGTCGTCCCACCTCCGCGCAGTTGAGTAGGGCTCTATTACGCTGATTTCATCAGTGTAATAGAACCCACTCAACCACTGCGTCTTGCTCGACAATCCAAAGACAATT
>NZ_LAWH01000030.1:0-47953 GCF_001588905.1 Streptococcus cristatus | reverse complement strand
TCGAGCAAGACGCAGTGGTTGAGTGGGATCTACTACGCTGATTTCATCAGCTTTTACAGTCCTACTCAACTGTGCGGAGGTGGGACGACGAAATCGAATTCTAACGAATTCCCGATTTCTGTCCCACTCTCTTTTCTTGATTTAAATAATATAATAAATTTTTCCAAAAAAGAGGTATAGACCATTTACAAATAAAATAGAAAGCGTTATAATAGAGTCAATAGAAATAGAACAAGAGGAGGCAGTCAGATGCCTAAATATATAAAAGCCGATCAGTTCTTCTATCCTCAAGGGATTCGCAAGGGTGGATTTTTGGAAGTGATTGATGGAAAATTTGGAAAATTAGTACAGGAAGTCCCTGCGGATGCGGAAGTGGTGGATTACACAGGCTACTCTGTCGCACCGGGTCTAGTGGACACCCATATCCATGGTTTTGGTGGGGTTGATGTCATGGACAATAACATCGAAGGTACCCTCCATACCATGAGTGAAGGTCTTTTGACGACGGGGGTGACTAGTTTCCTGCCGACTACGCTGACATCATCTTACGAGCAACTTCTAGCTGTGACGGAAAATATTGGTGCTCGTTACCAAGAAGCAAGTGGTGCCAAGATTCGTGGTCTCTACTTTGAAGGGCCTTACTTCACTGAAAAGTACAAGGGTGCCCAAAACCCAGCCTACATGAAGGATCCTCGTATGGATGAATTTCGTGCTTGGCAAAAGGCAGCCAATGGCCTGCTTAATAAGATTGCTTTGGCACCTGAGCGTGAGGGCGTGGGAGAATTTGTCCGTACCATCACTGATGAAGGTGTGACAGTCGCTTTGGGGCACTCTGATGCGACCTATGACGAAGCCAAAGCAGCAGTAGAAGCAGGAGCCAGTGTCTGGGTACATGCCTACAATGGTATGCGGGGCTTGACCCACCGTGAGCTAGGTATGGTTGGGGCTATGTACGAGCTGCCTCACACTTACGCAGAGTTGATTTGTGATGGTCACCACGTGGATCCCAAGGCCTGTGATATTTTGCTCAAGCAAAAGGGCCATGAACATGTAGCTCTCATCACAGACTGTATGACTGCAGGTGGGCTGGAAGACGGCGACTATATGCTGGGAGAATTTCCAGTGGTGGTAGCCAATGGCACAGCTCGTCTCAAATCGACTGGTAACTTAGCAGGATCAATTCTGCAGCTCAAAGACGGCCTCAAAAATGTGGTTGAGTGGGGCATTGCAAATCCTCACCAAGCAGTCATGATGGCCAGTCTCATCCCAGCAAAATCCGTCCACATTGACGATGTCTGTGGCCAGATCAAGGAAGGCTACGATGCCGACTTTATCGTGCTGGACAAGGATTTGGAGCTGGTTGCTACTTATCTGGATGGCGAAAAACGCTTTGAAGCTGCCTCCAGTATTCTTTAATTGAGTCTCCTTATATTTTTAGAAAGGATGGGGTAACCTGTCCTTTTTAATGTGGAGCTACTTCTTTTTCCCTAGGATTTGCTAGAGGGACTTGGGCAAAGCTAGAATGGTTGGCGCAACTAGAAAGTCTCTGAGATATTTTTCTTAACAGATGGTAGTGCTTTCTCAATGAAAGAGAAGATGTTATAATAGGGTTATCACAGATGAGGAGGACAGGATGAAAAAGATTGATTATAAATTTATGGGAATGGGCTTGGTATTCCTCTTCTTTGGATTGCTACTGCATCGTTTCTTGATATTTATTGCTGGGTTGGCCTTTATCATTTACAGCTTTTTCAGCCGAGGTATGGCTCCAACCAAGGAAAATATCTTTAAGCCAAAATTAGCCAAAAGAAAGAAAAAATAAGGAGAATAGATATGAAAAATTATACCCTTAACAATGGTGTCAAGATCCCAGTCTTGGGCTTTGGTACTTGGAAGGCTCAGGACGGAGAAGAGGCTTATCAGGCAGTCTTAGCCGCCCTTAAGGCTGGCTATCGCCACATTGATACAGCAGCTATCTATAAGAATGAGGAGAGTGTCGGTCGAGCAATCAAAGACAGCGGCATTCCGCGTGAAGAGCTCTTCATCACCACCAAGCTCTGGAATAGCAAGCATACTTATGAAGAGGCCATGGAAGCCTTTGACAGCTCTATGGAGCGGTTGGGGCTGGATTATCTGGATCTCTACCTTATCCACTGGCCAAATCCTAAGCCTTTACGAGAAGATGGAGCTTGGCAAAAGCGCAATGCAGAAGTTTGGCGGGCTATGGAAGACCTCTACCAAGCTGGTAAGATCCGAGCGATCGGCGTCAGCAATTTCCTGACTCATCACCTAGAAGCTCTGCTGGAAACAGCGCGCGTCACTCCAGCTGTCAATCAAATCCGCCTAGCGCCAGGTGTTTATCAGACAGAGGCGGTAGACTTCTGCCGTGCTCATGATATCCTACTTGAAGCTTGGGGACCATTTGGGCAAGGCGAACTCTTCCAAAATCCAGCCGTGCAGGCGATAGCAGATAAGTATGGCAAGACCATTGCCCAAATCGCTCTAGCTTGGAGCTTACAAGAAGGCTTCCTACCCCTGCCTAAGTCAGTCACTCCGAGTCGGATTGCTAGCAATCTGGATTGCTTTGACATCGAACTGAGTCCTGCTGACTTAGAGATTCTCAAAAATATCAGCGGTTTGGAAGGCGGAGCACCTAATCCAGATGGGATGGATTTTTAAGCGATAGACGAACATCTTTTTAGTTGAAATCAAGCTACTCGATATGTTAGTTATTGGTATTTAATGAAGTTTTATAGTGACCTAGGCCTCGGCCGGTCACTTTTCCTATAGAATCATTGCAACCTAGTCCTCGGCTGGTCACTTTTCCTATAGAATCATGGCAACGTAGACATCGGCTAATCACTTTTCCTATAGATTCGTAGCAACCTAGTCCTCGGCCGATCACTTTTCCTATAGTTTCGTGGCAACTTGGTTCTCGGCTGTCTACTTTTCCTATAGATTCTTGGCAATCTAGGCCTCGGCTGGCCACTTTTTCTATAGATTTATGGCAATCTAGGCATCGGACGCTCTTTTCATTGCTATTTATAAGATCCATCGCCCCTCGGTCATTTGTCGTCAAAAACAAGTGCCAGATGAGGGTCTCTCAAGAGACTATAGTTTCTTGAAAAGAAGAATTAGTTTTTATAGGTTCTTTTGAAGATTATAAGGGTATTGCTATTGCAGTTATACCGAATCGGAAGTTATGATTTTTTATCATAGGTTTAAAACAAAAGTATTGGTAAAATATGGTTACAAAGCATAGTTGTCTATTTCGCTAACCTTGCTAATCTTATTAGTTCTCACAAAGATAAATACTGTCCTCATTGCACCAATAAGGGCGCTATTTTCGAATTATATAAATGAGTCCCTTTTGAATATTTCTAAGGGGACTTATCAGTATTTGATAACTTAAAAGTATTTACTTTCGATAGCTTTTGAGTTATAATAAATTCGAAAAGAGGATGCTTTGTGCACACTATTTATTTTTATAAAGATAAACATGGGAATCAACCAGTTTTGGACTATATGAAGGAGCTGGCTAGTCTTAACAGCAAGGATAGCCGGATCAAACTCAATAAGCTCAATGACTATATCGAGCTCTTGAGTCAACAGGGAACTCGTGCCGGTGAGCCCTACATCAAGCATCTAGAGGCAGAGATTTGGGAATTACGACCCTTACGGGATCGGATTTTATTTGTGGCTTGGATAGATGGAAGTTTTGTCTTACTGCATCATTTTGTTAAAAAGACGCAAAAGACTCCCAGACGGGAGATTGAGAAGGCCAAACGAGAGTTGCAAGATTTGAAAGAAAGAGGGCTAAAAGATGAAGAATAGTGCTATTGGAAGTAATTGGAAAGAAGTGAGGGCAGAGCTTTTCACCAAGGAAGAAATCCTAGAAAGTGATCTGAGGGTAGCGATTATGACAGAGCTGATCGAGGCCAGACATGAAAAGGGCATTAGCCAAAAGAAGCTTGAAGAACTCAGTGGGGTCAGTCAACCTGTCATCGCTCGAATGGAGACAGGAAAGACCAACCCTCAATTGGATACGGTATTGAAAGTATTAGCAAGCCTTGGCAAGACCCTAGTCGTTGTCCCACTAGAGCAAGAAAAGGTTTAATAGAAAATAAGAAATAAATATTAGAGAAACGAATCAAACTTACCAGAGGCTTTGACCAATCTCTGCCATAGAGCCAGCTTAGATGCACTCTGATTAAAAACCACACTCCAATCGTTAGATTTCATGTCTAACTTTTGGGGTGTGTTTTTTCATTATAAATTGCTTTATTTATCAATACAATTTCAAATCACGAGGGTCAACTGGGAAAGTTGGATTGTATGGATTGTGACGTAGTTTGAAGTGTTTGACATCTTCGATGGTTTGAGTTCCAGATAGTTGCATGACGGTTTTTAGTTCAGTATTTAGGTGTTCAAAGACTTGGCGAACACCGACGCTACCACCGAGGGCTAGGCCATAAATGACAGGACGTCCAATGGCTACTAAGTCTGCTCCTGAAGCCAAGGCTTTAAAGACGTGTTGGCCACGGCGAATACCAGAGTCAAAGACAATCGGCACACGTTTATCAACTGCTTCAGCAACTTCTTGAAGTGAGTCAAAGGCAGCTGGTCCACCGTCGATTTGGCGGCCACCGTGGTTGGTTACCCAGATTCCAGAAGCACCTGCAGCAAGCGAACGTTCGACATCTTCACGGCATTGAGGACCTTTGACATACACGGGGAGTCCTGAGTATTCAGCGATAAACTCAACATCTCGTGGCGACAGGCGTTGTTTTGCTGATTTGTAGACAAAGTCCATGGACTTACCAGCACCTTCGGGTAAGTATTCTTCAACGATAGGCATGCCAACTGGGAAAACAAAACCATTACGCTTATCAACCTCACGATTGCCCCCTACAGTCGCATCCGCAGTTAAGACAATGGCTGTGTAGCCTTCTGCCTTGACACGATCCATGATATGGCGGTTAATGCCATCATCTTTGCTGAAGTAAAATTGGAACCAGTGCGGTGTTCCTTGGAGGGCTTGAGAAATTTCTGGAAGATCAACAGTGGAGTAGGAGCTGGTTGTATAAAGAGAGCCAAACTCATGTACACCACGCGCAGTAGCGACTTCCCCTTGCTCATTTGCTAATTTATGGGCTGCAACAGGCGCCATGATGATTGGTGAAGACAGTTTTTCGCCTGCAAATTCAATCTCAGTGCTTGGGTTTTCCACATCACAGAGTGTATGAGGAACAATGAGTTTATGATTAAAAGCTCGAATGTTCTCGCGTAAAGTGAACGTGTCCTCAGCTCCACTTGCGATGTAGCCAAAAGCAGCTTTAGGAATGACTTGCTGCGCCATGGGCTCCAGATCATAGGTATTAATAAAATCCACAGGGCCTTCAGCATTGCTTGTTTTGTATGACATAAAATGTCCTCCTTGATAAAAGTAAACGTTTACTTTTTGATTTACAGGAACATCTTAACTCTTTTTCATGTCATTTTCAAAAATTTTGTCTGGAAGTTTCAGTTTGCAATAGAGATGATAAATATTTTTTATCATTGTGATAGAAAATACATATTATCCAAACATGTCTTTTAGTGCTACAATAGCTGTATTATTCCTAGATGGGAGGTTCTCTTTTGGATTGGTCCATTGTTGAACAATATCTACCATTATATCAAAAGGCATTTTTTCTAACCCTGCATATCGCAGTTTGGGGCATTTTGGGAGCTTTTCTAGTTGGTTTACTTGTTAGTATTATCCGGCATTATCGTATCCCTGTTTTGACACAGCTAGCCACAGCTTATATTGAATTGTCGCGAAATACGCCCCTTTTGATTCAACTCTTCTTTCTCTACTTCGGGCTTCCTCGGATTGGGATTGTCCTTTCTTCAGAGGTCTGCGCCACCCTTGGTCTTATCTTTTTGGGAGGTTCCTATATGGCGGAATCCTTCCGAAGCGGGCTAGAAGCAGTTAGTCAAACCCAGCATGAGATTGGCTTAGCGATCGGTCTGACACCCGCTCAAGTTTTTCGCTACGTAGTCTTGCCACAAGCCACAGCAGTCGCTCTGCCATCCTTCAGTGCCAATGTGATTTTCCTGATCAAGGAAACCTCTGTCTTCTCTGCGGTTGCTCTAGCCGACCTCATGTATGTTGCCAAGGACTTGATTGGGCTTTACTATGAGACAGATATTGCACTGGCTATGTTGGTAGTGGCCTATCTTATCATGCTCCTGCCTATATCATTGTTCTTCAGTTGGATAGAAAGGAGGCTCCGCCATGCAGGATTCGGGAATACAAGTACTCTTTCAGGGAAATAATCTTTTGCGGATCTTACAGGGATTGGGAGTCACGATTGGCATTTCCATCCTCTCTGTCCTCTTATCCATGATTTTCGGTACGGTCATGGGAATCATCATGACCTCTCATTCTAGAGTCGTTCGTTTTTTGACACGCTTTTATCTAGAATTTATCCGTATCATGCCCCAGCTGGTGCTACTCTTCATTGTTTATTTCGGTTTGGCTCGAAATTTTAATATCAACATTTCTGGAGAGACTTCTGCCGTTATCGTTTTTACCCTTTGGGGAACGGCTGAGATGGGAGATTTGGTGCGTGGAGCTATCACTTCCCTTCCTAAACATCAGTTTGAAAGCGGACAGGCGCTGGGGTTGACGAATTTCCAACTTTACTACCACATCATCATTCCACAGGTCTTGAGAAGACTGCTTCCGCAGGCCATCAATCTCGTCACTCGGATGATTAAAACGACTTCTCTGGTTGTTTTGATTGGGGTTGTTGAAGTTACAAAAGTGGGGCAGCAAATCATCGATAGCAATCGCTTGACCATTCCAACAGCATCCTTTTGGATCTACGGTACCATACTGGTTCTGTATTTCGCAGTTTGCTTTCCTATTTCCAAGCTATCCACTCACTTAGAAAAACACTGGAGGAACTAAATGTCTGATACCATATTAGAAATCAAGGATCTAAAAAAATCCTTTGGAGACAATCCCATCCTCCAAGGACTCTCCCTAGAAATCAAAAAAGGGGAAGTAGTGGTTATTCTAGGACCATCCGGTTGTGGGAAAAGCACTCTCCTTCGCTGCCTTAACGGCCTAGAAAGCATTCAGGGTGGAGATATTCTTCTGGATGGCCAGTCCATTATTGGAAGCCAGAAAGACTTTCACTTGGTTCGTCAAAAGATTGGCATGGTCTTTCAAAGTTATGAACTCTTTCCCCATCTGGACGTTTTGCAGAACCTTATCCTAGGTCCTATCAAAGCACAAGGACGGGATAAGAAAGAAGTGACTGAAGAAGCCCTACAATTATTGGAACGCGTCGGACTGCTAGATAAAAAACACAGTTTCGCTCGCCAATTATCTGGTGGTCAGAAACAACGGGTTGCCATTGTCCGTGCCCTGCTCATGCATCCAGAAATTATCCTCTTTGACGAGGTGACGGCTTCGCTTGATCCAGAAATGGTGCGTGAGGTCCTCGAACTCATCAACGACCTAGCTCAAGAAGGTCGTACCATGATCTTGGTGACCCACGAAATGCAGTTTGCTCAAGCCATTGCGGACCGGATTATCTTCCTCGATCAAGGGAAGATTGCCGAAGAAGGAACGGCTCATTCTTTCTTTACCAATCCACAAACCAAACGAGCACAAGAATTTTTAAACGTTTTTGACTTTAGCCAATTTGGCTCATATTTATAAAGGAGATTCTTATGAAACTACTCAAATCGCTCTTAACTGTTTTGGCACTTGCCTTTGCCCTCATCTTTGTTACAGCTTGTGGCTCAGGCGGAAATGCTACTTCTTCATCTGGTAAAACTACTGCCAAAGCTCGCACTATTGATGAAATCAAAAAAAGTGGAGAACTTCGAATTGCTGTATTTGGAGACAAGAAACCTTTTGGTTATGTAGACAACGACGGCTCTTACCAAGGTTATGACATCGAACTGGGAAATCAGTTGGCCAAAGACCTCGGTGTTAAGGCAAAATACGTGTCTGTTGATGCTGCCAACCGTGCGGAATACTTGATTTCTAACAAGGTGGACATCACCCTTGCCAACTTTACCGTCACAGACGAACGTAAGAAACAAGTTGACTTTGCCCTTCCATACATGAAGGTTTCACTGGGTGTTGTGTCTCCTAAGAAAGGTGTTATCACAGATGTTAAACAGCTTGAAGGCAAAACTTTGATTGTCACAAAAGGAACTACCGCTGAAACGTATTTTGAGAAAAATCATCCAGAAGTTAAACTTCAAAAATACGACCAATACAGTGACGCTTATCAAGCTCTTTTGGATGGACGTGGAGATGCCTTTTCAACTGACAATACTGAAGTTCTAGCTTGGGCTCTTGAAAATAAAGGATATGAAGTAGGAATTACTTCGCTTGGCGACCCAGATACTATTGCACCAGCAGTCCAAAAAGGAAACAAAGAGTTGCTTGATTTCATCAATAAAGACATTGAAAAATTGGGCAAGGAAAACTTCTTCCACAAAGCTTATGAAAAGACTCTTCACCCAACCTACGGTGATGCTGCAAAAGCAGATGACCTCGTCGTTGAAGGTGGAAAAGTAGAATAGAAGCGTTAGTAAAGTAGAAAAATTCACCTTAAAAAATGAACCGCATCTCAACAGTTAGACAGAAAGAGTCTAGCAGTTGAGGTGCGGTTCAAATTATGTTTGTTTTGATTTCTACAAGTAGAGCTCAGTTAGCTTGTGGGCTACACCGTCTTGGTCGTTGGTGAGTTCAAGCTGTTGGTCAGCGTAAGGCAGCAGGGTTTCGCTGGCATTTTTCATGGCATAGCCTGTTCCTGCAAATTCCAGCATTTCGGTATCATTATGCTCGTCACCAAAAGCAATCAGGTCCTTGCGATCGACATTGAGGATATTGAGCAGGTACTGGAGGGCGAAGGCCTTGTTGACACCTTTAGGACCGCACTCAAGGATACTGAGCGGACCGCCCCAGGTATTGATGGAGAGTTCATGCTGGTAAAAGGCATTCATCTCTTCAGCCAGAGCGTATTTGTCTGTGGCATGGGTTTGCAGCAAGATAGCATTTGGATTTTTAGTGACCAGCTGGGCCTGAAATTGATTTTCTGGCTTAAAATTATCAATGCCAAAGAGCTTGGGATCTGCGATTTCTTCGTTTGTATTGGTGATGTAGAATTTCTTGCGGTATTCACCAGCGATGAAATCAGCTTCGATTTCTTCTTTTCGTTGAACCATATCTAGCAAAAAAGACTTGTCTACGGTCAAGGATTGTTCAAATTCCCACTTTTTTTCAGGAATATGGGTCAAAGAGCCGTTAAAATTTATCATGGGAGTATTCAGCTCTAACTCTTTATAGAAATCTAGAGCCATGCGGTAAGGACGGCCAGTTGTGATGATGACCTTGTGCCCTTTAGCCGATATTTTCTTGATGGTTTCTTTGGTAAAATCAGAAATCTTACTCTCAGAGTTGAGCAAGGTTCCGTCCAAATCTACAGCAATTACTTTATTCGTCATTCTTATTCCTCGTACAGTATCAATCAGTATAGTAAATCTATTATAACAGAATTAAGAATAAATGACACAAGTTGTGGTATAATGTTTCCTCAATAGCTAAGACGAAAGATGTCTGCTGACAGTCTATAAGCGAAGAGAGTTAAAGTAAGGGGAGGATCTTGTATGCGTAAACCAATTTTCATTCACATTTTTTTCCTACTAATTGCATTTGTTGTGTATATTCAGGGGATTACGGTTCAGGGACCAGACCTGATTTGGAATATGATTCTGGCCTTAATTGCCTATGACGCTGCGGTCTTAACGACGATATCTAAGAAGCAGAAATGGCTTTATCCACTTTTGTTGGTGGTTTGGTTGGCCTTTTATCCTAATACTTTTTATATGCTGACGGACTTGGTGCACATGACTTGGGTAGGAGATACCCTGTGGAACCCTGTCAGCATGCACCTATTTATGGCTTTTGTGCCGAGCATTTTATTTGGCGTTTACTGCGGAATTGAAAGCTGGAATATTTTGCGCGAGCGCTGGAAGTGGACTTGGTGGCTGGATATGCTTGTGGTTGCAGGTCTGTCTTATCTGTCGAGTCTAGCCATTTATATCGGTCGTTATGATCGCCTCAATTCTTGGGATCTGGTGACGCGACCCCAGCTAGTTGTCCAAAAGCTACTGGAAACCTTTCAGAAGGATCGTCTGGTATTTATCCTTGGATTTACCTTTATCCAAATCATGACTTTGCTCTTTTTAAGCAGAGAAAATAAAAAATAAGACACTTTAAAGTATTTTTTAGAGCAATGGGCTTGAAAAAGTGAATGTTTTTGAGTATAATCATAGTATTGTTCGTAAATAACGAATAAGCAGCACTGTTTTAAAGAAAATCAGGAGTTCTCTTTTATACAGTTGCCATAAAACAATTTAGGAGATTATCTATAATGGATAAATTATTTAAACTCAAAGAGCACGGTACGGATGTTCGTACGGAAGTTCTCGCTGGGTTAACAACTTTCTTTGCTATGAGCTACATCCTCTTTGTCAATCCAGCCATGCTGTCGCAAACGGGTATGCCAGCTCAAGGTGTCTTTCTGGCTACGATCATCGGTTCCGTTGCTGGAACGCTCATGATGGCCTTTTATGCCAACCTCCCTTACGCACAGGCGCCAGGTATGGGTCTCAATGCTTTCTTTACGTTCACCGTTGTCTTTAGTCTGGGATATACTTGGCAAGAAGCTCTGGGCATGGTCTTCATCTGTGGTCTGATCTCACTCTTCATTACCCTGACCAAGATTCGGAAGGCTATTATCGAGTCTATTCCATCAGCTTTACGCTCAGCTATTTCAGCTGGTATTGGTGTCTTCCTAGCTTATGTAGGGATTAAAAATGCTGGACTGTTGAAGTTTTCGATCGATCCAGGCAACTATGTAGTAGCTGGTAAGGGAGCTGACCAAGCGAAAGCTGCTATTACAGCAAACTCAGCTGCAACTCCAGGATTAGTTGATTTTAATAATCCAGCAGTTTTACTCGCTTTACTTGGTCTAGCGATTACAGTTTTCTTTGTTATCAAGGGCATCAAAGGTGGCATTATCTTATCTATCTTTACAACGACAGTCGTAGCGATTGCTGTTGGCTTAGTAAACCTGTCTGCGATTGACTTTGGTCAGCACAATCTGTCAACAGCTCTAAAAGAACTTGGACAAGTGTTCGGGGTTGCGGTTGGTCCAGAAGGCTTGGGAGCTCTCTTTGCTGATACGGCCCGCCTGCCTCAGACATTTATGGCCATCCTGGCCTTCTCTCTGACGGATATCTTTGATACTATTGGTACCTTGATCGGAACTGGTGAAAAAGTAGGGATCGTCGCAAGCTCTGGTGAAAACCATGAGTCAGAAGGTTTGGACAAGGCTTTGTACTCAGACTTGATCGGTACGACTATCGGTGCAATCGCCGGAACATCCAACGTTACTACTTACGTAGAGTCAGCAGCTGGTATCGGAGCTGGCGGACGGACTGGTTTGACAGCCTTGGTTGTAGCGGTCTGCTTTGCAGTATCTAGCTTCTTTAGTCCACTTTTGGCCATCGTTCCAACAGCAGCAACTGCACCAATCTTGATTGTCGTTGGGATCATGATGCTTGGCAGTCTGAAAAATATCCAGTGGGATGATATGGCAGAAGCTATTCCAGCTTTCTTCACCTCTATCTTCATGGGCTTCACTTACAGTATCACGAACGGGATTGCAGCAGGCTTTATCATGTATGCTCTTGTGAAAGTCATCAAAGGTCAAGCTAAGGATGTGCATCCAATGATTTGGATCTTAAACCTGCTTTTCATCCTTAACTTTATCAGCCTAGCTCTTTCTTAAGAATCATTGTTAAGAAGTTGGACATCTTCCAGCTTCTTTTTTATGCGAGAAAAATATTTGTGAATGATCTTAGTTTCTTTTTGATAGAAGTGAGTGGCCTGTTTTCGACAAAAGATTTGGAGGTCTATCTAATTTTTTTCAAACATTTTGCTTCCTCTATTAGAAAATTGAGCGCAAACGCAAATCTTCTGGTATAATAAAAGAATGTTTAGTCATAATGAAGAAGAATTAATCAAATGGGGCCAGCGTCTTGGAAGCTTGCTTCAGGAGCAAGATGTTTTGGTTTTGACAGGAGACTTGGGTGCGGGTAAGACGACCTTTACCAAGGGCTTGGCCCAAGGTCTAGGCATCAAGCAGATGATCAAAAGTCCGACCTATACCATTGTTCGCGAGTATGAAGGGCGTTTGCCACTGTATCACTTAGATGTTTATCGGATTGGTGAAGATCCGGACTCGATTGACTTGGATGATTTTCTCTTTGGTGAGGGAGTTACGGTCATCGAGTGGGGAGAATTGCTAGGTGATAGTTTACCAGATGATTATCTGAAGCTGACTCTTCTAAAGAAAGACGACGGCCGTGAGTTAGTCTTTGAAAGTCAGGGACGCCGTTCTCAGGAACTGCTGGAGGAATTGCTGCATGGCTGAGTTTGAATTGGTCTTGCGGGAGGCGGAAAAGACAGATGCCGCTGACTTGATTCGCTTTTTAAATCAAGTCGGAGCCGAGTCAGACTACATGACCTTGGATGAGGCTGGGATTTTGATGGATGAAGATCAGATGGTTCAGTTCATTCAGCGCCAAGCTGAGTCGGATAATCAGCTTTATCTCTTGGCCTTGCTTGATAATGAAATCGCTGGGATTGTCAGTATCACAGCGGATTTTCATGAGCGGATTCGCCACATTGGACAAGTCTTTATCGTTGTCAAAAAAGCCTTTTGGAATCAAGGTCTCGGTCGTATCTTGCTAGAAGAAGCTGTGGACTGGGCAGAAAATGGAAGTAGTCTTCGCCGTTTGGAACTGACTGTTCAGGTTCGAAATGAGCGAGCTGTTCATCTCTATAAAGAATTAGGATTTGAAATCGAAGGCCTGCAAAAAAGAGGGGCCTATTTAAGAGAAGGGATATTTCTAGATGTTTACCTGATGGGAAAACTGATAGATTGATGAAATATGTTAAAAAAAATTGTACGAATGTTTTTGAGCCTGTTGCTTGTAACAGCTATTGGAGTAGGAGGCTATGCTTGGACTATTTACAATCAGTCAACAGATGCTTTATCCCGTACCTACAAAGGTTTTGGGAATGAAACGAATGTTATTGCGGAAACCAAGCCGCTGACAATCTTGTTGATGGGGGTAGATACAGGAAGTGGCTCGCGGTCTGATACCTGGAAGGGGAATAGCGACTCTATGCTTCTCCTATCTGTCAATCCTCAGACTAAAAAGACAGTCATGATGAGTTTGGAGCGGGACATTCTGACTCAAATCGATGAAAAAGGCGAAACGACAGAAGCCAAACTAAACGCTGCCTATGCTTATGGCGGTGCAGAATTGGCCATTGCGACGATTGAGAAATTGATGAATACCCATATTGACCGTTATGTGATGATCAATATGCAAGGACTGGTTCAGCTAGTCGATGCAGTTGGCGGTATTGAAGTCAACAATACTTTTGATTTCCCAATTTCCATCGAAGAAAATGAACCAGAATACACTGCAACTGTCGAGCCAGGTAAGCATTTGATCAACGGAGACCAAGCTTTGGTCTATGCCCGCATGCGTTACCAGGATCCAGAGGGGGATTACGGTCGTCAGAAACGTCAGCGTGAGGTGATCCGAAAGGTCGTTGAGAAGGTGCTCAGTCTTAATAGTATCAGTCATTATCAAGCTATTTTGCGAGCAGTCAGCAAGAATATGCAGACCAATGTAGCGCTGGATGCGGGAAGTATCCCTCAGTTATTGGGCTACAAAGACGCCTTTAGAAGCATTCAGTCTGAACAATTGCGCGGGGAAGATGCTACCTTGGCTGATGGCGGTAGCTATCAGCTGGTTACGTCTGATCATTTGCTGGAAATGCAAAATTTGATTCGGAAAACGTTGGGCTTGTCTTCAGTTAAGACTCTGAAAACCAATGCCGTACTGTATGAAGATCTGATGGGAGGCCGAAGCTTGCGCTCTTCTAATTCTAGCTCTTCAGCAACTTATCAGCATGACGAGCAGCCAATTTACAATCAACCAACGGAGAGCAATTATGGTGGTGCCAACTATAGTAGTTCGACACCGACCTCTCCTGAGCCGAGCGCTAGCAGTGAACCGCCAGCAAGTTCTGCGCCTGCATCTACACCAGCTCCGACACCGTCAGCATCATCTGCCGATCACCCTACAACATCAGCATCTTCAGAATAAACAAATCGCCCAAGCTTACTAGCTTGAGCGATTTTTAATGTTTTTGAGTCTTATTTTGTTAACAATTTCCAGAAGAAATCAATAATATAGGTCAGTCCGTAAGTGTAGATGATGAGGGTGATGGGTTTGCAGAGCACGATAATCAGCATATATTTTTTGAAGGTCATCTTGGTCAAGGCGGCTAGCATACAGAGGAAATCAGCAGGGCTGATGGGCCAAATCATCATAAAGATAAAGAAACGCTCAAAGCGATTGCCCTCATCCAGCCAGCCCACATACTTGTTATAGGTCCGCTTGCTGACGACGGACTGGACAAAGGCTGGTCCGTAGGTGCGAGCCAGATAGAAGATGATGGCGCAGCCGATGACGATGCCGACATAGTTGTAGATAGTGCCGACGATATGCCCGTAGATAAAGATGCCTGCAACAGAGGTCAAGGCGCCAGGGATAATGGGCACAACAGTCTGCAAGATTTGTAGGAAGATAAACAGAGGTGGCCCCCAGATGCCTGCTTGTCTGATAAAGGCAGACAAGGTTTCCTTGGACTGGAGGATTCCTGCATAGTAGGCCCAGATGCAAAAGGCCACTGTACCTACAGCCCCGATGATGGACGACCAGTTGATGATTTTTTGCAAAAAGGGAGAAACAGCTTTCATTTCTCGATCCTTGCTTGCCATAGGCACCTCCAAGAGAATTATTCTTATATCTACTATAGCATCTTTTGCCTTTTTTGTAAGCTTTGAAGCTATAGGTGCTAAAAAGTATGAAAGATGATATAATGATATGACTGGTGAGCAATAATCTATAAGCATTCAAAAATCAGGGAGAGTGCTTGTGCTCGGACTAAAAATTCTATATGTTAGGAGAGTTATAGTGGAAGAATATCTAAACTTATATCATCAAAAAATGTGGGAGATTGCATATGAGAATCTCATAAATCTATTTTTTCACCCTCATACAATTATTCTCTTTGTATTATTTTTGATTATTTCTTCCTTAATCTGTTACGTATATTTCAAAAAAAAATGTACTTTACTATTATAGTTAGTTATTTCTCCTTGTTCCTTTTGGGAGGAGTCGCAGAGTTTGTGAATAGCTATGGCAAAATTATGAATCCATCTTCTCCATACAACAATTCTTTATTCATTGCTTCATTAAAACTTGAAACCGTTCTTCCGATGCTTGAGAAGGTAGATGAGATTCCCATAGCTAGTGTTGATGGAAAATTGGAGAGAAAAAATATTATACTATTTGCTTTATCTAATCCGGCGTATTATGGTGGTCTTTTTAATGATACGGCAGATTTCTTTACAGGTGGTCATATAGAAGGGAAATTATTTCTAGTTGCTTTAGTAGGATATGAAGAGAAAGATGGTCAATGGGAATCTGTTGACATTCGCATTGCACCAGGTATTAAGGAGAAGGATTTTCAGAAATTTTCTAAGGTTCTTCACATAAAAAAAGATGAAGCAGAGGGTGCTACTGGTATTATTCTCGATCTTCAAAAAATTTATGAATTAAAATTACGGAAAGAAAAAGATGGTCATTGGTAAGTAAGATCCTCTTTCCTATATTAAAATTTGAGCTTCCCGCTTGGGAAGCTGTTTTCATTTACTTGGAGAATAGGGGAGGGAGCATCTCCCAATGGCTCTTGGAAGAAATGGGGTTATAGGTGCCAAAAAGCCTATTTTATGCTATAATAGTGCGAATACGATTTTTGGAGAGAGATGTGGCGATTGAAGATTACATGCCCGACTTTGTGGTCGAGGCGGTTTACGATTTGACAGTAGAGAGTTTGAAAAGGCAGGGGATCAAAGCGGTTTTGGTGGATTTGGATAACACCTTGATTGCTTGGAATAATCCTGACGGGACCCCAGAGATGAAGAAGTGGCTCCATGATTTGCGGGACGCGGGTATTCGGATTATCGTGGTGTCCAATAATAACCAAAAACGGGTCAAGCGGGCTGTTGAAAAGTTTGAAATTGACTATATCTACTGGGCCATGAAACCCTTCACTTGGGGCATTGACCGAGCGCTCAAGCTTTTTCATTTTGAAAAAAAGGAAGTGGTCATGGTGGGCGACCAGCTCATGACGGATATTCGAGCAGCGCATCGGGCCGGGATTCGTTCGATTTTGGTTAAGCCACTGGTCAAGCATGACTCTATCAAGACTCAGATCAATCGGGCGCGTGAACGCCGTGTGCTCAAAAAAATCACTGAAAAATACGGCCCAATTCAATACAAAAAAGGAATTTAAGCATGGAAGAACTTCTCTGTATCGGCTGCGGAGCCCCTATTCAGACAGAAGATAAGGGCAAGCTAGGCTACACGCCCCAGTCGGCTCTAGAAAAAGGCTTGGAGACAGGCGAACTCTATTGCCAGCGCTGTTTCCGCCTGCGCCATTATAATGAAATCAGCGACGTCCAGCTGACGGATGATGACTTTCTGCGGCTTCTGCATGAGGTTGGAGATAGCGACGCCTTGGTCGTCAATGTTGTCGATATTTTTGACTTTAATGGCTCGGTCATCCCTGGGCTGCCTCGCTTTGTCGCAGGAAATGATGTGCTCTTAGTCGGGAATAAAAAGGACATTCTGCCTAAGTCAGTCAAGGATGGCAAGGTGACCCAATGGCTGACAGAGCGGGCTCACGAAGAAGGCCTGCGTCCAGTTGATGTGGTCTTGACCTCTGCTCAGAACAAGCAGGCCATCAAGGACTTGATTGACAAGATTGAGCACTGTCGTAAAGGGCGTGATGTTTATGTGGTCGGCGTGACCAATGTCGGCAAGTCTACTTTGATTAACGCCATTATTCAGGAAATCACGGGCGATAAGGATATTATTACGACTTCGCGCTTCCCGGGAACAACTCTGGATAAAATCGAGATTCCTTTGGCAGACGGCAGTCATATCTATGATACGCCGGGCATTATCCATCGTCACCAGATGGCTCACTATCTTTCTGCTAAGAATCTCAAATATGTCAGCCCCAAAAAGGAAATCAAGCCCAAAACCTACCAGCTCAATCCAGAACAAACTCTCTTTTTGGGTGGTTTAGGCCGTTTCGACTTTGTGGCAGGCGATAAGCAGGGCTTCACAGCTTATTTTGACAATGAGCTTAAGCTCCACCGAACCAAGTTGGAAGGTGCCAGTGACTTTTATGACAAGCATGTCGGCAGTCTCTTGGTGCCGCCAGTTGGCAAGGAAAAGGAAGAATTTCCAGCCTTGGTCAAACATGAATTTACCATCAAGGACAAGACAGACATCGTCTTCTCTGGTCTGGGCTGGATTCGCGTCAGTGGTCCTGCCCGCGTAGCTGGCTGGGCGCCAGAGGGTGTGGCGGTTGTCACTCGGAAAGCTATTATATAATACTCAGGAGAATAAATCTCCTTAAAACAAGGAAGGAAAAGGCTATGAGCAATGGGGAAAAGCAGGTCCCAACTGTATCAAGCCTTATAGAAGAACATGACACTAACATCAAAACAACGGGCCTTTCTCAACAGTCAGGCACATAGTCTCAAACCTATCATTCAGATTGGGAAAAATGGACTTAATGACCAAATCAAAACCAGCGTCCGTCAGGCACTGGACGCACGAGAGCTGATTAAAGTCACGCTTTTGCAGAATACAGATGAGAATATCCATGAAGTTGCTGAGATTCTGGAAGAGGAAATCGGAGTGGATACGGTGCAGAAGATTGGCCGGATCTTGATTCTCTACAAGCAGTCCAGCAAGAAGGAAAATCGCAAACTCTCTGTTAAAGTCAAGCAAATTTAAGGAAAAATTTCTGTGGAGATGTCAGCCTATGGCTATTGAATTACTGACCCCCTTTACCAAGGTGGAATTAGAACCAGAAGTTAAAGATAAAAAACGCAAGCAGATTGGCATTTTAGGTGGGAATTTCAACCCTGTCCACCATGCTCATTTGGTTGTGGCGGATCAGGTCCGGCAACAGTTAGGCTTGGATCAGGTCCTGCTCATGCCAGAGTACGAGCCGCCTCATGTGGATAAGAAAGAGACCATTGAGGAAAAGCATCGGCTGAAGATGCTGGAGCTGGCTATCGAGGGTATTGAAGGCCTAGGGATTGAAACCATTGAGCTGGAGCGCAAGGGAATTTCCTACACCTACGACACTATGAAGCTACTGACAGAGCAACATCCAGATACGGACTATTACTTTATCATCGGTGCGGATATGGTAGACTATCTGCCTAAGTGGTACCGGATTGATGAGCTGGTTGAGCTGGTTCAGTTTGTCGGTGTTCAGCGGCCGCGCTACAAGGCGGGGACTTCTTACCCTGTCATCTGGGTGGATGTCCCCCTTATGGATATTTCCTCCAGTATGGTACGGGATTTTCTGGCTCAGGGACGAACTCCTAACTTTCTGCTTCCGCAGCCAGTGTTAGACTATATCGAGAAAGAAGGGCTTTATCTATGACCTATGAAAGCTATATCCGCATGAGCCGCGAGGCCTTGCTGGCTAAGATGGAAACAGTCATACCCGAGAAGCGCCTGCGGCATTGTCTAGGTGTGGAAAAGGCTGCCCGTGAATTAGCGGAGCGCTTTGGTCTTGACGTCGAAAAAGCGAGTTTGGCAGGGCTTCTACACGACTATGCGAAAAAGGTCTCGGATGAGGAATTTCTGGCCTTGATTGACAAATACCAGCTGGATCCTGACCTGAAAAACTGGGGCAATAATGTCTGGCATGGCATGGTGGGCATTTACAAGATTCAGGAAGACTTAGGCATCGAAGATGCTGAGATTCTGCGAGCCATTGAGATTCATACAGTGGGCAGTAGCACCATGTCTGAGCTGGACAAGGTCGTCTATGTCGCTGATTACATTGAGCACAACCGAGATTTTCCGGGAGTGGATAAGGCCAGAGAGTTGGCCCAGCAGTCGCTCAACCAAGCAGTGGCCTACGAAACAGCAAGGACAGTGGAGCATTTAGCTCACAAGGGAATGCCTATCTACCCGCAGACCTTGGAGACTTACAATACCTTTGTAGGGTATTTAAAGGAAATAGAAGAAAATTAAAGAGGAACTATGAAAGAACAAGAATTATTGGAACTGGTCGTCAAGGCGGCCGATGAAAAGCGTGCAGAAGACATTGTGGTTTTGGACTTGCAAGGCCTGACTACTGTGACAGATTATTTTGTTATCGTCAGCTCAATGAATAGTCGTCAGCTGGATGCGGTGGCTGAAAATATCCGTGAGAAAGCTGCTGCGGCTGGTGTTTCTGCTGGCCATGTTGAGGGTGACGCAGCTGGCGGTTGGGTGCTTCTAGACTTGGGTGGCATCGTTGTCCATGTCTTTTCTGAGGAAATGCGGGCGCACTATAATCTTGAAAAACTCTGGCACGAAGCAACTGGTGTGGATGTTGCAGCCTTATTGGAAGAAAACAAGTGATTTTTTGCCCTTAGGCAAGACAACAGAATTCGGCTCAGTCAGCCTGCTGGCTGGGCTATTTTTGAAAGGAAAAGTATGGCAACTTATGAGACCTTCGCCTCGGTTTACGATGCGATTATGGATGATTCTTTGTATGAGAAATGGACGGATTTCAGCCTGCGACATTTTCCCAAGGATAAGAAAAAGCTGCTGGAGCTGGCCTGTGGAACGGGCATTCAGTCTATTTATTTTAAGCAGGCAGGTTTTGATGTGACGGGGTTGGACTTGAGTCAGGAAATGTTGGATTTGGCAGAGAAACGTAGCAAAGAGGCTGGTTTGGACATTCCTTTTATCCAGGGCAATATGCTGGATTTGAGTGGCGTCGGTCAGTTTGATTTGGTGACTTGCTATTCGGACTCGATTTGCTATATGGAGGACGAAGTCGATGTCGGTCAAGTATTTACTGAGGTTTACCAGCATCTAAATGAGGGCGGCCGCTTTATCTTTGATGTGCACTCGATTTACCAGATTGATGAGGTTTTTCCAGGCTATTCTTATCATGAAAATGCTGAAACCTTTGCCATGGTCTGGGATTCTTATGCGGACGAACCGCCTCATTCCATCGTGCATGAGCTGACCTTCTTTGTCCAAGACGAGGATGGTCGCTTCACGCGCCATGATGAGGTGCATGAGGAGCGGACCTATGAGATTCTGACCTATGATATCTTGCTGGAGCAGGCAGGCTTTAAGAACGTCAAGGTTTATGCGGACTTTGAGGATAAGGAGCCGACAGAAACAAGTAGACGCTGGTTCTTTGTGGCGGAGAAATGAGATGACAATCACTGGTATTATCGCAGAGTTTAATCCATTTCATAATGGGCATAAATACCTGCTGGAGCAGGCTTCTGGTCTGAAAATTATCGCTATGAGTGGCAATTTTGTTCAGCGAGGGGAGCCAGCTATCGTGGATAAGTGGACTCGGGCACAGATGGCTTTGGAAGCTGGAGCGGATTTGGTCCTTGAGCTGCCTTTCTTGGTCAGCGTTCAGGCGGCGGACTTTTTCGCTAAGGGGGCAGTAGACATCTTAGAGAGACTGGGCATTGATCATCTAATGTTTGGAACTGAGGAAGTGCTGGATTATGAGAGTATTTCCAAGATCTATGGTCAAAAGGCAGAGCAGATGGAGGCTTATCTGGCTGGTTTGCCTGATTCCCTATCCTATCCCCAGAAGACTCAGGCCATGTGGCAGGAGTTTGCAGGGCTCAATTTCTCAGGTTCTACTCCCAATCATATCTTGGGTTTGGCCTATGCCAAGGCTGTGGCGGGAAAGGGTATAAAATTGTGTCCGATTCAACGTCAGGGGGCTGGCTACCATTCCTTGTCAGCTGATCAGGAATTTGCCTCCGCAACGGCCCTTCGTCAGAATCTAGATCAGCCAGACTTTCTCAAAAAATTCACTCCAGCCTATCATTTGCTAGA
Source organism: Streptococcus cristatus (assembly GCF_001588905.1). GTDB lineage: Bacteria > Bacillota > Bacilli > Lactobacillales > Streptococcaceae > Streptococcus > Streptococcus cristatus_N. The sequence goes on along the minus strand of NZ_LAWH01000030.1, from coordinate 26,821 downwards.
AACGGCTCCCAAGGTGACCTGGTCAGATCTCTTTCCTTATCTCCGTTACCAGATAATGACCTGTCCGGATTTGACAGATTTTTATCAGGTCAATCAGGAGTTGTCTGTTCGGATTAAGGAGGCTCTGAAAAACAATGAGACCATAGAAGAACTGGTTGAGCAGGTGGCGACCAAGCGCTATACCAAGGCTCGAATTCGGCGTCTGCTGACCTATATCCTAGTCGGAGCTAGGCAAGAAGAGCTTCCGTCTGGTATCCATATTTTAGGCTTTTCCGAGCAGGGGCGCCAGCATTTGTCCAAGCTTAAGGGAAAGGTTGACCTGGTCAGCCGTATTGGTAAGGAGCCATGGGATAGTTTGACCCAGCAGGCCGACAAGGTCTATCAGCTAGGGAATCCTGCATTGACGGATCAGAATTTTGGCCGCTTTCCATTACAAAATACCCTCTGATAGTATGAGCGGATTCGAGCAACCTATTTGTAAATAGAAAAAAGAGGCTAGCAGCCTCTTTTTTCTTATTCACTAAATCGTAGAAAATATCCATCTGGATCCAAAACCCCAAATTCATGGGGATAAATAAAGCTATCTCCCACTCGAAATTCTCTTTTGGTCAGCGGACGATGGATGGGATAGTCAGCTTCCAGCAGTTTTTGGTGGAGCTGAGGGACATCTTCGATGCCAAAGGAAATATTGACACCGCGCCCAAAAGGATAGGTCAGTTGGGCTAATTCTTCTGCGCTGCCTTCTTCTAACATGAGCTGGCAGTCTTCAAGCGAGAGGAAGAGAAATTTCTCCTCGGGACGCTCGTATTCGACAGAGAATCCCAGCAAGTTGCAGTAGAAGTGGCGCGACTTTTCGATGTCAGATACCACGAATTCGGGAATGACAGCTTGATAGTCCATCGGCTTCCTCCTTAAAGCTCAATTTCCATGACAATCGGTGTATGGTCTTGACGTGCACCAGAGTCAATCATAGCAGACTTTGTTACCTTGTCAGCCACGCGATTGCTGGTCAGCCAGTAGTCGATTCTCCAGCCTGTGTTGTTGATTTTAGAAGTCTTGCTGCGCTGCGCCCACCAAGTGTATTGGTTAGGGATATCGCCGTGCAAATGGCGGAAGGTATCGGTAAAGCCTTTAGCCAGTAAGTTGGTGAAACCGGCGCGCTCTTCATCGGTAAAGCCCGGTGAACGGCGGTTGCTGGCAGGATTTGCAAGGTCGATTTCCTTGTGGGCTACATTGTAGTCGCCAGTTGCGAGGACTGGTTTTTGTTCATCCAGTGATGCTAAGTATTCAGCGTATTTGACATCCCAGACCTGACGTTCTTCCAAGCGTTTGAGGCCATCGCCAGCATTAGGCGTATAGACTTGAGTGACGAAGAAGTCGTCAAATTCCAGTGTAATGATGCGGCCTTCGACATCCATGGTTGACGGAGCGCCGATTTCTGGGAAGGTCACGATGGGTGTCAGCTCTTTTTTGTAAAGGAACATGGTCCCTGCATAGCCTTTGCGGGCAGGCTCTTGGGAGGAGCGCCAAGTGTTTTCATAGCCTGGGAAGAGTTCTTTTAAAATCTCAAGATGTTTTTTAGTAGGTCCTTTAGCGGAAAGCTTTGTTTCCTGAATAGCTATGATATCCGCATTTTCTGCTTGCAAGGTCCGAAGGACAGCCTGAGAGAGCTGAGCGCGTGCAGAATCACTGGTCAAAGCAGCGTTTAGAGAGTCAATGTTCCAAGAGATGAGTTTCATAAAATGTCCTTTTCTAGTAGAAATTTCCTGAGTTTATTATACCAAAAGATAGAGTTGATTTATAGCAAAGTGATTGTAAAGCTACAAAAAGGCTAGAAGAAGGAGGAGTCTCCTCTTTCAATCGTTAGGAAATATGATATAATGAAGTGTTATCAAAAAAGGTTTCATTAGCCTTGAAAGGATTAAAAAATGACTACAAAACAACCGTTTTATATTACGACACCTATTTATTACCCGTCTGGCAAGCTCCATATCGGGTCTGCCTATACGACCATTGCCTGCGACGTCTTGGCTCGCTACAAGCGTCTTATGGGCTATGATGTTTTTTATCTGACTGGTCTTGATGAGCACGGTCAAAAAATCCAGCAAAAAGCGGAGGAAGCTGGTATCAGCCCGCAAGCTTACGTCGATGGCATGGCAGTTGGTGTCAAGGAACTCTGGAAACTGCTGGACATTTCGTATGATAAATTTATCCGTACGACCGATGACTACCATGAAAAGGTTGTAGCCGATGTCTTTGAAAAACTCTTGGCTCAAGACGACATCTACTTGGGTGAGTACGCTGGCTGGTATTCTGTATCTGATGAGGAATTCTTCACTGAGAGCCAGTTGGCTGAAGTTTTCCGTGACGAAGCTGGAAATGTAACGGGCGGAATTGCGCCATCTGGACATGAAGTGGAGTGGGTATCGGAAGAGTCTTACTTCCTCCGTCTCAGCAAGTACCAGGACCGCTTGGTAGAATTTTTCAAATCTCATCCTGACTTCATCACTCCTGATGGCCGACTCAATGAAATGCTGAAAAACTTCATCGAGCCAGGCTTGGAAGACTTGGCCGTATCTCGGACAACCTTTACTTGGGGTGTGCCGGTGCCGTCAAATCCCAAGCACGTTGTCTATGTTTGGATTGATGCCCTGCTCAACTATGCAACAGCCCTTGGCTATGGTCAGGACGACCATGCTAATTATGATAAATTCTGGAATGGCACAGTCTTCCACATGGTGGGCAAGGACATTCTGCGTTTCCATTCTATCTACTGGCCAATCCTGCTCATGATGCTGGATATTAAGCTGCCCGACCGCTTGATTGCTCACGGCTGGTTTGTCATGAAGGATGGCAAGATGTCCAAGTCTAAGGGCAATGTAGTCTATCCTGAAATGCTGGTAGAACGTTATGGTTTGGATGCATTACGCTATTACCTCATGCGCAGTCTTCCGGTGGGATCTGATGGAACTTTCACGCCAGAAGATTATGTTGGCCGTATCAACTATGAGCTGGCCAATGACCTAGGAAACCTCCTCAACCGTACTGTTTCCATGATTAACAAGTACTTTGACGGTCAAGTGCCAGCTTATGAAGAAAATGTGACGGACTTTGACGGAGCTCTGGCTCAGGTAGCAGCTGAGTCCATCGCTGACTACTACAAACACATGGATGCAGTTGACTACCCACGCGCGCTGGAAGCAGTCTGGACGCTCATCTCCCGCACCAATAAATACATCGATGAAACAGCTCCTTGGGTTCTGGCTAAGGATGAAGCTAAGGTCAAAGAACTGGCAGCAGTCATGAGCCACTTGGCAGCCAGCCTCCGTGTTGTGGCGCATATGATTGAGCCTTTCATGATGGAAACCAGCAAGGCTGTCCTCAGTCAACTCGGCTTGCCTCAAGCAGTTTCACTGGAAAATCTAGCAATTGACCAGCTCCCAGCAGGCCTGACAGTTGTAGAAAAAGGGACGCCAATCTTCCCGCGTCTGGATATGGAAGAAGAAATTACTTATATCAAAGAACAAATGGAAGGCAACAAACCTGCAGTTGAAAAAGAATGGAAGCCAGAAGAAGTGGAGCTGAAACTTAACCGCAAGGAAATCAAGTTTGACGACTTTGATAAGGTAGAAATCCGTATCGCAGAAGTCAAAGAAGTTTCTAAAGTTGAAGGTTCTGATAAGCTTCTTCAGTTCCGCTTGGATGCAGGAGACGGTGAGGACCGTCAAATCCTCTCTGGTATTGCGAAATACTATCCAAACGAGCAAGAACTGGTCGGAAAGAAAGTCCAAATCGTAGCCAACCTCAAACCGCGCAAAATGATGGGCCGCATCAGCCAAGGTATGATTCTATCAGCCGAGCACGGCGACCAACTGACTCTCCTAACCGTGGACGAGAAAGTATCAAATGGAAGTTTGATTGGGTAGAGAATTTTACTGAGAGTTAGTTTACTATTTGGTAAAAAATAGAACATAGGAATAACCTCCCAGACGGAAAGTTTGGGAGGTTTTGGGAACGTAGATAATTGGTTTGTTTAATATGTAAAGTAAGTATTGACATACCAGTCAATACGGTATTAATAAAAATCAATTGTTAAATTATTACGAATTGAAAAGGAATAAGAATGTCTAAAGATAAAATAGAAAAAATAATTGATGATGTAAAAAAAGATTATCCCGATATTGGCTGGATTCCAATTGAGAGAGACTTTCATCCACGATCTGGAAATGAGAGAAAACATTTAATTGATAATGAGAGAAAATATTTAATTGATAATGAGAAGAAAAAGTTAACAGAATCATATTACATAAGAAAAAAGTATATGATAAATGGAATTAAAGAGATAGAAGATTATATAGTTATCACGGAGCTTACAAATAAGCCTAAAGGTAATATAGAATTTACGAAAAACAAGAAAGTAAAAGAATTTGAAGGAAATATAAAAAAGGAATCATTTTTTAAAATAGAACAAGATTTTTTCATTTGTTACTTCTTTCGGGTAATCAATGATAAAGGTTCGGAAGATTTGGTGGAATTAACTAAATTCTTAAATAGCTTAAATGATACAAACGATACAATCAGTATAAACGATGATAAAAAGGGGTTAAATATATCAGATATGAATGAAGAAATGAAATATAAATTACCATCAGTCAATACAATCCTTTATGGTCCTCCAGGAACTGGTAAAACTTATAACTCTATCAAATATGCAGTTAATACGGTTGATGAAGACTTCAACCAAGATGGTTCTGAGGAGTTCAAGGACTATGTTGAAAGATTTAACGAATTAAAAGCTGCTGGTCGAATCGCATTTACAACTTTCCATCAGTCTTACGGTTATGAGGAATTCATTGAAGGGATTAAGCCTGTTTTAAGTGATATTGGTGAGGAAAATGAGCTGAGTTACAAAATCTCAAATGGTGTTTTTAAAGAGTTTTGTAATAAGGCTGCTAGTGATAAGAGTAATAAATACGTTTTTATTATTGATGAAATCAACCGTGGGAATATTTCTAAAATATTTGGAGAACTTATTACTTTGATTGAGGATTCGAAGCGTGACGGAGAGGAAGAAGCAATGTCAGTGACTCTTCCGTATTCCCAAGAAGAATTTTCTGTGCCAGAAAATGTATACATTCTAGGGACCATGAATACAGCAGACCGTTCTATCGCTCTCATGGATACAGCTCTTCGACGTCGTTTTGAATTTATTGAAATGATGCCAGATATAAGTTTACTAAAGAATGTAGTTAATGTAGTTGTTGAAGATAATGAAGATAATGAAGATAATGAAAATAATAAAGATATTGACATTCAAAAGATGTTAAAAAAAATGAACCAACGTATTGAAGTTCTTTATGACAGGGAGCATACATTAGGGCATGCCTTCTTTATGCCACTTAATAATGAGGAAAAAGCCACTATCGATAAATTAGCATCTATCTTTAAAAATAAAATTATTCCATTGCTTCAAGAATATTTCTATGAAGATTACGAAAAAATTATGCTTGTTTTAGGAATTGATCCCCAAAATAAAGTTGATAGTAAATTTATTTCAGTCAAAAGTAATGAAGATCTATTTAAAAATAGCTCAGATATTGACTTAAATCCTACCTATAAAATTAATGAGGATTCATTTAAGGAGTTAAAGAATTATATTGCCATCTATGGTGGGACTTCAAGTTCGGGAGAAGTAGATGAAATCAAAGATTCTGACAGTTAAAGAATTTCAAGGGATAAAAAAAGAAGATTTAGGAGAAAGAAATTTCACCTTATTAGAAGAATTTATCGAAGAAAATTCTGGTGATGATGTTGAGGAACGATTATCAGACTTTTTGAGGATTTCATCTCATAAAGGAGTCAAAGTTATCAAGCCTCGAAATTATGTAGGTGTTATTAACATAGATAATAAAGTTCAAATTGAGATTTTGCCTAAGATTGATATTGGCGATGAACATGAATTACGAAAGCTTTTTCTTAAAATGTTATCTAGTTTGAAAGAATTTAAGGGAAAGAGTTTTAAAAATGCCCAGTTAAATGATTCTAAGTTACCAATTTATGAAGTTTTTATTCAGATGTATTTGAATGAAGTCCAAGAGTTGTTGAAAAAAGGTTTAAAGTCCGATTATGTTACTCTGAAGGGGAATCTTCCGTTTTTTAAGGGAAAGTTACTAGTTAACCAGCATATTAAGCAAAATATTGTCCGTAAAGATAGATTTTATATGGCTTATGATGAGTTTCATATCAATCGTCCTGAAAATCGTTTGATAAAAACGACGCTTCTCAAATTGAATAAGATTTCATCAAATGGAAAAAATCAATTGTTAGCAAAACGTTTGTTGGCTGAGTTTGAAATGGTCAATCAGTCAACAAATATTGATAAGGATTTTTCTCTAGTGAAAAAAGATCGGAATGCTCAGTTCTATCAAAACTTAATAGATTGGTCAGAAGTTTTTCTGAAGAATAAGAGCTTTTCAACTTTTAAAGGAATTCAAAGTGTCAATGCCTTACTGTTTCCTATGGAAAAAATCTTTGAGGCATACATAGCTAAGCAGTTGAAAATTAAGTTTTCAGATTGGAAAATAGAAACACAGAAACGAAGTAAATATTTATTTGATATTCCGAAAAAATTCGGATTGAAACCAGATATTATTATGTCTAAACAAGGGAAGGATAGAACTAAACTAGACAATAATAAATCCATTGTTTTAGACACAAAATGGAAAAAGCTGATAAGTGATTCGAGTAAAAATTATGGAATCAGTCAATCAGATATGTATCAAATGTATGCTTATGCATATAAATATGATGTTGAAAATGTTATTTTAATTTATCCTAAGCATAAAGAAGTCCAGTTGAAAAATTCTCCTTCTTACATCCAAGATGAAGATCAAAATGAGCATATAAAGAAAATAGTTGTAAAAGTCTTTTTATACGATTTATCGAATGAGGAAAAAAGTATAAAAGAGCTTGGAGATTTGATTAATCGGTCTTCTAAATCACATGAAAAACAGGAATAGTAGTGATACTATACCTGTTTTTCTTTTATATTAGAAAGTTGCCAAGTGCTGTATTTATAGCTTATTGCTCATTTGGTTCATCTGTTTGAGCGGGATCATTGCTTGTGAAAGGAAGATTCTTAGTGAATTCGGATAGATTTTCCTTGACCTCTTGAACAAGTTTACTAGGCTTCAGCAGGTTCATGTCGTCTTTCCAAGACTGGTAGCGCATGTCTACCAGTAGTTTAGCCAGGCGCGTCAGCATTTCCCGCTCCTGGTCAGTGAGAGCGTTGGCATTTTCAAAAACAGCTAGGATTTTGTTGAAATTTTCCAGCTTGGTGAGGTCATTGATGGAGCTGATACCAGCATCCAGGATGAGGCCGAAAAAGAGATCGAAAAAGTCTTTTAATTCCTCATCAGAAACGCTATCTACCCAATTTTTCAGAGTTTTATCTACTTGAAGGCTGTCTGGATTGAGGTTGTCCAGTAGGACAAAAGTCTGGTCACTGATCTGCCAAGTGAAGGTATCGTGCTGAGCCAGACCGCCGATAGCCGTACTTTTGACAATCTGAGCCTGCTTGGGCGTTTCGAGCATCATTCCGACGATAGAGCCTTGCGGAATGTAGCGCTTTATCTTGTCTGAAATAGTCTGGTAGCCTTGACTGGTGATGACCGAGTGATTCAGTCCAGGAGCATCATAGCTGTAAATACTCTGAATGCGCTCTTGATACTCTGGCTCAATCTGACTAGCAGCGTAGGAAGCCAGATTGCCTCCTTTCGAGTGACCTGTCAGCATGAACTGCCCAGGCAGAGCATCCATGGCTTTTCGCAGATAATTGACCGCCGTTTTTTGAGCTGGGACCTGATCCATATAGGTCATGTGGAAGTCCTCTTTCCAGCCGATAATGGAATCATCGGTTCCGCGGAAGGTCAGGACATAGCTATCAGGCTTGATTTTGAAAATCATAGCTGCAAATTGCTTTTGAACATCAGGGTCAATATCATTGACATAGCCCATGAGCTTAATATTTTTGAAGCGGGTTGAGCTGGCTACCTTTTCTAAAAGTTTCAGCCGATTTTTAGTCACCAACATGGACAAATCCTGGGGAACTTTTTCAGCAGCTTCAAACAAGCGGCAAGTACAATCAGGGGACATCTGGTCAGACACGATCTGGTCAAAAGGCAGATAAGTTATCTCCGTCAGCATCAGCATATCCAGTTCATTAAAGGGGGTGTCGTAGATACTGTCGTAAGCTACTTGGTCTAGGTAATCAAAAATTATTCCCATATTTATCTCCAATATTCTATCTTCTTCCAGTATAGCATAAGTGGAGCTAGCTGTCAGAAAGGAAAAAATAAAAGAGCGGAAACCTGAAGATATTCTTCAGTATTTCCAGCTCTTTTAATCTAGTAAGCCTTACCGATGAGGATGGCGTAGATAAAGAATAAGGCGAAGCCAAAGAGGAAGATCAGACCAAGGATGGAAAGACCTTTTAGCCATTTGCTCAGATGTTTATTCTCGCTCGTAACGAGGAGATAGTTTAGAAGAGCAAAAAATGGAGTAGTCAGGAAGGAAGCAATCATGGCAAAACGAAGCATGAGAGCCACACTACCTTGGAAGAAGTAGATGATAACGCCACCGATAATAGCTGTAGCGGTCATCCAGATATGCAGAGTTTTTTGAGAAGTCTTCTCTTCATTGAGAAGGAGGCGTAAGGATTCAGCATTTACACGGGAATAGCCATCGATAACGGTAATAACCGTACCAAAGATACAGAGAAAGGCGATGAAAGTAATCAGAATCCGTGACCAGTCGCCAAGAACGGATGCGTACATTCCAACGAATTGCTGGATGTAGGCAGCACCAGCATCTTGAACTGCTTGGCCAGTTGGATACTGGATGAGAGCGCCCATAGCGACAAAGAAGATGGCCAGAATAGCCGTACCAATATACCCAACGTTAAAGTCAAAGAGTCCGTCCGTGACAGAGATATTGACAGATTTTCCTTTCTCAGCAGTCCAGAGGGAGTTAATTGCTGAAATCTCGATTGGAGCTGGCATCCAGCCCATTAGAGAAACGATGAAAGGCAAGGCAGCCATTTGCCAAGGTGTCTTTTCAACGAAGTCTGCCCCGTACTCAGGATGCTTGATAATGGCAACGATGACCGCAATAACGGTTGCAAAGGTTAGAGCGGACATGATCCATTTAGCAAGGCCATCCAGGAACTTGTAGCCACCAAAGAGTAGCATTGCCCAGATCAGGATGATGAGGATCAGAGACCATTGAGTAATGCTGAGTCCAAGGGCGTTTGGAAAGGCGCTGGCGATAATGGCAGCACAGAGAATTCCAACCCCTGCTGTATTGACCAAGGCGGAGAAGACATTTAAAACGAAGAAGATGCCCAAGTAGATTTTTCCTTTTTGGGTATAGCCTTCAACCAAGCTGTGACCAGTTTCTAAGGTGTACTCAGCACCAAAGCGGAAGAAGGGATATTTGAAGAGGTTGGCCAAGATGACCAGTCCCATCAAAGCCCAGCCATACTTGGCCCCTGCTTGAGCAGAGGAAACAATGTGAGAGCCGCCAACAGCAGCAGAGGCCATGAGGATCCCAGGACCTAGGGCTTTTAGTTTGGACTGCCAGGTAGATGTCTGAGTTTGTTCTAGCATAATAATCTCCTTATTATAAAAAATGAATTTTCAGACAATTCTGAATGTAGTGTTATTTTATCTTTTTACTCTACTTTTGTCAATACTTCTTGAAGGATTTCCTGAAACTTTCTGAAAATAATGCAGGTTCCAAAAGAAAAAAGTCTCTGTGATTTAAGGGAGAATTTGATATAATAGCAGTAAGAAAAATGAGTGAGGAAATGGAATGCACAAGATTTTACTGATCGAGGATGATGCGGTCATCCGTCAAATGATCAAAAAAATGCTGGAGCAATGGGGCTATCAGGTTGTGGCGATTGAAGATTTCATGCAGGTTTTGACGACCTTTGTCAAGGAGGAGCCCCAGCTGGTGCTGATGGATATTGGTCTGCCTCTCTTTAACGGCTACCATTGGTGCCAGGAAATTCGGAAGATTTCGACGGTGCCGATTATGTTTCTGTCTTCGCGCGACCAGTCCATGGATATCGTCATGGCCATTAATATGGGCGCAGATGACTATGTGACCAAGCCTTTTGACAATAATGTCTTTTTGGCAAAGGTTCAAGGCCTGCTGCGACGTTCATACGAGTTTGGGACAGACCAAAGCCTTTTGGAATATCAGGGCGTGATTTTAAATCTCAAATCCATGGATTTGGTCTATGAGGGCGAGCTTGTGACGCTGACCAAGAATGAATTTCAGATCTTGCGGGTGCTCTTTGAGCATTCTGGCAGCATCGTGGCGCGTGATGACTTGATGAAGGAGCTCTGGAACAGTGATTTCTTTATTGATGACAATACCTTGTCCGTCAATGTTGCCCGCCTGCGCAAGAAGCTGGAAGAGCACGGTCTGAAACATTTCATTGAGACGAAAAAAGGGATAGGATACGGTTTAACCAATGGACATGCAGGATAAATTTTTCTTTTTGAAGCATCATCTGTACTCCCGTCGCTTCATCTTGTTGCTCTTGCTGATTGTATTTTCAATTATGGGGATGTTTGCCTTTATTTTTGAAGACGGGCGCAGCCTGCTAGAGTATCAGCTGCTCTTAGCCTTTCTCCTCGCTAGCTTTTTCTTGGGAATGGATCTAGCTAGCGCCTATAAGGAATATCGCAACCAGCTCTTCTATGCCTCAGGTCGGCCTCAGACAGCCTTAGAGGTTCTCCTTTTTGAGAAACTGGCTCTTTTGGAAATGGACAAGAAGAACCGTGCGATTGAGGAGAGGGAGAAGCTAAATGACCTGATGGACTACTATACGCTCTGGGCTCATCAGATCAAGACGCCTATTGCGGCTAGTTCATTGCTGGTCGGAGAAATTGAGGACAAGAAGGTCAAGAATCAGCTGGAGCAAGAGCTCTTTAAGATTGAGTCCTATGTCAATATCGTCTTGCAGTATCTTCGTTTGGAGAGTTTCCACGAGGATTTGGTCTTGAAAAAGGAAAATGTTGAAGATTTGGTCAAGGAGATTGTCAAGAAGTATGCGATTTTCTTTATCCAAAAGGGCTTGAGCCTCAATCTGCATGATCTGGACCGAACCATCATCACAGACAGGAAATGGTTCGTCGTTATTTTGGAGCAAGTGCTGTCAAATAGTCTGAAATACACCAGTCAAGGCGGGATTGAGATTTATTTTCAGGAGGATACGCTTTATATCAAAGACAGCGGTCTGGGCATTCAAGATGCGGATTTGCTAAGGGTTTTCGAGCGAGGTTTTTCGGGCTATAATGGTCGTTTGACTCAGCAGTCGTCTGGCTTGGGACTTTATCTGTCCAAGAAAATTGCAGATGAGCTGGGGCATCAAATTAGCATCGCTTCTCAAGTCGGACAGGGAACAACTGTCATAATTAGTTTTTCAGAGAAGAAGATGATATTTGAATAAGGCATTCTTACAAATTTGTAAGGTTGGCCAGTGAAATTGAAAGGTTAGGTTATGGTACCGACCTTTCTTTTTTTGTAAGATAGATGTATAAAGAAGACAAGGAGATATGAAATGAAAACAAGAGGATTCAATGCTTTCCAACTCAAGCTTTTCATGGCCTTTTTAATGGTTTTTGATCATATTGGTAAGATTCCAGGGCTTTTGCCGACAGGCTGGGACGGGATTTTCCACCTGCTGACCCGCTGTGTAGCTGCTTGGTTTGCTTTTAGCGCAGTAGAAGGCTTTCTGCATACGCGCAATCGCTTGGCCTACAATGCTCGCTTGTTTATCTGGGCGGCTATCATGCAGCTGGGCAATAGCATCCTGACCATGCTCTTTCATAGCAAGGGGATTCATCTTGAGAATAATATCTTTCTCAGCTTAGCCTGTGGCGTTCTGGTGCTCAATCTTGTATTTGGTCTTTCCAAAAAAGGTGAAGAGATTATGGATGAGAAGCGCTATTTGCGGATTGGAGCGGCAGTCTTAATTGGTTTGGCAGGAGTCTTTTTGACAGAAGGCGGCATGACCATTATTCCTTTGATGCTGATTAGCTATATCTTCCGCAATCAGCCTGCTCTCAGAACTTTTTCTTACATGGTCTTGGCTTTTCTGCTCTTCTGTCTGAGCATTGAAATCTACCCAACCATGGGAGCCACCATTTCGATGATGCTCTACAATTCAGACTGGGCCTTTATTACCGTCTTGCCCTTCCTCCATCTCTACAATGGCGAGCGAGGCTATAATGGCAAGTGGGGCAAGTATTTCTTCTATATCTTTTACCCAGCCCATCTCTGGATCATCGCACTGATTGCATATCTAGTGCAGAGATAAAAATATTGGCATTTAAAAATTAGTAGAATATGGAAATAAAGCTGTTTCTGTATTAAAATGGAATTATAGAAAAGGAGATCATGATGACCTTATTAGACGTACAACATGTGAAAAAGATTTATAAAACTCGCTTTCAGGGTAGCCAAGTAGAGGCACTAAAGGATATTCACTTTACGGTAGAAAAAGGTGAATACGTGGCCATTATGGGTGAGTCAGGCTCTGGGAAATCCACCCTGCTCAACATCTTAGCCATGCTGGACAAGCCGACTGAGGGGCGCGTCTTTCTCAACGGAACTGACACAGCAACCATCAAAAACAGCCAGGCTTCCAGCTTCCGCCGAGAAAAATTAGGCTTCGTCTTTCAGGATTTCAACCTATTGGACACCCTGTCGGTTAAGGATAATATCCTGCTGCCCCTGGTTCTCTCTCGTCGTCCCATTACCGAGATGATGCAAAAGCTGGTCACAACCTGCAATGAGCTGGGGATAAATAAACTCCAAGAGAAGTTTCCATATGAAATTTCTGGTGGCCAGAAGCAGCGGGTGGCGGTAGCCCGCGCTATTATCACTGAGCCTGAGATCTTGTTGGCGGATGAGCCAACAGGAGCGCTGGATTCTAAGTCTTCGGCGGCTCTCTTGGATGTCTTTGACGACATCAATGACCGCGGCCAGACCATTCTCATGGTAACTCACTCGACTTCAGCGGCTAGCCGCGCCAAGCGGGTGCTCTTTATCAAGGACGGGATTCTCTACAATCAAATCTTCCGCGGTAACAAGACCGAGCGGCAGATGTTCCAAGAGATTTCCGATACTCTGACAGTTATGGCAAGTGAGGTGGGCAACTATGTTCAAACTAACGAGTAAACTGGCTTTATCAAATCTGATCAAAAATCGCAGTTTGTATTATCCATTTGCTTTGGCGACAGTACTGGCAACAGCGATTTTGTATAGTTTTGTCTCACTGGCTCACAGTCCAAATATGGAGACCTCTTATGGTGGTACAGCAGCTCGGATGACCTTGCAGTTTGGTATCCAGGTCATTCAGATTGCGGTGCTCATCCTTATCACCTATGCCAATAGCTTTGTCATGAAGAACCGTTCGCGTGAGCTTGGCGTTTATAGTGTGTTGGGGATGGAAAAGCGTCACCTGCTACTTATGACCTTCTTTGAACTCTGTGTCTTTTATCTGGCTACAGTTGGTCTGGGTATTTTGTCTGGCCTAGCTTTAGATAAGATGCTCTACGCCGTTCTTTTGAAATTGATGGGAATGCCGGCAGTTCTTGCCTCGACCTTTCAATGGCAGAATGTCTGGATCACTCTAGCTAGTCTAGGTGTCGCTTTTGCGGTGATTTTGTTGCTCAACTCTACGCGTCTTCTACGCTATAGCTCTCTGCATCTTGTAAAAGAAAAGAAAGCAGGCGAGAAGAAGGGACGCTTCCTTTTTCTGCAAACCTTGCTGGGGCTCCTGCTCATGGGTGTGGCTTATTATATGGCTTTGACCGTTACCAAGCCTGTCGCTGCTATCGGCAATTTCTTTATAGCTGTGGTCATGGTTATCATCGCAACCTATCTGCTTTTTAATGCAGGTTCGATTACACTATTACAATTTCTCAAAAAGCGCAAAGGCTACTACTATAAAACGCAGAATTTCATTTCTGTTTCCAATCTTATCTCGCGGATGCGTAAAAATGCAGCAGGATTGGCAACTATCTCCATTCTATCTACCATGCTCTTAGTGACTCTGGTCGGTACAATCAATATCTATGTTGGAGGTCAGGATTATATTACTACCTTGCATCCGAAGGATTATAATGTCAGTATCGTCTTGCCGAAATCGACCGATCAGAAGGAGGATCTGTTGGACAAGGTCCAGCAAGTCGCTCAGGACACAGATCTGAAGAAGCCAAGCTATACTACCTATCTCTACCAATCAGCCTTCATTACGAAACTGGCTGGTAATGATGTGACAGTTCCAATGCAAAGAGAGCTGGAGTCAGATACAAGTATCTTGACCAAGTCTGCAGGCACGATTACAGTCATCAATCGCCAGGATTATGAAAAAATGACAGGGGAAAAGATAGACTTAGCAGACGATGAAACCCTAGTTTACGGGAAAAATATTTCCTTAAATAAGGACAAGCCTCTCCGAGTGAATGGCAAGGACTGGAAGATTAAGCAGCTTTTATCGTCGAATTTCACGCATGGGGAAATCCCTAATCCAAACGATGTAACCATGGAACAGGGGCTCTATATGGTGGTCAATGATAGCAAAGATGTTAATCTCGATGTGGAACATTACTACTACATTGGAGTTGCTTCAGAGACTAAGGGCAGTAAGAAATTTGTTGAGCAAGTCCAGCTGGGACTGAGGGACACTTTGGATCAGGAACAGGCCCAAGATGGTAGCTACGCAATGGCTAGTGATCGTCATAGCGCAGAAAAGAGCTATCAGGAACTTACCGGAACCTTGCTCTTCATCGGTGTCTTCTTATCTGTTATCTTCCTTCTAGGAGCTGTTCTTGTGATTTACTACAAGCAAATCTCTGAAGGCTATGAGGACCGTGATGGCTTTATCATCTTGCAAAAGGTTGGTTTAGACGAAAAGCAGACTAGAAGTACCATCCGCAAGCAGATTTTGACTGTTTTCTTCCTACCTCTTATCTTTGCTTTTCTACATATAGCAGCTGTCTTTCATATGTTGCGCTTGATTGTTGCTCTATTGGGAGTGACCAATCTTCCTCTCTTAATCCAGACAACACTTGCAACTTGCGGCGTCTTCCTCCTGACCTATATTTTAGTATTCTTATTGACTTCTCGCAGTTACCGCAAGATTGTCGCCCGCTAAGAGCAAATCCCTGACCTCTGGTCGGGGATTTTTTGATGTCTGGATTTTTACCTCTCATCTCCCTCATTTTACCGCTTGTCCAAAAAGCCGAGATTTTTCAAAAAAGACTTGCTATCATAGTCTCAGAAGTTAAGACAGGAGAAAAGATCATGTTAGTCCAAGTAAAAAATCTGACCAAAGTTTATGGAGACAAGGTAGCAGTAAATGGCCTGAATTTAGAAATTGAGTCAGGCAGTTTCACAGCCATTCTAGGGCCAAATGGAGCAGGAAAATCGACAACAATTCAGATGTTGATTGGGCTTTTGCAGCCGACATCAGGACAAATCATTTATGCAGAACAAACCAAGCTGGGCGTAGTCTTTCAAAATAGTGTGCTGGATGCTAATTTAACGGTAGTTGAAAATCTGCGAATCCGTGCCAAGCAGTACAAGCAGGTGGCGACTGGTAAGATTGAGCAATTGATCGAGCAACTAGGCCTGGCTAGCTTTGCCAAACAACGCTACGGGACCCTTTCTGGTGGACAAAAGCGTCGGGTGGACATTGCCCGTGCATTGCTCAATAGTCCCGACTTACTTTTTCTAGATGAGCCGACGACAGGCTTGGATATCCAGACTAGAGAAAGTATCTGGAAGCTACTCAAAGACCTGCAGCAGAAGGAAAAGATGACCGTAGTTTTGACCACCCACTATCTTAATGAAGCCGACGACGCAGATAAGATTTATATCGTAGACCATGGTCAAGTCATCGCGCAAGGCTCTGCTGATCAGATCAAGGAGCGCTATGCCCGTAATGTTTTGCGGATTCTGACCCCAGATTCAAAGGGCTTGAAGGCTGCTTTGCCGACTAGCTGTGAATGGGAGCAAGGTAAGGAAAATGAGTTTTTCTTTTATCCTGAGACGACGAAGGAAGCCTTGGCTTTGCTGAGCCAGCTTGGCTCCTATATTGAACAATTTGAATTCCAACCCGGAACCATGGATGATGCCTTTATGGCTCTGACAGGAAGAGAGGTACGTTAAATGTTAATGTTGATCAAACGAAATTTTTTACTCTATTTTCGCAATCATAGTGGGGTGATTCTATCTCTCTTTGGCGCCATTATTCCCTTTGTTTTATATCTTGTTTTCCTAAAGAACAACATGAAAGGCTCTTGGTCAGACAGTAGCCATGCGGTGGAGCTGCTCGACTTTTGGTTGATTAGCGGAACGCTGGCTGTCACCGCCTTGACAACTACCCTATCAGCTTTTTCGCAACAAACTGAAGACCGAGAAAGAAAGGTGACCGCTGACCTCTTTATCACAGATTTGGGGCAATGGGGCTTGCGGTTTAGCTACTTAATCAGTGCCTTTGCGATTGGCTTTGTCATGCAGGTCTTCATGTTTGCTGTCATGCTGACCTACTTTATCCTAGCGGACAAGATCTCCTTTGACTGGACGCTTCTTCCCCAGCTGGTCGGCCTCATGATGCTCAATAGCTTGCTGGCAAGTCTCCTCAATGCGCTAGTTGTTCCTTATTTCAAATCGGTGAATTCCTTGGGGCAATACGCAACGGTCATCGGTGCCGCCTCTGGTTTTCTAGTGGGAACCTATATTCCGATTGGGACTCTGCCCAGCCTTGCCCAAAATCTCATGAAACTGACTCCCTCAACCTACATGGCTTCCCTCTTCAGACAAGTCCTGATGAAGGATTCTCTGACAGAAGTTTTTGCTGGTCAGGGTCAGCTCCAGCAAGACTTTGAGAAGCTCCTAGGTATCCGTATCGAATGGCAAAAGCTCTTGACAAGCCAAGAAACATACTATATAGTTGGAGTAGTGCTCACGGTAGCAGCCCTGTTCTGGCTAGGTCAAAATTGGCTGCTGAATCGACGGATGAGCTTCAAGTAAAGAAAGTAGGAGGCCTAGGTTTGCAGACAAGATTTGAAGAAGATGCTCAGATTTCTTCCCAAGACCCGCTGGTCGTCGTGAAAGCGGATCAGCTGGTTGGTGAGGCCAAGGCTGTCCTAGATTATTTGGAAAACTTCAAGGCTGGACCAAGTGGTGTCCTGCCTATTAAGTCGGATGATAAGCTTGTTATGCTCAAGACAGAGGATATTATCTTGGCCGATATTAATCAGACAACCTTGATGATTTACAGTACCGAGGGCGTTTATACAACGACAGAAACGCTGACTCGTTTTCAAAATCGTCTCAATAGTCGCAATTTTATCCAGGTATCTCGCCACGCAGTCATTAATATCGACCATCTAGAATCTTTGTCGGATAGTTTTTCGGGCAATATGACTGCCAAGCTGACCAATCAGATCAAAACCGATGTCAGTCGCCGTTATGTCAAGCTGCTTATGGACTATTTGGGAATTTAGGAGGAAAATCATGACCTTTAAAAAAATTCTGATCGGTATGCAGGATGGTTTGAGAACAGGTAGCTTGGTCTTTCTGCTGGTAAGCCTTATTTCAGGAAAAACAAGTCTCTTGACTCCGCGTTCAATTCTCAGTGTCCTCCTTGTCAGCGCTTTGATCGGAGTTGCAAGCTATATCTTTGACGCGACAGACCGCTTTCCATTTCCTTTCCTACTTTTCTGCCACTTTGTAGTGACAGCGACCATCGTTAGTCTAGCTATGATCTGCAATGGCTGGGGGACTATGCTCTTTGGTTGGTCCTTCTGGCTAAGTTTTGTTTTGATTTACCTCTTGGTTTGGTTTCTTGTCACTATTGATTCGATGATTAAAACCAAGAAAATCAACGAGGCCTTGAAAAATCGTAGAAAACACTAATCTATCCAAGACGCAAGCAAGTTTTATCAAGAACTTGTTTGTTTTTTTATTTAACAAAGGGGCTATTATCTCAAACTGCCGTCTTCTTTCCAAAGTACGATTTCCGCTTTTCTTGACAAAGATTTTTAAAGTGTTATAATTTGAATGAATAGAAAATTTAATTCATTCATAAAAGGAGAAGGTCATGGACAAAAAAGCTGAATTATTGGCTGAGGCTAGGCAGGTCTTTGCTGAGAAGGGTTATAAAAAGACGAATATTTCAGATATTACCAAGCGTGCCCGCATGGCTGTTGGCTCCTTTTATAAGTACTATGAATCCAAGGAAGCTATTTTTTTAGAGGTTTATGTAGCTGAGAATAACCGCATACGTGAGGAAACCATGCAGCGCGTGGATTGGCAGAGTGAGCCAGAGGCAGTCGTTGAGCAGCTTTTTGCAGTCACTTTTGAGTTGATTTCGCCTAATAAAATTTTAGCGGAGTGGAGCAAGCCGGGCATTTCTCAGATCTTGCACGACTACTATAATCAGGATGCTGGCCGCGCGGCCAATGCCTTTCACCAGTTTCTGATTCGGACTTTCAGCCAGCGTTTGCAGGAGAAGGGCTTTTCACAAGAGGAAGTCGCCCAAATCATGAAGGCTTATGATTTGCTCTACTACATTGACATGCATGTGACAGAGCAGGATTTTCCAGGTTATTTTGAGAGTATCGAGACCTTGGTGAAATATTTTTTAAAGGGAATTTTTGCTAAATAAGAATTTCCTTTTCTTGGAAGATGAGGTGAATGAATTCGTAAAAGAATTCATTCAAGTAAGGAGGTGGATTTGTGTGATGTAGAGCGATGGAGAAAGCAAATTAGAGGAAAATAATTTTTTGAGAAGGTTTGAATGAATATTATAATCTATTCATTCAAGTTAGAAAGTGAGGAAATAATGATGAAACAAGGTGAAATGCTGTTGAGTGGAAGGACTATTTTGGGGCTTTGCCTAGTTGTGATTGGTTTTTTGACCCTTGGTTATGGCGGGGTGGAATTTGGACTTGGTCTGAGTTTGGGCTTTCAGTCTTTTTTGATTGGTGGTCTCCTTTGTATCTTACTTGGATTACTTGTGATGCAAGGTGTAGCAGTATCTGTCAAGCTGGTGGTCTTGGCCTTGACGGTGATCAGTATCTTGCTCTATATTCACAGTATGCCTGATTTGGAAATTCTCTTACAACTGATATCGGATGTGGCTGTTATAGGCTTTGCTGCTTTTCTAGCAGTGCTTCTTTTGAGAAAGTAGGGAGAGGAAATGATTATAGTTTATGATTCAGTAACGGGTGTTGGGAAGCAATTTGCAGAATCGCTGGGCTATCCGACACAAAGCATCAAGGAAAAGTTGGAAGAGCCTTGTATTCTGATCACGCGAAATGCTGGGGCTGGGAAAATTCCCTGGTCCACTAAGCGCTTTATTAAGAAACATTCAAGCTTGATTAAGGGTTTTGTCAATAATGGAGATTCGGTGAAGCATGGACGGACCTTCTGCGGGGCTACACCTTTGATTATCGAAAAATATGGGCTGCCGCATATCTGCGATATTGACCGAGGTGGCAAGGAAGAAGACATCAAACTTGTGCAGGAATACCTGGCTAAATTCTAAGAGTGGATGATTTATATGATAAATCTATAGGAAAAGGATGGGTGATAATCACTCATCCTTTTTATAGGAATGTTTGAGAAAGTTTGTTTTTCTCCTAATTTTAGGAAAAACGCTCAAAAATATAAAAAAGGTTCTTGGCTTATTGAGATAAACGATCCTGTTTTATAAAATAGGAGGGAAACGATTATAAAAGTAAAGCGCTTTCTTTTTAAAAATAGAAGCGGTTACCAAAGAAAAAGAAGGAGGATCCTATGGGAGAGGATCATTGGAATCGAAAGAGAGTTTATAGCATAAGAAAGTTTTCTATTGGCGTTTGCTCGATAGTGATTGGGACTTGCTTCCTCTTATTTGGAGCGAGTGTAGCGGGAGCAAGTCCAGTTTATGCAGAGGAGACAACTGCGTTGGTTGCTACAGAAAAGCCTGTGGAGGAAAAAACCGTTGAGGAAGAAGTGACTGCTGAACCAGTGACACATCAGGCAGCTGAGCCTGTTGTGCATTCTCAGGAGGAGAAAAAAGAAGAAAGTCCTCAGCTTTCTAAAGCAGCGGAGGACATTTCAGCAGCATCTCAAAATGGCGAAAAAGAGAATAGCCAAGAAGCTACTCAAGAAAAAGCTGCGCAGCCTGAGATAAAATCTGCGACCAAGGAAGAAGTGAGCCAAATGATCGAAGATAGAAAAGTGAATTTTAATCAGAATTGGCACTTTAAATTAAATGCTAATGCTAAGGAAGCTGTCCAAGCTGAGACGGATATCACATCGTGGAAAAAGTTAGACCTGCCTCATGACTGGAGTATCCACTTTGATTTTGACCATGAGTCTCCTGCACAGAATGAAGGTGGCCAGCTCAATGGTGGAGATGCTTGGTATCGTAAGCCTCTGAAATTAGACGAAAAAGATCTTGATAAAAATGTTCGCCTCACATTTGATGGTGTCTACATGGATTCGCAGGTCTTTGTCAATGGCCAGCTGGTTGGGCATTATCCTAATGGCTACAACCAATTTTCATACGATATCACTAAATACCTCCACAAAGATGGTCGGGAAAATGTCATCGCTGTGCACGTTGTCAACAAGCAACCAAGTAGCCGTTGGTATTCAGGAAGCGGGATCTACCGTGATGTGAGTTTGCAAGTGACAGATAAGGTTCATGTTGAGAAAAATGGTACAACTATCTTAACGCCAGAGCTTGAGAAACAACAAGACGGTAAGGTTGCAACTCATGTGACCAGTAAGATTGTCAACACAGACGATAAAGACCACGAAATCACAGCAGAATATCAGATTGTCAGACGTGGAGGTGAGGCAGTCACAGACCTCATCCGCACTGCTAGCCAAAAAATAAAAGCCCACGAGAGCAGTGCCATTCAGGCAAGCTTAGAAGTAGAAAAGCCGGAGTTGTGGACTGTATTTAATGATAAGCCTGCCTTGTATGAGCTGGTAACACGGGTCTATCGTGATGGTCAGCTCGTCGATGCGAAGAAAGACTTGTTTGGCTATCGATATTACAACTGGACTCCAAACGAAGGCTTCTCTCTCAATGGTCAGAAGGTCAAGTTCCACGGAGTATCCTTGCACCATGACCACGGGGCTCTAGGAGCAGAAGAAAACTATAAGGCTGAGTATCGTCGCCTCAAGCAAATGAAGGAGATGGGGGTCAACTCTATTCGTACGACCCACAATCCTGCTAGTGAGCAGACTTTGCAGATTGCGGCAGAGCTGGGTTTGATGGTCCAAGAAGAGGCTTTTGATACTTGGTATGGAGGTAAGAAGCCTTATGACTACGGCCGTTTCTTTGAAAAAGATGCGACTCACCCAGAAGCTAAAAAGGGTGAAAAATGGTCTGACTATGACCTGCGGACCATGGTTGAAAGAGGCAAAAATAATCCAGCCATCGTTATGTGGTCAATCGGAAATGAAATCGGTGAAGCAAACGGCGATGCTCATTCGTTAGCGACTGTTAAACGCTTAGTCAAGGTCATCAAGTCAGTTGATAAGACCCGCTATGTCACGATGGGGGCTGACAAATTCCGCTTTGGTGATGGTAGTGGTGGCCACGAGAAAATCGCAGATGAATTGGATGCAGTTGGCTTTAACTACTCAGAAGATAATTACAAGGCCTTACGTGCCAAACATCCAAACTGGTTGATTTATGGTTCTGAAACCTCTTCGGCTACTCGTACGCGTGGCAGCTATTTCCATCCAGAGCAAGAATGGGTCGGAAGCAATCAGTCTTGGCGCAACTATGAGCAGTCTGACTATGGAAATGACCGTGTTGGCTGGGGTAAAACGGCAACTGCTTCTTGGACCTTTGACCGAGACAATGCGGGCTACGCAGGACAATTTATCTGGACAGGTACAGACTATATCGGTGAGCCAACTCCTTGGCACAACCAAAACAGTACACCTGTAAAGAGCTCTTATTTCGGAATAGTAGACACGGCGGGCATTCCTAAAAATGACTACTACCTTTACCAAAGTCAGTGGGTTTCAGCTAAGAAGAAACCTATGGTTCACCTGCTTCCTCACTGGAACTGGGAAGATCAAGACTTGGCAGACAATGTTGCAGATGCTGAAAATAAAATACCAGTCCGTGCATACTCCAATGCAGCTAGTGTCGAATTGTACTTGAACAACCAATCTTTGGGAGTCAAGAAATTTAATAAAAAAGAAACCAGCGATGGCCGCAGCTATCAAGAAGGAGCAAATCCTCAAGAACTTTATCTTGAGTGGAAAGTAGCTTATCAGCCGGGAACTTTGGAAGCTGTAGCTCGTGATGAGCAAGGTAAAGAAATTGCTCGCGACAAGATTGTCACAGCAGGTCAGCCTGCAGGTGTACGCTTGGTCAAGGAAGAGCACGCTATCGCAGCAGATGGAAAAGACTTGACCTACATCTACTATGAAATCGTCGACCGTGACGGCAATGTCGTGCCAACTGCCAATAACCTCGTTCGCTTCCAGTTGCATGGACAAGGCCAGCTTGTCGGTGTGGATAATGGTGAGCAAGCTAGTCGTGAACGTTACAAGGAACAAGCAGACGGCTCTTGGATCCGCAAAGCCTTTAACGGTAAGGGAGTTGCCATTGTCAAATCAACAGACCAAGCCGGTAAATTCACGCTGACTGCCCATTCTGGTTTATTAAAATCAGACCAAGTGACAGTCTTTACTGGCAAGGACGAGCAGAAAGAAAAGACTGTTTTGGGTACGGAAGTGCCAAAAGTTCGCACAGTTTTGGGACAAGCTCCAAGCTTGCCAGCGACAGTTCCTTTTGTTTACAGTGACGGTAGTCGTGCGGAACGCCCTGTAACTTGGTCACAAGCAGACGTTAGCCACTCAGGTATTGTAACCGTCAAAGGAGAGGCAGACGGTCGCCAAGTAGAAGCACATGTGGAAGTTTTAGCTGTTGAAAGAGAATTGCCAGTCATCAAACGAGTAGCTCCTGGAACGGACTTGAGCAGTGTAGACAAGTCGATCCCTCTTGCTCTAACTGACGGCAGTGTCGAACATTATGATGTAGATAAATGGGAAATCGCGCCAGAAGATCAAGCCAAACTGTCTGTGGTAGGTTCACGTATTCCAATGACCGGTCATCTGGCAGGCGATACCATTTCTGCGACCTTGCTCGTGGAAGAAGGGGAAGCAGCTGGGCCTGTGCCGCCACTAGTGACTGTAGGTGGTGAGGCAGTATCGGACCTGACCAGTCAAAAACCAGTCCATTATCAGAGCCTTGCCTATGGAGCGCAGCTCCCTTCAGTGACAGCTACAGCTGAAAATGCGGATGTGACAGTGGTTCAAGCCAGTGCTTCAAACGGTATGCGTGCAAACATTTATGTCCAGCCAAAAGATGGCGGAGCCCTGCAAACTTATGCAGTGCAATTCCTAGAAGAAGCTCCTAAAATTGACCATTTGAGCCTCCAAGTTGAGCAAGCTGACGGTCTCAAAGAAGACCAGACTGTCCAATTAACTGTTTTGGCGCACTATCAAGATGGCACTCAGGCAGTTTTACAGGCTGATAAGGTGGCCTTCTCTACGAAAGGTGAAGGAGACGTTGCCGTTCATAAAGGAAGCTTGGAACTACACAAGCCAGGAAATGTGACTTTGAAAGCAGAGTATGACGGTGCTGAAGGGCAAGTGGAACTAGTGATTCAAGCCAATACGGAGAAGAAAGTGGTTCAAGCAGTCCGCCCAGTCCATGTGGTAACAGACTTGCATCAAGAACCAAAACTGCCAACAACCGTGACGGTTGAGTACGACAAAGGATTCCCTAAAGTTCATAGGGTTACTTGGCAGGCTGTAGAAAAAGAAAAACTTGAACGCTACCACACTTTTGAAATGGTCGGAAAAGTTGAAGGTATTGAGCGGGAAGCGCGTGCTAAGGTGTCTGTGGAAGGCATTGTCGCAGTAGAGGAAGTCAGCGTGACAACTCCACTTGCGGAAGCACCACACCTGCCAGAGAGTGTCCGGACTTACCATTCAAATGGCCAAGTTTCCTCAGCAAAAGTCACTTGGGACGCTATTTCGCCAAGTCAATATCAAAAAGAAGGTGTCTTCACGGTCACTGGTCAGGTAGAAGGCAGTCAGTTGCCAACCAAACTCCATGTCCGTGTATCTGCTAAGACTGAACATGGAGCCAATATTTCGGACCAATGGACAGGTTCAGAATTGCCACTGGCCTTTGCTTCGGACTCCAATCCGAGTGACCCAGTATCTTATGTCAATGATAAGGTGATTTCTTACAATGACCAACCAGCGAATCGTTGGACAAACTGGAACCGCCAAGATGAGGCTTCAGTGGGCGTTCTCTTTGGAGATTCTGGTATTATGACCAAGCGGGCAGTAGACAATCTGAACGTAGCCTTCCATGAAGATCACGGAGTTGGGGCTCCGAAATCCTACGTGATCGAGTATTATGCTGGCAAGACCGTTCCGACTGTACCTAAAAATCCTAGCTTTGTCGAAAGCGAAGAGCATGTCTTCAACGATGCTGCCAATTGGAAACCGGTGACCAACCTCAAAGCTCCAGATCAGCTCAAGGCTGGGGAAATGAATCACTTTAACTTTGATAAAGTCGATACTTATGCTCTTCGGATTCGTATGGTGAGAGCGGATGACAAGTGGGGAACCTCGATCACAGAAGTCCAAATTTTCTCGAAACAAGTGGCTGCAGCGAAAGAGGCAGAAACCCGCATCCAAGTGGCTGGCCAAGACTTGCCAAACTTTAACCCAAGCTTGACTGACTATTATCTCCCAGCTAATGACGGGCAAGCACCAGCAGTAACTGCTAGTGTCAGCAATAATGGTCTGGCAACAGTCGTGCCAAGTGTCCATGAGGGAGATCCTATTCGTGTTGTCGTGAAGGCAGAAAATGGGGATATCCTCGGGGAATACCGTCTCCACTTTACAAATGATAAAGACTTGCTGGCTCGTAAGCCAGTAGCAGCGGTGAAACAGTCTCGCTTGCTTCACCTAGGTCAAAGCCTAGACTTGCCAAACAAAGTTCCTGTTTACTTCACTGGTAAATCAGACTATGAAGTCAAAGACCTGACTGTTGAATGGGAGCCAGTTCCAGCTGAAAATCTGGCAAAAGCTGGCGAATTTACTGTTCGAGGTCGCCTGCTAGGTAGTGACCTACCTGTCGAGCTCTCTGTCCGAGTGACCGACAAGCAGGGCGCGTCTGTGTCAGACAATCCATATTATGATGAAAATAGCAATCAAGCCTTTGCTTCAGCAACCAATGATATTGACCCAGGTTCTCATGACCGTGTGGACTATATCAATGATGGGGATCATGATGATAGTCGTCGTTGGACAAACTGGTCTGCTACTCCATCAGCGAATCCAGAAGTCTCAGTAGGTGTTATCTTCAAGAACCAAGGCAAGATTGTCAAGCGGACGGTCGTTCAAGCCAAACTGCGCTTCTTTGCCGATAGCGGAACAGATGCACCATCTAAGCTTGTTTTAGAGCGCTATGTTGGACCAGATTTTGATGCTCCTGTCTATTACTCAAACTATCAAGCCTACGAACCAAATCATCCTTTTAACAACCCTGACAACTGGGAAGCTGTTCCATATAACATCAATCAGGAAATCCAGGCAGGCGCTGAACTTACAGCAAGCTTTAAGGCTGTCAAGTCGAAAGCGATGAGATGGCGGATGGAAAGAAAAGATGACAAGAATGGAGTTGCTCTGACGGAGATGACCTTCTTGGCACCAAGTGAATTGGCTAAGGAAAGTACAAATTCTAAGATTTTGGTAGATGGAAAAGAACTGCCAGACTTCTCTCAAGAGCGTCAAAATTATCAAGTGACTTATACAGGTCAACGTCCGAAGATTGCCGTAGCAGAGAGCGACCAAGTGGCTTCAACGGTTGTGGATAGTGGAGATGATCATTTGCCAGTCTTGGTGCGGTTTGTTTCAGAAAATGGTAAGCAGGTCAAGGAATACCGCATCCAATTGATCAAGGAGAAACCAGTGACTGGGAAAACTTCAGCTGCTGTCCAAGAGGAACTGCCAAGTCTAGAAGTCCTCGAACAAGAGCTCAATTTCCAAACAGCTGAAAAAGAGGATCCAACGCTCAAACTAGGAGAAAAGCGTGTGGCTCAAGAAGGCCAAATTGGTCAGGAACGAGTTCTCACAGAAGTTTATCCAGATGGCAAGCGAGAAGAGAAGCTACGAGAAGTTCTCCAAGCTCCGACAGATCGAATTGTCCTCGTCGGAACGAAGAAAGAAGATTCTCAGCCATCACCTGAACCTCACCATGTGACTCCTCAAAAACCAGAAGAGGCTGGTAAGGGCGAAACTCGGATTGTAGAAGTTAAGAAAGGGCAAAGTCCGACTCAGCCATCTGCAGAAAGACCTGCTCAAGCACCAGCAAAAGCTGAAGAAGCAAAAATAAAGGCTGAAGAAACAAAATCGGAAGCAAGAAAAGCAAGTCAAACAGACAGTGGTCGTTTGCCAAATACAGGAAACCGTTCTACACAGGTAGCAGCACTGGCAGGAATGGGACTGTTAGGCTTAGTAGCTAGTCTTGTAGCAAGGCTGAAGAAAAAAGAAGATTAAGTCTTATAGAAGATTAATCTTGACAATTAAACCTGTCGAATGAAGAGAGTGGGACAGAAATCGGTAATTCTTTAGAATTCGATTTCGTCGTCCCACCTCCGCACAGTTGAGTAGGGCTGTAAAAGCTGAT
>NZ_LAWH01000003.1:0-41222 GCF_001588905.1 Streptococcus cristatus | reverse complement strand
AGTCGCTTAGCAGGATAGGAAGTCGGAGTGCTTCCTTTTTGGGAGTTTAGCTCAGCTGGGAGAGCATCTGCCTTACAAGCAGAGGGTCAGCGGTTCGATCCCGTTAACTCCCATATTCAAGCGGGTGTAGTTTAGTGGTAAAACTACAGCCTTCCAAGCTGTTGTCGCGAGTTCGATTCTCGTCACCCGCTTTGAACGGAAGTTCATACCAAGTTTTTATAACTTGGGCGCGTAGCTCAGGTGGTTAGAGCGCACGCCTGATAAGCGTGAGGTCGGTGGTTCGAGTCCACTCGTGCCCATTTAAATAGTAATATGGTCCGTTGGTCAAGGGGTTAAGACACCGCCTTTTCACGGCGGTAACACGGGTTCGAATCCCGTACGGACTATATATTTTGGAGGATTACCCAAGTCCGGCTGAAGGGAACGGTCTTGAAAACCGTCAGGCGTGTAAAAGCGTGCGTGGGTTCGAATCCCACATCCTCCTTAGATTAGAATATCGCGGGATGGAGCAGCTAGGTAGCTCGTCGGGCTCATAACCCGAAGGTCGTAGGTTCAAATCCTGCTCCCGCAATTTGGCTCGGTAGCTCAGTTGGTAGAGCAATGGATTGAAGCTCCATGTGTCGGCGGTTCGATTCCGTCTCGCGCCATATATCTTTAGAATTTCGGAAGGGTAGCGAAGAGGCTAAACGCGGCGGACTGTAAATCCGCTCCTTCGGGTTCGGGGGTTCGAATCCCTCCCCTTCCATGCTTAACGGGCATAGTTTAAAGGTAGAACTAAGGTCTCCAAAACCTTCAGTGTGGGTTCAATTCCTACTGCCCGTGTTTTGGAATATGGCGGGTGTGGTGAAGTGGTTAACACACCAGATTGTGGCTCTGGCATGCGTGGGTTCGATCCCCATCACTCGCCTATTTCTTTTGATTATTGGGGTATCGCCAAGCGGTAAGGCAAGGGACTTTGACTCCCTCATGCGTTGGTTCGAATCCAGCTACCCCAGTTACTTTGCCGGCGTGGCGGAATTGGCAGACGCGCTGGACTCAAAATCCAGTGTCCATTAGGACGTGCCGGTTCGACCCCGGCCGCCGGTATAGTAATTAAGACAAGGTTTTCGGATCTTGTTTTTTTTTTTACCAATTTTTATTTTGGGTTATTTATAATTTCTTATGTTCTGCTAGATCGTCTGATATTTTGCTTTTTTCTCTATTTTGTGCTAAATTAAACATTGTGAAACAAGTTACCGAATACTTTCTAAAGGGAGAAACGTATGGCAATGATAGAAGTAGAACATCTTCAGAAAAATTTTGTAAAGACAGTGAAGGAACCAGGGTTAAAGGGGGCTTTGCGCTCCTTTATTCATCCCGAAAAACAGACCTTTGAAGCGGTTAAAGATTTGACCTTTGAGGTACCCAAGGGCCAAATTTTAGGTTTTATCGGAGCAAATGGCGCTGGGAAGTCGACAACCATCAAAATGCTGACAGGGATTTTAAAGCCGACATCTGGTTTTTGTCGGATTAACGGTAAAATTCCACAGGACAATCGCCAAGATTATGTCAAGGATATTGGGGTTGTCTTTGGGCAAAGAACCCAGCTATGGTGGGATTTGGCACTGCAAGAGACCTATACGGTCTTAAAAGAGATTTACGATGTGCCAGACTCGCTCTTTCATAAGCGCATGGACTTTTTGAATGAGGTCTTGGATTTGAAGGAATTTATCAAGGACCCCGTGCGAACTCTTTCGCTGGGTCAACGGATGCGGGCGGATATTGCAGCTTCCTTGCTTCACAATCCCAAGGTTCTCTTTTTAGATGAGCCGACCATTGGATTGGACGTTTCGGTCAAGGATAACATTCGTCGGGCTATCACCCAAATCAATCAGGAGGAAGAGACCACTATTCTCTTGACCACTCATGACCTGAGTGACATTGAGCAACTCTGTGATCGGATTTTTATGATTGACAAGGGGCAAGAGATTTTTGATGGAACGGTTAGCCAGCTCAAGGAGACCTTTGGCAAGATGAAGACTATCTCCTTTGAACTACTACCAGGTCAAAGTCACCTCCTTTCTCACTATGAAGGCTTTTCGGATATGACCATTGATAGACAAGGAAACAGTCTCAATATTGAATTTGATAGTTCCCGCTACCAGTCGGCTGATATTATCAAGCAAACCCTGTCTGATTTTGAAATCCGCGATTTGAAGATGCTGGATACGGATATTGAGGATATTATCCGTCGCTTCTATCGAAAGGAGCTCTAAGATGACCAAATTGTGGAGACGTTATAAACCCTTTATCAATGCAGGGATTCAGGAGTTGATCACCTATCGAGTTAATTTTCTTCTTTACCGGATTGGTGATGTCATGGGGGCCTTTGTGGCTTTCTATCTCTGGAAGGCGGTCTTTGATTCTTCGCAAGAGTCTTTGATTCAGGGCTTTAGTATGGCAGATATCACCCTCTACATCATCATGAGTTTTGTGACTAATCTTTTGACCAGGTCAGATTCTTCCTTCATGATTGGGGAGGAGGTCAAGGATGGTTCCATTATCATGCGCTTGCTGCGACCAGTGCATTTTGCGGCCTCTTACCTCTTCACCGAGCTTGGCTCCAAGTGGTTGATTTTTATCTCTGTTGGACTGCCATTTTTAAGTGTTATTGTATTGATGAAAATCTTCTCTGGGAAAGCTGTTTTAGAAGTTTTAGGACTAACCTTGATTTATCTCTTTAGCTTGACGCTGGCCTATCTGATTAACTTTTTCTTTAATATCTGCTTTGGATTTTCAGCCTTTGTGTTTAAGAATCTATGGGGTTCCAATCTACTCAAGACTTCCATAGTGGCCTTTATGTCTGGAAGCTTGATTCCTTTGGCTTTCTTTCCCAAGGTGGTTTCAGATGTTCTGTCCTTCTTGCCTTTTTCATCTTTGATCTATACTCCGGTCATGATCATTGTTGGGAAATACGATGCCAGCCAGATTCTTCAGGCGCTTTTGCTCCAGTTTTTCTGGCTCTTAGTGATGGTGGGCTTGTCTCAGTTGATTTGGAAACGAGTCCAGTCATTTATCACCATTCAAGGAGGTTAGTATGAAAAAATATCAACGCATGCATCTGATTTTTATCAGACAATACATCAAGCAAATCATGGAATACAAGGTGGATTTTGTTGTTGGTGTATTAGGAGTCTTTCTGACTCAAGGGTTGAACCTCTTGTTTCTCAATGTCCTCTTTCAACACATCCCCTCGCTAGAAGGCTGGACCTTTCAAGAGATTGCCTTTATCTATGGATTTTCCTTGATTCCCAAGGGACTGGATCATCTCTTTTTTGACAATCTCTGGGCGCTAGGTCAGCGCTTGGTGCGAAAGGGAGAGTTTGACAAGTATCTGACTCGGCCTATCAATCCTCTCTTCCATATCCTCGTTGAGACCTTTCAGATTGATGCCTTGGGCGAACTATTGGTCGGTGGAATTTTACTAGCGACAACGGTATCAAGTATTGCTTGGACTCTTCCCAAATTCTTGCTTTTCCTAGTCTGTATTCCTTTTGCGACCTTGATTTATACTTCCTTGAAAATCGCGACAGCTAGTATCGCTTTTTGGACCAAACAGTCAGGTGCTATGATTTACATTTTCTATATGTTCAATGATTTTGCTAAATATCCGATTTCCATTTACAATTCTCTTCTTCGTTGGTTGATTAGCTTTATCGTGCCTTTCGCCTTTACGGCCTACTATCCAGCTAGCTATTTCTTGCAGGACAAGAATGGACTTTTTAATATCGGTGGTTTGATTCTGATTTCCCTTGTTTTCTTTTTCATTTCCTTGAAACTATGGGACAAGGGCTTAGATGCTTACGAAAGTGCGGGTTCGTAAGGGGAATATATAAAATGTGAGATTTATATAGAAAGTCTATGAATAAGAGAACTATTAGATACAGTATAAGGACAAGGTTTGCTGCCTTGTCTTTTCTAATACATTTTAAGGTATCTATCTTTCAAATTTTTACTTTTGGAATGAATAAATTCTACTTATCCTGCTAAAATGGTAGAATAGATTTAAGATTTGGTAAGAAGGAGAGCCTAATGAAATTGAGATTGGAAAATAAAGAACCTGAACGTGTCCAAGAACTTGGAAATTTAATCCGAGCCTATAATCGCTCTAAAAGGGAAGCTTCAGCAAGCGAGCCTCTCAATATCTTTGTCGAAGATGAGGACGGAAATTTAATGGGCGGCCTAGTAGCCGAAACGTTTGGATATTGGCTGGAAATTGAGTATTTATATGTGAGTGAGGCTTTACGAGGGCAAGGGCTTGGCTCGGATATTTTGCAAAGGGCAGAAGAGGAAGCTCGTGACAGGAAGTGTAAGTATTCATTTGTGGATACCTTTCATTTCCAAGCTCCCGATTTTTATAAGAAGCATGGCTATGAGGAAGTGTTTAGATTAAAAGAGTATCCTTATACAGGTGAACGATACTATTATACGAAAGAGTTATAATTTATCAAAGGATAGATAGCAGATTTCTACCTGACAAATGTAGCGATTTTTGGTATAATATCATGAGGTGATTTTATGGCAAATTTGAATAGATATAAGTTTATATTTGGAAACAAAACCTTAACTTTAACAACAGAACACGATAATCTTTTTATGGAAGAAGTGGAGCGGGTTGCTAAGGAAAAATATAAGGCTATTAAAGAGCAGATGCCTGCAGCAGATGATGAAGTCTTGGCCATTTTGTTGGCGATTAATAGTTTATCTACCCAGCTCAGCCGCGAGATTGAGTTTGATGATAAGGAAAAAGAATTGGAAAGCCTTCGTCACAAAATGCTTAGCGAATTAAGAGAAAAGTCAGCTAATACAGGGGAAAGATAGTGTTTGCAATTATTATTTTACTAATATTAGCTTGGAGCTTTTATATTGGCTACTCGCGTGGGATTGTTCTGCAGGGTTATTATGCTGTTATGACGATTGTATCCATGCTGGTGGCTGGAGCTCTATATCAGGACTTGGCTAAGTCTATCAGCTTGTGGGTGCCCTATGCTAGCGCTGTTAAAGGCAGCTCGACTTATTTCTTTGCAAGTTCTCAACTTTTCCATTTGGATAAGGTTTTTTATGCGGGGCTGGCTTATCTTCTTGTTTTCAGTCTTGTTTATATAGTAGGCCGCTTTTTTGGGATTTTCGTAAATTTAATTCCCTATCCGAATAAGTGGGATACCAAAGTTTTCAATATGGTTAGTGGGGCTATTGCGGTCTTCATCTCACTCTTTGTCATCGAGATGGGACTGACTATTTTAGCTACTGTGCCTATGTCCTTTATCCAAGAACGCTTAAATTCGAGTTTGCTGATTCGGTTTATTATCAATCACACGCCTGTAACTTCATCCATTTTACATGACCTTTGGGTCACAAAAATTATCGGATAATTAAGACTCAGTTGCCCTGTAGCTGAGTTTCTTTTTCAGTTTAAATCATATAGAAATAGAATGAACATGATGAATCATAAAATTTTAGAAACTTTGGAATTTGATAAAATCAAGGAGCTTTTTTCTCCCTATTTGCTGACTGAGCTGGGAGAGTTGGAGTTGAAGCAGCTCCAGCCAAACAGTAAAAAAGAATCAATTGCTGCCTCTTTTTTGGAAATGTCCGATATGCGGCAGATTTTTGTGCAACGTCCGCACTTTAGTTTGGGAACGATTCAGGATATTAGGGGCTTGACCAAGCGCCTAGAGCTGGATAGTGACCTGAATATTGAGGAGTTTTTAGCCCTCAAGCGGGTCTTGGCTGTGACGCATGAGCTGCTGTCTTTCTACGAGGACTTGGAAAATGTCCAATTGGAGCGTTTGGATCGTCTTTTTAACAATCTAGTAGAGTTTCCTAATATTCAGGGGAGCCTGCAAGCTATCAATGATGGGGGCTTTCTCGAAAGTTTTGCTAGTGAAGAGTTGAGTCGTATTCGCCGGAAAATCCAAGAAAATGAAGTTCAGGTTCGAGATATTCTTCAAGAGATTCTCAAAACCAAGGGTGACATGCTGGCAGACCAAGTGGTGGCCAGTCGGAATGGCCGCAATGTGCTGCCCGTAAAAAATACCTACCGCAATCGTATTGCGGGCGTCGTTCACGATATTTCGGCCAGCGGTAGTACAGTTTACATTGAGCCGCGGGCGGTGGTCAATCTCAATGAAGAAATTGCTAGCAGTCGGGCGGACGAGCGCTATGAAATTCAGCGGATTTTGCAGGCCATGTCGGATATGATACGGCCTCATGCAGCTGAAATTGCCAACAATGCTTGGATTATTGGACATCTGGACCTGGTGCGTGCCAAGGTCCGCTACATGCAGGAGACAGGAGCGGTGGTGCCAGACCTGTCGGAAGAGCAGGATATCCAGCTACTTAGTGTCCGCCATCCCCTGATTGAAAATGCAGTGGCTAATGACCTGCATTTCGGGCCGGACTTGACAGAAATTGTCATTACAGGCCCTAATACGGGTGGTAAGACCATCATGCTGAAGACCTTGGGCTTGGCTCAGATCATGGCCCAGTCCGGTCTGCCGATTCTGGCGGACAAGGGTAGTCGCGTTGGGATTTTCAGTCAGATTTTTGCAGACATTGGTGATGAGCAGTCGATTGAGCAGAGCCTGTCGACTTTCTCCAGTCACATGACCAATATCGTCTCTATTTTAGAACAGGTGGGTAGCGACAGTCTGGTTCTGCTGGATGAGCTGGGAGCTGGGACTGACCC
This sequence comes from Streptococcus cristatus, assembly GCF_001588905.1. Taxonomy (GTDB): domain Bacteria; phylum Bacillota; class Bacilli; order Lactobacillales; family Streptococcaceae; genus Streptococcus; species Streptococcus cristatus_N. The sequence goes on along the minus strand of NZ_LAWH01000003.1, from coordinate 34,495 downwards.
GCAGGAGGGAGCAGCTCTGGCTATTGCTATCTTGGAAGATTTGCGGCTAAGACAGATTAAGACCATGGCGACGACCCACTATCCTGAGCTTAAAGCCTATGGGATTGAGACGGACTGGGTGGAAAATGCTAGCATGGAATTTGATACAGAGAGTTTGCGACCGACCTATCGCTTTATGCAGGGAGTCCCTGGACGCTCCAATGCCTTTGAAATCGCTCGGCGTTTGGGTTTGTCGGAAGTTATCGTTGGCCATGCCCAAGAGCAGACCAACACAGACAGTGATATCAATCGAATCATTGAGCGCTTAGAGGAGCAGACACTGGAAAGCCGCAAGCGCTTGGATAATATCCGTGAGGTGGAGCAGGAAAATCTCAAATTTAATCGAGCCCTCAAAAAACTTTACAATGAATTTAACCGAGAAAAGGAAAGCGAGCTCAATAAGGCGCGGGTGGAAGCTCAGGAAATCGTTGATATGGCTTTGTCAGAGAGTGAGAGCATTCTCAAAAATCTCCATGATAAGTCCAGTCTTAAACCGCATGAGATTATCGAGGCCAAGGCTCAGCTTAAAAAGTTGGCACCTGAAACCGTTGATTTATCAAAGAATAAGGTGCTCAAGCAGGCCAAGAAAAATCGGGCGCCCAAGGTGGGTGATGATATCCTAGTCACCAGCTATGGTCAGCGGGGAACCTTGGTCAAGCAGCTCAAGGACGGCCGATGGGAAGCTCAGGTCGGTCTGATTAAGATGACTCTAGAAGAGCAGGAATTTAATCTTCTCAAGGCTGAAAGGGAACAACAGCCTAAGCGCAAGCAGGTCAATGTGGTCAAGCGAACCAATACCAATGGTCCAAGAGCCAGACTGGATCTGCGTGGCAAGCGCTATGAAGAGGCAATGGAAGAGCTTGATGCCTTCATCGATCAGGCCCTTCTCAACAACATGGCTCAGGTGGATATTATCCACGGTATCGGAACGGGTGTCATCCGTGAAGGGGTGACAAAATACCTCCGCCGCAACAAGCATGTTAAGTCCTTCGGCTATGCCCCGCAAAATGCTGGTGGCAGTGGCGCGACGATTGTAATCTTTAAGTAGGGAAGCATCGGACACTCCGTAGCAAATATTTTCTTTTCCTCTGGGTTTGGTGTACAATATTATCAAAAGTAAGCTATTCAAAGGAGAAAATTTATGGTAGCAGCAGTTACAGATGCAACATTCGCTGAAGAGACAAAAGACGGACTGGTTCTGATTGATTTTTGGGCAACTTGGTGTGGCCCATGTCGTATGCAGGCGCCTATCCTGGAGCAGTTGGCAGAGGAAGTTCATGAGGACGAACTGAAAATCCTTAAAATGGATGTGGATGAAAATCCAAATACTGCCCGTGAATTCGGCATTATGTCCATTCCTACCCTTCTGTTCAAGAAAGACGGTCAAGTCGTTAAGCAAGTAGCCGGTGTTCATACGAAGGAGCAACTGAAGGCTATTTTGGCAGAATTAAGTTAAGAAAGAAGCCTTAGGCTTCTTTTTGTGTTAAAAAACGTTTACATGTTTAAAGTTTGTTATAAAACATTGACAAAAACCGAATATTATTTTAAAATAATAGAAAATTTAGAATAAACACCGAATGAAGTTTTTCAGAAATAAGCGTTTGAGCCTTATGACTGTGAAATGGACGGAACTCTGGAGAGACCATGATTGGCACCGAAGGGGCAAGGCAGGCAACTGCTCAAACTCTCAGGTAAAAGGACAGAGCAAGGGAAGGACAGAAACGGTCATTCTCAGGCATCCAGAGTACATGTTTACACATGTACTTTTCTTTTTCTCGGTGTGGAAAAGGAGCAGAAGACTTATGTTGAAATTGTTGAATCAAATTGATTCTCTGGTCTGGGGGCCTCCCCTCTTGATTTTATTAGTTGGAACAGGGCTTTATCTGACACTTCGTCTGAGGTTGCTACAGGTTTCGCGCCTTTCTCGCGCCTTTCGTTTAATTTTTGTATCCGGTGAGGATCATCATGGAGACGTGTCTAGCTTTGCGGCTCTTTGTACAGCTTTGGCGGCTACGGTTGGAACGGGGAATATTATCGGTGTAGCGACTGCCATAAAAGTTGGTGGACCGGGCGCCTTATTTTGGATGTGGCTAGCAGCTTTCTTTGGAATGGCAACCAAGTATGCCGAAGGTTTATTAGCAATCAAGTATCGTTCCAAGGATGCTCACGGAGCCGTTGCTGGTGGTCCCATGCATTATATCCTATTAGGAATGGGCGAAAAATGGCGTCCGCTGGCTATCTTCTTTGCTGTAGCGGGTGTCTTGGTGGCTCTTTTAGGGATTGGGACCTTTACGCAGGTGAATTCCATTACAGAAGCTATGCAGAATACCATTCAGCTGCCTCCAGCTGTGACTGCCTCTATCTTGGCTATTTTGGTGGCTCTGGTTATTTTTAGCGGTATCAGTCTATTGCTCGAGTGTCGACCAAGGTTGTGCCTTTTATGGCGGCTATTTATATCTTGGGGACTGTGACTGTATTAGCAGTCAATCTAGATCGTTTGCTGCCAACTCTTCAGCTGGTCTTTAGTTCTGCCTTTAGTCAGACAGCTGCTGTTGGTGGCTTTGCCGGCGCAACTATCCAGATGGCGATTCAAAACGGGGTCGCGCGTGGGGTATTCTCCAATGAATCTGGTTTAGGATCAGCACCTATTGCTGCAGCAGCAGCCAAGACCAAGGAGCCTGTCGAGCAAGGCTTGATTTCGATGACGGGAACCTTTATTGATACTCTGATTATTTGTAGTCTGACAGGATTGACAATTTTAATCACAGGAGTTTGGGATAATAATCTCAATGGTGTTTCCTTGACTCAGGCAGCCTTTGCGACTGTCTTTGCTAATTTTGGTCCAATCCTTCTATCCGTTTTTCTAGTTCTGTTTGCTTTTACCACTATTTTAGGCTGGAACTACTACGGTGAGCGCTGCTTTGAGTTCCTTTTTGGTGTTAAATATATTCGCTTGTACCGAATCATCTTTGTCGCTATGGTGCTCTTAGGGGGCTTTATCGAGTTAGAAGCAGTTTGGGTCATTGCCGATATTGTCAATGCCTTGATGGCCTTGCCAAATCTGATTGCTCTTTTGGCCTTATCTCCTGTTATTATTGCTGAGACCAAAAAGTATTTTGACCAGAAGGGCTGAGTTTCCATTTGCTGGATTTTTGAAAGAAGATTTTCTTGCTAAAGCTGCTTTGCCAGCTTTAGTTTTTTTATGGGCGAGAAATCTCCCGTCTTTTGTTATTGGTCAAAACATGGTATAATGAAGTATTAAGATTCTAGGAGGAAGTGACATGCGTTGTCCCAAATGTGGCGGAAGCAAATCAAGTGTGGTTGACAGCCGGCAGGCAGAAGATGGAAATACAATCCGTCGTCGCCGTGAATGCGAGGAATGCCAGCATCGTTTTACAACTTATGAGCGCGTGGAAGAAAGAACCCTAGTCGTTGTCAAAAAAGATGGAACGCGTGAGCAGTTTTCTCGGGATAAGATATTTAACGGAATCATCCGCTCCGCTCAAAAGCGTCCGGTCTCAAGTGACGAGATCGAAGAATTGGTCAATCGGATTGAGCAAAAACTTCGCAGTCAGAGCGAAAATGAAATTGCCAGCGAATATATTGGCTCTCTGGTCATGGATGAGCTGGCCGAGCTGGATGAAATTACCTATGTCCGTTTTGCCAGTGTTTATCGGAGTTTTAAGGATGTTGGCGAGTTGGAAAGCCTTTTGAAGCAGATTACCAAGGGTTCTAAGAAGAAAAAGGAAAAATAATGGCTTATGAAACCAAATGATCATTTTTCTTTCTTGTCTAATAACCAGGTCAGTCAAGATATGAGCGGGCTGACCCGTTATTATCTACCTATTGTGGGCAAGGATGCAGTGGCGCTTTATCTTTATCTGGTTTCTTTTTGGGATAATGGAGCTCAGCAGCGACTTTTCAGCCATATTTTAAATCATCTTGATTTTGGTATGGAAGCGTTGGAGAGGAGCTTGGAGCGCCTATCAGCTATTGGGTTGCTAGAGCTTTTCCAGACGGAGACGGGATTTTTCATCCGACTCTATCCAACCTTGTCCGCTGAGGACTTCTTTGCTCACCATGTGTACAGTAGTCTTTTGGAGAAAAAGATTGGTCAGGCGGCGGTAGATAAGCTACGACCGGAAAATCCAGCTGGGCAAAAGATCGGTGCTTCTTTTAGCCAGATCTATGGCATGGAAGAAGTCAGTCCGATGAGAAACAGTCGCCAGAATGATTTTGACTTGACGCATTTTAAACAGAGAATGGCTCAGGATGGCTTGCGTTTTGCAGATGAGAAGTCGGATCTCTTGGACTTGTTTGCTATTGCGGAGCAGAAGAAATGGACTTGGTACGAGACTTATGTCTTAGCGCGTGAAACGGCTGTGTCACATGTGATTTCGACGAAACGGATGCAGCAAAAGATTCAGCAAAAACCAGTTTCGGGAGATTTTTCTCAGCAAGAGCAGTCTATTATCCGTGAGGCTAAAAGCAAGCAGCCCTTGCTCTTTTTGGCAGAAATCAAGAAAACCCGTCAAGCGGCCATTACGCGTAGTGAACGGAAGCTGATTCAGGATTTGGCAGAGATGGGACTGTTGGATGAAGTTATCAATATCATCCTGCTACTGACTTTTAATAAGGTGGATTCGGCCAATCTCAATGAGAAGTATGCCCTCAAGGTGGCCAATGACTTTTCTTATCAAAAGGTGACCTCGGCTGAAGAGGCGGTCCTAAAAATCCGCGAGCGCAACCAGCAGACGAATAATCGTCCTGCGCAAGTCAGCCCAGCTTCTGCTAAAAGCAATGTGCCGAACTGGAGTCAGCCAGATTACAAAAATGAAACTAGCTTAGAAAAACAAGCGGAACTAGAAGAACAAAAAAGAAGGCTTTTAGCGAGACTGGAAGAGGGAGGCGATTAAATGGAAAAAATAGGACAGGCGATGCCTCATATGAATAAGGTGAAGCAGTTTGATTATCAAAAATTAGTCCAGCAGATTATAGCAGATCCAGATATCGCTACCTTTATCAGTCGAGAACAACTGTCTCCAACTGAAATTCAGCGGAGCATTTCTAAGTTCAATCAATACATTACCGAACGAGATCGTTTCCTGCTAGAAGATCAGAACTATATTGCTAAGGGTTATAAGCCAATTTTGGTGAAAAATGAAGGCTATGCGGATGTTGCCTATGAAGAGACGCCTGAGTTGATTGAGCAGGAGAGACAGGAGGCGATTAGAAGCCGTCTCAACCTTATCAATCTGCCAGTCAGTCTAAAAGAGGCTAGTTTGGCCAAAGTGGATTTAGACGATATTGGTCGTTACAAGGCTTTTGAGCTCTTGACCAGTTTTGTTGCGGATTTTCCGCATTATCAGAAGGCTGTCTATCTCTACGGAGATTTTGGCGTGGGTAAGAGCTACATGATGGCTGCGCTGGCGCATGATTTGTCAGAAAAACGCAGTGTCTCAACGACTCTGCTTCACTATCCGAGCTTTGTTTTGGATGTTAAGAATGCTATCAGCTCTGGTTTGGTCAAGGACAAGATTGACCAGGTCAAGACAGCTCAAGTGCTGATTTTGGACGATATCGGTGCAGAGCAGTCTAGTCCCTGGATGCGGGATGAGATTTTGCAGGTCATTCTCCAGCACCGCATGCAGGAAAATCTGCCAACTTTCTTTACTTCTAACTTTAGTTTTGCAGATTTGGAGCGTCACTTTGCTAATTCTAAGAATGGCGATGAGACCTGGCAAGCCAAGCGGGTTATGGAGCGGATTAAGTTTCTGGCCCAAGAAGTGCATCTAGAAGGAGAGAACCGCCGATGAATGAAACAATTAACTTGATGAAGGCTCATACGTCTGTTCGGCGCTTTACGGAGAAGCAGATTTCGGATGAAGAACTGCGTTCTATTATCGATGCTGGGCGGGCTGCGTCCAGCTGGAAGAATTTCCAGTCCTATTCGATCATTGTGGTGCGCAGTAAAGAGAAAAAAGAAGCCCTCTTTGATTTGGTTCCCCAAGAAGCCATTCGGCAGTCTTCGGCCTTCCTGCTTTTTGTTGGCGACCTCAATCGTGCTCAAAAGGGCGCTCAATTGCACACGGATGGTTTTTACCCTGAAGGAACCGAAAATATTCTCATTAGCTCGGTAGATGCTGCTTTGGCAGGGCAAAATACCCTCTTAGCAGCTGAAAGTCTGGGTTATAGCGGTGTTATTATTGGTTTAGTCCGCTATGAAGCTTCAAAAATTGCCCAGCTCTTTAATCTGCCAGACTATACTTATCCAGTTTTTGGTATGGCTTTAGGAAAACCCAATCAAAACCATGCTGTCAAGCCACGCCTACCGTATGAAGCGGTGGTCTTTGAGGAAGAATACTGCGAGCAACTCAGCTCTGTCATTGAGGCTTATGACCATGTGCAGGCTGAGTATGCTGGTGAGAGAGCACAGGATACTTGGAGCCAGCGTTTGGCAGCCCAATTTGGTCAGGAGCCGAATCAAGCGATTGACCAACTATTCAAAGAAAAGAAATTAGAAAAATAAGGCGGAGCTCAGCTCGGTCCTAAAGAATGAAAGAGGAAAAACATGGCTTTACCAACTATTGCCATTGTCGGCCGTCCCAATGTCGGCAAGTCAACGCTATTTAACCGGATTGCGGGTGAGCGGATTTCCATTGTGGAAGACGTGGAAGGGGTTACTCGTGACCGCATCTATGCGACGGCAGATTGGCTGAATCGTAAGTTTAGTATTATTGATACAGGCGGAATTGACGATGTTGATGCGCCTTTTATGGAGCAAATCAAGCACCAAGCTGAGATTGCTATGGACGAGGCTGATGTTATCGTTTTTGTCGTGTCTGGCAAGGAAGGTATCACGGATGCGGACGAGTATGTCGCTCGCATGCTCTATAAGACCCACAAGCCGATTATCTTGGCGGTTAATAAAGTGGATAATCCCGAAATGCGCAATGAAATCTATGATTTCTATGCTCTGGGCTTGGGCGATCCATTTCCAGTATCTTCTGTCCATGGGATTGGTACAGGGGATGTTCTAGACGCTATCGTTGAAAATCTTCCACATGAGGAAGTGGTTGAAAATCCTGATATGATTAAGTTTAGCTTGATTGGCCGTCCTAATGTCGGCAAGTCTAGCTTGATCAATGCCATCTTAGGTGAGGATCGGGTCATTGCCAGTCCAGTGGCTGGTACCACGCGCGATGCTATTGATACGGTCTTTACGGATAGTGAAGGTCAGGAATTTACCATGATCGATACGGCTGGTATGCGCAAGTCGGGCAAGGTATATGAAAATACGGAGAAATACTCTGTTATGCGGGCTATGCGGGCGATTGATCGCTCAGATGTCGTTCTGATGGTGCTTAATGCTGAAGAAGGAATTCGTGAGTACGACAAGCGAATCGCTGGCTTTGCCCATGAAGCAGGCAAAGGAATGATCATCGTCGTCAATAAGTGGGACACGCTGGAAAAAGACAACCATACCATGAAAGACTGGGAAGAAGATATCCGCGACCAGTTCCAGTACTTGTCTTATGCGCCGATTATCTTTGTTTCTGCTCTGACCAAGCAGCGTCTCCATAAGCTGCCAGACATGATTAAGCAAATCAGTCAGAGTCAGAATACCCGTATTCCATCAACGGTACTCAATGATGTCATCATGGATGCTATCGCGATTAATCCGACGCCGACTGATAAGGGTAAACGTCTCAAGATTTTTTATGCGACTCAGGTAGCAACCAAACCGCCGACCTTTGTCATCTTTGTCAACGAAGAAGAGCTTATGCATTTCTCTTACCTGCGTTTCTTAGAAAATCAAATCCGCAAGGCCTTTGTCTTTGAAGGAACACCGATTCACCTGATTGCAAGGAAGCGGAAGTAGGACTTGCTTCGGACTGTTTATAAAGAAAAAAACAAGAGCGATTTCAGGGAATTCGTGGGCGGAAAGTTTATCCTTAAAACACTAAATCTGCTAGCTCAAAATTTGGAATAGATTAATGAGGGAAACTGAATTGGAAAAATGAGTTTCTCTCATTTTTTGATGATGAGCTTTCTCCGTCTCAAGTCGGATTTGGGCTTAAAAAATGGTTTTTAAAAGAGTTTTAGCCTTAATTATGGTAAAATAATGTCTGAATACTATTAGCTATCAAATGAATTGAATGAGGTCTTTATGATGAAAATCGGAATCGATCAAATCGGTTTTGCGACTAGCAATTATGTTTTAAAATTAGATCATCTGGCTGAGGAGCGGGGAATTGATCCCAACAAGCTCAGCCAGGGATTATTGATGAAGGAGATCAGCATTGCTCCTTTAACTGAAGATATTGTCACTTTGGGTGCGACAGCGGCTGAGCAAATCTTGACTGTCGAGGACAAGAAGGTCATTGATATGGTCATTGTCGCAACAGAGTCTAGCATCGACCAAAGCAAGGCGGCTTCGGTCTTTATTCATGGTCTTTTAGGCATTCAGCCCTTTGCTCGTAGCTTTGAAATTAAAGAGGCCTGCTATGGAGCAACTGCTGCTCTAGACTATGCCAAGCTGCATATCAGACAATATCCAGAAAGCAAGGTCTTGGTCATCGCTAGTGACATTGCCAAATACGGGGCAGAGACGCCAGGCGAGCCGACTCAAGGGGCAGGCGCTGTCGCTATGTTGATCAGTCAAAATCCACGCATCCTTGAATTCAATGAAGATAATGTGGCTCAGACTCGTGATATTATGGATTTCTGGCGGCCAAATTACTCTACGACTCCTTACGTCAATGGTGTTTACTCAACCCAGCAGTACCTAGATTGCCTCAAGACGACTTGGAACGAATACCAAAAGCGTCATGGTTTAGCTTTGGGAGACTTTGCAGCGGTTTGTTTCCATCTTCCCTATCCCAAATTGGCGCTTAAGGGGCTGAATAAAATTATGGATAAAAGCTTGTCTCAGGAGGAGCAAAAAGGCCTGCAAGAAAACTTTGACAAGTCTATTCTCTATAGCCAAAAGGTCGGGAATATCTATACAGGCTCCCTCTTCTTGGGGCTCTTGTCCCTCTTAGAAAGCTCTGAGAATCTTAAGGCTGGTGACAAGATTGCTCTCTTTAGTTATGGGAGTGGTGCTGTGGCCGAGATTTTTAGTGCCAATCTGGTAGAAGGTTATGAGAAACAGCTGACGACTCATCGTTTGGAGAAATTAAATCAACGTCAAGAACTGACGGTTGCTGCTTATGAAGAGCTTTTCTTTGCAGAGGCCCAGCTAGATGAAAACGGATCAGCTGTTTTCTCTGACTACGATGACCAAGTTTACGCCTTGGTTCAAATCGACCAGCATCAGCGCAAGTATATCAAAGTTGAGAAATCATCATGAAAATAAATTGGACCGGATTTTCTAAAAAAACGCCTGCAGAGCGACTAGAGTTTCTTAAGGCCCATGAGCTACTCCAGACTGAGAATTGGCAAAACCTTGCTAATCAAAGCCATTTGCCGCTGGAGACAGCCAATCAAATGAGTGAAAATGTGCTTTCTATTCTGGCTTTGCCTTATTCGATTGCACCGGACTTTCTCATAGATGGGCAGGTTTATCAGGTACCTTTTGCAACGGAGGAGCCTTCTGTCGTTGCTGCTGCTAGTTTTGCAGCAAAAATCATCAAGCGTAGCGGTGGTTTCAAGACCGAAATTCATAATCGGCAGATGATTGGACAGGTCGCACTCTATGATGTGCCCGATGTAGCTAAAGCCTTAGAGCAAATCCAAAATGAGAAGTCAGCTTTATTAGAATTGGCAAATCAAGCCCATCCTTCCATCGTCAAGCGAGGAGGTGGGGCGCGTGATTTGAGAACGGATCTCCTGGAGGGAGAGACGGACTTTCTAGTTGTCTACCTTGTCGTGGACACTCAGGAAGCCATGGGTGCCAATATCCTTAATACAATGTTAGAAGCCCTAAAAGAACGGTTAGAGGAGTTAACAGGTGGACAGAGCTTGATGGCCATCCTGTCTAACTATGCGACTGAAGCGCTTGTAACAGCCTCTTGTGAAATTGATTTCCACTCACTCAGTCGAGACAAGGCAGAAGCTGAACGAACTGCTCAAAGAATCGCTTTAGCTAGTCAGTTTGCAAAGCAGGATCCTTATCGGGCCAGCACGCATAATAAAGGCATTTTCAACGGCATTGATGCAGTTCTTTTGGCGACCGGAAATGACTGGCGCGCCATTGAAGCAGGGGCTCATGCCTATGCTGTTCGCGATGGCCGTTATCAAGGATTGAGTAACTGGAAGGCCAATCTAGAGGAAAAAAAACTCTATGGCCAGTTGACTCTACCCATGCCGGTTGCGGCTAAGGGAGGCTCCATTGGGCTTAATCCAATGGTTGTCGCCAGTTTTGATTTATTGGGGCAACCGACAGCCAAAGAATTAGCTTCGATTATCGCTTCTGTTGGCTTAGCGCAAAATTTTGCAGCTTTAAGAGCGCTGGTGACTACGGGAATTCAGGCTGGTCACATGAAGCTCCAAGCTAAATCCCTAGCTTTATTGGCCGGTGCTCAGGAAGATGAGATTGCTACTGTCGTTGCAGAACTTCTTAAAGAGAAGCAATTTAATCAGGCAAAAGCCAAGGAAATTTTAGGTAAAATGCGTAAAGAAAAATGAGTCAATATGTATTGACTCATTTTTTATAGTGAAGAGGATGCTTCTTCAGGTAGCTGTAAATCTTTAAGACAACCGTCCCGCTAGCCATGCCGATAGAGATGACCAAGGCTAGGATGACGACCAAGGTAGCATTGACCATAGCATGACTGTAATCACCTGTCACAAAGAAGGCAGTTGTCCGATAGGAAATATATCCAGGTACTAGAGGCGCTAGAATAGCCAAAATAAAGACGACAGCCGGCGTTCTATAGATGATGCTGAGGATTTGGCTGGCACAGGAACCAATGATGGCAGCCACGAAGGTTGCAATGATAACATTAGTCGGTCCTTTGAGCAAGAGATAGAGTAGCCAAGTAGCCATTCCTAAGACTCCGCCAGGAATCAGCATACTACGCTGGACATTTAGAACGATTAGAAAAGTGATGATAGCCAGTAGGCTGGCCAGAGCTTGCAGTAAGAAAGTCAAGATTGTCATAGGCTTATTTCATAAGAATGAGGGCGACAGAGGTGCCGGCGCCGAGAGCAAGGGTAATGAGGAGCGATTCAAAGAGTTTGCTCATTCCAGAGTTGATATGGTTGGTCATGATATCTCTAACTGAGTTGGTCAAAGCGATTCCTGGGACGAAGGGCATGACAGCTCCTGCGATGATCAAGTCTGCTGTTGAATCGAAGCCTGAGTAGCGAGCCCAAATTTGGGCTAATAATCCGAAGACAAAAGCTCCAGCAAAGGCTGAAACAAAAGGAATTCGAATATATTTATCGACATAAAGAGAGAAAGAGAAGCCAAATAGAGTCGCGATACCAGCTCCAAGAGCATCGTAAAAATTTCCACCGAACATGATAGAAAAGAAAGGAGCACTGAGTGTGGCTGCTGTAATGAGTTCTCTTTTGCTATAGGGAACCCCTTTTGTTTTAAGTGCCTTTAGCTGTTCAAGCGCTTCTTCCAGATTGATGGCTCCACTAACCAGTTGCCGAGAAACCTGATTGACATCGCAGACTTTCTCGATATTGTAGTTCATATGGATATTTCGCTTCATTCGAGAAATATTAGTGTTTTCAATTGAAAAGAATATGGCAACGGGCATGGCTAAGGCATTGCAGTCCAGGATGCCTTGTGAATGGGCAATCCGGATCATGGTGTCTTCGACCCGATAAATCTCTGAGCCACTTTGTAATAGCAAGGTCCCAGCTAGCATGATAACATCAACGGCCAGATTAAGATTTTTTTCATCTGTAGACATTTTCTCAGCCATTATATCCCCTTTTTCATTTCACAATAACTCTATTATAACATAAATGCTCAAAGCTATCTCTCCAAAGTAAAAGAAAACCAGCTGATTTTCAGCTGGTTTTACAATTAGGAAAGAGGCTTAGCTAAGTGCATCATCCATAGAAAGAACTTCGTGGAAGACACGTTGTGTCAATTCAGTTTTTTGTTCTGGAGTGAGGTACTTAGTGTTTACACAGTATCCAGAGATACGTACGATAACGTCTTCACCAGACATGATCTTGTCGTAAACATCTTGCAAGTCCATAACGTTCAAGTTAACGTGTTGTCCACCGTTTTCAAAGTAACCATCAAGGATTGTTACCAAGTTATCAACTTGTTCGTCACGAGTCTTACCAAGAGCGCGTGGTGAAACTTGAGTTGTCAATGAGATACCGTCAGCTGCGTAACCAAAGTCAAGGCTCGCAAGTGAGTTCAAGTTTTGCAACCAGCCACCTTTAGCTTTGTTAGATGGGTTAGCACCTGGTGAGAAGAATTCAAGTTTAGATAAGTTCACAGAACCATCTTCGTTGAGGTAGACACCTTTGTGGACTGGTGAGTTACCAGTTTGTTTAGAGTAAGCAACGTTAGATGTGATTGTCAAAAGTGATACAGTTGCTTCAGCGTCTTTGTAAAGTTTGTGGCTACGTAGACGTGTAGTGTAAGCTTCGATCAACCATTCTGCCAATTCGTTTGAACGTGGATCATCTTCACCCCAACGAGGGAAGTCACCGATTGTTTCGTAATCGTAGATGTAGCCATTTTCGTCACGGAGTGGTTTAACAGTTGCATACTTGATAGCTGACAATGTATCAACAGTGTTAGCAAATCCGCAGATACCGAATCCCATGTTAGCACGTTGTTTAGTTGGCAAGAAGGCCATTTGAACAGCTTCGTAGTTGTACTTGTCAGTCATGTAGTGGATGATGTTCAAAGCATCTACGTAAGTGTCAGTCAACCAGTCAAGTGATTTTTCGAAGTTCGCTTTAACTGATTCAAATTCAAGAACTTCGTCACGGATAGGATCGATGTCAAATACTTTGTAGTCTTTATGTACATCGTCGTACCCACCGTTCAAACCAGTAAGAAGAGCTTTCAAAACGTTTACACGAGCACCGAAGTACTGGATGTTGTGGCGTTGTTCTTCGTTTTCTGGGTCAAGTGGAGACACACAACATGAGATACAGCTCATTTCACCATATCCGTCTTTAGCCATTGTTGTTACACCTTCGTATTGGATAGAAGAGTGTTTGTGGCTCATATGCATACAGTAGCGACGGAATGCGTATGGTAATTTATCAGTCCAAAGAACTGTCAAGTTTGGCTCTGGAGAGTTACCGATGTTGTCAAGTGTGTTCAAGAAACGGTAGTCCATCTTAGTAACACGGTGACGACCGTCGTTCCCCATACCTGCCATAGAAGTAGTGATGAAGGTTGGGTCACCAGAGTACAATTGGTCATAAGCTTTTGTACGAGCAAATTTCACTGTACGAAGTTTCATAACGAAATCATCGACAAATTCTTGGATTTCTGACTCAGTGTAAGTACCGCGAGCCAAGTCACGTTCTGCGTAGATGTCAAGAACGATAGGCACACGTCCAAGAGAAGTAGCAGCACCGTTGATAACACGGCATACAGCCATGAAGGCGATGTTAGTCCATTGGATAGCTTCTTTAACGTCAAAGGCAGGACGGCGAACATCAACTCCGTAAAGGTCACCAAGTTTTACAACTTCACCGAGTGCTTGGTATTGCAAGTTGATTTCTTCGCGCAGACGGATTGTTTCTTCATCAATATCAGTCAAACCGTTCCAGTCGCGAACTTTTTCAGCCATGAGGTAGTCAGCTCCATAGAGAGCAAGACGTGCGTAAACACCGATGATACGTCCACGTGAGTAAGCATCTGGAAGACCAGTTACAGTGTGGGCGTGACGAGCACGGCGGATGTTAGAAGTGTAAGCACGGAAAATACCGTCATTTACTGTTGTAACATATTTAGTAAAGATTTCATGAACAGCAGGATCTGGTTCGTATCCATTTTCTTTCAAAGTAGTTTCAGCCATACGGATACCACCTTTTGGCATGAAGTTCAATTTGAAGAGTTCGTCATTTTGGATACCGTAAATCAGTTCGTTGTCCTTGTCAATGTAACCAGCGTCAATACCAGCAATAGATGTTGGACGAGTGTCCATTGGGAAACGAGTTTCTTCGTAGTGAGCTTTTGTTTCTTCTACGATTTTCTTGATGTGGAGTGAGCGTTCAGTAGGACCTGCCAAGAAGCTTTCATCTCCGTCATAAGGTGTGTAGTTAGCTTGAACGAAGCGAGAAACGCTTGCTTTTTCTTTCCAGTCTTCACCTTGGAAACCTTCCCAAGCTTTGTCGAAAATATCTTGAGCTTCAACAACTGTTTTAACAACCATTAGATTTTCCTCTTTATTCTAGCAACATAAACTGTTACATTTATAATTAAAGTATATCATAAGGTAATCGGTTTCACAAACGAATTTTATCGCTAAAAGAGGCTTTCTTTTATAATACAGATCGTTATTTTGGCATAAACTGTCTTATAATTTTGAAAATGTAAATGAAAATAGTAGGAAGATTTTGACAAACCTAGTTGCAGGATACTTGTTTTCCATTTTATTTTGATCATACTTGTCCAGGATTGAAAGTTTCTTGCTTTCTCTGGTCATACTTTTGGATAAAAATCCTTTGAAACTTGCTTTAAAAATGATAAAATTTCTTAAAGAGCTATTCTACTTATAGGAGACGCCATGCTAATTTTTCCGCTAATCAATGATACATCGCGAAAGATCATTCATATTGATATGGATGCTTTTTTTGCTTCGGTCGAAGAGCGGGACAATCCAAAGCTTAAGGGGAAGCCAGTTATTATCGGTAGTGATCCGCGTCAGACGGGTGGACGTGGCGTGGTTTCGACCTGTAATTACGAAGCTAGAAAGTTTGGAGTTCATTCGGCTATGAGCTCCAAGGAAGCCTATGAGCGCTGCCCGCAGGGAATTTTTATCTCGGGGAATTACGAAAAATATCAGGTGGTTGGCTTGCAGATCCGAGAGATTTTTAAGCGCTATACGGATAAAATTGAGCCTATGAGCATCGACGAGGCCTATCTGGATGTGACGGAAAATAAGCTAGGGCTTAAATCTGCGGTCAAGATAGCCAAGCTGATTCAGCACGATATCTGGAATGAACTCCATCTGACAGCTTCGGCAGGCGTTTCTTATAATAAGTTTCTGGCCAAGATTGCTAGTGATTATGAGAAGCCTCATGGTCTGACTGTTATTCTACCTGAAGAGGCTGAGGCCTTTCTGGCGCCCATGGATATTGCTAAGTTTCATGGAGTTGGCAAGAAGAGTGTCGAGAAACTGCATGATATGGGGGTCTATACTGGCGCGGATTTGCTCAAGATACCGGAAATGACCTTGATTGATAGGTTCGGTCGCTTTGGCTTTGATCTTTACCGAAAAGCGCGCGGCATCAGCAATAGTCCGGTCAAGTCCAATCGTATCCGTAAGTCTATCGGTAAGGAGCGGACCTATGCCAAACTGCTCTATGGTGAGGAGGACATCAAGAAAGAGCTGTCCCTTCTAGCGGCTAAGGTGGCCCTCAGCTTAGAGAAGCACCAAAAATCTGGTAAGACAGTTGTTCTCAAAATCCGCTATGCTGACTTTTCAACTCTAACCAAGAGGAGGACCTTAGAGCAAGAAACGAGGGAAGTTGAAGTGATTGAGCGAGTCGGCCATGAAATCTACGACAGTCTGGACGAGAAGCCTCGAGGCGTTCGTTTGTTAGGACTGACAGTGACGGGGTTTAAATAAGATAGAAAAGCGTCTGGGACAAATTGTCTCAGACGCTATTTTTATAGGGAATATTTGATAAGGCACTCTGTAAACTTTTATGACAGCTTCAAAGGTAGACCTAGGCATCTGTTTCTATTTGGTTATCATTGCCAAATATACTGTTGATATCTTCCTCAGTCAGTCCGATTAGAGGATTGATTGTTAGGATATTTTCCTCCGTCAGGATATAGTTTTCTACAGGTGATTCGTTGTTATCCACAGGAGTGTGGATAAGTTCTTGAGGGGATTCTATATCTTTAAAACGCTCAATCAGATAGGTTTTGCGGGCTGTTCCAGTATTTTTTACAGCATAGTCAAAGGCTGACTTTTCCCCAAGTAGGATCAGTTTGCTCTTGGCTCGGGTAATAGCTGTGTAGACCAGATTGCGCTGGAGCATGCGGTGGCTGCTTCGGGTAATGGGAAGGATAACTACGGGAAACTCGCTACCTTGAGACTTGTGGATGCTCATGGCATAGGCTAGGCGAATTTTGTACCATTCGCTGCGCTGGTAGCTAATTTCATTGCCGTCAAAGTTGATGGTTAATTCGTCCTGCTTGGATTCGGTGTACTTAGCCGGCAGCAGGTCGGTGATATAGCCCAAGTCACCGTTAAAGACATTACTCTCAGCGTCATTGACGAGGTGGATGACCCGATCTCCCTGTCGATATTGGCAGTCGGATGCCTCAAAGGTCAGCTGGTCTTTTTCCACAGGATTGATGAGATTTTGCATGAGGCTATTAATCTGGTCAATGCCGGCCTGTCCACGGTACATGGGAGCCAGCACTTGCACATCTTGAGCAGGAATGCCACTGCGAATAGCTGCGCTGGCAATTCGTTCAATCATGGGCGGGATGTGTTCATTTCGAGCTTCAAAATAAGAACGATCCGCTTTTTTCTCAGTAAAATCTTCTGGCAACAATCCCTTTTGGATCTGGCTGGCCAGAGTGACAATGGTCGAATCTTGGCTCTGACGGTAAATTTTTTCCAGCTTGGTTTGGGGGATACTAGGTATTTGCAATAGGTCAGCCAATACCTGCCCAGGACTGACAGATGGTAACTGCTCTGCATCGCCCACCAAAAGCAGTTTGGTATTGGAGGAGATATTACTGAGGAGCTGGTTGGCCAGCCAAGTGTCTACCATGGAGAACTCGTCTACGATGATAAAGTCAGCATCCAGATAATCATCCAAATGACTGGTATCATCATCTCCAGTCATACCGAGATGTCGGTGAATCGTAGCGCTGGGCAGGCCAGTCAGTTCGTTCATACGGCGAGCAGCCCGACCAGTCGGTGCAGCAAGGAGAATGGGCAAATCTGCCTTCTTTTTCAAATCTAAGCCCCGAATCTGGCTATAGACGGAAATGATACCATTGATGACGGTTGTTTTTCCTGTTCCTGGTCCACCAGTCAGGATGAAGACTTTTTGTGTAATGGCGTCGAAAATAGCTTGTTTCTGAATCTGATCATAGTGAATGCCTAGGTCATCTTCAGCTTGGCTGATGGCATCGAGGATTTTTTCGTTTTCAAAGCGATCCTGATGGCCTTTTTCCAAGAGGCGGACCAGATTGCTGCGGATGCCTTCCTCGGCAAAGAAGAGACTGTTTTCAAAAATCTTGGTCTCAACATTTTGGACTTTGTCTTCTTCAATCAGGTGAGCCAATTCATCGGCTACCAGACTAGGGTCTAGCTCTACTTGGCGCGAACTTTCCAGAAGCTCAATCGTATGAGCCAATAGGTCTCTAGCCTCCAAATAGGTGTCGCCAGT
This sequence comes from Streptococcus cristatus, assembly GCF_001588905.1. Lineage (GTDB taxonomy): Bacteria > Bacillota > Bacilli > Lactobacillales > Streptococcaceae > Streptococcus > Streptococcus cristatus_N. Next base: position 16,936 of record NZ_LAWH01000003.1, on the reverse strand, counting down.
TTCCATGGACTGGGTCAGAAGGGTATGAAGCAAGCCAGCTCGAAAACGCTCAGGAGCATCACTTTCAATTCCCAACTGCTGGGCCAGCTGGTCAGCGATTTTAAAACCGATACCTTGGATATCTTCAACCAGTCGGTAGGGATACTGTTCGACAATTTCTAGCGTTTCTTCCTTGTAGGTTTCCTGAATCTGAAAGGCTAGTTTGTTGGGAATGCCGTAGGCGGCCAGTTTAGCTAAGACCAGCTCTGTTCCATAGTTGAGTTGCAGTTTGGCCACAAAGGATTCTCGGTTCTTGGCGGAAAGGCCAGTGATTTCTTTGAGTTTTTCTGGCTCAGCTAAAATCTTGTCAATGGTTTCCTCCCCATAGAGTTCCACGATTTTTTGAGCTGTCTTGACCCCGATACCTTTAAAGTGGTCACTGGAAAAATATTTAACCAGCCCCTTGCTAGTCGGTTTTGTCCTCTCGTAGCGGGAAATTTTTAGCTGCTGTCCGTACTTTGGATGTTGGACTAGGTTGCCCCAAAATGTATAATCCTCACCTTCGATAATATCGGCCATGGTTCCGGTCACGATAATCTCAAAATCATCAAAATCTTCACAATCCGTGTCTTGGATATCCAAGAGGAGGATTCGAAAGAAATTGCTGGGATTTTCAAAAATGATGCGCTCAATAGTGCCTGAAAAATAAAATTCTGTCATTGTTTCTATATGCTCTTTAAAAAGCAAACCCAGCTGAGTAGTCAACTGAGTTTGGAGGGGGTATACTCTTAAGTATTAGTAAGTCTTGAAAGGTAGGATTGGCCAGATGCGGAATTTAGCTTCGCCTTGAATCTGACTGGATTTAAAGGCACCGACCTGCCGGCTATCCTTAGACACGATGCGATCGTCACCTAAAAGCAGGTACTCGTCATCTAGGAGTTTGATGGTAAAGACGGGGCTACCTTCCTTGTCCACGGTAAAGGCTTGGGCTTGAGAGGCTAGCTTGCGGAAGAAAGTTCCGTTGTCCGTGTAATCCTTGCCTACATAAGTAGATTGGAGCTTGTCCTTTTTGAATTTCTGGATGTATTCTGTTAAGTAAGATTCATCAGTTTTTTTGCCATTGATATAGAGGGTGTCGTTTTCGTACTGAATGGTATCGCCCGGAAGACCAATCACTCGCTTGACGACTTCTTTCTTTTTGCCGTCGTCATCCTTTTCAGAGGCTACGACAATATCGAAGCGATCAATGGACTGGTGTTTCAAAACCATCAAATATTCCCCATTGGCTAAGGTTGGGTCCATAGAGTGGCCGTCTACCTTGACAGGTGCCCAGAGTAGCCAGCGAGTGAGTAAGATAACAGAGATAATCAGGGTAAAGACTCCCCACTCCTTGAGGAAGGCACGGAAGTCAAAGCGTTTGTTTTTCATAGTCTACCTTTCTAAGAGCTTTTTAGCTTTTTCTGTATTTTTAAAATGAAGTTTAGCGGTATGCTGGAGGCCAGCCATTCCATAGGCTTGGAGGATTTGGCTAGCAACCTGGTCACTCTTGCTTCCAGCTCCACTCGGAAGGGTGTAGCCAAGCTCTTGACTCAGATTTTCCAGATTTTCCAGAAAGAGGTCGCGAGCGATAATGGAGCTAACAGCGACAGCTAGAAACTTTCCTTCCGCTTTCTCAATGAGACTAACAGGATTTGGGAAATGATTCTTTTCATTTTGTAGGTATTTGTCATAATTCTGCTGACTGGTAAAGGCATCAATGACAATTTTTTCTGGTCTTAACCCTTTTTGTAACAGTAGATAAATGGCTTGATTGTGAAGAGCTACCTTGACAGATACAGCATTGTAACCAGAGGCAATCACTTCGTTATATTTTTCTGGAGACAGGAGCAGAGCCTGATGTTGGATTTCCTTTTTCAGAATCGGTGCCAGCTGCCGAATCTTAAGGTCGGTCAAGATCTTCGAATCGCCCACACCTAGATTACGCAGGAAAGTGTGCTGCTCTGGACTGACGAAGGAAGCAACAACTGCTAAACCACCAAAGTAAGAGCCATTTCCAACTTCATCCGTACCGATAAGGGGAATGTTCTGAGAAGTCTTGCTTGCCTCTTCAGCTTGATGGCCAAAAAAAGCAGCATAATGACCAGCTTTTTCTCCTTGGAAAAGAACCTTGCCAGAAGTATAGATACTAACAGTTGCCTGGTTTAATTTCAGTAGATATTGGATATACTGATTTTTACTAGGCACAAGCTTGTCTTGATATTTCTGGACAAAAGCCTCAATTTCTGCTCGTTTAGGACTCAAAGTAATACTTTCCATAGCCCCTATTGTACCACAAAATGAAACTAGGGAAAATGGGAAAAATAGGATATTTAAAAGATTATGAAAAAATTACACATTTTTCTTCCAAACATGACATCGATGTCATGTTGAACCCGATAGGGTTGTTGTATAATATAGGTGTTGAAGCGATGTTTGAATAAAACTGACCACAAACAATATATTAACAAGGCTAAGGAAGCCTTGTAAAAAAAGGAGAACACATATGGAAAACTTTGCTATGATGGACAACCAATTTGCTGCGTTGACTGAAGAAGAAATGATGATGATTGACGGTGGATGGGCATTCTATGGTATCCCTGTTGACATTTTCACAGTATCATTGGCTATTTTGGGTGGCTCATTGGTTTCAGGCTTCTTAGTAGGACTTTTCAGCTAATTTAATATTTTAAATAGAAGAAGGTGAATTTCATGAACAAAGATTTTAAATCATTAGATCAAAAATTTATGCCTCTTACTGAAGCTGAATTGGTTGAAGTAGAAGGTGGATGGGTCGGCGGTGACCTTGTACGTGCCGTATTTGATATCGGTCGTGAAGTTGGTCGTACTGTACGTGGCCTTGCTATCCGTGCATACGGTCGTATCCGCGCTAGAATTGGCTCAGGATCTGGTTCTAGCAATCGTGGTGGCGCTAACAACGGTGGTGCTGCAAGTCCAGACGTTTTTAACTAATATTTTGTGTTTCGACATAGAGCCTCTTGTTCGTCTTGATTTGGACAAGAGGCTTTTTAGTGTAAAAGTTGCATTATGTCTGTTTTTTAAGTAATTTTATGTTTACATGGAGTAAAACGACTGATACCATTGGAAAAATACGCCACATTAGTGTATGATAGAGATATCTATTTTTTGCTTGTTATGAAAGTTCTTCTCCCTAATTTATACTTTTTTTTGCTGAGGAGAACCGCTATGGATAAAGTTGACAAGCAGTTTGTGTTGAATAGTATGTTTACTAATTAGGAGTTTTTATGCGAGGGTCGTTCTCCATAAAAGCAAATTTACACTTTTGTGAATAAAGGAGTTTGTATGAGATTTACAAAGCGTCATTATAGGGCTCAAGTTGACGCGAGAGATTGTGGTGTAGCAGCGCTAGCCATGATATATGGTTATTATGGTTCCTATTATTCTTTGGCTAGTTTGCGTGAAATGGCCAAGACAACTTTAAGAGGAACAACTGCTTTTGGGTTAGTGAAGGTTTCGGAAGAGTTGGGTTTTGAAACACGAGCCTTTAAAGCGGATATGTCTTTATTTGACATGAAGGGGATCGTTTATCCTTTTATCGCCCATGTTATCAAAGATAAGAAATTGCTTCACTATTATGTTGTGACTGGGCACGATAAACATTCGGTTTATATTGCGGATCCAGATCCGGCTGTTAAAATGACCAAACTTTCTAAGGAACAGTTTGCGCAAGAGTGGACAGGTGTCTCTATTTTCATCGCCCCAGCGCCAGAATATAGACCACACAAGGAAAAGAAAAACGGTCTCTGGTCTTTTGTTCCGATTTTAATGAAACAAAAGGGACTAATTGCCAATATCGTTATTGCAACGATGCTGGTGACGATCATCAACATCGTGGGCTCTTACTACATGCAGGGGATTATTGATACTTACGTACCGAATCAGATGAGGAATACCTTAGGAATTATCTCTCTCGGTCTAATAGTCGTCTACATTTTGCAACAGGTCCTAACTTATGCTCAGAGCTACCTGCTTCTCATTTTGGGACAACGGCTTTCGATTGATGTGATTTTGTCCTATATCAAGCATGTCTTTCATCTACCCATGTCTTTTTTTGCGACGAGAAGGACAGGGGAAATCGTATCGCGCTTCAACGATGCTAATAGTATCATTGATGCCTTGGCTAGTACTATTCTGTCCATCTTTTTGGATGTCTCTATCGTTGTCGTTATGGCGATTGTTTTGTTCTCGCAAAATTTCTATTTGTTCTTTATCAGTTTGCTCTCGCTGCCGATCTATATCGTCGTGATTTTTGCTTTCATGAAGCCATTTGAAAAAATGAATCGTGACACCATGGAATCCAATGCTATTTTGTCTTCTTCCATTATCGAAGATATCAATGGTATTGAGACGATCAAATCCTTGACAAGTGAAGATTTCCGCTATCAAAAAATTGATAGAGAATTTGTTGACTATCTAAAGAAATCATTTGCCTATAGTCGAATGGAGAATATCCAAATCGGTTTGAAGAAGACGGCTCAGCTCTTGCTGAATGTTGCAATCCTTTGGATGGGAGCCCTTTTGGTAATGGACAATAAAATGACCTTGGGGCAGTTGATTACTTATAATACTTTGTTGGTTTATTTCACAAATCCGCTGGAAAATATTATCAATTTACAGACCAAGCTTCAGACTGCACAAGTTGCCAATAATCGCTTGAACGAGGTTTATCTGGTTGACTCTGAATTTATGGATAAAAAAGCGATCCGTGATTTGAGCATGACCAAGGGCGACATTGAGTTGAGAAACGTCAGCTATAAGTATGGCTATGGACGAAACGTTCTATCAGATATTAATTTGACCATTGAAAGAGGCAGCAAGGTGGCCTTTGTAGGAATTTCTGGTTCTGGAAAGACGACTCTTGCCAAGATGATCGTGAACTTTTACGATCCAAACGAGGGAGAAATTCTGGTTAATAATATCAACCTCAATCAGATTGACAAGCATGTCTTGCGCCGTCATATCAATTACTTGCCGCAACAGCCTTATGTCTTTAATGGTACCATTTTGGAGAATGTTCTCCTAGGTGCAAAACCCGGAACGACTCAGAAAGAAATCATTCGGGCGTTGGAAATTGCAGAAATTCGTGAAGATATTGAACGGATGCCTTTGAATTACCAAACAGAATTGACATCGGATGGTTCAGGAATTTCAGGTGGTCAGCGTCAGCGCTTGGCCTTAGCTCGAGCTCTTTTGACAGATGCTCCTGTTTTGATCCTTGATGAGGCGACCAGCAATCTGGATATCTTGACAGAGAAAAAGATTATTGACAACCTTTTAGAGTTGGACAAGACCATCATTTTCATTGCCCATCGGTTGACCATTGCGGAGCGATCTGAAAAAGTGGTTGTTCTGGACAAGGGTGAAATCGTGGAGCAAGGAACGCATGAAGAGTTGGTTGCTCAGGATGGCTTCTATGCTCATCTGGTGAATAGTTAGAAAGGAGAAAGAAGATGGAAGAACATTACTTAGAGAGTGCCGAATTTTATAACCGTAGATATTCTAGCTTTTCTGTGCGCGTGATTTTACCGACTTTCTTCTTGTTGATTTTTGTGGTCTTATTCTCCCTCTTTGCTAAAAAAGAAATCACTATTACTTCAGGTGCTTCCATTGAACCTAGCAAGATTCTGGCTAACATCCAATCAACCAGTAACAATGCCATTGTCACTAATAATTTGAAGGAAAACAAGGTTGTTAAAAAAGGGGATCTTTTAGTTCAGTATAAGTCTGATAGTGAAAATACTCAAAAAGAAACCTTCTCCTCTCAAGTAGAAAGCTTGAAGGAGCAAAAACGTCAGTTGGAGCTGCTGCAAGAAAGTCTGAAGACGGGGACTAGCCAGTTTTCAGGAGAGGATCGCTTCGGCTATGAGCAAGCATTTAATGATTACAAGAATCAAGCTGCGAGTATCCGTAGTAATACCGAGCAGCAAAATTCGACCATTGCTTCTCAAAATTCAGCAGCTAGCAATTCACAGGCAGAACTGGGGAATTTGATCAATGAAACAAATGCCAAATTAGCAGATTACCAGACTCTTAGAAATGCTATCCAAAATGGGACAAGTGTCCCCTCGACTAATGCTGGCTATAGCATCTATCAGGCTTATGAGACACAAGCCGCTGCAGATAGTCAAGGTCAGCTAAAGAGTCAGGTTCTTTCGCAAATTGATAGTCAGATTTCTCAGTTTGAATCAGCTCTTGCAGGTTATCGAGTGCAGTATGCGGGTTCTGGTGCTCAGCAGGCTTATTCTGGGAGCTTGGATAGTCAGCTTGAGTCTTTGAAAGCTCAGCAGTTGACTAAAGTTGGTCAAGAATTGACGGCCTTGAATCAAAAGATTTTAGAAGTTGAAAACAATCTCAAGGTGCAAGGTGGTATCACTCAAAAGGGCATGATCACAGCAACTGAAGATGGTATTCTCCACCTAAATCCTGAAACAGCAGGAGCGAATCTAGTTCCTGAAGGGAAGTTGCTGGCCCAGTTGTATCCTGTTTTGACCAAGGAAAAAAAGGTCGTTATCACAACCTATGTGACCTCGAAAGATGTAGCTAGTCTGAAAAAAGGTGAGACTCTGCGTTTCACTGCGATGGATGGAAATAATAAAGAATTTGTTCTCAAATCTAAAATTTCAAACATTGACAGCAATGCAACGAAAACGGAAAAAGGCAACTTCTTTAAGGTGGAAGCTGAAATAAGCTTAACGGATGCCCAAGCCAAGAAGGTGCGTTATGGTATTGAAGGTCGTGCAGTAGTCATCACAGGAAGCAAAACTTACTTTGACTATTACTTGGATCAATTCTTGAGAAAGGACTAAAGGAAGAATAGTCGATAAGTTTTGATTGAAGTTTTTATCTCTCAAATATGAAAAAAACCATGGTCGTGCCATGGTTTTTTTTGTTATGAGAAAGTTTTCTATTGCCAGATATCCTGTATTTGCGTGATTTGAGCCTGAGCTTGTTTTTCGAAAACCTTGTATTTATAAGTCAAATCTTGAGCCATTTCCTTGATATTGTCTCGCTGTTCTTGAATAATGGCGAGATTGTGCTGGATGTTAGCTAAATTATCTTGAATTTTATCCAAGATATCGGATGTTTCGACGACTTCTTGGCTAATTGTCTTCCGACTTTTGACCAAATGGTAGCTGGCCCAGGCTGCGCCTGTGAAAAGCACGAGATTTGAAAATTTCATAGTTCCTCCCTAGGCTTGAGCAATCTTTTCAGCCAATTGAGCTAAGGCTGGAAAATCTGGTTCGTGAGTTTCAAAGCTGATTTGTAAACCGTCTGTCTCTTCATAGCGAGGAGCTAGGTGGACATGGGTATGAAAGACGGTCTGGCCGGCGATTTCCTCGTTGTTGTTGATGATATTCATACCAGCTGCACCTGTTGCTTTCATGACCTTGCGGGCGATGTCTGGGACACGAGCGAAGAGCTGACTAGAACTGTCTGCATCCATTTCCAAAAGATTTCTGAAATGCTGCTTGGGAACGACCAAAGTATGGCCTGGAGTGACCTGAGAAATGTCTAGAAAGGCGACTACTTGGTCATCTTCATAAACTTTAGAAGATGGGATTTCCCCTGCGATAATCTTACAAAAAATACAATCAGCCATAAATGATACCTCTATTCGCTAGATTTTGTTATAATATAAGAACTATTATACCAGATTTGGAGAAAATATGTTAGAAATCAAAGAGCTTACGGGCGGCTATGTAAATATCCCGGTTTTAAAGGATGTCAGCTTTGAAGTGGGCAATGGCCAGTTGGTTGGTTTGATTGGTCTCAATGGTGCTGGTAAATCCACTACCATCAATGAAATTATCGGTTTATTGACACCTTACAAGGGAGAAATTCGGATTGATGGTTTGCAGCTGGGAGAAAATCCTAGTGCTTACCGTAAGAAGATTGGCTTTATCCCAGAGACACCGAGCCTTTATGAGGAGTTGACCCTGCGTGAGCATATTGAAACGGTGGCCATGGCTTACGATATCGAGCAGGAAGTCGCTTTTGAGCGCGTGGAGCGCCTCCTAACTATCTTCCGCCTCAAGGATAAGTTGGACTGGTTTCCAGTTCATTTCTCTAAGGGGATGAAGCAGAAAGTCATGATTATTTGTGCTTTCGTGGTGGATCCTAGTCTTTTTATCGTGGATGAGCCCTTTTTGGGACTGGATCCAGTAGCTATTGCAGACCTTATCCAGCTCTTGGATGAGGAAAAGAAAAAAGGTAAGTCCATCCTCATGAGTACCCACGTTTTGGACTCAGCTGAGAAGATGTGTGATAGCTTTGTGATTTTGCATAAAGGGCAGGTGCGCGCCAAAGGCAATCTAGCTGAGTTGCGAGGAGAATTTCAGATGCCGAAAGCTAGTCTCAATGACATCTATCTGGCCTTGACGGAAGAGGCTGCGCTATGAAAGAAGTATTTGCTAAACGCAAGCAGGATTTTCGTCAGCGCTGTCTGAAGTATCTGCGCTATGTTCTCAATGATCATTTTGTCCTGTTTTTATTGATTTTCCTCGGATTTTTGGCGGTTCAGTACAATCAATTGCTGCGGAATCTCCCTAGTCAGTCTTGGCCGATCATCGCCGGATTAATCTTATTCTCTGTGCTCATTCTTCCTTTTGGGCATATCGCAACCTATCTGGAAAAGCCGGATATGCTCTTTTTGCTGGTGCAGGAGCGGGCTGTCATTGAGTTTGTCAAGAGACAAATCCAGCGTTCTTATATTCTCTTTGGCCTGCTGCAAACCTTGTTGCTGATCTTGTTAGCGCCGTTGTTTTTGGCCTTAGGTTTGCCAATCTGGGGCTTTGGGCTGTACTGCCTCCTTATGTTATTGCTAAAATGGCTGGTCTTTCAATTCAAGGGGCGTCGCTTTTTCTTGTATGACCGCCTTGATTGGCAATATGCAATCGCAGCTGAGGAAGGTCGTAAGCAGAAAGTTCTTCGTTTCTTTTCCCTCTTTACAAATGTGAAAGGCATTTCTAATAGTGTCAAAAGAAGGGCTTACTTGGACGGGCTGACGAGATTTTTGCCTAAGACCCATGCTAAGACTTGGCAAAACATGTTTTTACGCTCCTATCTTCGCAATGGGGATTTATTCCCTCTGACCTTGCGTCTCCTACTTTTAGCCCTCTTAACGATTGTCTTCGTCAGCCAGTCTTGGATTGCTGCAGGTTTTGTCGTCCTTTTCAACTATCTTTTGCTCTTTCAGTTGTTGGCCTTGTATGAAGCTCTTGATTATCAGTATTTAACCCAGCTTTTCCCGCTGGATAGTAAGTCTAAAATCAAGGGAGCAAGACAGGTTATCACAGGTGTTGGACATAGTGTTTTGCTTTTTGAAACGCTAGTGGCAGTGCTCTTTTTCCAAGATAAGATGGCAGTGTTAGTAATGCTTGGAGTGACAATCTTTTTGTATCTAGTCTATTTGCCATATAAACTAAAAAGATTGGTTGACTAAAAGAATGAAAATTAGTAAAATAGTGAGGAAACTTTTTAAGGAGGGGAATCATGGTCTTGGTTGATAACGAGCTAGCCCTGACACCAATAGCTGGTAAGAGCGGAAAGGCCTATATGGGAACTTATCCAGACGGGGGGCGAGTTTTCGTCAAGATGAATACGACCCCGATTCTGGCAGGCTTAGCCAGAGAACAAATTGCTCCGCAACTTCTGTGGAGTCGACGCTTGCCAGATGGCAATGTCATGAGTGGCCAAGAATGGCTTTCAGGTACCATTTTAACGCCTAATGATATGTCTAAAAAGCAAGTGATCAATATTTTAACGCGTTTGCACCGGTCGAAGCCTCTGATGACTCAGTTGGCCAAATTGGGTTATATCTTGGAAACGCCAATCGATCTAATCAATAGCTGGCTTAATCAAGCGCCGGTCGTTTTGAGGAACAATCAGTACCTGCAATCTATTATTCGTGATTTGCGGCAAACGGTACCTGCTTTTCGTGAAGACTATGCAACGATTGTCCATGGTGATGTGCGCCATAGCAACTGGTTTCAGACAGATAGTGGCTTGATTTATTTGGTGGATTGGGATTCGGTTCGGCTGACGGACAGAATGTTAGATGTTGCTCATATATTGAGTCACTATATCCCAGATACCAATTGGCAGGAGTGGTTGACCTACTACGGTTATAAGTACAATGACAAGGTTATCAAAAAACTGTATTGGTTTGGTCAATACTCTTATCTGATGCAGATTGCTAAATATTACGAAAATAATGATTTAGAAAATGTGAACCGGGAGATTTACGCCTTACGCAACTTCCGTTCTAAGTATGGAAAGATAAGATGAGAGTAAGAAATCGTAAGGGAGCAACAGAGTTATTAGAAGCCAATCCCCACTATGTGGTTCTAAATCCAGTTGATGCCAAGGGAAAGTGGCAAGAAATTTTTGGAAACGACCATCCGATCCATGTTGAAGTTGGAAGCGGTAAAGGGGCTTTCATTACAGGGATGGCTAAGGCTAATCCAAACATTAATTATATCGGAATTGACATTCAGAAGTCTGTCCTTAGTTACGCCTTGGATAAGGTTTTGGAAGCTGATGTACCCAATATTAAGCTGCTCTGGGTGGATGGTTCGGAATTGACCAACTATTTTGCAGATGGAGAAATTGACCGACTTTACTTGAATTTCTCTGATCCATGGCCTAAGAAACGGCATGAAAAACGTCGCTTGACCTATAAGTCCTTCTTGGATACCTTCAAGCAAATTTTGCCAGAAAAAGGTGAGATCCACTTTAAAACGGACAACCGTGGCTTGTTTGAGTACAGCTTGGTCAGCTTTTCGCAGTATGGCATGATTCTCAAAGGTGTTTGGTTGGATCTTCATGCCAGTGACTTTGAAGGTAATGTCCTAACTGAATATGAACAAAAATTCTCTAGCAAGGGTCAGGTTATTTACCGAGTCGAAGCAGAGTTTCAATAAAAAATAAAGAGAGTCCTAAATAGATTTTCTATCTCAAATGTCGGGTTTTATGACCGATTTTTGTTGAATAGAGCCCTGTAGGGGCTCTTTTTTATTTTGTTTTGATTATCAAACTATAAAGATTATTTTTGTTGTTTTCATTCTCTTGAAACGGCGTCGCTAAAGCTTTTTGCTATCCCTATAATATGATGTTACACTTTTGTTACAGAAAAAAATTAGATAGTAAAATCCTTGATATAATAGGAAAAAAGCGGTATAATTATTGGTATGGTTTGATGTCCAAACTTTTGGCATTATAACCACCAATCATATGTTATAAAATACTTTGCTGCTCAGGCGTTAAGGTGTTGAGTAATAGGTGGTTGAACTATATTTTAAAAAGGAGAGATGTTCATGGATAAAAATGCGAGACGCAGATTAAACCGTGCGAGCGCTGAGAAACGACTTCGATACTCAGTTCGTAAGTTTAATGTGGGCGTGGCTTCTGTAGCAGTCGCAGCTTTCATGTTCTTTGGGGGGAATGTCGTTTCAGCCGATACGTTAGCTAAGACGGATTCTTCAAGCACCTCTACGGAGAAAACGACCTCTGTGCCAGATTCAGGAGAAGATTCGGGAGCGAATGATTCTGACTCCGAGTCGGCCATAGAAAAGAATTCTACCGTAGCAACTGTCGCTGAAAGTAACGCAATTTCAAGTGCAGCATCTACAGCATCTTCTACCTCTGCTGAAGACCTATCAAGCAAAGTAGAAGAAAAAACTGTTAAATCAGAAGTTGCTTCAAAAAGTGAAGCAGCTTTAAAAGAGGCTACTTCACAAGTATCTAAAGCTTCAGTAGCGACTAGCCAATCAACTGCTGCAACTCAGTCTGAGGCTCGAGTTAGCCCAGCTACTTCAGCTACTGCAGAGTCAACTGCAGTTTCATCTGAAGCAGCTACAGAATCAACTGCCGCTGTAGAACCTGCTAAGGTATCAGTTGAAAAGGCAGCTAGCCAAGCAGCAAGTTTGGCAACAGCTAGCCAAGCAGCAAATGCAGTAGCCAAAAGTGAAGCTAATTCAACATTAGCAGCTGCTCAAAGCGAAGTAAATAAAGGTTACGCTGATTTCCGTAAATCAGGAGAAAGTGGCTTCCGTTCGTTTGACCCACAAACAGGGAAAACAACTGTAACAAAAGAAAACTTCCTTGACTACTTCAGATTGAATGGTTCAGCTACCTATAATTCATACGACGGTATCGTGACCCTTACTCCAGATGAAACCTCTAAGACAGGTAACTTCAGCCTGAAGAGTAAGATCAATATGAACCAAAGCTTCAAGCTGACTGGTGGAGTTAACCTTGGTGATAAGACTCAGGAACGCTATGGTGCCGATGGTATTGGTTTTGCCTTCCATACAGGGAATACAACAGACCTAGGTGCCGATGGTGGTAACCTTGGTATTGGTGGTTTGCGTAACGCGAATGGTTTCAAGCTGGATACTTTCTGGAACGTCCACACACCACCGAAAGGGAACCGTTTTGATACTAGCAATACGGACTCATTCCAATATGGTTGGGCGGAAGACCCTCGTCTGGGACAATTCGGTGCCTGGGTAAATACTACTCATAAAAAAGTTCGTGGTGGAGGTATCTTCACTGGTGGTGAGTATGACCGCTGGTGGGCTGAGACAGATGCTGGTAGTGCTCAACGTCTAGACTCAAGTGACTTGGATGGTCGTTTCCACAGATTTGCTATCCAGTATGACGGTGTAACCAAGGAATTAACTGTCTCTTACGAAAGTAATCTTGGGATTAAGCAATGGAAGAAGAAAGTTTCTACTCCAGAACAACTGATGTCCATGGTGGTTACGGCGACGACTGGTAACTACAAGAACTTGCAACAGTTCCAAATCAAACGCTTCGACTTCTATCAAAGTGCCTCTGTTGACGTACGTTATGAAGATGAGCAAGGTCGAGAAATCGCTGAAGGCTCAGTAACTTATCCACAAGGTGCCTTCAAGGCTAAGCCTTATACCACTGAACAGAAGACGATTCCTGGCTATGGTTTCATTGGAATGAAGAGAGGTAGCTTGCCACCTTCAGGAACTCTGGCTGACTGGGGTACCAACGGTACAGTAACCTACGTTTACCGTAGAGGTGCAACTGATACGAAGACAGAAAAGAAGACAGTTTCTCGTACTATTTATTATAAATATAAACCAGGTGTGACAGGACCAACACTTCCGCCAGCTTATACTCAAACAGCTGAGTTCACTCGGACTGTGACAGGTGGTAGACCAGGTCCATGGACTCCTTCATCTAAGAATTTTGCACCAGTAGACTCTTTAGAAGTTCGAGGATATACTCCAGATATAGCGACAGTTCCAGGACTTACAGTAAATCCAAATTCTACTCCAAGTGATGTGACGGTTTACTACGACAAGAATGCTCCAAGAGTAACAACTGAAACAAAAGATGTTACTCGTACAATCGCTTACGAATATGAAGATGGTGTGACTTCAGGTCGTCCAGCTCTTCCACGTGAAGTACAACAAAATGTACGATTCACGCGTCAGGTATCAGAAGATGCAAGAACTGGTAAGAAGACATACGGCAACTGGACTCCAAGCACTCGAACTGTAGATGCGGTTGATACACCAGCGATTAAAGGCTTTACACCAAATAAAACTCGTGTAAATTCAGCTACTGTTTCACCAACAGATCCAAGCTGGCGTGAAATTGTTTCATACCGTAAGAATAATCCAAAAGTAACAACTGAAACAAAAGACGTTACTCGTACAATCGCTTACGAATATGAAGATGGTGTGACTAGAAATCGTCCAGCACTTCCACAACCAGTTGAACAAACAGTTCAATTTACTCGTCAAGTGTCAGAAGATCCAGTAACTGGTCAGAAAACATACGGTAACTGGACACCTAGCCGTCAAAATGTTGCTGCGGTTGATAGCCCAGAAGTAGCAGGCTTTACACCAAACAAACCACGTGTAAATTCAGCCTCTGTTGCTCCAACAGATCCAAGTTGGCGTGAAATTGTAAGCTATTCAGCTGCAGATCAAAAGGGAAGCATCGTTTACCGTACAGATGGTAAGAATGGCGTTCCAGCTAAGACTCTTCACACAGACAACGTAACTGGTAAGTCAGATACACCTGTAAACTATACAACAACTGCGAAAATCAACGAATTTAAACAGTTGGGTTATGATCTTGTTAGCGACGGCTTTACTAAAGCTGGCGGTCAAAGATTTGACAGTAATAACAATGTAGATCAAACATGGGAAGTTGTTCTTACTCCACGTATTGAGACAAAACAAGAAACAAAAGATGTTACTCGTAACGTTCGTTACCAATACAAGGATGGAGTGACCGCAGGTCGTCCAGCACTTCCTCGTCCAGTTACTCAAACAACAACATTTACTCGCCCAGTTTCTGTGAACAAGGTGACAGGTGTTGAAACTCCTGGACAATGGAACAAGCCAAGTGAAGAACTTCCAAAAGTTGATTCTCCAGCAGTTACTGGTTTCACTCCAGACAAACCAAGTGTTCCAGCCTCAACTGTTACTCCTACATCTCCTAACGAAGATGAAGTAGTAAGCTACAGCCAAGATGATCAACGCGGTATCATTGAGTATGTAACAGATGGACAAAACGGTGTTCCAGCTAAGACTCTTTATACAGACGGTGTTACAGGTAAATCAGGTGAAGATGTTGTTTATTCAACTGCTAGCCGTATCGCTCAACTTCAACAAGCAGGTTACAAACTTGTAAGTGATGGCTTCACTCAACCAAGTGGTCAGAAGTTTGATAACGATAAGACAAAAGACCAAGTTTGGAAAGTTGTCGTTACTCCAGTTATTGAAACAAAACAAGAGAAGAAAGATGTTACTCGAACTATCCAATACCAATATGGTGACGGTGTAACAGCAGGACGCCCAGCGCTTCCTAAGACAGTTACTCAAACAACATCATTCACTCGTCCAGTTTCTGTTAACAAGGTAACAGGTGTGGAAACTCCTGGTGCTTGGGATAAACCAAATGCTAACCTTCCAGAAGTAAACACTCCTGCTATTACAGGCTATAGCCCAGATAAACCAAAAGTTCCAGGTGTAACTGTTGACCCTACTACTGGAGATTCAGTTGAAGTTGTCAACTACAACTTGGATGAACAACGTGGTTCTATCAAGTACGTAACAGATGGTAAGAATGGCGTTCCAGTTAAGACTCTTTATACAGATTCTGTTGCTGGTAAGTCAGGTGAACCAGTAGCTTACTCAACTGTAAATCGTCTCACTCAACTTCAACAAGCAGGTTACAAGCTTGTGAGCGACGGTTTCACTCAACCAAATGGTCAGAAGTTCGATAACGATAAGACAAAAGACCAAACTTGGACAGTTGTTGTAACACCACGCTTGGATGACAATACGAATCCAGCTGATTTGAACAGCAAGGTTACACGTACCATCAAGTATCAATACGCAGATGGTCAAACAGCGGGTCGTCCAGCTCTGAAAGCTCCTGTCACTCAAGAAGCAACCTTCACACGTACTGGTAAAATAAATGCTGTAACTGGTGAAAAGACCTTCACAGCATGGACACCAGCTACGAAAGAATTGGCCCAAGAAGCTACACCAGTTGTAACTGGATTTGTGGCAGATAAGGCGAATGTCGCAGCCAAGACAGTGACTCCTGATGATAAGGATAGCGAAGAAGTTGTACAATACAAGAAACTTGGTTCATACGTACCAAATGTACCAGACGGACTTCCAAAAGTACCAAACCTTCCATATCCAAATGATCCAACAGATCCAACAAAACCAGGTACTGATCTTCCAGTTGTACCAAATGTACCAGGCACTACACCAGTAGGCCCAGATGGTACTACACCATTGACACCGAAAGATCCGAGCGATCCAAGCAAGGGTTACAACCCACCACCAATTCCAAGTGATCCAACACAGGATACACCAATCAATTATGTTAAAGATGGTCAAAAAGCGATTATCACCTTCGTAGACCAAGATGATAACAACAAGGAAGTTGGTAAGGTCGTTGAAAGCGGTAAGTCAGGTGAACCAATCGGAACTACTAACTACGCAGCCCGTCTGAAAGAATTGACAGACAAGGGCTACGAAGTGGTGAACGATGAGTTCAAGGGACCTAAGACCTTCGATAACGATGATAAGAAGGACCAACAATTTGTTGTTACTCTTCGTCATGGTAAAGAAGCAATCAAGGATCCAGCCGAACTCAACAAGAAGGTTACACGTACCATCAAGTATCAATACGCAGATGGTCAAACAGCAGGCCGTCCAGCTCTGAAAGCTCCTGTAACACAAGAAGCAGCCTTCACACGTACAGGTGAGCGCGACCGTGTAACTGACAAGAAGACTTACGGTGCATGGACACCAGCTACGAAAGAATTGGCTCAAGAAGCTACACCAGTCGTAACTGGATTCGTGGCAGATAAGGCCAATGTCGCAGCCAAGACAGTGACTCCTGATGATAAGGATAGCGAAGAAGTTGTACAATACAAGAAACTTGGTTCATACGTACCAAATGTACCAGATGGACTTCCAAAAGTTCCAAATCTTCCATATCCAAACGATCCAACAGATCCAACGAAACCAGGCACTGATCTTCCAGTAGTTCCAGATGTACCAGGCACTACACCAGTAGGCCCAGATGGTACTACACCATTGACACCGAAAGATCCGAGCGATCCAAGCAAGGGTTACAACCCACCACCAATTCCAAGTGATCCAACACAGGATACACCAATCAATTATGTTAAAGATGGTCAAAAAGCGATTATCACCTTCGTAGACCAAGATGATAACAACAAGGAAGTTGGTAAGGTCGTTGAAAGCGGTAAGTCAGGTGAGCCAATCGGAACTACTAACTACGCAGCCCGTCTGAAAGAATTGACAGACAAGGGCTACGAAGTGGTGAACGATGAGTTCGCAGG
>NZ_LAWH01000029.1:0-27204 GCF_001588905.1 Streptococcus cristatus | reverse complement strand
AATTACCGATTTCTATCCCACTCTCTTTTAAATTTCCTTACGAGCTATAACTTGCATTCAGAATGCATAGTAAATTTTACTTTCTTTTTTAGCTATTACGAATCAAGCTAAGTCTAGTCGGATTTGGCTTTTTGAGTATGCAAAAAGATCTACCCAAGTGGATAGATCTTTACTTGATTACAATTTACCCGCCACTGCATCCAAGAGTTCTTGGATTTTGGCTTGGTTGCTTCCTCCTGCCATGGCCATGTCTGGTTTACCACCACCACGTCCATCGACGATTGGAGCCAATTCTTTAACAAGATTTCCTGCATGAAGGTCTTTAGTCTTGCTAGCTACGAGAACATTGACCTTGTCACCGATAGATGCGACTAGGACAAGAAGGTCAGAGTAGTCTTTTTGTTTCCAGTTATCCGCAAAGGTACGAAGGGCACCTGCGTCTGATACAGAAACTTGGCTAGCAATGTAACGGTGACCGTTGACTTCCTTCACATCCTTGAAGACATCCCCAGCGGCTGCAGCGGCTGCTTTTTCTTTCAATTCTGCATTTTCTTTTTGCAATTGACGAAGTTGCTCTTGAAGTCCTTCAACCTTATGAGGTACTTCCTTGAGTTGCGGTGCTTTCAAGGTCGCTGCTACTGCTTTCAGAGCGTCTTCTTGTTCGCGGTAGGCTTCAAAGGCTTCCTTGCCAGTCACGGCCAAGATACGGCGAGTTCCTGAACCGATCCCTTCTTCTTTGACAATTTTGAAGAGGCCAATCTCAGAAGTATTGCCAACGTGGGTACCACCACAAAGCTCAACAGAGTAATCACCAATGGTCACAACACGGACTTCTTTACCGTATTTCTCACCAAAGAGGGCCATCGCACCCATTTCTTTAGCCGTGTCAATATCTGTCTCAACAGTTTCTACAGCAATTGCTTCCCAGATTTTCTCATTGACTTGTTGTTCAATAGCACGCAACTCTTCAGGAGTTACTGCTTGGAAGTGCGTAAAGTCAAAGCGAAGGAATTCGACTTCGTTCAGAGATCCTGCTTGTGTCGCATGGTGGCCAAGGATATTGTGAAGGGCCGCATGGAGCAAGTGAGTTGCTGTGTGGTTTTTCATGACACGGTGACGACGATTGGTATCAATTGCCAAGGTGTATTCTTGGTTCAAAGCAAGAGGAGCAAGAACTTCAACGGTATGGAGTGGTTGTCCATTTGGTGCTTTTTGAACATCTGTTACAGTAGCCACGACGTTTCCTGCAGCATCCAAGATTTGACCGTGGTCAGCTACTTGTCCACCCATTTCAGCGTAGAATGGAGTCTCTGCAAAGATGAGAGAGGCAGTTCCTTCTGAAACAGCTTCAACTTCAGCATTGTCAGCTACAATAGCCACCAACTTAGAAGGCAATTGGCTAGCATTGTAGTTAAAGTGACTTTCCACTGTGATGTTTTGAAGGGTTTCATTTTGCATACCCATTGAGCCACCCTTAACAGCTGACGCACGCGCGCGTTCTTGTTGCTCTTTCATGGCTGCTTCAAAACCTTCACGGTCTACAGTCATACCAGCTTCTTCAGCGATTTCTTCTGTCAATTCAACTGGGAATCCGTATGTATCGTAGAGTTTGAAGACATCTGAACCAGCGATGACAGATTGACCTTTTTCTTTCAAGTCAGCTACGATGCCTTGGGCAAAGTGTTGACCTGAGTGAAGAGTACGGGCAAATGACTCTTCCTCGCTCTTCACGATTTTCTCGATAAAGTCGCGTTTCTCAAGCACTTCTGGGTAGTAGCTTTCCATGATTTTTCCAACAGTTGGAACGAGTTTGTAAAGGAAAGGCTCATTGATACCCAATTTTTGACCGTGCATAGAAGCACGACGGAGAAGACGACGAAGGACATAACCACGACCTTCGTTTCCTGGAAGGGCACCATCACCGATGGCAAATGAAAGAGAACGGATATGGTCAGCGATAACCTTAAAGCTCATATTGTCGCCATCTTGGTCGTAGACCTTACCAGACAATTTCTCAACTTCACGAATGATTGGCATGAAGAGGTCTGTTTCAAAGTTTGTCTTAGCCCCTTGGATAACTGCCACCAAACGCTCCAAACCAGCGCCCGTATCAATGTTCTTGTGTGGCAATTCCTTGTACTCGCTACGAGGAACAGCAGGGTCAGCATTGAATTGTGACAAGACGATATTCCAGATTTCGATATAACGGTCGTTTTCGATATCTTCTGCAAGGAGACGAAGACCGATATTTTCTGGGTCAAAGGCTTCTCCACGGTCAAAGAAAATCTCTGTATCAGGTCCGGAAGGTCCCACACCGATTTCCCAGAAGTTGTCTTCGATTGGGATCAAGTGACTTGGGTCCACACCAACAGCAATCCAACGATTGTATGAATCTTTGTCATCAGGGTAATAGGTCATGTAGAGTTTGTCTTTAGGGAAATCAAACCACTCAGGGCTTGTCAAGAGTTCATAAGCCCAAGTAATTGCTTCGTCACGGAAGTAATCCCCGATAGAGAAGTTCCCCAACATTTCAAACATGGTATGGTGACGCGCAGTTTTTCCGACATTTTCGATGTCGTTGGTACGGATGGCTTTTTGCGCATTGGTAATCCGTGGGTTTTCAGGGATAATGGTCCCGTCAAAGTATTTCTTAAGAGTGGCTACCCCAGAGTTGATCCACAAAAGAGTCGGGTCGTTAACTGGCACCAGACTTACTGATGGTTCTACAGAGTGGCCTTTGCTTGCCCAGAAATCTAGCCACATTTGGCGAATTTGAGCACTTGACATTTGTTTCATTTATTTTTCTCCTTAACTTTCTAAATATTTATATTATGATGAAGAACTTTCCAGCATTTCCACATAGTCAATGGCGACGCAGAGGGAAATGACCAAATCTGAATAAGTCTCATCATAGACGCTCACCTGATAAGTAGAGGTTAGATGGAAGAGCTCTTTGGTAATCTCTGCTACGACTTGATCACGGTCATCTAGTAATCGGAAGTTCAGATCCCAGATGTTGCCTTCAACCCTGAGACCTAAATTGTCAAACTGATACTTATCACGCAAGATAGTGAATTTCTGACGGATATAAAAGCTATGTCCGTTGCTGAGTTTGATTTCAAACTGGGGCAGGAAGGTTAGAAAGGTTTTGGTGATCTGGCTGACAGTACACCCCTGTGTGTCGTAGATTGTAAAGGTCTTGGGAATCTGAAAAAATGACCCTTCCACCTGATAAGCTACATTGCCTCGATCATCCTTGATATCAAAACGTTCGCCGCCTAAGCGAAATTTTTGTTTGACAAGATAAGTCTTCATCGCTTTACCTCCAGAGTCAAGATAAAAGACAAGTTCCTTGTCTGAAGGGCGAAAAACCGCGGTACCACCTTCATTCAATGAACTTGTCATTCTCATTAGCTATTTAGTTTGACACATGAGTAGCATGAATTTTCCTCTCACATGGCTCGCAGCACCGCCAATTCTCTGAGCTGAGATCTAGAAAATCAATTCTCAATAGTTTTATTATACTGACTTCTTGGCTTTTCGTCAAGCTTATTCTGCTGCAGGAGCTGGGTTTTCTTCAGTATGAGCAGCTTCTGACTTGCTTTCTTCTGAGCTTGAAGCCCCAGATTTTGCTTCTTCCGAGCTAGAAGATTGTGATTTCTTTTCTTCTGAACTAGAAGACTGAGACTTACTTTCTTCTTTAGACGATGAGCTAGAAGTATCTCCTTCTACATATTGGGCAAAGACATTTTGGAAAGCTGGATCCTTCACTTTCAGATTCGCTTCCTTCAATTCTTTAGAAATAACAGAACGAATAAAGCTTGCATCGTTTTGTTTTTGAGTCAGGATTCCTTCTTTTAGTTGCTTCTTGTAATCTGTCCATTTTGCAGATTTTTGAGTTTTCTTCACCAATTTAACAATGTAGTAACTTGCTGAATAGTTCTGCTTACCTCGTACAGTGATCACATCAGAAACGCCGTTTTCTTCTAAGGCAAAAGTAGCTTTTTTAACGGCATCCGCAACTGTTGTTGAGGTTGAATCAAATTTCACCTCGCCGCCCTTATCTTTGGTGTCCTTATCGGTTGAGTTTTCCTTGGCCAACTGAGCAAAGTCTGCTCCCTCAGCCTTGGCTTTTTCAAGCACTTCCTTAGCCTTTTCTTCACTATCTACCTTGATAATTTGAGCCGTCACTTCTGGGGTATACGTTTCAAAGAAAGCCTTGTAGTTGTCATCTGTCAGCTCTTTTTCAGCTGCTTTCTTAACAGCGTATTCAACCAATTTATTTGCGCGGATCTGATCTCTATAGGCATCTTCTGTCATTCCGCTTTGAGCAAGAACATTTTGGAAGGCAGAACCATAAGCGGATTTCATTTTTTCAAAGGCTTCTTCAACCTCTTTATCCGTCACTTTTTTGCCATACTTTTCTTCAAAAACTTGCTTAATTACCATTTGAAGCAAAACTTGTTGAGAGGCACCATTATTTTTTACTTGATCGTAAAATTCACTTACTGTGATTGTCTCACCTTTCATTGTCACAATATCTTTATCTTTTGCTGTTTGTGAACATGCTGCTAAAGCCACTACAGAAAAGAGAGTTACTGCTCCTGTAAGGATTTTTTTCTTCATTGTTTTATCTACTCCTTCAATAAATTCACTTTGTCTATTGTACCACAAATCCAACTTGATATCTTAATTTTTCCTAAAAATTTTTGGAATTTGAGAAAAAAGTGAAGGGATTATTTTTTTCTAATCATAAGCAGCCCATCTCCTAAAGGAAGCAAGCTCGCAGTCAAATCTGGACTGTCCAAAGTTGCGTCAAACAGGCTATGCAGTCCTCGGTAAATAGCCCGTTGACCACGCTTAATTTCCTCAAAAGGCTTGGCAACATCTCCGCCTTGGAAGACATCATCAATGAGGACCAGACCACCAGGATTGAGGCGCTTGAGGACTTGGGGAAGAAAGACCACATACTTGGACTTGGCAGAGTCCATAAAGACAAGGTCGTAGGAATCCTCCAGTGTCTTAAGCAAATCCACCGCATCGCCTTCCAGCAGGGTAATCTGCTGACGGCTGTCATACTTAGCGAAATTAACCTTAGCCAGCTCAATCATCTCTGGATTGCGATCAATAGTCGTAATCTGAGCCTGAGGCGCATGCTCCGCCATCAAAAGGGCCGAAAAACCGATAGCCGTTCCGATTTCTAAAATCTTCTCTGGTTGCAGACTTTCAAGTAGCAGTCGGAAATAAGCCACTGTCTCATGGGGAATCACGGGTACATTTTCAGCTCTGGCAAAATCCTCCAGCTCCTTGAGTCCACCAGAAACTGGCTGGAGTCGTTGTCTCATAAAGTCCACAATCTCTTCCTTGACTACTGGCCGGCGCATATTGGGATTAGAGTTTTGATTATAAGTCTCGACCATCTTATGCCAGTCCCAACTTTTCTACCAAGGCTTCGAATTCGTCCAGACGACGCTCAAAGACAGCAAAAGCAGCATTTAGGTAGTCTTCTTTTTCCATGTCCACACCTGCTTTTTTGATGACATTGAGCGGATAGTCAGAGTTGCCGGCTTTGAGATAGTCCAGATACTTGTCCTTGTCTTCCTGACTGCCATGGACAATCTTTTCAGCCAGGGCAGAAGCCGCTGAAAAGCCTGTAGAGTATTGGAAAACATAGTAATCGTAGTAGAAATGCGGAATCCGAGCCCATTCGTACTGAATCTGTGGATTGTCTTCTTTTTTCAGACCGTAGTATTTTTCGTTCAAGTCAGCGTAGAGTTCATTGAGAAACTCGCTGGTCAACACTTGACCTTCTTGGTCAGCTTTGTGGATTGCATGCTCAAACTCCGCAAACTGGGTTTGACGGAAGACCGTACCTCGGAAGCCGTCCAAGAAGTGATTGAGGATAGCAAAGCGGGTAGCATCGTCCTCTACTTCTTCCAAGAGCTTCTCTGTCAGGATATTTTCATTGGTCGTTGAAGCAATCTCAGCTAGGAAGATAGAGTAGTCTCCATAAACATAAGGCTGGGTCTCACGAGTATAACTTGAGTGCATACTGTGGCCTGTCTCGTGCACCAAGGTAAAGAGATTGTCCAGTGTATCCTGCCAATTGAGCAACATAAAGGCATTGGTATCATAAGACCCGCCTGAGTATGCTCCTGAGCGTTTGCCTTGATTCTCATAAACATCAATCCAGCGCTCTGAGAAGGCAGTCTTCACTCGGCTCAGATAATCCTCACCCAGAATAGCCAGGACTTCCTCAGACTTAGCCAAGGCTTCCTCATAAGTGAACTTGTAGTCTGTCTCTGACAAAGGTGTGTACATATCATACATCTTCAAATCAGAAATGCCTAAAATCTTTGCTCGTAAAGCGATATAACGCTGCAAAAGAGGCAAATGCTTATTAACAGCTGAAACTAAGCTATCGTATACACTTTCTGGAATAAAGTCAGCTGACAAGGCTGCTTCACGGGCAGATGAAAACTTGCGGACTTTCGCATTGTAGTTGTGTACCTTGACATTGGTCTGCAGAGTCTTGGCATAGGTATGCTGGTACTGCTCGTATACGCTATAAAGAGCCTCGTAAGCTTCCTTACGGACTTCTCGGTTCTTAGACTCAACCAAGGTGATATAGTTGCCGTGGCTGAGCTGAACTTCATTTCCATCTTCATCATGTACCATTGGAAAGACGATATCTGCATTATCCAAGATAGCAAAGGTTTCGCCCGCTGCACCAAAAATTTCACCAGCACCGGCCAATAGCTCCTCTTCGCGCTGGGTCAAGATGTGGGCTTTCTTTTTCAAAAGCTTGTCAAAATAATGTTGGTAAAGTTGCAAACCTGGCTGCTCAGCCAAGAAAGCTTGGTACTGCTCTTCTGTAATCGCCATAAACTCAGGCTCATAGAAGGCAAAGCTTTGACCGAATTCGCTATAAAGAGTCATGCCTTTAGCCTGATACTCTTGGTACTTGGCCACACGAGTATCCTGGTCATTCTTCATGTGAGCATAAGAATAAAGCTTTTCAATCCGACGCATCAAGTCCAACTGGATTTCCGTCGTTGTCAAAAGATTGTCAGCCGAATCCAGCAAATGCCCAGCCAGACTAGCTGCTTTCTTCACTTCTTCTGAAACCTGAGCCAATTCCGCTTCAAAGGCTTCATCTGTTGGGAAAATGGTTGTCAAATCCCAAGTATATTTTTCTTCAATTTCATTTCTTTGTTTTGCCATAGAAATTTCCTCCATCTTTTCTATTTTATCATAAAAGTGGGGGAAATCCTCGCATAAAATACTGGTGGATAGATAATTTGAAGCTGCTTATTTTTTTCAGCCTGATAATAGCGATTGAAGTGCTGATAATAAGGAGTCAAGTCTCTTGTTATTTGACAAAAGGAGCTAGCTTGGACAGGCCGAACCTGCGGATAAAAATCCTCGGCCGACTTGGTTAGAAGATTGTCTCCTTTTTGATAGAGCTGGGCTTGGAGCTTCATCCAGCGAGGCTGCTGGTAATAAAGCTGCTGACGAACATAGCGACAAATCTCTGGATCCTGCCGCGCCAGATAACTTTCTATCCCCTGCTTCTGAAAAGGCTTGCGCAAGACGGATAACAGACAGCATTGACCAAAAGGAAAGGATTTGACCTTGTACTGAGCTCGCCCATGCAAGTCCTCGTGAATGAGATATTTAAGCCGAAGCTCCTGCTTTTTCTCATCCAATTCCCAAAGATGAAAGCCCATATTTTGACTGAAATAAAGAAAGTCCTTTTGCAGTTTCGTCAGTGACTGTTTTAACCATAATTTCTTGCCTAAGAGCCAGAGAACTTGATAGCCATGCTGGCGATAGGACAGCGTCCTTTCCTCAAGTCTTTCCTGACTGAGTGGACTACACTGGACCTCCAGCGCTATGCGACCATCTATCAAAAGGTCAGCAATCTGCCTTATCTCAGGCAAAAAGGCCTCCACCTGAACCTCTTGGCTTTGCTTCCCCCAGCCATAAAGGCCAGCTTTCAAATTCAAATGCTCCGCACTTTCATTTTCCGTATAAAACGAACAATTTTCAAGAGAAACATGAGCAAAATGCGGCCGCATGACCTTTCCATTTTTAAAACGGACCGCTCCCGAACAGGCCGGACAAAAGAGTTGTTCGCCTAGAGACGGTTGCTTTTCCACCGCATTCAGCAAAATCCCCTCTTCATTTTTCGCAAGCAACATGAGCATTTCCCTTTCAATATAATGTCTTTTATATCTTTATTCGTAATTAAAAAGCTAAAGAGAAGGCTTGTGAAATAGAACGAAGTATTATTTATTCTCTCACTTATGTAATCTCCCCAAACAAAAACGAGCTGAAAAGTTTCCAGACTCGTTTTTCCTTATCCAAATAAATTCTGATTCTTTTTTTCAGGAACTTTCAAAAAGAAGGCAAGCAAGAGCACTAGACCTATAATGGCTGCCAGCATGAGATTCATACTACCATAGCCAAAACCATCTAAGATAGATCCTGACATATTCTGAATGAAAATTGTTCCTAGATTTCTCCCTGTCTGTAGTAATGCAAATGCGGTCACCAAATATTTTTCATCTACCAAATTTGCCACGATGCGCAGACTAAGCATTGTCAGTACCATGCCAGAAGCATGCTTGGAAAGCAGAGTGACTACGATTTTCGAGCCTAAGCCAAAGTTCAAAGCATAAACTGCGTACTGAAGGAGCATCATACCTAAACAAATATAGAGCAACTTTTTGACAGCTATCTTATCCATGAAAAGATAGGAATAAAAGATTAAGGGCGCCTCACATAGCACAGAAACAGCGACAACAGTCGTTGCCCAATCAACACTTAAGCCACTGGATTCTAGCATGGAAGGAATATAGGTATGTCCTGTATTGCCCACACCAGAGTAAAGGGCAACAAGGAAAAGATAAAAAAGATAGGTTCTGTTTTTAAGAATGGCTGAAAAGAGCGAATGGCCTTTTTTTTCAGTCTTTTTAGTCAACCTATCCCGCTTAGGATTCATACCAAGAACCCCTATAATACTCAGCAACATAGTCCCAATAAAGACCAGATAGATCGCTTGAGGAGAAATATTCTTATAAATCAAACCCGCCAGCTGTGAACCGACGGCATAACCGATTGTTCCCCAAATTCGGATTTTCCCATATTTATAAGGACTTTGGGTTGCTAGTACATCCATCACAGTGCCCACCCCATTGATGAGCATCAAGACAAAACTATACCAGATGGCTAAGAGCCATAGATTATCAGCCTCCATGAAAAAGATATCTCCCAGGATAATCAGGAAAAAACTGATAAGCGAAACTCTCTTGATGCCAAGTGTATCAGTTAACACCCCCATGATTGGCTGAGCCAGCATGGAAGAAAAGAAAGAAGCTGATACGACGATAGATACTTGGCCAGCTGTGTAGCCCTTATCCAGCATATAAACGGATATCAAGGTCGAAAACAATGAATTGGACAGAAAATAAGAATTATACATCAAAAAATAAGCCAAATAGCTATTAGAAAACTTTTTTCCCATCATCAAAACCTCTCTAAAAATAGAATAAAACCCAGTTTTTAGAAACTGAGCTTTATTTCAGCTTGCAAGCTAAATGCAATCATTTATTTATTTTTTCTAGCTCTTGCTTTAGCTTTTCTCGATTTCCGATTCTCGATATAGAAAATCAGGATAATAATGACAATTGGCAAGGCAATTAACCAGCGGTTGCTTAGCAAGTCACTATACCAAGTTTTATTATTTTCTTTCTTAGTGACTTCTTCTTTGGCAGACTGGGTGACAGAAGCATCTACTTCCTCCACTTTCATCTCATCAGAGATCTTTGGAGAGAGCGTGTACAGATCATTTCCAGCCTTCAAGACACCATTCTCAACTACAGGCTTTGCCTTCGCATCTTTTTTGATTGTCGCATAAAAATCTTCTGGCAGATTGTAAGTTTTTCCATCAATCTCCTGCTTCCCTTTAGAGAACAGTTTCTTGTACTCGTAGTCAGCATAAGATTTTTCGATCAAGGCATTTCCAAATGGATGGCGATAATATTCACCATCTTGGTCAGCCCAGTCACCAACGCCCATGATAACGCCAATCACGCGCTGGTTTCCGCGCTTGACAGTTGCAATGTAGTTGAAGGCACCGTTCGGACTTGAACCCGTCTTCAGACCATCTACTCCCTCCAGAGCGTAGCGAGCACCCGGCAATGAGTAATTATAAGTCTCAAAGGTTTCTTCATAAGGCGTGCCAGCCTTGACAGTTACTTTAGCCTGATTGGTATAGTTTAAAATATCTGGATAGTTCTTTACAAAATTATAAACTAAAATCCCTAAATCACGCGCAGTTGTTTGGTTGCTAACATAATTGTTATATCTCTGAGGTGTATAATAACCCTTGAAAGAAACTGCCGCAGCACCACTGGCATTAAACCATTTGGTGTTGGTCATGCCTAGTTCTTGCGCTTTGGCGTTCATCTTATCCAAGAAAGCATCGGGATCGTTATCTGATAGGTAATTTGCCAGCATCACTGTTGTTGCGTTAGAAGAGGGTACAACTGTCATGGTAATCAGCTCAGAAACAGTATAATTGACTCCAGCCACGATTTTATTATTGGAAATTTCATAAATTTCCGCAACCGCCTGATCTTGCGGCGTCGCCTTAATCACCGTATCTAAACTGAGTTTTCCCTCTTTAATGGCTTCAAAAACCAAGTACAAGGTCATGATCTTACTCATGCTAGCTGGATCGCGAACCTCATCAATGTTATCCTGCCACAGTATATCGCCCGTATTTCCGTCAATCATCAAAGATGACTTAGGACGATTGATTGCTTGTACATTTTCATTGGGATACATTTTTCGTGCCATATCTACCAATTCATCTGCCGCAGCAGAAAGCGGTGATAGAAAGGCAGACAAAATCAATCCAAACACCAAAAACTTCTTCTTCACATTTATCCTCCAAAAAAATTCATTCCTAACTAGTATATCATATTTTTAATCATGTTTTTGATAAATATAAAAAATCCCACCTAAAAATTAGATAGGAAATAGATTGTTAAGCTTCTAATAAACTTAGAGCTTCTTTGTCTGCAATAATCACGACATCTTCATGGCCTTGAAGGGCGCTAGCTGGCACAGCTTCTGTTACCTCTCCTCGGACTGTTCCTGCAATGGCTTGAGCTTTAGAAGCGCCATAGGCAAAGAGGATGATTGATTTTGCAACTAAGATATTCCGAATTCCCATTGAGATGGCTTGAGTCGGTACGTCCTCTATCTTTTCAAAGAAGCGAGCGTTCGCTTGGATAGTTGACTGCTCCAAATCGACAATATGGACAGTGCTATCAAAACTAGTTCCAGGCTCATTAAAGCCAATATGACCATTGGTCCCAATTCCCAAAATTTGCAAATCTACTGGATGATCAGCCAAGACTTGATTGTAGCGTTTCACTTCTGCTTCCACATCTTCTGCTGCACCGTTTGGCAAAAAGCTTTCTTTGAAAGGCTTTTTATTAAACAGCTGCTCATTCATAAAGTAACGGTAAGACTGA
This sequence comes from Streptococcus cristatus, assembly GCF_001588905.1. Classification (GTDB taxonomy): domain Bacteria; phylum Bacillota; class Bacilli; order Lactobacillales; family Streptococcaceae; genus Streptococcus; species Streptococcus cristatus_N. Next base: position 15,655 of record NZ_LAWH01000029.1, on the reverse strand, counting down.
GGATTCTCTTCTGAAAGTCCCACATATTCATCCAAGTTTACACTGGTAAGCTCTGACAAATCTAGGTCACTGGCAATGATTTGCTTGTAAAACTCAATCGGGCTACTTCCTGTTGCCAACCCCAATGTTTTGGCCCCCTGAGCTAGCTTTTCTTTCAAGATTTCTAAAGCTACCTTTGCGCCTTCTACTTGATTCTCAACACGAATAACTTTCATTCTGTTCTCCTATTTTTCTTGATTGATTCCTTATTTTATTATATGGTATAGACCAATTTTTGTCAAGTAGATTCTACTTAATTTTTTCAAATTTTACTGAGAGACTTAGCGTCAAATCATGGTATAATAAAAGCATGCTATTACCAATGATTATAATTTTTTTACTCGGAATTGCCCTTTTTACCACTGGGCTTTTCTTAAAAAAACATCTAGGTTGGCAACTAATTTTTTTATGCCTGGGAATTTTCTTTATCAGTATTCCCTTTTTACTTGCCGCCTACTATATTTGGATCATGAGAACTATTTAAGGAGATAGAATGAATACTGCTGATTTTGATTTTCACTTGCCGGAAGAACTGATTGCTCAAACCCCTCTGGAGAAGCGAGACTCTTCTCGCCTGCTCATTGTAGATCGGGAAACTGGCCAGTTTAGTGACCAACATTTTGACAATATTATTGACCAACTTGAGCCAGGTGATGCCTTGGTTATGAACAACACTCGTGTCCTGCCAGCTCGCCTTTATGGGACCAAGCCTGAAACCGGTGGCCATGTCGAGCTCCTACTCTTGAAAAATACCCAAGGAGACTTCTGGGAAGTTCTAGCCAAGCCTGCCAAACGACTCAGAGTCGGAACGCGTGTTTCTTTCGGTGATGGCCGTTTGACTGCCACTGTTACAGAAGAGCTAGAACACGGCGGACGGATCGTTCGCTTTAATTATCAAGGCATTTTCCTAGAGGTCCTAGAAAGTTTGGGTGAAATGCCCCTGCCGCCTTATATCCATGAGAAGCTAGAGGATCGTGAACGCTACCAGACAGTCTATGCCAAAGAAAACGGCTCCGCTGCCGCTCCAACCGCTGGCCTCCATTTCACAGAGGAATTGCTGGATAAAATTGCGACAAAAGGCGTTAAGCTCGTCTACCTGACGCTGCATGTCGGGCTCGGAACCTTCCGTCCCGTATCAGTTGACAATCTGGAAGAGCATGAGATGCATTCCGAATTTTATAGTTTGTCTGAAGAAGCAGCTGAGACCCTGCGCCAAGTCAAGGCAAGCGGCCACCGCATCGTTGCTGTCGGTACCACTTCTATCCGAACACTGGAAACAATCGGCAGCAAATTTGAGGGTCAAATCCAAGCAGACTCCGGCTGGACCAATATCTTTATCAAACCGGGCTATCAGTGGAAGATTGTCGATGCTTTTTCAACCAACTTCCACTTGCCAAAATCAACCCTTGTCATGCTGGTATCAGCTTTTGCTGGACGCCAACTGACACTGCAAGCCTATGAGCATGCTATCGCTGAGCGCTACCGCTTCTTTAGCTTTGGCGACGCTATGTTTATCAAATAATACAGGTGAATCTATGAATAAAATCGAAAGTAGGCATCGCCTCATCCGCTCCCTTATCATGGAAAAAAGAGTCCATACCCAGCAGGAACTCCAAGAACTACTGGAAGCAAATGGTGTCATTGTCACCCAGTCTACCCTTTCTCGTGACATGAAAACTCTCAATCTAGTCAAAGTGACCGAAAATGACAAATCCTACTATGTCATTAACAGCATCGCCCCTTCTCGCTGGGAGAAAAGGCTGCGCTTCTACATGGAAGACGCCCTCGTCATGCTCCGCCCCGTCCAGCATCAAGTCGTCATGAAAACCTTACCCGGACTAGCCCAATCTTTTGGTGCCATTTTAGATGCTTTGGAGTTGCCCCAGATTGTTGCTACCGTCTGTGGAGACGATGTCTGCCTGATCATCTGCGAAGATAATCAAGCTGCTATCGAATGCTTTGATAAACTCAAAGAATTTGCACCCCCATTTTTCTTTAGTAAATAACAAAAGAGTTGGATTTTCCAACTCTTTTGTTATTTTTAGCAAGATTTTTTGCAAAGAAAATTAGTAGAACTAACATCTATCCTAGCAATTTTACTCCCCTGCCAAGCGGAAAATAGTCTCAGCATAGATATCCATCGCATGATAGAGATCTTCCAAAGACGCTCGTTCATTGGCCTGATGTTCCGTCTGCTCTACACCTGGGAAAAGAGCACCAAAGGCTACACAGTTTGGCATGGTTCGAGCAAAGGTAGCCCCACCAGAGGACATAGCTGGACTAGTATCGCCAGTCTTTTCTTGATAGATAGCCATCAGCGTGCTGACCAGTTCGCTGTCCTTAGGTACATAAAGCGGAGCCAGATAGTCAAATTCTTCATAGTCAAGCTGGTAGCGCCCAGCAATCTCCGCTAGTTGTGCTACTAGCTGATCTTTATCCGCTAAGACAGGAATCCGAATATCAATACGGATTTCAGACTTTTCTGAGTTCAGCGTCAGACCTGCAATATTAAAGGAGAGTCTACCAGAGGGTTCATCCGAAATGTCACCAAATAAACGGCTGCCAGTCGCATCGTCTCCCACTGCTTCTGCAATAAAGGCTAGAGCAGGATGAGCTTGTAAAGGCTGTAAAACTGTCGCTAGCCGAACAATAGCATTGATACCTTCAGCTGCATCCTTGGCATGCTTAGGTAGACCGAGAACAGTGACTTGTTGGTCATTTTGCTCGTAGTCAAAAGAAGCTGCCTGCAAACCTGCCACGACCTGCTCCAAAAGTTCTCCTTGATAGCTAGCCTTGCCAGGCACAACATTAAAGGCCTCTCCTGCTTCTAGCTCTAGCTGTTCTGAACCAGGACCATGCAGCTTGACCTGTAAGAGGCCTTTTTCAGCATAGGTCAGAGGGAAGGAAGAATCTGGCGCAAAGCCGAGCGTCGCTGTTTCTTCGAGTTCATTGTACCGCCCCATACAGCGCCAAAGTGTCTCTTCGTCCGTACCAAAGATAAACCGAACCCGCTTTTTAAATTTTACTCCGCTATCTAGCAGAGCCTTGACTGCATAAAGAGCAGCCATTGATGGTCCCTTATCATCTTGGACACCACGTCCGAAGATCCAGCCGTCTTTGATAGTTGCCTCAAATGGCGGTGTCCGCCAATCCGCTTCATCACCTGATGGAACAACATCCAAATGACAGAGAACGGCCAGGAGCTCTGCTCCCTGACCGATTTCTGCATATCCGTAATAACCTTTAGGGTCAAGATAGGTAGTGAAACCTAAACTTCGACAAATCTCTAAAGTTTTTTCTAGGACATCTTGAATTGCTTGTCCAAAAGGTGTTCCATTTTCTCCTTCGTTAAGTACCGAAGGGTAGGAGATCAAGGTTTTTAATGATGTAAGAAATCCATCTTTAACTTGATTTGTTATATATGTTTTCATGGAATCACCTTACTCACTATTTTATAGGAATGGAATGAACGTTCCAAGGAGAAGAAGGGCGATAGTCACTACAATGATAGCAACTACAAGTTTGCCCATGAATTTCCACCAAGTACCAATGTTGATACGTCCAAGCGCAAGAGCTCCCATCACAATACCAGATGTTGGTGCGATCAAGTTCAAGACACCTGAAGCAGATTGGTAAGCAGTGATGATCAAGCTAGGACGCACATTGACAAATTCTCCGAGTGGAGCCATGATACCCATAGTCGCGCTGGCAAGACCAGATGAAGATGGGATCAAGAATGACATAGGCAGATAGAAGATATAAGTCAAAACGATAAAGACTTGTGAAGACAGACCGCTCAGACCTTCTTTACCCCAGTTGAGGATAGTATCTGTAATCATACCATCGTTCATGATAACTTGGATACCACGAGCAATTGCTACGATCAAGGCTACACTGAGCAAGTCAGCAGCACCATTCATGAAGGCAGAAATAATCTTGTCTTCTTTAAGACCATAAACAACACCAATAAGGATACCCATAAAGGCGAAGAGCATTGCTCCTTCTGGGAAGTACCAAGTACCCAAAGCAGCTGTAGATGAACCAACAATCTTACCGATAACTGGAAGACCAGTCAACCAAGTATTTAAGTCTCCAAAGAGAGTAATACCTAAGTCACTCCATGGAATGAAACTCAAGACCATCAAGACAAAGGTCAGTACAAAGAGAACAAAGACATGTTTTTGTTTCTTAGTAAGAGTTGAGTTAACATTTTCTTCATCTTCTCCAACATTGAAGAATTTCATATCTTCATCACGTGTTGCATAAGTGAGAGACTTAGTTGGATCTTTTTGGATCTTATCAGCATACTTGTAAACGAACCAAGTGCTAAGACCAGTTAAAGCAAACCAGAAAATCAAACGAAGGATAATCCCTTCACCAAGACCTACACCTGCAGTTGATGAAGCAATACCTGTCGCAAATGGGTTCAAAGTAGATGCCAAACATCCAATCTGTGAACCGAGCAAGATAATGGCAACCCCAGTCAAGCTATCAAATCCAACAGCCATCATAACTGGCACAAGGAGAGGATAGAAGGCCATGGTTTCTTCACCCATACCATAAGTTGTACCACCGAGGGCAAACAAAGGCATGAGAACCAAAATCAACATTTTTTCGCGGCCCTTGTACTTCTTCACAATAGAAGCAATACCAGTGTCTAGCATACCAGTTTCATTAACAACACCAAGGAAACCACCAACCATGAGGATGAAGAAGGCTACATCGATCGCTGCACTTGTTTCTTTAATCAGCGAGCCTTCCTCTGGATGAGTACCTAGCATAGCCCGAATCGGTGCCATGAGAACATCCCAAATCCCTTGCGGATTTTGAGGTTGGGCTTTATAAACACCATCCACAAAGGCACCCGCAGGGATGATCCAAGTCAACACTGCCATAATAGCAATGATTATCAACAAGACGGTGTAAGATGAAGGCATCTTAAACCCTTTTTTAGCTTTTTCACTCATTTGTTTTTCCTCCTAATGTCTAACAAAGTGCAAAAAACCAACCACTTTCTTAAATAAATATTTAAGAAAAACGCTTTCTATTTATATTTATTTTACCACATTAAGGTCTAAAAAACTAGTATTTTTTGAAAATAGCGCACTTATTTTCAAGAAATATTCCTAACTTGATATAAAGACGTTAGAAATACCATATATTTTACTAGTAAAATAGCTTATTCTTTTTCAATAATTGTTCCGCTTTCAGATTCGATCAAAGCGCCAAGATTTTCAAGGGAAGTAATAACTGCTTTTCCTTCTGGACGGCCGTTGACAAAAGCGATAGCTGCTTCTACTTTTGGAAGCATGCTTCCTGGGGCAAATTGGTCTTGTTTGATATATTCTTCTAGCTGAGCAACATTCACATGTTCCAACTTTTCTTGGTCTGGTTTGTTGTAGTTGACAAAGACGTAATCTACACCAGTCAAGACGATGAAGAGGTCAGCTTCGACTAATTCCGCCAAGCGTTGAGAAGCAAAGTCCTTATCAATAACAGCTTCAACACCAGCCAAATGACCGTTGTCTTCCTTGATGACTGGAATTCCGCCACCACCAGCAGCAACGACCACTTGACCAGCATTCAAGAGGGTACGAATTGTTTCGATTTCCTTGATATCAACAGGTTTTGGTGAAGCAACAACCTTGCGCCAACCGCGGCCAGCATCCTCTTTGAAAGTCGCTCCACTCTTTTCAGCTTCTACTTTTGCTTCTTCTTCTGAGTAGAAAGGACCGATTGGTTTGCTCAAGTTAACAAAAGCTGGGTCATTTTTATCGACAACAACTTGTGTCACAACTGAAGCAACATCTTTCTCGATGCCTTCATCCAAAAGAGCATTTTGCAAGGCATTTTGCAGCCAGAAACCGATGCTACCTTCTGTCATAGCAACAAGTGAATCGAGTGGGAAAGCAGGGTTCTTTTCAGAATCGGCAGCCAAGTGTTGGAGCAAAAGATTTCCAACTTGAGGACCATTACCGTGAGTGATGATCAAATCATCTCCATTTTTGATCAGTTTTACAAGATGCTTAGCTGTTTCCACCAAAGCTTCCTGTTGAGCTTTTGCTGACGGATCAGAAGAAAGAATCGCATTTCCTCCCAAAGCTACTACAATTTTACGATTTGCCATAAATTCTCCTTTATCACATTCAATTGAATGCCTTTAGATTTCGGTTTAATATTTTTTCAAATTTTTATAAGAAATAACAGATTTCCATCATATAAAAGAGGACTGGACTAAAGCTATTAGTCGCAGCCCTCATAGCTGTTGGTATTACGGTTTATAAATTATACTTTTGGAATGTAAAGGTTGCCGAGTGTAGCAGCCATAACAGCTTTGATTGTGTGCATACGGTTTTCTGCTTGGTCAAAGTGGCGAGCATATTTGCTGCGGAAGACTTCGTCTGTTACTTCCATTTCTTCTACGCCAAATTTTTCAGCGACATCTTTACCGTAAACAGTATTTGTATCGTGGAATGCTGGCAAGCAGTGCAAGAAGATCAAGTCTTCATTGTCAGCTTTCTTCACCAATTCCATGTTAACTTGGTAAGGTTTCAAAAGTGCAACGCGTTCTGCGAATTTATCTTCTTCACCCATAGATACCCAAACGTCTGTGTAAAGTACATCTGCACCTTTAACAGCTTCGTCTGCATCTTCAGTGATGAGGATGTGTGCGCCGCTTTCTTTAGCAAAGCCTTCTGCCAATTCAACAATTTCTTTTTCTGGGAAGAGTTCTTTTGGTGAGAAGATGTGAACGTTAACGCCAAGGATAGCTCCTGTTACCAGCAAGCTGTTAGCAACGTTGTTACGTCCATCACCACAGTAAACCAATGTCAAGCCTTCCAAACGACCAAAGTTTTCTTGAACTGTCAAGTAGTCAGCAAGCATTTGAGTTGGATGCCATTCATCAGTCAAACCATTCCATACTGGAACACCTGAGAATTCTGCCAATTCTTCTACCATGCGTTGGCTGAAGCCGCGGAATTCAATCCCGTCAAACATACGTCCCAATACTTTAGCAGTATCTTCTGTAGATTCTTTCTTACCAAGCTGAATATCATTAGCACCAAGGTATTCTGGATGTGCACCAAGGTCAATAGCTGCTGTAGTAAAGGCTGCACGCGTACGAGTAGATGTTTTTTCAAACAAGAGGGCGATATTCTTACCAGCAAGATAATGGTGTTGAATATTGCGTTTCTTCAAGTCTTTCAAGTGAGCTGAAAGTCCGATTAGGTATTCTAATTCTGCACGAGTAAAGTCTTTTTCTGCAAGGAAGCTACGTCCTTGGAATACTGAATGTGTCATTCTGTTATTTCCTCTTTCTAGTTATTAAATTTCTATTGATAAATTGTCGAACACGAATTAAACTTCTTCACGTTCAAATGGCATAGACATACAACGAGGTCCACCACGGCCCCGAACCAATTCACTTCCGCGAATCTTGATCAAGCGAAGCCCGTATTCTTCCAAAATCTTGTTGGTTACAGTATTGCGGTCATACACCACTACCACACCAGGAGCGATAGTCAAGGTGTTAGAACCGTCATTCCATTGTTCACGTCCAGCTGCTACGATATTACCACCACCACAACGAATCAAATGAACTTTTTCTACGCCAAGGTTTTGAGCCAGAAGCTCAGCCAAGTCACCTTTTTCTTCAACGATCTTCAGTTTTTCGTTTTCATAAGTAACTGAGTAAACGCGAAGGTCGCCTTCGATTTCTGGGTGAATGGTGAACTTGTCATAGTCAACCATAGTGAAGACAGTGTCTAAGTGCATGAATTTACGGTTGTTAGCAAATTCAAAGGCCAATACTTTCTTGAAGCCAACATTCTTCTTGAAGATGTTCACCAAAAGTTTTTCGATAGATGCTGCGTCTGTACGTTGAGAAATACCAACTGCCAATACATCTTTAGAAAGAACTAACTCATCTCCACCTTCGATACGAGTATCTTCTTCACGGTTGTAAACCAATTCCACTTTTCCAGCGTATTCTGGGTGATATTTGAAGATGTATTTACCGTAAAGTGTTTCACGGTTACGAGTATCTGCAAACATGTGGTTGAGCGATACGGCATTACCAATGGTAGCAAATGGATCGCGTGTGAAGTAAAGGTTTGGCATTGGATCAATCGCAAATGGATAATCTGATTCTACCAAGTCAGTCAGACCTTTCGCTTCATCAGGGATTTCTGGCAATTCAGCTTTTTGAACCCCAGCCATTGTTTTTTCAACCAATTCTTGGTTGTCCTTGATACCATGCAGCAATTCACGAATAGCTTTCTTCGTTTCGCGTCCACGAATATTTGCTTCTTCCAAATATTCTTCGATGAACTGTTCACGAATTTCTGGAGAAATCAAGGATTCAGCAGCCAATTTTTCGAGATAAAGAACTTCAATTCCTTCATCACGAAGAGCTTGAGCGAATGCATCGTGTTCTTTTTGAGCATCTTCCAAGAAAGGAATGTCATCAAAAAGAAGACGTTCTAGGTAGTCCGGTAGCAAGTTTTCCAGCTCTTTGCCCGGACGGTGCAACATAACTTTTTTCAGTTTTCCAATTTCTGAGAAAACATGAATTGGATGTGTAGACATCTATTGTCCTCCTTTTCGTTGAGGTTTGGTTTCCCAATCCCTTTTATGCTATTATTCTATCATGAATTGGAAAGGCTTACACCTAAAATCTTACATTACAAATGCCAAATTCTTTCCATTTTTTATAAAACATTATGATATTTATTTATTTTAAAGCGTTTTCTTTGCATATTTTGGTTGTTCTATTATTTTTAGGAATATATATTTTTTTGTAAAAAATATATGTTCAATTAATATTAGAATATGATCAGAAAAAGCTTTTAAATGTGTAAAAATGTTTGAAAAAAGCCAATCAAATGATTGATTAGCTTCCTTCAAAATATCTCATAAAGTAATCCTTATTCTTAAATGTCAATTTTTTATGCTCGTAGTCAATCACTCCTTCTTCTCTTAGTTTTTTTAGAACCTGATTGACTGTTTCACGTGTAGTGGCTCCTAACTTGGCCAACTCTTTCATACTCATTGGAAATGGAAGTGTATCCTGCTCTTTGCACAGATCCTTGCACAAAATAGATAAAGACTGGGTCACGCGATCCGTAGCACTGGCTGAGACGACATTCCGTAAGCGCAATTCCTGAAATTCTAAAATCTGTGATAAACGCTTGGTGATAAACAACAGCTGATCGACATTCTTTTTTGAATAGCCTTCAAACAAGTCCATAGGAATGCTGAAATATTCGACATTGGTGACCGCGCTAGCCGTATAATGATAACGCTCATCGAAAAACATACCTCCATACGGAAACACACTATTCATTTTAATATAATCCATATAAGAAAAAGTATCAGTTGAATCATACTGTTCGATACGAACATAGCCTCGATGCAGGAGGAAAAGACGATCCCTACGGTCTCCTGAAAAGAAAATAATCTGCCCCTTGGGAATCTTGCGAAATTGAATCTCAATAGCAATTTTATCAAAAATTTCCACAGGAAAATGTGCAAATGCTGGATGTCGTCTAATAACCTGATAATGTTCCTTATTGATCATAATAACCCTTCTTTCTTGCTATTAGTATTATAGCATAAATCCGCTTCCAGAAACAGAAATTATTAGCCTAGTTTATTTTAGTAAAAAAGAATAATATTAAAGTAAATCATTAGCAACTTAGCTTTACTCGCTTGCTTTGAAAATTCGTTTTAAACATTCTCTCAGAACTTTTAAAATACTCCTGCTAAGTACATTAAGAATCCTTTTCCAACGAAAGAGAGGCTAGGACCCTTTTGTCCTAACCTCCCCTTACTATCTAATCTTGTTTAAACCCTTACCTACTTTACTTGAGCTTGATTAAACATTTTTACTCTTGGTATTAAAAATTGATATCGATAGAAACTTCTTAGTCAAAAATACCAGAGCAAGAAATTCTACCAAAATAATCACTTCAACCAGAATCGGTTGAGTCAGCCAACCAACTTGAACCAGAGCAGGAGCCAAATCAATCAAAGCATGAAAGCCCAGAGCTGCAAGAAAATAGCCTAGCTTCTTATCTTTTACAGCCGTCCAAACCCAGAAAGTCAAGAATACTTGGATTGCAAGTGCTAAAATACGCTCGAAAGCCAGTAAGTAAATTTGACCTGCCTGTAGTTTTTGTACATAAGAAATCGTCGCTTGGGGTAATTTCGCTAGCAAGGGGCTGTTCCCTTGGCTGACTAGATGAGCGAGGACAAACAGACTCAAGAGACCTGAAATACCGATGAAAAGAGCTTCGATCCCGCCGTGTCCTAAACCATAGGCCAGACTATCACCGATAGTCAGTGGACGCTTCTTTTGTAGATATCGAAAAATCACATAGCGCGCCATCTCCTCAAAGATAGCTGCCGTTGCAATGCCATACAAAACATAAAGCAAGGGAGCATTTTTCATTAGAGCAATCGTTCCATCAGCCTGAGGCTGTAGAACCAATCGATGTAGGAGATTTTCGAAAATCTGACTAGACAGATAAAATCCAACCCCTCCCAAGAGGAAAACAAGCAGGGAAATCTGCTTGGTCTTTTTAAAATAAATTACTGGAATGACTACAGCGGCTAAAATCAGCACCATAGCAATCAAAATATGCGTTTGAAGCATGAAATCGTCTCCTCAACTATTAAAAGTTTTACTAGAATTATACCTTTTTCCTCCCAGATGTCAATCCTCTAAAAAAGCTGGTCAGAAAACTCATATTCAGAACAAAATGCGAGGATCGACTCGCATTCTACAACTATTTTCTATAAAACAGCCTCATTCAGCAGGTTCATTGCAGAGCCTAGTTGCTGGGCCGATTTTAATTCATGTTGACCCGGTGCCACTCATTGATGATATAGGCAATTTGACCGACCTGATCAATACCAACTCCACTAATCTCCTCACTGGCTTCTGTGCTGCCACCTAAATAGGCTGTATAAAGTGCCACAATATAGGGCTTCTCCTCCATAACAATAGCATCAACATTAAGTGCCTCTCTAACATATCCAGGCTTTTGGTAAATTGTCAAATCGTATAAATAACGTTTGTAATATTCACCAGGGAAGGAAACACCGATAAAATAAAGAATGTCCTTGTATTTTTCTTGATTATTCCACAGATACTCCAGAACTTGAATATAGTAGTCCGTTGTTGTTTTATTCTCTCTGCTGATCGTCTTGACTTTAGCTTTTGACCGGCCATACCTTCCAAACATGCTGTAGGCCTTATCCATCCCACCCAGTCGCTCTGCTAGCGCATAAGCAGGCGTATTTTCAGAATAGACCAAGGAATACTCCTGCATATCAGGAATAGACATGGCGCCATTGAAGGCCGCTACATAGTTATCATGCTCTCCCTTGTATTCATAGCTGGTACTGGTAATATCAAACCGCTCTTCCAGCGATAATTTTCCTGCTGCTACCTCATCAACAACCAACATATTCAGGGGGAGTTTATAAGTAGAGCCTGCTGTCATAGGCTGGGTATCATTCATGGCATAAGTTTGCCCACTCGTCAAATCTTTATAAGAAAAAGCAATCTGCGAAGAGTCAATTCCCATGTCATCCATATAAGCCTGAACAATTTGTGGCAAGGTCATATTCGCATAATCGTAAGATAAACCCAAAGCCTCCATGGTTGGAAGGTCTTGCTCTATCACCTCTTGCTTCTCTTCCATCGTCTTGCTAGCACGCGCAGTCGCCTCAGATTTTGTTTCTTCTCCTTCTGTAGCCTGTGAAGAAGCAATTGATTGACCTGCTTCTGCTATCTTTTTATCAGCTCGCTGTGGCTCCACCAAAAGACCCAAAAAACAAATAAATAAGAAAACACCACCGAACCAGCAAGCCAGTTTCTTAATGTCATTTTTAATCAAAGTTTTTCTCCTAATATTTTAGTATTATAAAAGATTCTCATTAAAATAACAAGTAGAAAGGTCAATTTAAGGGCATTTAAAAACGAATCATTGCGATCCGTTTTATAATTCTATTATTTAGCTGCTGCGTAGAGTTCATCTACTTTGTTCCAGTTAATCACTGAGAAGAAAGCCTTGATATAGTCAGGACGCACGTTGCGATATTTCACGTAGTAAGCATGTTCCCAAACGTCCAAGCCGAGGATTGGTGTCTTACCTTCTGAGATTGGTGTATCTTGGTTTGCTGTTGAAGTTACTTCAAGCTTTCCTTCTTTATTGACAACCAACCATGCCCAACCTGAGCCGAAACGAGTTGTTGCTGCTGCAGTGAAGGCTGCTTGGAATTCTTCGAATGAACCGAATGTCGCATCGATTGCTGCTGCAAGTTCTGCTGAAGGAGCTGTCTTCTCAGGAGTCATCAATTCCCAGAAAAGAGCGTGGTTCAAGTGTCCACCACCGTTGTTGATCACTGCTTGGCGAATATCAGCTGGAATAGACTCAACATCTGCCAACAGTTTTTCCAAATCTTCACCAATTTCAGGATGTTTTTCAAGCGCTGCATTTACGTTATTCACGTAAGTTTGATGGTGCTTGTCATGGTGAAGGTGCATTGTTTCCTCATCGATGTAAGGTTCCAAAGCGTCGTATGCATAAGGTAGATCTGGTAAAATAATTGCCATTTACTTGTCCTCATTTTCTTTATTATTATACAAATCATAACGTAAAAACGCACATTTTTCAACTATTTTGCTTATAAATTTTGCTAAGCTTTTAGAAGTTTCCTGTTGCGATTTTTAGCAAGGCAAGGTCAAAAAGGTAGTCCTTGTCATAAAGGCCAGACTTGATCTGGTAGTCCGTTTCAATCAAACAGGTCAGGGTTCTTTTCAGAAAGCTGAGGCTAAGCCCACGCGCATCCTTAAGCGCAAACTTGACTTGAAAGGGATTCACCTTGCGTCCAAGATAGTCTGATAAATCCGACACGATTTGGCTCTCGGATCGGCCATTATCCGCTAAAATCTTGACCTGAGTAAACATTCGAAACTGGCCTAACATGATGGCAATCAGCTTGATTTCATCTTCACCCTGCAAGGTTAGATCGCGCACCAAACTCCGTGCGGCATCAATTTGTTTCTGTAAAATCAGCTGGGTCAAATCAAAAATGTTGTCCTGCAAGGTTTTGGGAATGGCCTCAGCGATATCTTCCAGACTGACTTGCCCCGACTCTTTATAAGACTTCAGAAAAGCCAAGTTTTTACTGATTTCGCTAAAATGAAAGCCTGATTTGATCAGCAAGTGATCAAAAGCCTTCGGAGCAAAGTCCAGACCTTCAAGCTGGGCTTGTTTGGTAAAATACTGACGTAAGTCTGCTTCCTTAATCTCAGCTGCTTCAAAGATCTGTCCATCTCGCTTGAGTATCTTGACTAGTCGGCGTTTGCTGTCTAGCTTGCCTTCCGCAAAAATGACCAATTTGGTCGTGCTACTAGGAGCTTCCAAATACTGCTCAAAGGACTTGAGCTCTTCATCCGATAAATAGCGCTTTTTTGCTGTCGTTAGATCCGCAAAATGATCTAAAATGATAATCTTTTCATCCGCAAAAAAGGGCAGGCTGACTAAATCTAACTCCACATCTGCATAAGACGTTTCTTTCATGTCAAACAACGTGACATTCAAATCCGCTGGATCGTAGTGAATCTGTTTCGAAAACTCGTCTTTTAACAGCTCAAATTGCCCCAAGTCGTCTCCCGTCAAGATCGTTAAAGGCGGAAGGTTTTCGGGAGTGATTTTCCTAATTTTTTCAATTGCTAACACAGTGGTACTCCCTTCCTTTTTCTTGATTCTTAGTCATGTATAAATTGTAACAAAAAACAGCAGGAAAGTCTGCTGTTTTTCATCATTCTGACTAGAATATCAGGGATTAAAAGAATTGTCCCAACTGCATGATGACTGTGACCAAGAGGGTGATAAGAAAAAGAATGCCACCTAGAACTGCAATCATACTAAACTCTTGCTTCTCTCTTTTCAACGGTTTTCTACGATTATCTAGTTGCTCGTTGATATGTTCCTGCAGAATTCCCTTTTTCTTCTCTGGCATGATTGTCCTGAACAGCGATGCGGATATTGCGATGAGGCAGCTTCATAGCCGCTTTCATATTGCCTGGTAAAGCCTCTCCGATAGGCTCTTGCCAGAAAAGAACATCTTCTGCACGGCCATTTTTAGGACGAAGAGCGTAAGCCACCAAGAAGGGAGTCGCTAGAGAATTATAAATAATACGATCTGTATCATATCCACGATACTGAAGATAAAAGACGACAAATTCTTGTTTGGATTTAAAGATATGACGTTTTCCCTCCAGTGTCAGGATAATATCGCCAGTCAGATGATTTTCCATAATGACCACGACATTGCTCTGATCAAAATAGCGAGTATGGGTCGGACGTTGTGTCTGGTCGTAGGTTATTTGTGCGAAAAGCCGTCCTTTGCGATTGTAGATATCTGCTGCTCGAACTTTCCCCTCTGTATCCAGCCATTCGACAGCCCGCACACGTCTTTCATGCGTCGGTTGGCGATAGAAAATATTGGCACGCTTCTTGCCCATATCCAAGATTTCGCCATTTACATTGCTGGAGCGGATCTCCCATAGGTGAGGTTTCGGGACAAGATTAAAATAAATTGCCCGGCCTTCTGGCGTGTCCAAGTCTCCTGTAAAATAACTGTAAGGAGACTCAACATCTGGTGCAAGATAGCCATCGTCTTGTACAACAACAACAGGACAATCAAGTCCTGTTGCTTTTAATGAACGTAACAAATCAAAACTTGCTTGATCATAGCGGTCAAACAAACAAATCATAGTGGTTATGCCTTTCTTTCTGAATCCTAAAGGCTGTCTATGCCGTATTATGGTAACACCTTGTTTCAAAAAATACCAGATGAGGTGTTTTTTAGCATGCCCTTTTATGGATCAAAAAGTGTTAAAAATAAGACAGTAACCTCAGAATAGCTACTGTCTTATCTCTTTTTTACTTAAAGCCCTGATAGACTTGACAAATGGTAGAAAAGAGCCCAAAAACCCCAGATAGCCTTGAGCCATCCGGGGTTCTTATCTTCATCGCTAAAATGATATCAACAAAATTTCATTGTAGCCGATTTTTGGAACTTAGTCTTCTAAATCCATTTCAGAAGCTGCTGATCTCTTCTTCTTACCAAGAAGAGAGGCAGTTACCAAGGCAGCTACTCCTAATCCAAGACCAGCAAATTGGTTACTTGCAGTTCCTGTATTTGGTAAAGCCTTAGCGTTTGGAGTAACTTTGACTTGTTCTGGTTGTGCAGGCTGTGGCTTAGGTGCTTGAGAGTGATTTGTAGCACTTGAGATTGAAGCACTGTCAGACAAGCTAGCTGAGGTACTTGCGCTGTTGCTCAAGCTTGTGCTTGTTGAGACTGACTCACTTGCACTTACAGATTCAAGGTAGCTAGGAAGGTTAAACTCTGGCTTAGATTCGCTTGTTGGCTCACCCTTACTATAGCTGAATGAGTTAGATTGTTGTGACGCACTTGTACTCAAACTGTTTGAAACGCTATTGCTAAGTGATGTAGATGTACTTACGCTGTTACTCATGCTTGTGCTTGCTGATTCAGATGCACTGATTGAAGCGGACACGCTGTTGCTCATGCT
>NZ_LAWH01000028.1:0-151642 GCF_001588905.1 Streptococcus cristatus | reverse complement strand
CGTCTTGCTCGACAATCCAAAGACAATTGAGAGGCTAGGACTTTTGTCCTAGTCTCATTTTTTTGAGATTTATGATATAATGCTAACGAAAATTAATTGATTAGA
This sequence comes from Streptococcus cristatus, assembly GCF_001588905.1. Classification (GTDB taxonomy): domain Bacteria; phylum Bacillota; class Bacilli; order Lactobacillales; family Streptococcaceae; genus Streptococcus; species Streptococcus cristatus_N. Next base: position 151,537 of record NZ_LAWH01000028.1, on the reverse strand, counting down.
AAGTAGTTTATGACTCAAGAAATTGACCTTGAAAAGTACCATCAGCTAGCCCTGCAGAAGCAGAAAGAGCATCGAAAATTTTTAGCCAATCTAAAGAAAAAGCCACCAAAAAATCTCGATAAGATTGCCCAGCAAATCCATGATGAGGTCTTTGAGGAGATTGACTGCACAGCCTGTGCCAATTGCTGTAAAACTCTGGGACCAGACTTTAAGGAAGCCGATATTGTTCGCATTGCCAAGTACTTCAAGATGAAGCTGCCGGCTTTTGAAGAGGAGTTTCTTCAGGTGGACGAAGACGGTGACAAGGTCTTCAAGGCCATGCCTTGTCCTTTTTTAGGTGGAGACAATCTCTGCTCGATCTACGATGTCCGTCCCAAGGCCTGCCGTGAGTTTCCCCATACAGACCGAAAAAAGATCCATCAAATCAACCATTTGACGATTAAGAATACCCTGACCTGTCCAGCGGCTTATCTCTTTGTGGAGAAGCTGCGGGATAGGTTGTAGAATCCCCCTCTAAATCTTGTACAAAAATTCTAGGGCAGAAGTATCTTATATCTGTTAGACTATAGTCAAGAGGTGAAAAAGAATATGATGCATCAATTCAATCGAACCATGGAATATCTGGAAAGCAAGTTAGACGCAGAAGTGGATTTGCAGCAATTCCAGCAGCTGTCAGGCTATTCTTATGCTCTCTTTAGCAGGCTCTTTTCTATTCTAGCAGATATGACTTTAGCAGAATACTTGCGCAATCGCAGGCTGTCAGAAGCTGTGACAGACTTGCGGGAAAGCTCTGAGAAAGTCATTGACATAGCGATGAAATACGGCTATGAGTCTGCCGATGCCTTTAGCGCAGCCTTCAAGAAATTCCATGGTGCGACTCCCTCAGAAGTTCGAAATGGAAAACCTTATCGGGTCTTTCCTAGACTTCAATTATCCTTAAAGATTACAGGAGGAAAAAACATGGATATCAAGATTCAAAAGAAACCTGCTTTTACCGTGGCAGGCGTCCTATTGGAAGCTATCGACAATAGACAGTGCCCATCTGCTTGGGAGCAGCTCTATGCAAATCACAGCTTTGAAAGCTTAGAAAGTATGGGCAGTGGCCAATCCTTTGGCCTCTGCTCGGATGTCAAAGAAGGCGAAATCATCAACTATATGGCCGCTTATGATGTCGCGGATAAAGCGAAAGCAGAAGAACTAGGTCTGTCAATCAAAGAAATCGCAGAAGCTGAATATGCCATCGTACCAGTCAAGGGGGCTATACCAGCCAGCATCCACCATGCTTGGAAATATGTATTGGAAGTCTTTTTCCCAGAAACTGGCTATCGCCACTCAGGAGCGCCAGATTTTGAAGTATACAGCAAGGGTGACATGTCCTCCCCAGACTACCAAATGGAACTCTGGGTACCAGTGGTGAAATAGATTAGAAATCAGCCGTTCATTTTTGAGGGGCTGGTTTTTTTATGGCTTGTGGTATAATGTCCGCACTTTACTTAGCAGTCCTAATTTTATATATAGATTGAGTCTCAGATCGCTCTTTTAAATATCAGCAATACATATGACTTTGAATAACTCGCTTCAACTCATCATTTTATGGGTAATTTTAAAAATATATTTTGCAATGATTGTTTCATGCCTAATTAGGTAAATTAGCCATTCTTCGAGCGGTCGTATTTATATTTTCATCGTTTGAGGGAAGATCTTACCGTTTTCAAATTGATGGTTAAGTCGATATATTTTTCCTTCTCAAATATTTTCCAAATCATTTAATCTTTTTAAAGATAAGAACCACTTTCTAATTAATCAAAGACTACTTCAAATTTTTCAACTCTTGATAACATGAGAAAACCTCCGTAAAATGATTCAATTTATCATAACAAAAAAATACCGGAAAAACACCATATTATATTGGTATGTGTCTGGTGTTGGATGAAATTGACTTTCGAAAACATTAACTATATAATGTCTGTAAACAAGAAATAATGAGGTAACGATATGAATAAAACAGAATTACTGTTACAAAGACTAGATGATATTGGTCAGTCTCTAAAAGATTCTAGACAAGCACTAGCTTTGCTGGTACTTGGTTCTTGCGGAGCAGAAAGAGAACGATTGGATCAGTACTCGGATTTGGACTTCTTTGTTATAGTAAAAGATGGCTACAAGCATGCCTATATCCAGGACCTAACCTGGTTAAGTAAGCTAGAACCAATTGCATTTCACTACCAAAATACAGTGGATGGACATAAAGTTCTATTTGAAGATGATGTTTTTTGTGAATTTGCTGTCTTTGAAGCTCATGAACTAGTAAACATTCCCTTCGCTGAAGGCAAGATTATCTGGAAGGAGGTCGGTTTTGATGGAACAATCTGCCAACCACAAAGATTGCCATCAAAAGAAAATAGAGACCGTGAATGGCTGTTGGGAGAAATTTTATGCAATCTATATATAGGACTAGGTCGCTATCAACGAGGCGAAAAATTAGCTGCTTATGATTTCATCCAAAACAGATCCGTCAAGCTTTGGACTGAATTAATCAATTTGGAAAAAACTTCTAAATCTGATTTTATAGATATTTTTAACAGCAACAGACGATTTGAAAAAGGTTATCCAAATGAGGCCAAACAATTACCCTACTTTTTGCAAGGTTACGAACGAATCTCTGAATCTGCTCAGGCACTCCTAGAATATCTTGATAAACACTATTCTCTTAACGCATTTATAAAAGAAAAAATTCGCAATTTATTATAATAGAGACTTTCCAAAAGATGACCTAAATCCCAAAAGTTAGATATCTTTGTCAACTGTAGTGGATTAATGAAATTTTAAAATCTGTAGAGGATAATTGACGTCCTCTCCTTTTTTATGTTCAGAGTGAGAAAGATTCATTTCTTAAAGTTGCCAAAGTTAAAAAATCCAAAGGTTGGTATTTGATTGGTTTAATTAGAGCCTAAAAAGCGCCTTTGAGGTTACTTTTTTAGTTGAGCTTAGAGGTTACTTTGGTTATTGGACTGCTAGGTACAGTATGATATAATAAACCTACTACAGTTATAGAAAGGATTCCAACCTTGCCATACAAATTTCTACTTTTCGACCTTGACCATACATTGCTGGATTTTGATACGGCAGAAAACATCGCCCTGACTCATTTTTTGGAGGAGCAGGGCGTAAGGGAGATTCAGACCTACAAAGACTATTATATTCCCATGAACAAGGGGCTTTGGCGCGATCTGGAGCAGGGGAAAATCACCAAGCCAGAGCTGGTCAACACTCGCTTTTCTCGTCTTTTTGCTCATTTTGGCATTGAGAAGGATGGATCCGAGTTGGCCCTTCTCTATCAGCAGCACATTGCTCAGCAAGGACAAACCTACGCTGGTGCTAGCGAGCTTTTGGACAGTCTGACAGCAGCTGATTATGAGATTTACGGAGCGACCAATGGCATCACGGCTATTCAGACCGGCCGCATGGCCAATTCCGACATTTCTCCTTATTTTAATCATATTTTTATCTCGGAAAAGATGGGGACTCAGAAGCCCGAAGCTTTGTTTTATAAAAAAATAGCAGAGCAGATACCAGATTTTTACCTGTCTCAGGCTTTGATGATTGGAGATTCTTTGACTGCAGATATTGCTGGCGCTAATAATGCCGGACTGGCCTCTATCTGGTACAATCCCAAGCAGCTGATGAACAATAGCAGTGCGCAGCCGACTTATACGGTATCTTCCTATGAAGAAATTAAAAAATTACTGCTTTGAAAAAATTTTTAAGTCTGTCAAGAAAAAAACTTGACAGCTGTTTTTAATCTGCTATAATAGAACATGTGCTAAATAGCTCAGCTATTTCACCGAAATAAAAAAATAAGAAAAGAGAAATTTTAAAAATGGCAGTAAAAATCCGTTTGACTCGTATGGGTTCTAAGAAAAAACCTTTCTACCGTATCAACGTTGCAGATTCACGTTCACCACGTGACGGACGTTTCATCGAAACAGTTGGAACTTACAACCCACTTGTTGAAGAAAACCAAGTGACTTTGAAAGAAGATCGCGTTCTTGCATGGTTGGCTGATGGAGCTCAACCTTCAGATACAGTTCGCAACATTCTTTCAAAAGCTGGTGTTTTGAAGAAATTCCACGATTCAAAATACTCTAATTAATAGAAGTGCAGGTTGATATATGGACACGATTGAAAATCTCATTATTGCGATAGTGAAACCTTTGATTTCACAGCCAGATGCCTTAACTATCAAGATTGAAGATACGCCTGAGTTTTTAGAGTATCATCTTGATCTTGATCCAAGCGATGTTGGACGTGTGATCGGTCGTAAAGGTCGTACTATCTCCGCTATAAGGACGATTGTTTACTCTGTCCCAACCGAGTACAAAAAAGTTCGCATCGTTATTGATGAGAAATGAGAAGCAGCGGGGCCATGTGTCCCGTTTTTTCTATTTCTCTTAGCGAACTGAGTGCCTAGCACGCAAGTGAGGTTAGAGAAATTGATGCAGTTCGAGATCTGCGGGAACTACGTTCCTTTTATTCTCCTTAATGAAACAAGCCGTTAGGCGCAGTCGAATTTAGGGCCATTGATGCAGTTCGAGATTCACGAGAACTACGTTCCTTATTATCCTTAATAAAACAAGCCGTTAGACGTAGTTGAATTTAGGGCCATTGATGCAGTTCGAGCTTTGCGAGAACTACGTTCCTTATTATCCTTAATAAAACAAGCCGTTAGGCGTAGTTGAATTTAGGGCCATTGATGCAGTTCGAGCTCTGCGAGAACCAAGTATCTCAGTTAAGACAAACGCAAATCTACACTCGAATTCAAATAAACTCGAAACGGGAGGACACATGAAGCCAGAAGATTATGCTTGGAATGCCCGTGAGCGCAAGTGTTATGAGAATGACCAAGTGATTTTACCGAGCCCTTACAAGCTGAAAATTCTAGATGATAGTGAGAAGAGACTGGAATTGGAGCTTGTTTTGGAGCAGCTTCCTCAGAAGCAACTGGCTCGATGGGCTATGAAAATGGCGTCAAGCTTTATAGCTCTGATAGATATGGAAGATGAGTTTGAAAAGCAGAAGATTTTGACTCAGGTAAGAGAGGTTTTTCAAGCTCGACTTGATGGGAGGGCATCTGCCTATGAACTAAGAAAGGCTGGTTTCTTGGCTAATAAACTGTCTCAGCAAGCTCAATCACAAATCGGTAAATATGCTGCGCGTGTCTTTGCCCAAGCAGTTGCGACGGCTCATATGAGGGGACATGCTATCGTCGCAGCGGATTATGCCATCAAAGTCAGAAACTTGCAGAGTCCAGATGATTTGAAGCGGGCTGTCAGGGAAAGAGAGAGACAGATAAAGCTGGCCTCTGTTTTTACTAGATCAAGAAAGGAAACTTTATGAAGCATTTATTTTCACGCTTGTCACCAGCGCAAAAGATTATCTTGTCTTTTCTTCTGGTGATATTCTGTGGTTCCTTGCTACTCAGTCTGCCTTGGGTGCAGACGGAAAGTTCCCAAGCGGGCTATCTGGATCATCTTTTTACGGCTGTCTCCATGGTCTGTGTGACAGGTCTTTTTACACGATCGGTTGTAGATACATACAATGTCTGGGGGCAGCTCCTTTGCATGCTGCTGATTCAGATTGGTGGTTTGGGAATCCTGACCTTTATCGGATTTTTCACCATGGAAAGTCGGAAAAAGCTCAGCCTCAAGGATCGCCGCATTCTGCGAGATAGTTTTAGTTATGGTCACAATCGTACCTTGGGTCAATTTGTCCGTTCGATTTTTATCACGACCTTTACTATCGAAGGACTGGGCGCTCTCCTTCTTATGATTCGCTTCATTCCTAAGTTTGGCCTAGGAAAAGGGATTTTTAATTCTATCTTTTTAGCTATTTCTGCATTTTGTAATGCAGGATTTGATAATTTTGGCAATGATAGCCTACTAGGCTTGCAGACAGATGTTTTGGTCAATATCACCTTGGCTCTCCTCATCATTACTGGCGGACTTGGTTTTATGGTCTGGTTTGACTTGGCGACCAAATTAGGAGGAAAACAGAAGGGGCTGCACTTTCATACCAAGGTAGTCTTGCTTCTGACTGTTAGTCTCCTCGTTTTTGGGACGGTCACGAGTCTCTGGACGGAGTATAATAATCCTGGAACGATTGGCAATCTTTCCTTTGGCGATAAGCTATTGGTCAGCTTTTTCCAGACAGTCAGTATGAGAACAGCTGGCTTTGCTTCCATCGATTATACGGCTGCTCGTCCAGTAACCCTGTTTATCTATCTGCTCCAGATGTTTCTAGGAGGAGCTCCGGGTGGTACAGCGGGTGGTCTGAAAATTACGACCTTCTTAGTTCTTTTGCTGTTCGCCCGTAAGGAAATTCTGGGCTTGCCTCATACTAATATCGGTCGGAGAACACTGGCTCCTCAGCTGGTGCAGAAGGCTTTTGGTGTGACAGTGATTTTTCAGCTGACATTTCTGCTTGGTCTTTTGGCTCTTGGGCTAGTGACCGATAGCAGTCATCGTTTTATTTACCTGATATTTGAGACTGTGTCGGCATTGGCTACAGTTGGTGTCACGGCCAATATCACTACCAGCCTCAATACAGCTGGTATGGTTGTGATTATGTTGCTGATGTTTATTGGACGGGTGGGGCCGCTGACTCTTATGGTCAGTCTCAGCCATTATCAACCGAAGAAGGCGACTACCTTGCACTACAGCAAGGCGGACATTATGATTGGATAGGAGAAAAGAAATGGCAAATCAAACAGTTGGAATCCTCGGCTTAGGGATTTTTGGACAGAGTATCATTGAGGCCTTGATTTCTCAAGATGTAGAAATCATTGCGATTGATAATCACGAAGAGACAATCAATCAGTATGAAGACATGATTGCCGTCGGTGTGATCGGGGACATTACTGATATGGAGCTTTTGGAGGCGGCAGACGTTGGTTCCTGTGATACGGTCGTCGTGGCGACTGGAGAAAGTCTGGAATCCAGTGTTCTAGCGGTCATGCACTGTAGGGCTTTGGGCGTTAAAAATGTCATTGCCAAGGTCAAGGATGAAGTAACCCAGCAGGTGCTGGAAAAGGTGGGAGCTGATTTGGTTATCCTGCCTGAAGTGGAGGCTGGCATTTCATTGGCTAAGACCATTCTCTTTAACCATTCGATTGAGGTTTTCCAGCTGGATGACGATGTAGTCGTGGCTGAGTTTGAGTTGCCTGCTAGCTGGGTTGGGAAAACAGTCCGTGAAGTAGACGCTCGTAGGCTGTATCATCTCAATATCATCGGCTATCGTCTGACAAAAAATCAGCCTTTGGAAAGTCAGTTTACTCCAGACTTTGTCTGGCCAGCAGGAGTCAGCATTATGGCTGTGACGGATAACCAGCATTTGGATAAATTACGTGAAATAGTTAAGTAGGATCTAGGAGAAGACCTCTTCTCTGGAAAGTCCGATTGGCACTTTCTAGGAATTCAGTATCTGACTATATGTGAATAAAAAATGGATACCTAAGAGCTCTTTCAGGGCTCTTTTTTGAACCCAGTTGTAAAATTTGTTATACTATCACTAGAAAAGGAGTGATTTTATGAGCTTAACCAGCCAGATCATTACAGCAGATTTTCCAGATTTGGATAAGGTAGAAGCCTTGAATAATGAAGCTTTCCCAGAAGAGGAAAGGATACCGCTCAGTGAATTTTTACGATATGAGGATCAGGAAGATGCTAATTTTTTCGCCTTTTATCATGAAAAGGAGTTTGTTGGTTTTGCCTTTGCCATTTCCAACGATCAAGCCTTTTATGTTAGTTTCTTTGCGATTATGCCTCACCTGCGCAGCCATGGCTATGGCGGTGAAATCATTGAAAAGCTGGTCAATTTTTATCAGCGAACCATGCTTTTAGAAATCGAGCGCCTTGATGAGCCCTGTGACAATCTTGAGCAGCGTCAAGCTCGCTGGGATTTCTATCAAAGCAAGGGCTTCCGGTCAGCCAATGCCTTTCTGGAATATGAGGATCTTAGCTTTGAAATCCTTTATCGAGGGGAATCTTTTGACGAAGAGGCCTATCGGGACATATTCCACCGACTTCAGGAAGAGAATTATTTCGACTTTGAAATCAAACATAGACGTTTCAGCGATTATTAAAATGAAGTTTTATAGTGGTCAAAGGCTATTTGGAGCAACAAAAGATTGCTTTATTTTTACTAAATGGAGGTTAGAATGAGACTCTGGCATCAAGCACTGATTCCCAAGCTTCCCCGTCCGCAACTGCTTGGTCAGCATCGGGAATGCTGCGCTCTTCGTGGCAATGGCTGGGGCAAGAAACATGCGACCGTTGACTATGTTTTTACTCACTCTCCTTACTTGCTTTATTGCTACCATGAGCTGATTATGGAGGAGATGAGCAAGCGAGGTTATCGTGTGTCTCCAGAGTGGCTGGAGCGGGACTATCGTGGCAAGACTTGTCCAGCCTATGTGCATCTGGAAGAAATGGCTGTGGCGAGCCCTATTTACCCCGAGCATAATGCGGCTTACTATGAGGAATGCCTGCAAAATCTCAAAGAAAAAGGCATTGACTTATAGGCTTTTCCGCTGTCTGATCCAGCTGCCTGCCTTGAGAAAAAGCCAGCAAAATGATACAATAAAACGAATAGTAAAAAGATTAACTGGAGTAAAAATGAATTATTTTAATGTTGGGAAAATCGTCAATACCCAGGGGCTGCAAGGTGAGATGCGGGTTTTATCAGTGACAGATTTTGCGGAAGAGCGTTTTAAAAAAGGCAATAAACTGGCTCTTTTCGATAAGAAAGACCAGTTTGTCATGGACGTGGAAATTGCCAGCCACCGCAAGGCCAAGAACTTTGATATCATCAAGTTCAAGGGCATGTATCATATCAATGACATCGAGAAATTTCGTGACTTTAGTCTGAAAGTAGCCGAAGAAGACTTATCTGATTTGGAAGATGGCGAGTTTTACTACCATGAAATCATTGGCCTTGAAGTCTATGAAAATGATGTTCTGCTAGGTACGATTAAGGAAATTCTCCAGCCAGGCGCTAATGATGTTTGGGTGGTCAAGCGAAAAGGCAAGCGTGATTTGCTGCTGCCTTACATTCCGCCGGTGGTGCTGGGAATTGACATCGAGCAAGGTCGGGTTGATGTAGAGATACCGGAAGGACTGGACGATGAAGATTGATATTTTGACCCTCTTTCCGGAGATGTTTGCGCCCTTGGAGCACTCGATTGTGGGCAAAGCGCGAGAAAAAGGCCTCTTGGAAATCAATTACCATAATTTCCGAGAAAATGCGGAAAAATCTCGGCATGTGGATGACGAGCCTTATGGTGGCGGTCAGGGCATGCTGCTGCGGGCTCAGCCAATTTTTGATGCCTATGATGCCATTGAGAAGAAGCGGCCGCGCGTGATTTTGCTGGATCCTGCCGGACGTACCTTCGACCAAGCCTATGCTGAGGAGCTGGCCAAGGAAGAGGAACTCATCTTCATCTGTGGCCATTACGAAGGCTATGATGAGCGGATCAAGACTTTAGTGACAGATGAGATCTCGCTGGGTGACTATGTCCTGACCGGAGGAGAATTGGCGGCTATGACCATGATTGATGCAACAGTTCGCCTGATTCCAGAGGTTATTGGCAAGGAAGTCAGTCACACGGATGACAGCTTTTCGTCTGGACTCTTGGAGTATCCTCAATACACTCGTCCTTATGACTATCGGGGCATGGTCGTTCCGGAAGTGCTCATGAGTGGGCACCACGAGAATATCCGCAAGTGGCGTCTTTATGAAAGTCTGAAAAAAACCTATGAGCGTCGTCCAGACTTGCTGGAAAACTATGAATGTACAGCCGAAGAAGCCAAAATGTTGGAAGAAATTCGAGCCAATAGTAGAGATAGTGAACACTAGTCCTTTCTATAAAATAGCAAAATTTAGATATCGATTTCTCAAAGCCACGTTTGTGGCTTTTTTTATTTGGATAAAGAGCTGGAAAATTTTTGAAAAAATTCAAACTTCCTTCTTGACAGAAAAAATAAAAAGGAGTATTATCTTAACTAGTTAATAAACCGGTTAACAAATCAAGCTATTTTTGAAAGCAATTCTTGGGAAAGAATGTTTTGAAAATAGTTATTTCTTTGAATGATTGCTAAACTGGTTAAGGAGTTGAAATGAAAATCAAAAAAGTTTTGATAGCTTTAAGTCTAATCTTACTGGGCTTTGGCCTTGCCGCTTGTGGTAAAAAGGAAGCAAGTGGTGCTGGCAGCAAACGCGGGCTCAATATTGTCACGAGTTTTTACCCGATTTATTCGATGGTAAAAGAGGTCTCAGGAGATTTGAATGATGTCCGGATGATTCAGTCAGGCGCAGGGATTCATGAATTTGAGCCATCAGCCAGCGATGTAGCGGCTATTTATGAAGCAGATGTCTTTGTGTATCATTCACGGACTTTGGAGTCTTGGGCTGGTAGTCTGGATCCTAGTTTACAAAAGTCTAAAGTATCGGTCGTAGAAGCCAGCAACGGGATGCAGTTGGACAAGGTGGTCGGCTTAGAAGAAGTGTCTGCTGAGGAAGGGATTGATGAAAAGACGCTATATGATCCACATACTTGGCTAGATCCTGAAAAAGTGGCTGAAGAAGCGCAGATCATCGCTCAAGAATTGTCCAAGCTAGATAGTAAAAACGCGGATACCTATCAGAAGAATGCTCAAAAATTTGCAGAGAAGTCAAAGGCCCTGAGCCAAAAATATCAAGGAGTCTTTAGTGGGCTAGATGAAAAAACTTTTGTGACCCAGCATACGGCCTTTTCTTATCTGGCCAAACGTTTCGGTCTCAAGCAACTAGGGATTTCAGGGATTTCTCCAGACCAAGAGCCTAGTCCAAGACAGTTGACGGAGATACAAGACTTTATCAAGACCTATAACGTCAAGACGATTTTTGTCGAGAGCAATGCTTCTTCTAAGTTGGCCGAGACCTTAAAGAAGGCAACAGGAGTCAACCTAAAGATGCTAAATCCTCTCGAAGCAGATCCTGAAAATGATAAGACTTATCTCGAAAATTTAGAAGATAATTTGGAAATTTTAGCCAAAGAATTAAAACAATGAGGTGATGTATGAAAAAGACATATATTATTAGTTCAGTTGCGGCACTAGCTACACTAGGTGTGTGCGGCTATGCGATTATGCAGTATCAAGCAGATAAGCCACAAGAACAAGCAACAAATCGAGTGGCTTATGTAGAAAAGAAATCTGCAAATAAGCAGGACAATAAATCTCAAAAAGCCGAGAAATTGACACCTGAGCAGATTCAGGCTAAAGAAGGCATTACTGCTGAGCAGATCGTTGTCAAGATTACGGACCAAGGCTATGTGACTTCACATGGTGACCACTATCATTACTATAACGGCAAGGTTCCCTTTGATGCAATTCTAAGTGAAGAGTTGATTATGCGGGATCCAAATTATCAATTGCAAGAATCAGATATTGTCAACCAAGTGAAAGATGGCTATATTATCAAGGTTGCAGGAAAATATTACCTCTATCTGACCAATGCCAAAGAAACTAGCAATGTTCGTTCTGTTGATGAAATTGCACGGCAAAGACAAATCCATCCTAGCAAGGAAGAAGGAGAAGGCGGTTCAGAAGCTAAATCTACCCAAACTGTTAGCAGAAAAACGCAAGACTTCAGTCGTCCAAGTGCCGCTTATGCTGCAGGAAAGAGGACCTATCAAGCAGAAGGCACTGCATCGAGTCGGAGCAATGGCGCCTATACAACAGATGACGGCTATGTTTTCAGTCCATCTGATGTGATTTCGGATACAGGAGATGGCTTCCTTGTGCCACATGGCGGTCATATGCATTATATTCCAAAAAGTGATCTGTCGCCGGGTGAGTTAGCGGCTGCCCAAGCCTATTGGGATTCCTTGCAGCGAGGCAAGCAAGCAGCTACTCCAGCTGAAAATCCAAATACAGGAGGAGTGGCTTCTGCTCCTACAGCTAAAGCATCAGAAAATCAACATGCAGGAACTGCGACTAAGCCAGCTCATCAAGCTGACAAGGGACAGACTGCTAAGCCAGCTCAAGCGTCCAAACCTGCCCAATCAGATGCCGGGCTCGGAGCTAAACCAGCTGAAAAAGCAGAAGATTCACTATCAAGTTACCAAACCTTACTTGAGAAACTCTATCGTACACCAAAAGAAAAACGCTATGTTGAAAAAGATGGTCTTGTCTTTGATCCAAGCAAAATCGTTAGACGGACCGCAGAAGGAGTGGCTATTCCACATGGAAATCACTACCACTTTATCCCTTATAGCAAACTGTCTGCCCTAGAGGAAGAAATAGCTCGGAACATTCCTGTTGCTGGTCAGAAGACTTATCCTAAGGCTACTGCAAGTACACCAAGCCAGCCTAGTCAACCAGCAAATCCAAGTCAGCCAGCCAAACCAGCTGATAAAGATGAGCACGATCATGGTTTCCATGCTGAACATGTCATCTCAAAAGATGAGGAAGGTTACGTTGTCCAACACGGCGGGCATGCACATTATTTCTTCAAAAAAGATTTGACCAAAGATCAGATTGCAGCGGCAGAAGACAATCTGGCTAAGCACAAAGATTTAAGTCAGTCCAGTCAAGTCAGCAAAGAATATGACCGTTTTTCTCGTGACGCCAGTGACGAAGAGAAAATCGCTTATATTTCCAAGACTTATGGCGTACCGCGTGAAGCGATTAAGATTTCAAAAGGCTTCTTTGTCTTTAATAATCCGGATCAAGACTACGATCCGACCCATATCCACCCCTATGCTGTTCGAAAAGAGCATGTTCGGATTCCTTTAGAAACTGGAAATCCAGAGCTGGACTTCCTAAACGAGCTTTATACAACAGCCCTGCGTTCAGGTCTGTCTCCATACAGTATTCAGGTTGAAAATGGTCAGTTTGTCATACCGCATGGCGATCACAACCACTACATCCGTGTTCAATCCAAAGGGCTGAATCTAGGCTTGAAGAATAAAATTCCAGCTTTGCAATCAGCTTATCAAGCAGGAGCTTATGATGAAAAGGCCGTTCTTGAAAAGGTGGATGCCCTGTTAGCAGCTAGCCGAAGCATTTATGATAAAGACTTGCTTATGCAACGTCGAATCGAGCTAGCTCTCGGTAATTTTGTAGAAACCATGAAGCAATTGCCAAGCAACTCAACAGAGGGATATTTGGCAAGTCTAGATCAATTTGATAAGCACTACATTCATGTTGATGAAAAAGCGAAAACGGAAGAGCTGACCGAAGTTGATAAAAAATATCAAGAATTGGTTGACAAAATCAAACGTTTGGAAACGGACAGCTACAATGTGAATAAAACCAGCTTGCTCAGTGAATTGCAGACGGCTAAGGTAGAAAAAAATGAAGCTAAGATGGCTGAGATTGAGCAGCTATTGGCAAGTCTGCAAGATTATCAAGATCGGACAGGAGTGACCTCCGTTGAGTATCTCAAAGCTTTCTATCTTGCGGTTGATGATGCTCGTTTGCAGCCAGAACTTCGGAAGAAAGTTGCTGATTTGACGCTCAAGCTTTATAAATCTCAGGCCTTTATCGAAGCGGTCGACCTGAAAGCTCTTTTCTTGGAACTCTATCAAACCAAGCTCGAAGTTGATAAGGCTCTGGCAAGTGGCGAGGCAGCTTCAGCCAAGGATAAAACGGTTCTGGATACCGAAAAACTGGACGATCACAATTATAAGACGGCTATCTATGGTTTCTTGAAAGAATTGTACGGAGAATTTGCACCGCAGCCTACAGAGGAAATCTCAGAAGCAACTCTCCAAGCTCTCTTCCAAAAAGGGCAAGAACTTTTGGAAAAAGTAACGGATTCGACTGTGCAAGAAAATTATCAAAAGCAACTCGCAGCACTTCGAACTGATTTGCAAGAATCTCGCAAAGATAGAGAAATAATCTTAGCAGAAACGAAAACGCTCTTGACTCAAATCGTTGAAACCTTAAAAGAACAGCAAGCATCTGCAGCGCTCAAGGATAAAGAGACCTATCTGAAAATTTACAATTTGCTGATGTCTGCCCACAAGATGCTTGAGGAACAACAGGGGACAGATGAGCAATTTGCCAAGATAGATGGTTTATTGGATAAATTATCCGATCCGAGTTTGGACAAAGCAGCTTTGCTAGCCGAAGCAGAAGCGTTCTTTAATCAGCTTCAAGCCAACAAGCCTGCTCCGACTGAAGCTAAAACTGAGACGGAGGCCATTCCGGCTGAGGAGACTAAAGAAGAAAAAATGAGCGAGGCTCCTAAAGAGACGGTGGAAGAGTCAAGCTCACCAGCCACTCCTGAAGTAGAAAAATCAAATTCAGCAGCTCCTTCAGAAAAAGAGACCGAAAGTCAAGTGACATCAGAAGCAAATAAGCAGTAAAGAAATTTTTCTAAATAAATGGAAATAAGGAGCGGAAGAGGCGAAAAATGCTTTAAATCCGCTCTATTTCTACTTTATTAGGATGGAGCGTTCGATTTTTGTCATACAATTGTAATAGAATTTCTATTTAAATGATATGGTTTTGACTGGTTTAACCAGTCATTTTATGTTAGTATTATAGCATAGGACTGATTGTAAAATGATACATGTGCTATTAGAAGGAGATGTCTATGGACAAGAAAATTGGTAAATCCGTTGTAGCAACTGGCATTGCAGCGACAACGATTATTTCTGGTGCGCTTAGCCATCAGGTCAAAGCGGATGAACTCGTTGAGTCAACGGCTACGAAACCAAAGGCAACAGCAGTTACCGAGAAACCAATTACGACAGCGGATGTAGCAGAAGCGAAGGAAAAAGCAGATGCTGCCAAGAAAAATGTAAATCAGCAACAAGAGCAAGCTAAGAAAGCTGAAGCAGACCTTGAAGGAGCTAAAGCTGCAGTTTCAGAGGCTCAAGAGAAAGTAGCTACAGCTACTGAAAATGAAAAGGCAGCAACTGAAGAAAACATTTCTCAAGCAGAGACCAGTGTTAAAAAAGCTGAAGAAGAAGTAACAGCAAAATCAGAAACTGTCAAAGAAGCAGAAACTGCTGTACAAGAAGCAAGTCAGGCAGTTAAAGACCAAGAAAATACAATTGCTGGCCAGCAATCATTGGTGGATGTGGCAGAATCTGAGCTAAACAAAGCCAAAGAACCAGTTCATGCTGAAACTGCAGCTGTGGAAACTGCTAAAAATCAGGAAAATCAAGCTCAAACAGCTGTGGAGCATGCTAAAAATGAACTAGCAAAAGCAGAACAAGAAGCAACTGCTGCGCCACAAAATCAAGCAGAAATCCAAAACAAAATCAATCAAACTCAGGCTAAGTTAGAGCAGACTAAGCAATTGATTGCTGCAACAAATACAGAGTTGGTGCATGAACAGAAAAATGCAAGTACAGCACCGGTTGATTTACGGAATACGACCTATTCGCAATTCTTAGAGAATCTTCGAAATAATTCGAACAATGAAGCTGTAAGAAATGCTGCAGCTGATGCTTTAGCTCTTTACAAACGTGGTCAGAATGAATTCAAGATCACGGTTGGTTCAGATCCATCTAGCCCAGCCAGCTTGGAAAATAACTTGCAGGCTTTGGAATTGGTTAAGGCTATCAATGCTTACCGTCGTAATGCGGGTCTCCCAGAGCTTTTGGTGGATCCATATGCTAATGTTGCCAGCCAAATTCAGACCTTGTACTTTGAAAAGGCTAACTGGCACATGGGCAAGCTGATTGGCAATGAAAACGTGGCCATCAGCTTCAATCCTCAAGGTGCGGTTAATTTCTGGCATAGTGAAAAGGCTCTGTATCAGAAGATTGCTGCTCAATACGGCCTGCCAACTGATGAAAGACAACTAGATGCTAATGACATTTATATGAAGGTGGGGCCTAACGTCTTTGCGCAAATTGGTCACTATGTCCAAATGATGGATAACAAGGCCAATGCTATCTCTGCTGCCTATGACACTCATCCAAATCAGTTTGGAACTCCATACGGAACTTCAGAAGTTGGATTCCATAATGTTCGGAATTTCAATCAAAGGGTTAATAATGGCACACTGCTAACAGTTGAAGCGATGGAGAAACTTCTTCGCAGTGGCGGTAGTCGTGGGGCTGCTTCAAGTGCTAATGTGACAGCCTTGAAGAATCGCTTGGCAGAGTTACAAGCTCAGAAAGTTAGCCAAGAGTCTAGCTTGAATCTTTTAAATAATCAGTTGACAGATTCATACAAAGCACAGAAAAATCGTGCGGCTGCTGTTGTAAAAGCTAAACAGAATCTTGAAGCTGCTGAGAAAGCCCTAGCTCTGACTCAACAAAACTTGTCAGATAAAAAGGCTGTTTTGAAATCAGCGACAGCAAGAATCGCGTCTGCAATTTCTCCATATCAAGCCAAATTACAAAAAGCTCAGGCAACCTTAGTAGAGGCCAAGAATCAGCTCGCAGCTTTGAAGACGGCTGAGGAAAACAAGAATAAGAACTTAGAAGCAGCTAAAGCTGAATTGGTAGCTGCTCAAAATCGTGTAGCAGCGGCTCAGAAGAAAGTTGCAGATCTCAAAACAGCTCCACAACAATTGGAAAAAGCTAAGCAAGACTTGGCTGCAGCAGAGGCTGACCTGAAGGCTAAACAAGCTATTGCTGAGACTGAGAATGCAAAATTAGTTGATTTGCAAACAGTCTACAATGAATTGCTAGCAAATTACAATTATTTGCTAGACCTTCTTCCAAAAGAAGAGCGCCAAGCCCTAGCATCGGCCACTACAACCACTTATCAGGCAAATGGTGGACTTAATTTTGCTGCAGCAGGTGCAGGTAGTCAAAGGGTTCTGACTTCGAATGCAAGTTCAGCTTCTCAAGATGAGAAGGATGCATCGGTTGAAACATTGGCTAACGTAGCTACTCAAGCTCAGCCAAAAACTGATAATAATGCTAATGCTACATCGACTCCAGCGACTCCTAAAGCTTCGCCTAGCCAGTCAGTTGTCCTTCCTAATACAGGAACGGAAGCGGAACAATTAGCCTTCCTTGGAATGACTCTCGGTGCAGCTCTTCTCGCAGGTGCTGTGAAACATCGCCGTAGAAAAACTTTATAGCAGATAACAGTGAAGTGAGTGTTACAGCTCACTTCATTTTTTATTGGTGAATTCGTTTGATTGAATCAAATTTAGGAAGAAAAGTTTTTGATACTCAAATAATTCTTAAATTTAGCTAGAAAACATTCCTTTTATCTGCTTTTCAGGGTATATCATGTTATAATAGCAGAGGATTTTATACAAAAAGAGGAACTTATGACTAAAAAAGCTATTCTAATGATGACCTTTGGATCGCCAGAGGGCTATACTTTTGAGGATATTGCAGAATTTTTCACGAATATCCGTCGTGGCGTGCGGCCTACTAATCAGGAGATTCAGCATCTTCATGATAATTATCAACGTATTGGTGGCAGCCCCCTGCAACGCATTACGCGGGCAGAAGTTGAGCTGGTGAAAGAAGCTTTAAAGGGAGAGTATGCTGTCTATTTTGCTAATAAATTTTCTCGCCCTTTTATTCCAGATGTTATTAAGCAGATGGAGGATGACGGGATTGAGGAATGTATCTGCTTGATTTTAGAACCGCATTATTCCTTTTACTCTGTTATGGGGTATGAAAAATTTATTACGAGCCAGACAATTAAATTCCATATTATCAAAGAATGGTATCAGGCTGAGGACTTGCTTCGCTTTTGGGAGGAAGAAATCAGGAAAATCTTGCAAACGCAAGTCAAAGATGAAAGTTTTAAGGTCATTTTCTCAGCTCACAGTGTGCCAGTTTTAGCACTTGATTTTGAAGATCCATATATTGATCAGATTATTGAAAATTCACAGTTGATTGCCCATCGGCTGGGCTTGGCTCTATCTGAATATACCAATACCTGGCAGAGCGAAAGCGATATTGGCTTGCCGTGGATCAAGCCAGATGTTTTAGAATATCTCCGAGATCAAACGAACCATCCGCAACATTATATCTTTGTCCCAATCAGTTTCATCAGCGAACATATCGAGGTACTGTTTGATAATGATGTGGAGTGTCAGGAATTGTGCCAAGAACTCGGTGTGGCTTATCATCGTCCACCAATGCCTAACACAGACTCCCGTTTGATTGCTGCATTATTGACAACTATTCGTCAGCATGAAACAGAAGAGCTTCGATACATGCACCCAGAAGAAACAACCTTTGACGAATTGGCCCCTTCAGACGAAAGTAATCAAATCTTAAGCGAAACAGAAGAACTTCAGATGCCTGAATTTGTCAAAAAATTGATAGAGAAAAAGGGCAGAGAAAATGTCAAAATGCCTTATTTTATAAAGAAAATGTTAGAAAAAAGGGCGCGAGAAACAAAGTAAGTCTAGCCTAGGAATAAACATTTGCAACGAGGAATGATCATGAATTGTTAGGAAAGTGCATGTTCTAGGAAAATGAAAAATTTCTATTGAAAAGATAGGGTTTTGGAAAATATGTCTACAAACAAGCTAATTCAATCCAAGCTGGAACTGTTGCCGACCAGTCCCGGCTGTTACATTCACAAGGACAAAAACGGTACTATTATCTATGTCGGCAAAGCCAAGAATCTCCGCAATCGGGTCCGTTCTTATTTTCGTGGCAGCCACGATACCAAGACGGAGGCTCTGGTTTCCGAGATTGAGGATTTTGAGTTTATCGTTACGGAGTCTAATATCGAGGCCTTGCTCCTAGAAATCAATCTAATCAAGGAAAATAAGCCCAAGTACAATATCATGCTCAAGGACGATAAGTCCTATCCTTTTATTAAGATTACTAACGAGATTTATCCGCGTCTGATCATCACGCGCCAAGTCAAAAAGGATGGTGGTCTTTATTTTGGGCCTTATCCAGATGTCGGTGCAGCCAATGAAATCAAGCGCCTGCTCGATCGCATTTTTACATTCAAAAAATGTACGAATCCACCTGCGAAAGTATGTTTTTATTATCACTTAGGGCAATGTGAAGCCCATACGATTTGCAAGAGGGATAGCCAGTATTTCAAGAATATGGCTCAGGAAGTGTCGGATTTTCTGAAAGGGCAGGACAACAAGATTATCGATGAGCTACGTGATAAGATGAATAAAACAGCTGCAGCCATGGAGTTTGAACGGGCGGCTGAATACCGCGACCTGATTCAGGCAATTGGCACCTTGCGCACCAAGCAGCGGGTCATGGCTAAAGATTTGCAGAATCGTGATGTTTTTGGCTATTATGTGGACAAGGGTTGGATGTGTGTGCAGGTCTTCTTTGTGCGCCAGGGCAAGTTGATTGAGCGTGATGTCAATCTTTTCCCCTATTATAATGATCCCGACGAGGATTTCCTGACCTATATTGGCCAGTTTTACCAAGAAAAATCCCATCTCAAGCCCAATGAAATCTTAATTCCAGCAGACATTGATGAAGAAGCTGTCCGGGCCGTGGTGGATACCAAAGTAGTCAAGCCTCAGCGAGGCGAAAAGAAACAGCTGGTCAATCTGGCTATTAAGAATGCTCGGGTCAGCCTCCAGCAGAAATTTGACCTTTTGGAGAAATCCGTTGAGAAAACGCAGGGCGCTATAGAAAATCTAGGGAAGCTCCTCAACATTCCGACACCCGTTCGGATCGAGTCTTTTGATAACTCCAACATCATGGGGACCAGTCCTGTATCAGCTATGGTGGTCTTTGTTAATGGTAAGCCTAGCAAGAAGGATTACCGCAAATATAAGATTAAGACGGTGGTAGGGCCGGACGACTACGCTAGTATGCGAGAAGTTATCAAGCGCCGCTATAGTCGGGTGATTCGTGACGGGCTGACGCCACCAGACTTGATTGTCATTGATGGTGGACAAGGTCAGGTCAATATTGCTAAAGAAGTTATCCAGAACCAGTTGGGGCTGGATATTCCCATCGCTGGACTGCAAAAAAATGACAAGCACCAGACCCATGAATTGCTCTTTGGCGATCCTCTTCAAGTCGTAGAACTGTCCCGTAATTCTCAGGAATTTTTCCTCCTCCAGCGCATCCAAGATGAAGTGCACCGCTTTGCCATTACCTTCCACCGTCAGCTTCGATCTAAGAATTCCTTCTCATCGCAACTCGATGGCATCGAAGGCTTGGGGCCAAAACGCAAGCAAAATCTCATGAAGCATTTCAAATCTCTGACCAAGATTAAAGAAGCCAGTGTCGATGAAATCGTCGAAGTGGGCGTGCCGCGAGCAGTGGCAGAAGCTGTGCAGGCAAAACTCAATCAAACAGAGCCATCCCGACCTTTGTTAGAAGTGGCGGAGCCTTTGGTAGGGTTAGATAGTTAATATATAAAGCAAGACCGTGTAAACGGTCTTTTGTGGCATAATGGGAAAGAAGCGAACCAAAATAGAGAGTTAACCATGATACCTATAGAAAAATCAAATCCGTCTGAAGTTGAAAAAATTTGCTTTATTGCGTAAAGATTTTACAAATAGGAATGTAATGATGACACAATTTAAAGATAAATCTATGGAAGTTCAGGCTAGTATGATTTCGTTGGCAAAGGACTAGGGAAATAAGACTGCACAACTTCATGAAAAACCTCTGCAAGCTCTTTCAATTTGTGGTAAAATAAGAGTAACAGAAATTAGAAAAGGAAACCAATTATGAAATTTCTTGAATTAAACAAAAAGCGTCATGCGACTAAGCATTTCAATGACAAACCGGTGGATCCTAAGGATGTCCGTACAGCTATTGAAATTGCGACCTTGGCACCAAGTGCTCATAATAGTCAGCCTTGGAAGTTTGTAGTAGTGCGTGAGCGAAATGAAGCTTTAGCGGGTATTACCTTTGGCTCCAACCAAGAGCAAATCAAGGAAGCTCCAGTGACAATTGCCCTCTTTACAGATACGGATTTGGCTAAGCGGGCACGCAAGATCGCGCGTGTCGCTGGGGTAAAAAATTTTTCTGATGAGCAGCTGCAATTTTACATGCAAAATTTACCAGCTGAGTTTGCTCGTTATAATGACCAACAAAAGAGTGATTACTTGGCCCTTAATGCAGGTTTGGTGGCTATGAACCTTGTTTTGGCCTTGACTGACCAAGGTATTGGCTCAAATATTATCCTGGGATTTGATAAATCAAAAGTGAACGAAGTTTTGGAGATTGATGAGCGTTTCCGTCCAGAACTCTTGATTACTGTTGGTTATACAGATGACAAGCTAGAACCTAGCTATCGTTTACCAGTTGATGAGATTATCGAAAAGCGTTAATAAAGTAAAAAACAGAAATCGTAATTTAATTCAAAATATTCATTTTAAATCAAAGTAATTTATAGAGGTGAGAAAATGACAATTGATTTTAAAGCAGAAGTTGAAAAACGTAGAGAAGCTCTGTTGGCGGACTTGTTCAGCCTTTTAGAAATTAATTCAGAGCGGGATGATTCTAAGGCAGATAAGGAGCATCCTTTTGGACCTGGTCCTGTAAAGGCCTTGCATAAGTTCTTGGAAATTGCTGAACGTGATGGTTATCCGACTCAAAATGTGGACAATTATGCTGGTCACTTTACTTTTGGTCAAGGAGAAGAAGAACTGGGTATCTTTGCCCATATGGATGTGGTACCTGCTGGAAGTGGTTGGGATACAGACCCTTATACACCGACGATTAAGGATGGCCGTCTCTATGCTCGTGGTTCTAGTGATGACAAGGGACCAACTATGGCATGTTACTACGGTTTGAAAATCATCAAGGAATTGGGCTTGCCTGTTTCTAAGCGCGTGCGCTTTGTAGTGGGGACAGATGAAGAGTCTGGCTGGAAAGATATGGAGTACTACTTTGCTCATGTAGGCCTGCCTGAGCCTGATTTCGGCTTCTCGCCAGACGCTGAGTTCCCGATTATCAATGGTGAAAAAGGAAATATCACAGAGTACCTGCATTTTGCTGGTGAAAATGCAGGCGCAGCACGCCTGCATAGCTTTACTGGCGGTTTGCGGGAAAACATGGTTCCTGAGTCTGGTACAGCTGTCTTGTCAGGTCACTTGCCAAATCTAGTTGATAAATTGGAGCAGTTTGCCAAGGAAAATGGGCTAGACTTTACATATGAAGAACTAGCTGGTGGCCAAGTCACTGTGACCATTATCGGTAAGTCTGCGCACGGTGCTTCTCCTCACTCTGGTGTCAATGGTGCAACCTATTTAGCCAAATTCCTAACGCAGTTTGACTTTGCTGGCCCAGCTAAGGATTATCTAGATGTGGCTGGAAATATTCTCCTAAATGACCATGAGGGTAAGAACTTGAAGATTGCTCATGTGGATGAGAAGATGGGAGCTCTATCAATGAATGCGGGCGTTTTCCGCTTTGACGAAAACAAGGCTGACAATACAATTGCCCTCAATATTCGCTATCCTAAGGGAACTAGTCCAGAAGCCATTCAGAATGTGTTAGAGCAGTTGCCAGTTACCAAAGTGACCTTGTCTGAGCATGGACATACTCCTCACTATGTACCGATGGAAGATCCGTTGGTGCAGACCTTGCTGGCTGTTTATGAAAAACAAACTGGACTGAAGGGTCATGAGCAAGTTATCGGTGGTGGTACCTTTGGACGCCTCTTGAAACGTGGTGTTGCTTATGGCGCGATGTTCCCAGACTATATCGACACTATGCACCAAGCCAATGAATTTATCGATGTTGAAGATCTCTTTCGCGCGGCTGCAATTTATGCTGAAGCCATTTACGAATTGATCAAATAAAATAAGAACTCATTTGGTTATGCCAGGTGAGTTTCTTTTCAAGGGAGGAAATATGATGCAGACAATAGAAGATATTACCAAGGCCATTATAGCTGACCCACAGAATCAAACTTTCACAGAGCAGGGGATCAAACCACTCTTTGCAGCGCCTAAGAATGCTCGGATTAATATTGTTGGCCAGGCACCAGGGCTGAAAACCCAGCAGGCGGGGCTTTACTGGAAGGACAAGAGTGGTGACCGGCTGAGAGAATGGTTGGGTGTTGATGAGGAAACTTTCTATCAGTCTGGATATTTTGCGGTTTTGCCCATGGATTTTTATTTCCCAGGGCATGGCAAGTCTGGAGATTTACCGCCTCGCAAGGGCTTTGCAGACAAATGGCACCAGCCGATTTTAGAGCTCCTACCAGATATTGAGTTGACTATCTTGATTGGCCAGTATGCACAGAAATACTATCTGCATCAAAAAGGTACGGTTAAGCTGAGCGAGACGGTCCAGCATTATCAAGACTACCTGCCAGACTTTTTTCCCTTGGTACACCCATCGCCCCGCAACCAAATTTGGATGGCGAAAAATCCTTGGTTTGAGGCAGAAGTGGTGCCAGAATTGCAAGCATTGGTACAAAAGATTATCCATCAATAAAGGAGGAAAACTATGGATGCTTATCAACAAGTAGCTAACAAGTTGCAAGAGTTGGGGATCCTGTTTGATGTGGTGGAGCATCCACCTGCATTTACGACAGAGCAGGCTGACTCTTATATCGAAGGAATCGAAGGAGTCCGGACTAAGTCTATGTTTTTGGCCAATAAGAAGAAAACTCAATATTATCTGTTGATTATGGATGATCAAAAGAGTCTAGATATGGACTTGTTTAAAGACTTGGTCTCAGCCAACCGCATTCGCATGGCTTCAGCGGATTCTCTCTTTGAAAAAATGCAGCTACCACCAGGAACAGTATCGCCTTTTGGTTTGTTAAATAATGAAGAAAAAGACATTCTAGTTTATTTTGATAAGGACATTGTATCAGAGGATATCATGACTTTCCATCCCAATACCAATGAAAAGACGATTTTTGTCGCAACACAAGATATTTTTAAGTTCTTGACTCATCTGGGCTATGATTATCAAATTTTGGAACTTTGATTTCTGGAAAAGCTGTGGGTTTTCTTGACCGCACAGCTTTTTTGGCTCCAAAAATCATAGAAAGGCCAAGAATTTTTTCAAATAGTAAGAGAAGGCTGGCAATGAAAAAAGCCTGAGTGATATTCAGGCTTTCTTGGATAGATTGAATAGAGTTTTTAGTTGGATGCTTGAGTGCTGGACTCTGTCGTTGTATGCTGGTCTTGGCTTGTCGAACTGCTGTCAGTGGAAGTAGTTGTATGGCTCGTATTCGCTTCTGCACTTGAGGAGCTTGATGATGTTTCGGTCTCAGTAGCAGCAGAAGTTTCTGTTGGAGTCGAGCTAACAGATGTAGACTCTTTTTCTACCTCTTTGATGATGGTAGTAGTTGTTGTCGAGTTGCCTGTATCAGTTTTTGATTTTGAGTCATTGTTGTTCATAAGGTTCATGATGGTAAAGCAAGCAATGACGATTGAAAGAAGACTGGCAATTGTAGCAATAGTCTTTTGTAGGGCAGAAAAGCCAGTTTTAATATGCTGACTAGCTGGTTTTCGATTTGAATTGCTGTTATTTTTTTCTTTGCGAGAATAGTTTTCCATGTAAAAGTCGCTCCTTTTCGTTCTTAATTTATTATACGTCTTTTATTTAGAAAAGTCTTCCAAAAATCTGAATTTTTCAAATGAAAACGTACACAAAAGATAAATAACAACAGCTCTAAAAGGCGGAGAGATAAGCCTCTTAGAGCTGTTGGTTTTATCAAAATGGTAGAGCTATTTTGGTGTCCTTTCAGAGTCAAGGGCAGCTTGGGCTACAGCTAGCCGAGCTGCTGGGACTCGATAAGGGGAGCAGGAGACATAAGTGACTCCTATTTCTTGTAAGAAAGGAATGGAAGCTGGATCACCACCAACTTCGCCACAAACTCCGATGGACAAGGTTGGATCTACTTGGCGAGCTTTTTCAATGGCCAATTTCATCAATTGGCCGACACCTTCCTGGTCAAGGCTTTGGAAGGGATCCTGGGTGAGCAATTTTTTCTCTTTATAATCATTGAGGAATTTTCCGATATCGTCTCTTGAAAAACCAAAAGTCATCTGGGTTAAGTCATTGGTTCCAAAGCTGAAGAAGTCCGCTTCCTGAGCCAACTGATCAGCAATGAAGCAGGCTCTCGGAAGTTCGATCATGGTTCCGATGTCATATGGGAATGGCGGGCATTGATACTTTTTGAAAATCCATTCGATATGCTTGATGAGCAACTCTTTTAGATAGACAAGCTCTGATTTTGTAGCAATCAGCGGAATCATAATTTTAGGATGAACTGGGTTTCCTTCTTGCTGCAGTCGAATCGCGCTGCTAAAGATAGCTTCTATTTGCATCTTATAGATATCTGGCAAGGTAATTCCCAAGCGACAGCCGCGATGGCCTAGCATAGGATTTGTTTCTTGCAATTGCGTGATTTTTCTTTCTAGTTGACTAGCTTTTTTATTGAGCTTTTCAGCCAGCAGGGCAATTTCCAGCTGGTCTTTAGGGAGAAATTCGTGCATAGGAGGATCCAGTAGGCGGACAATCATAGGCTTTTGGCCAACAGTCTGGAACATCTGATAGAAGTCTTCTGCTTGGTAATCAAGGAGATGGGCAAGTGCTTCCCGTCTTTCTATTTCATTTTCGGCCAGAATTAATTTCCTCATTTGCAGGATTCTTTCCTCACCGAAAAACATATGCTCGGTTCGTGCCAGTCCAATGCCTTGCGCTCCAAAGTTAATAGCGGTTTGCAAATCTTGAATCGTTTCAGCATTGGCACGGACTGTAAGTTTAGCTATTTCATCAGCCCAAGTCAGCAAGAGCTGCAGATCCTGATCATTTTCTACAGAGACAGTCGGGATTTGCCCCAGATAGAGAAAACCAGTCCGACCATCTACGGATAGAATATCTCCTTCATTGAGCAAGATATCTCCGCACTGGATGGTCTTACTATCTTCTTGGACCAGCAACTCTCCACATCCTGCGACACAGCAGGTTCCCATCCCTCGGGCGATAACTGCCGCGTGTGAGGTCATTCCACCTTGGCTAGTGACGATTGCTTGGCTGACAATCATTCCTTCTATGTCTTCGGGAGAAGTTTCTTGGCGGACTAGCACAACTTTTTCGCCAGCTTCATGTAGTTCTTTGGCTCGCTTGGCGGTAAAGACAATTTTTCCTGTCGCAGCACCGGGACTGGCCGGCAATCCCTGCGCTAAAATTGTCGCTTGCTGGAGCTTATTTTCATCAAAGACGGGGTGAATCAGCTGATTGATATGAGCAGGGCTAATCCGACGAATGGCCTCGCACTTGTCTATTTTTCCTTCTTCTACTAATTGCAGAGCGATTTTCAAAGCAGCCTTGACTGTTCGCTTACCATTACGGGTTTGCAGGATATAGAGCTTGCCCTTTTCGATTGTAAATTCGATATCCTGCATATCTTTATAGTGATCTTCAAGGATGTGGGCATACTCTTGAAAAGCAGCATAGGCTTCTGGCATCTTTTCTTGCAGATGTTGAATGGGCTCGGGTGTGCGAATACCAGCCACGACATCCTCTCCTTGGGCATTTAAAAGAAATTCGCCAAAGAGGCCCTTTTGACCTGTTGCTGGATTTCGAGTGAAGACGACTCCAGTTCCGCTTTCTTTATCAAAGTTGCCAAAGACCATGACTTGAATATTAACGGCGGTTCCTAAATCTTCTGGAATCTGATTGAGCTTGCGATAGACTTGGGCGCGTGGGTTATTCCAAGAGCGGAAAACGGCTTTGATGGCAGCGAAGAGTTGTTCCTTAGGATTTTGAGGAAAAGTCTGATAATGCTCGCGATACAACTGCTTGTACTGATCAATGAGAGCTTGGTGCTCTTCCAAACTAAAGTCGTTGGCAGTCTTACCAGCATTCTTCTCAAAATAGGAGAGCAACTGATCGAAGTCTTCTTTTGGAATTTGGAAAACGACATCTGCATACATCTGGAGCAGCCTGCGGTAGCAGTTGTAGGCAAAAGCCATATTGGTTTCGGAAGCCAAGGTTTGGGTTCGCAGGTCATTTAATCCTAAGTTTAAAATCGTATCCATCATGCCGGGCATAGAAAACTTGGCACCACTACGCACAGAGACTAGCAGTTGTTCCTCTTCGTTTCCTGAGAAGTATTGGCCGGTTTTTTGCTCCAGTTCAGAAATAGCCTGCAAAACATTCTCTCTTAATGTTTCTTCAAAAAAGGAGGGCTTATTTAAAAAATGCATACAGGCTTCCGTCGTAATGGTGAATCCCGTCGGAACTGGTAATCCTAAATTGGTCATTTCAGCCAGATTGGCCCCTTTACCACCCAAAAGAGCATTTTGCTCGGCTCGTCCTTCCTCAAAGGAATAAATCCATTTCGCCATATCTTACCTCCAAATAGACAAAAATGTGTCATATATATCTGGTTTATATTCTAATATACATCATATATATTTGTCAATGGAAAAAATCGTTATATTTCATTGATATAAGATAAAAATATGATATAATATGACGAAAAAGATGAAAAATAGAGTATTTTATCTCTAAAAAGGAGACATATTGCATTGGAATTATCAGCACGCCAAAAGCAGATTGTTGACATTGTCAAGAAAGAGCAGCCAGTCAGCGGAGAAAAGATTTCAGAACTGATGGAGATTTCTAGAGCAACTTTACGCTCAGACCTGTCCTTTTTGACGCTGGTTGGCATTTTAAAAGCGACGCCAAAGGTTGGCTATACTTATTCAGGAAATGATTTAGAGACTTTATTTTTCTTTGACACTTTTCGCAAGAAAGCGGAAGATATTATGGTTTCTCCCGTTTTGGTGTCTCAAGACACTTTCATCCAGGATGCGGTGATAAGGCTCTTTATGTATGACGCGGATGTTCTTTATGTCATTGATGAAAAGAAGCTACTCTTAGGAATTGTCTCGCGAAAGGATTTGCTACGAGCGGCTTTATCCAGTAGTATCGGAACAACGCCTATTGCAGTTTGTATGACGCGGATGCCTCATCTTAGAACCTGCCATAAGGATATGAATATACTAGAGGTGGCCGCTCTTTTGCAGGATTTTGCCATTGACTCCATGCCGGTGGTAGAGAAAGATAATGAGCGCAAGATTTTAGGAACGGTGACTAAGACAGCCCTGCTAGACTATATCATTCAGGAAGCGCGCCAAGCGGAAGTAAAGAGACAGGAGTAGTGACAATGAAGAAAGAAATTATTGTATATAGCATTTCGGATTCTTTAGGAGGAACCTCGCAGCGACTCTTGTCAGCTGTAAGTGCGCAGTATCCAGATTTGACATTTAATAATAGCTACCGTTTTCCTTTTATAGACAAGGAGCAAGAATTGCTGGAAATTTTGCAAGATGCTTTAAAAGATGATGCCTTAGTCATCAGTACCTTGGTAAATGGAGAATTAGCTAGACTAGCTAGAGAATTTAGCCAAAACCACAAGCTAGCCTACATTGATCTCATGCACCCTTTCTTTGAAATCATAGGAGAAAAGACTGGGATTAGCCCGATTGAGATACCAGGAACCTTGCACCGTTTGGATACGGAATATTTTAATAAAATATCAGCGATTGAGTTTGCAGTAAAGAATGATGATGGAAAATCTCCGCAGGGATTTTTGGAGTCGGATCTAGTTCTACTGGGAGTTTCACGGACTTCAAAAACTCCTCTCAGCATTTTTTTGGCCAATAAGGGCTACAAAGTTTCCAATTTACCTTTGATTCCAGAAGTTCCGCTTCCTCAAGTTTTAGACAAGGTGGACAAGCGTAGGATCATCGGTCTGGTCTGTGAGCCAGAAAAATTAGTCAAAATTCGTAGCAACCGCCTCAATTCGCTGGGGCTGTCCCACTCGACCAGTTACACAGATTTGGAGAAGATTTATCAGGAATTAGACTATTCCAAAGAAGTCTTTAGAAAATATCAGACGGAGGTCATCAATATTACGGATAAATCAATTGAAGAGACAGCTTTCCTAATTGAGGATTATTTAAAAAAATTAGATATGATTGGCGAGGCGCAGTAATCGTCTTCAGGGCCGGTTCCTAAATTTATCAGGTAGGAACTGCGCCCTTTTCTTGTTCCTAGGCTCGTTTCGTGTTACAATAGGAGTATTGATTTTTACTGATAAATACAGAGGAAAAAGATGATTTATTTAGATAATTCAGCGACAACCAAGCCTTATCCAGAGGCGCTGGCCACCTACACAGAAGTGGCTTCTAAAATCTGGGGCAATCCTTCTAGCCTGCATAGTTTGGGCAGCCAGGCTACCCGTCTCTTAGAAGCCTCTCGTCGGCAAATAGCAGAGCTTTTAGGCAAGTCTTCATCGGAGATTTTTTTTACGTCTGGAGGGACAGAAGGGGACAACTGGGTGCTTAAGGGAGTTGCTTTTGAAAAGATTCCTTTTGGCAAACACATTATCGTATCTAACATCGAGCATCCAGCGGTTAAAGAATCAGCCCTCTGGTTGCAGAGTCAGGGATTTGAAGTCGATTTTGCTCCAGTTGATAAGGCAGGTTTTGTTGAGGTAGACAAGCTAGCGGAGCTGATTCGATCAGACACCACTTTGATCTCGATCATGGCTATCAATAATGAAATCGGCAGTATTCAGCCTATCCAGAAAATATCAGAATTGCTAGCAGACAAACCGACTATTTCCTTCCACGTGGACGCTGTCCAGGCCGTTACGAAAATCCCGACTGCTACTTATCTGACGGATCGCGTGGATTTTGCGACATTCTCCAGTCATAAATTTCACGGTGTCCGAGGCGTAGGATTTGTCTATATCAAGTCTGGCAAGAAAATCAGTCCTCTCTTGACTGGTGGTGGCCAGGAGTCGGACAAGCGCTCCACAACAGAAAATTTAGCTGGTATTGCAGCGACGGCTAAGGCTCTGAGGCTGTCTATGGAAAAGCAAGAAGTATTTGCCCAGCGGACGGATCAGATGAAGAAGATTCTCCTTGAAGAGTTGCAGAAGTATCCCGACGTGGTGGTCTTCTCAGGCTTGGAAGATTTTGCGCCTCATATCCTGACCTTTGGTATCAAGGGAGTACGAGGTGAAGTCGTCGTCCATGCATTTGAAGACTACGAGATCTATATCTCGACGACCAGCGCTTGCTCTTCTAAGGCTGGTAAGCCAGCAGGTACGCTGATTGCTATGGGGGTCGAAAAGTCTCTCGCTCAAACTGCTGTTCGTATCAGTTTGGATACTGACAACGATATGAGCCAGATGGAGCAGTTTTTGACAACCTTTAAAATCATTTACGAAAAAACCAGAAAAGTAAGGTAAACAATGCAATATTCAGAAATTATGGTGCGCTACGGTGAGCTCTCAACCAAGGGCAAGAACCGCATGCGCTTTATAAACAAACTCAAACGCAATATTCAAGCTGTTTTGTCAGTCTATCCGCAGGTCCATGTCAAGGCCGACCGTGATCGGACCCATGTCTATCTGCACGGAACAGACTATCAGCCAGTGGCTGAATCGCTCAAGCAGATTTTTGGGATTCAGAATTTTTCGCCGTCTTACAAAATTGAAAAGTCTGTACCAGCCCTAATCGAAGCTGTCAAAATCATCATGAAGGAAGTCTATCAAGAGGGCATGACCTTTAAAATTTCCAGCAAGCGCAGTGATCACAGCTTTGAATTGGATAGCCGCGAGCTCAATCAGACATTGGGGGATGCTGTTTTTGAGGCCATTCCAAATGTTCAGGTCAAGATGAAAGCGCCAGATATTGACCTGCGTGTCGAAATTCGTGAAGAAGCGGCTTATATCTCTTATGAGACGATTCGTGGTGCTGGGGGACTACCAGTCGGCACTTCAGGAAAAGGCATGCTTATGCTGTCTGGTGGGATTGACTCACCGGTGGCTGGCTATCTGGCTCTCAAGCGCGGTGTGGATATCGAGGCGGTTCACTTTGCCAGTCCGCCTTACACCAGTCCAGGTGCGTTGAAAAAAGCTCAAGATCTGACGCGGAAATTGACCAAGTTTGGTGGCAATATCCAGTTTATCGAAGTGCCTTTTACTGAGATTCAGGAGGAAATCAAGGCCAAGGCTCCAGAAGCATATCTGATGACACTGACTCGTCGCTTTATGATGCGCATTACAGACCGGATTCGAGAGGAGCGGGGCGGTCAAGTCATTATCAATGGAGAAAGTCTAGGTCAGGTGGCCAGTCAAACTATCGAGAGTATGCAGGCTATTAATGCCGTGACCAATACACCGGTTATCCGTCCTGTCGTGACGATGGACAAGCTGGAAATCATTGAGATTGCAGAAAAAATCGATACTTTCCAAATCTCTATCCAGCCATTTGAAGACTGCTGTACTATTTTTGCGCCTGACCGGCCTAAAACCAATCCAAAAATCAAGAATGCCGAGCAGTACGAAGCTCGTCTAGATGTTGAAGGCTTGGTAGAACGCGCTGTTGCAGGCATCATGATTACAGAAATCAGACCACAAGCAGAGAATGATGAAGTTGATGAGCTGATTGAGGACTTATTATAAGAGTTTACGGAGTATCTTTCTGCTAAAAGAATCTGGAAGCTATTTCCATTGATGCTGAAGATAAAAGGGGATATTTATGAACGAGTGGGATTATTTCTTGAGTGGGCTCATGCGAGCATTGTCTTGGAAAGATGGACAAGATAATGCTTTGCTGTTTGGAATGCCCAGTTGGACTTATTTTATTGGTCTCTTGGTTCATTTCCAGATTTTCCTAAGCTTGTATGCTCTCTTATTTTGGGGATATCATAAAGATATTAAGGAAGCTGGCTCTGTCAAGAAGGCCATGAGAAATAAATGGAATACCATACGTCAAAGCCAAAAAAGTAAGGGCAGAGCTATTTTTGTCACAATAATTGGCGTTCTTCTTATGTTTTTTATCTTTCCTGCTTATGAAGGCTATCGAATGACCAATGGTATTTGGCGCTATCATTATTTTACTAATCAGATAACCGAGCTAAAATCGGCTTTAGTGACTGGTGTTGATACCGAGACCGGAGGAAGTAAGTCTACCTATTCTCGTATTACCTTTACTATTAACGTTGATGGAAAAGAGCGAGAGGTCAATGTTTCAGATAGTAATAAAAGTCTTGCCAGATCAGCTAAAAAACATTTGAAGCCTCCGATAGCTATTGAGGTTTATGTCAATCAAGAAGGGCAGATTGTATATTTTAAATAAATGGAAGTACAGAATGAGGATATTTAGTGGAAAATCCGTTTTCATTAAATGAAATTACTTGCAAAAGGTTAGTAGAAGTGCTATACTAAGAATGTTGACTATGCACGGCCTGTGCAACCGCTCGAACATCGTTGCCCACATAGTGAGTATAAAGTGGTTCGTCCCACGATGCTAGGCGAGTCTTCACAAAAATACGGGGAAACCCCAATAAATCATAGGAGGTGCATAATGAGCACATACGCAATCATTAAAACTGGCGGAAAACAAG
This sequence comes from Streptococcus cristatus, assembly GCF_001588905.1. GTDB lineage: Bacteria > Bacillota > Bacilli > Lactobacillales > Streptococcaceae > Streptococcus > Streptococcus cristatus_N. The sequence continues at coordinate 119,208 of NZ_LAWH01000028.1, read as the reverse complement.
TTAAAGTTGAAGTTGGTCAAGCTATCTACGTTGAAAAATTGGATGTTGAAGCTGGTCAAGAAGTGACTTTTAACGAAGTTGTTCTTGTTGGTGGTGATAAAACTGTTGTCGGAACTCCACTTGTTTCTGGAGCTACTGTAGTTGGAACTGTTGAAAAACAAGGAAAACAAAAGAAAGTCGTTACTTTCAAGTACAAACCTAAAAAAGGTAGCCACCGCAAACAAGGTCACCGTCAACCTTACACTAAAGTTGTCATCAACGCAATCAACGCTTAATTTACAGGAGAACACATGATACAGGCAGTCTTTGAGAAAGCCGAAGATGGCGAGCTGAGGAGTGCGGAAATTACTGGACACGCAGGAAGTGGCGAATACGGCTTTGATGTCGTGTGTGCATCGGTTTCTACGCTTGCCATAAATTTCATCAATTCAATTGAAAAATTTGCAGGCTATGAACCAATCCTAGAATTAAACGAAGAAGAAGGCGGATATTTACGAGTAGAAATCCCTATGGATATTCCGCCGCATCAGAGAGAAATGACTCAGCTTTTCTTTGAATCATTTTTCTTGGGAATGGCAAACTTATCGGAGAACTCTTCTGAGTTCGTCCAAACCAGAGTTATCACAGAAAACTAACACGGAGGAAAAACACTATGTTAAAAATGAATCTTGCAAGCTTGCAACTTTTCGCCCACAAAAAAGGTGGAGGTTCAACGTCAAACGGACGTGATTCACAAGCAAAACGTCTTGGAGCTAAAGCAGCTGACGGACAAACAGTAACTGGAGGATCTATCCTTTACCGTCAACGTGGTACACACATCTACCCAGGTGTTAACGTTGGCCGCGGTGGAGACGATACATTGTTCGCGAAAGTTGAAGGCGTAGTACGCTTTGAACGTAAAGGTCGCGATAAGAAACAAGTATCAGTTTACCCAATTGCGAAATAATTCATTATTGATAAAAATCCCTGTCTCAAGATCGGGATTTTTATTTTTGGTAAAAATTGAAATCGTTTCCTTGACATTTTCTCTTCTTAGTGTTTTAATATACCCTATAGGGGTATAAAGGAGAAAAAATATGTTTCATTTTTTTACAAAAATAGATAGTATTTCAACGGATGAGTTGGAGAAGCGATTGAAGTCCAATATCCAACTAATTGATGTACGGACGCCATTTGAATTTCGTAGAGGACATATCAAAGAGGCCCAGAATGTTCCTTTGAGCCAAATTGGTCAATTTGCTCCAGCTAAAAAGGAGACGATTTACGTCATCTGCCATTCAGGCATGCGGAGCAAGATGGCAGCGAAAAAGCTGAGGAAAAAGGGCTATGGTGTTGTCAATGTCCGCGGTGGTATGAGCGCTTGGACAGGGAAAACCATTTAAGTAGAAAGGGTTAAACAATGAAAATTATTATCATTGGTGGAGTTGCAGGAGGTATGTCTGCGGCAACGCGTTTAAGACGGCTGATGGAAGATGCTGAAATTGTAATTTTTGAAAAAGGTCCTTTTGTATCTTTTGCGAACTGCGGCCTGCCTTATTATATTTCTGGTGAAATTGCTGAGCGAGATGCTCTTTTGGTTCAAACGCCTGGAAGTCTCAAGGCGCGTTTTAACTTGGATGTGCGACCTTTTCATGAGGTGGTGAAAATTTCGCCTGAAGATCATACGGTGACGGTGGCTCATGACGGTTCAGAGTTCACGGAGCAGTATGATAAGCTGATTCTTTCACCGGGGGCGAAGCCTTTTATTCCTGAGATTGAAGGAATTTCAGAAGCAACTAATGTATTCACTTTGCGCAATGTCCCAGACTTGAATCAGATCATGTTAGCCTTGGATGAAGAGCCTCAAGAGGCTGTTGTCATCGGTGCTGGATTTATCGGTCTGGAAACGGCTGAAAATCTGCGCAAGCGTGGCTTGAATGTGACGATTGTAGAAAAAGCACCGCATGTTTTGCCACCACTGGATGAGGAAATGGCTGCTTTTGTCCAAGCTGAACTAGTAGATAAGGGAGTAAAGATCATCACATCCCAGTCAGCTACTCGATTCGAAGAAAATGGCAAAGTGATCGTTTTGGAAGATGGTCAAAAATTGGCTTCAGATATGACCATTCTCTCTGTCGGTGTCCAGCCTGAAAATAGCTTGGCTAAGGCAGCCGGCATTGAGACAGGTCTTCGTGGGGGTATCTTAGTTGATGAACATTATGAGACGAGTCAGAAAGATATTTTTGCAGTCGGAGACGCCATCCTTGTCAAGCAGGAAATTACTGGCGATGATGCTTTGATTGCTCTAGCTTCGCCTGCTAATCGACAAGGCCGTCAGGTGGCAGATGTGCTTGCTGACTTGGAGCGGAAGAATAAGGGAAGTATTGGTACAGCTATTGTGCGTGTCTTTGACATGACAGCCGCTTCAACAGGCCTGAACGAGCGTTTCCTTCAGCAAAATCACTTGCCTTATCAAGCGATTCATGTCAGCGGTAAGGATCATGCAGGCTACTATCCAGGTGCGACTGACTTGACCTTGAAATTGCTCTTTGAGCCAAAAACTGGAAAAATCTATGGTGCTCAAGGTGTAGGGAAAAAAGGCGTTGATAAGCGGATTGATATCCTGGCGACGGCTATTAAGGGAAATCTGACGATTTTTGATTTGCCAGAGCTGGAGTTTACCTATGCACCACCTTTTGGCTCAGCCAAGGATCCAGTCAATATGTTGGGTTATGCAGCTATGAATCTAGCAGAAGGCTTGAGTGAAAATATCCAATGGCACCAGCTGGAAGACGAGTTGGCTAGCGGGAAAGTCTTTTTAGATGTCCGAACACTTAATGAGTTTAAGCAAGGACGCCTGAAGGCAGATAAAACAGTCCATATTCCGCTGAATGAACTCAGAGAACGCTTGGCTGAGCTGGATAAGGAAGCAGAATATATCGTGAGCTGCCACAGCGGTCTGCGCAGCTATATTGCCGAGCGAATCTTAAAACAAGCAGGATTTGCAGTGAAAAATCTAGACGGAGCTTATGCTTTGTATAAAATGGTAAAACCAGAAGGAGTAGAAAAATGAAAACTATATCAGCAGCTGACTTAGAAAAGCAGTATCAATCTGAAAAATTGGCCATCGTAGATGTGCGCGAAAGACATGAATTTTAAGCGGGTCATATCCCAAATGCTGGAAATCTTCCGCTTAGTGAGTTGGAAACTGGCTATAAAAAGCTGGATCCTGACTACAAATACTATGTCATTTGCCAAAGAGGTGCGCGTTCAGCGACTGCTTGCCAATTTCTTGCCATGCAGGGCTTCGATGTGACCAACGTATCAGGTGGCATGAACGCTTGGTCTGGAGAGACTGAATAAAATATAAAAAGGATTCAACTCTTTGTTTGAATCTTTTTTTCCTGTTCTTCTTATTTTCGATTTACCAGAAAATGAATAGCTTTCTCTATTCTTTCCCTTTGTTTTTTCGGATCATCAGATGGATTTTCTAGGCAATCCGTTAAATTTTCAGTAATAACCATCTCAATAACACGATCAACGCTGGAGCGAACGGCTAATAACTGTGTGAGAATATCTGAACATTCCCTGTCCTCTTCAATCATTTTTTGAATGCCTCTTAACTGTCCCTCGGAGCGCTTGAGGCGGGTAATATAATTAGAATTCACGGTGATTTCCTCGTTTGCTTACATTGAGTTTATTATATGCTTAATCTGTATATTTGTCAATTGGATTGGTTGGAGGCAGTTTTCAGAAATTTTCCATAATGACTCTCTGATTCTTCTATTTACTTTTCATCATAATTTTGGTATAATAGTTTATGTTATAAAATGTAACATAGAAATTGGACTAAGATTAATATTGGATCAAATAAAGGAATGGCTTTATTTTTACTTCTCTTATTCTTAGGCTTCTCTCGATTTTTGGAGGTGTATTTATGAAAGTATCAAAAATGCTTTTAGCTACTGGAGTGGTACTTAGTGCAGGCGTGTTCTTGTCAGCTTGTGGCAAATCCTCATCTAGTACATCAACGTATTCTTATGTTTATGCCAGCGATCCTGATAGCTTGAACTACCTGACAGCCAACCGTGCTACCACGTCAGACGTTATTACAAACCTTGTTGATGGTCTTTTAGAAAATGACGAATATGGAAATTTAGTTCCCTCTCTTGCAGAATCATGGACAGTTTCTCAAGATGGCCTGACCTATACATATAAGCTCCGTAAGGACGCTAAGTGGTTCAATGTTGATGGCGAAGAAGTTGCAAATGTGAAAGCTCAAGACTTTGTGACTGGACTTAAATATGTGGCTGACCAGAAGTCTGAAGCCCTTTACTTAATTCAGGACTCGATTAGTGGCTTGGATGCCTATGTCAAAGGTGATGAAAAAGACTTCTCCAAAGTCGGAGTAAAGGCAGTGGATGATTATACGGTTCAATACACGCTGACACGCCCAGAGCCTTATTGGAACTCTAAAACGACGAATAATATCTTGTTCCCTGTCAATGAAGAATTTTTGAAATCTAAAGGAAAAGATTTTGGTTCTGTTGATCCATCAAGTATTCTTTACAACGGTCCTTTCCTTTTGAAATCCTTGACCTCTAAGTCTTCTATGGAATTTGTTAAAAATCCAAATTATTACGATAAAGACAAGGTCAGTCTAGAACATGTTAAATTAACCTACTATGATGGATCAGACCAAGAATCTTTAATTCGCAACTTCAGTGATGGTGCTTATAGTGGTGCTCGTCTCTATCCGAATACTTCAGGATACGCGGCAGTTAAAAAGAAATATGCGGATAATATCCTTTATAGCCCACAGGATGCGACCTCATATTACTTTAATTTCAACTTCAACCGTCAATCTTACAATCACACTTCCAAAACAAGTGATGCTCAAAAGAATGCAACAAAAGAAGCAGTTTTAAATAAGGACTTCCGTCAGGCCGTCAATTTTGCCCTTGACCGGACTTCTTATGGTGCGCAAAGTAATGGTAAAGATGGAGCTACCAAGCTGTTGAGAAATACGCTTGTCCCTCCAACATTTGTTCAAATTGGCGATCAAACTTTTGGCCAAGTAGTTGCTTCTAAATTAGTGAATTATGGTACAGAATGGGAAAATATCGATCTGACAGATGCTCAAGATGCTTATTATAATCCAGAAAAAGCCAAGGCAAGATTTGCTAAAGCTAAGGAAGCTTTAGAGTCTAAGGGAGTTCAATTTCCAATCCATTTAGACCTTCCTGTGGACCAGGCTGACAAGGTGGGCATCCAATGGGCAAGCTCAGTGAAACAATCTATCGAATCAACCTTGGGTGCAGAAAATGTAGTGATTGACCTGCAGAAGATTAGTGTGGATGATTTGAACAACATCACCTATTTTGCAAATACTGCAGCTCAAAAGGACTATGACTTCTATACAGGGGGCTGGTCAGCTGACTATCAAGACCCATCTACCTACTTAGATACTCTAAATGTAAATAATGGCGCTAGCTTGCAAAACTTTGGTTTTGAGCCAAGCCAAGATATGGACAAGATGAAAGAGTTGGGCTTGGACACTTATACTAAGATGTTGGAAGAAGCAAATGCTGAAACGACAGATGTGAAAGTTCGCTATGAAAAATATGCGGATGCACAAGCTTGGTTGCTTGATAGTGGGATTATCATGCCGACCATTTCAGGAGGCGGTAGTCCTTCTGTAAGTAAGTCCAAACCTTTCAGTCGTGCCTATTCACTCGTTGGAATCAAGGGATCTGGCTTCAACTTTAAATACACAAAACTCAGAAGTGAAATTGTAACGACCAAAGAATATGAAGAAGCTAAGAAGAAATGGCAAGAAAAAACCTTAGAATCTAACAAAAAAGCCCAAGAAGAGCTAGCAGATCATATCGAAAAGAAATAAAATATATAAAAGATTAACTTTCTTTGAGAGTTAATCTTTTTGATTTGATCTACATTAAGAATTTTATAAAAGGAGCTATTTAGGCTTGTTTTTTTATGAAAAATTAGTTATAATGAATAAGTTGCCACCCTTAGTGTAATGGATATCACGTAAGATTCCGGTTCTTGAGATGGGAGTTCGATTCTCTCAGGGTGGATGACTTAAGCTTGGACTCAAGAGAGTCCTTTTTTATTTTCTAAGAGAGGAGACAGCTATGGTGGTGAAGTTAATCGCCCATACCTTGATTGAGAAAGACGGAAAGTATTTGCTGATCAAACGCTCAAAAATAAAGCGCGGCCTTCCTAATGTCTATCCATGCTATTGGGATATTCCTGGCGGAAGCGTAGAAGAGAGCGAACTACCCAGAGAAGCAGCTCTACGCGAGGCTATGGAGGAGGTTAATCAAAAGATTCGGATTGATAAGATTATCCATGAAGATAGTCAGTTTGACACAAGTAAAAATACTGTTTTTACACGCTTGGTTTATGGGGCTAGGATTATAGATCAGCGCGATATCCTATTGGATCCAGAAGAGCATACAGACTTTATTTGGCTTTCTTCTTTGGAGGACTTAGAGGGAGAGCTGATTGTTCCTTATTTAATTGATATTTTTTCTGATAGATTCCACATAAGATAACAAAAAAACATCCCCTTTTTTATCAGGAGATGTTTTTTCTGATTAGTTTTTAGATGCTTCTTGGAATTCTGGATTTTTCCAAGCTTCGTCAATAATTGCTTGCAATTCTTTAGCAGATGCTTGCATTTTTTGAGTTTCTGCATCGTTCAATGGGATATTTACTGGACGAACGATACCGTGAGCACCAACAACTGCTGGTTGACCGATGAAGACATCTTTCACACCGTATTGGCCTTCTTGGAAGACTGAAAGTGGAAGTACGGCATTTTCATCGTCAAGGATAGCTTTTGTGATACGAGCAAGGGCTACAGCGATACCGTAGTATGTAGCACCTTTCTTGTTGATGATTGTGTAAGCAGCATCACGAACACCTTCGAACAATTCGATCAATTCAGACTCTTGAACATTTTGAGTATCTTTAAGGAATTCTTCAAGGTTTACCCCTGCGATGTTGGCATGTGACCAAACGGCGAATTCTGAATCACCGTGCTCACCCATGATGTAGGCGTGAACTGAACGAGCATCAACATCCAATTTTTCAGCAAGTGCTTGACGGAAACGAGCTGAGTCAAGTGAAGTACCTGAACCGATAACGCGTTCTTTAGGGAAGCCTGAGAATTTCCAAGTTGAGTAAGTCAAAACGTCAACTGGGTTAGCAGCAACAAGGAAGATACCATCGAAACCTGATTCAACAACTTGTGTTACGATTGATTTGTTGATGGCAAGGTTCTTACCAACGAGGTCAAGACGAGTTTCACCTGGTTTTTGAGGCGCACCCGCAGTGATAACAACAAGGTCAGCGTCTGCACAGTCAGAGTATTGAGCTGCGTAGATCTTTTTAGGTGAAGTGAAGGCAAGGGCGTGGCTAAGGTCAAGCGCATCACCTACAGCTTTTTCGTGTAATTGTGGAATTTCGATAATTCCAAGCTCTTGTGCAATTCCTTGGTTAACAAGCGCGAAAGCGTAAGATGAACCTACGGCACCGTCACCAACAAGGATGACTTTTTTATGTTGTTTAGTAGCAGTCATTTCTAAACATCTCCTTATTATTTTTGGGGTTTTCCCCATACAATTACATTCTACCACTTTTGATACAGTTTGTCACGGCTCACCGTGGTATTTTGACCCCTAAAAGGCTATGTAAACGTTTTTATATTCGGTTTTAAATACTGAAAATATAGCTAAAATGTGATATAATGAGATAGTGATTTAATATTGAAATGAGGCATTGTTTAATGCAAGATAGAAACTTAGTAGATGTCAATTTGACCAGCGAAATGAAGACCAGTTTCATCGATTATGCAATGAGTGTTATCGTGGCTCGGGCTCTTCCAGATGTTCGCGATGGTCTTAAGCCGGTTCATCGCCGGATTCTTTATGGCATGAATGAGCTAGGCGTTACGCCTGATAAGCCTCACAAGAAATCAGCTCGTATCACAGGGGATGTCATGGGTAAATACCACCCGCATGGCGATTCCTCTATTTATGAAGCGATGGTGCGGATGGCTCAATGGTGGAGCTATCGCTATATGCTTGTAGATGGCCATGGAAACTTCGGTTCGATGGACGGAGACGGGGCCGCTGCCCAACGTTATACAGAAGCACGTATGAGCAAAATTGCTCTTGAGATGCTTCGTGATATTAACAAAAATACTGTTGATTATATTGACAACTATGATGCCAGCGAGAGAGAGCCTATGGTTCTTCCTGCTCGCTTCCCTAACTTGCTTGTAAATGGAGCGACAGGGATTGCAGTTGGGATGGCGACTAATATCCCACCTCATAATCTTGGTGAGTCTATTGATGCCGTTAAGCTTGTCATGGACAATCCAGAAGCAACGACTCGCGATATCATGGAAGTCCTGCCTGGACCAGATTTCCCGACAGGAGCACTGGTGATGGGGAAATCTGGTATTCACCGGGCTTATGAAACAGGTAAGGGATCAATTGTCCTTCGTTCTCGCACTGAAATCGAAGAGATGAAAAATGGCCGTGAGCGAATTGTTGTAACCGAGTTCCCTTACATGGTGAATAAGACTAAGGTCCATGAGCATATTGTTCGTTTGGTGCAGGAAAAACGCATTGACGGTATCACAGCTGTTCGTGATGAGTCCAACCGTGAAGGGGTCCGTTTTGTCATTGAGGTTCGTCGTGATGCTTCTGCTCATGTCATTCTAAATAACCTTTTCAAGTTGACTCAGATGCAGACCAATTTCAGCTTCAATATGCTGGCCATTCAAAATGGAGTACCGAAGATTCTGTCTCTGCGTGAGATTTTGTTGGCCTACATTGAACACCAAAAAGAAGTGGTGACTCGACGGACTGCCTTCGATAAAGAAAAGGCGGAAGCTAGAGCACACATCTTAGCTGGTTTGCTAATTGCGCTGGATCATATTAATGAAGTGATTCGCATCATCCGTAATAGCGAAACAGATGCAGAAGCTCAGGCTGAATTGATGGCTAAGTTTGAACTGTCTGAGCGCCAGAGTCAGGCTATCCTCGACATGCGTCTGCGTCGTCTGACTGGTTTGGAACGCGATAAGATTCAGTCAGAGTATGACGAGCTGATTGCCTTGATTGCGGACTTAGCTGATATCTTGGCTAAGCCAGAGCGCGTTGTCGCTATTATCAAGGAAGAGTTAGACGAGGTCAAGCGTAAATTTGCGGATGACCGCCGAACTGAGCTGATGGTGGGAGAAGTTCTTTCTCTTGAAGATGAAGATTTGATTGAAGAAGCGGATGTTTTGATTACCCTGTCTAATAAAGGCTATATTAAACGTCTGAATCAGGCAGAATTCACTGCTCAGAAACGTGGTGGCCGCGGTGTTCAAGGAACGGGTGTCAAAGATGATGACTTCGTTAAAGAGCTGGTTTCAACAAGTACCCACGATAGACTGCTCTTCTTTACCAATAAAGGCCGAGTCTATCGTCTCAAAGGATATGAAATCCCTGAGTACGGCCGGACAGCCAAGGGCTTGCCAGTGGTCAATCTCTTGAAGCTGGATGAAGGAGAGAACATTCAGACCATTATTAACGTCCAGCAGGACAGTAGCGATCATTCCTACCTTTTCTTTACAACCCGTCTAGGTGTGGTTAAACGAACCAGCGTAACAGAATTTGCTAATATCCGTCAAAACGGTCTCAAGGCCTTGAATTTGAAGGATGAAGACGAGCTTATCAATGTCTTTCTGACGGACGGTGCTGCAGATGTTATCATTGGTACTAAGTTTGGTTATTCGGTCCGTTTCAATGAGACAGCTGTTCGGAGTATGAGCCGTAGTGCGACTGGTGTTCGCGGAGTCAATCTGCGGGACGGCGACCAGGTCGTTGGAGCAGGTGTGATTGCTGAGGGAGACGAAGTGCTTATCATCACTGAAAAAGGCTACGGTAAGCGAACTCTTGCCAGTGAATATCCAACCAAGGGACGTGGCGGTAAAGGTATTAAAACTGCCAATATCACTGATAAGAACGGACCTCTGGCAGGTTTGATGACTGTTACTGGCGAGGAAGATTTGATGATCATCACTAATACAGGCATCATCATTCGGACCAGTGTGGCCAATATTTCTCAGACAGGTCGTTCCACCATGGGAGTTAAGGTTATGCGTCTGGATCAAAATGCCCAGATTGTCACCTTTACAACGGTTGCGCCTGACGCAAAAGATGATGAGGAAGAAGTAGAGTAAGAGGAGGATGAATGTGAAGAAATCTAAGAAGAAATTCAAGCTCAGAAATTTCATCATTAACTGTGCAGTTTTCCTTTTATTTCTAGTTGCCCTAGCTCTGATTTTTAACTCCTCTATCCGAAATATGATCATGGTTTGGCACACAAACCAATATCAGGTTAGCAAAGTTTCCAAAGAAGAAATCAAGCAAAATAAGGCAGTCGAGTCGAGTTTTGAGTTTAGTGAAGTCCAATCTCTTTCGACAGAAGCGGTCATCAATGCTCAGTGGCAGGCTCAAAAACTACCAGTTATCGGTGGTATTTCGATTCCTGAAGTGTCGATGAATCTGCCAATTTTCAAAGGTTTGGATAACGTTGGCCTCTACTATGGTGCTGGCACTATGAAAGAAGATCAACAGATGGGACAAGGGAATTACGCCTTAGCCAGCCACCACGTCTTTGGAATTACTGGAGCTAGTGACATGCTCTTTTCACCGCTAGATCGTGCCAAAATAGGGATGAAAATCTATATCACGGATAAGGAAAAAATTTATACCTATACGATTTCTAGTATAGAAAGTGTCGCACCAGAGCGCGTGGATGTCATCAATGATACGGAGGGGGTTGCTGAGATCACTTTAGTCACATGTGAGGATGCAGCAGCAACCAGTCGAACTATTGTTAAAGGTACGCTTGAAAGTACGATTGACTATGACAAGGCACCAAAAGATATTTTAGATGCTTTCAGTCGATCTTATAATCAAATGCAGCTATGATAAGAAATATTGTAAAACGAAGTAACAAGAGTTACTTCGTTTTTTGGTTGAAGATAGCTATAATAATACTTGAAAGACAAAATTTAAGGAGAGAGCGAGTAAGCACTTTATTCATGGGAAAATTATCAAAGGAAAATTATCAAACTAACTGTCTTATATATCAAGATGAGACGGGTTTCGATTGTGTTAGTAAAATTGGTTCATGCTCGTATCCAAGGGGCTATCGTCCTCATGTAGCCGGTCAGCATATTCGTGGGTTTCGCTATTATTATGGAATTGTGGATATCCAAACCTTGAATATCACTGAAAATATAGAATTTACCTCCATTCCACCTTAGATACCTGAATGAACCCTATTGAGCAAGTCTGGGTTGAAATTTTAAAACGTGGGTTTAAGAAAGAAGTATATAGAAAATTGAATGAGCACATTAATAAATTCAAGAGAGTATTCAAATCTCATCTTCTTGTCAACTCAAATTGATTGTATGTAGAGAATGGACTTCAGCCATTCATGATTTTTTTGATAATGATTTCAAACTTAATTTTTAAATTTAAGCAATTTATATTAAAAAGACCGTTTCTACGGTCTTAGCTTGTAATTGATTATAATTCAAAATGAACATCTACTCTTTAATTTCAGAAAACTCAGCGTCAATTATTTCGCTGTCATTTAAGCTATCTTTGAATTCTGGATTTAACTCATCTTCAATACCAAGATCTAGTTTATATTCTCCCTTTAACATTTTTTCAAATGTGTCAGCAAGTCTTGTTCCCATCGGCTTAAATGTAAGGTAAGTAATTCCTCCTGAAGCTAATCCTCCTAGAATTGGAACTGTCTTTGTAATTATAGAACCAACTGATTTTTTTGTAATGTTTACGCCAATAATTGTTCCGACTTTTTTCACAAGAGGATACCAAGCTGTTTTAGTTAATGCTTGTTTAGCTACCATTTTCCCAAGATTCTTTCCTGCTGTCTTAGAAACATTTGCAATCAATGCAGTTGCTCCACTTGCGCCGAACATTATTCCAAGGTAAGAGATGATTCGTATTTGTACTTCTTCAGGTAATTCCTTATAGTTTCCTTTATATAAATCGTCTTCTCCAAATAAATAAGCAATTTGTTGAGCTAAATTTAGAGCAAAGCCCATATATTGAACAATATCTGCTCCACCAGCAACTACAGCAGTAACTGGATTTGAAGGTAATCCAGCAACAAAAGAAGTGAAAGAGGTTTTGGCGGTGCTATCTTTGATTATTTTTTCAGCCCTTTTTCTCAATGCCTCTGGTGTGAAAACTATTTGAGGACCATGTTCCAAAATACTATCAAGGTATCTACTATCTTTAAATTGATTACGAAGGAATTCTTCTCTATCTACCTTCACGACTGGAAGTTGGCTAGCCGCATTGATTGTCTGTATAACTACAGAATAAGCATCATTTTGCTTCATAAAAATTCTCCTTTTAAATAGTATCTATATTATATATATATATATATATATAATGTCAAGTATTTTGTTCTGATTTATTATTGAGTTTCTTTAATAATTTTGTACAGAAAATTGTTGCCTTTTCAATATTTAGTAATTAAGAATAAAATAACCTAAATAAGTAAGCTACCTCAATTGATAAATATATTATCAAACGTTTGGTATGTAGTTCATTTATTTAGGCTCTTTTTTTCATTTAATCTCGAATTAATAGGTAAGGAGGTTGATATGTATCGTATTTCATTGCAGGATGACATAAGTATGATGCCGCGTGAACGGCTGATAAGAGAAGGAGCGGATAAACTTAGTAATCAGGAATTGCTATCTATATTTTTGCGAACAGGCAGCAAAAAAGAAACTGTTTTTCAAGTTTCTCAAAGGATTTTATCATCGATTTCTAGTTTGAATGATCTGAAATATTTGACTTTACAGGAATTACAGACAATTTCAGGAATTGGGCCTGTGAAGGCTGTTGAGTTGCAGGCCATTATTGAGCTCGGATGCCGTATCAATAAGGCTGAAGTGCTGGAGAGGGAGCAAATTCTTGGAAGTCAAAAACTAGCTCGCAAAATGCAGGTTGAATTGGGAGATAAAAAGCAGGAATGTTTGGTTGCTATTTATCTCAACAGTCAAAATCAGATCATCCATCAGCAGACAATCTTTGTAGGAACGGTAACTAGAAGTATGGCTGAGCCGCGCGAGATTTTGCATTATGCGCTCAAACATTTGGCGACATCTATTATACTTGTACACAATCATCCTTCTGGAGTGACTTTACCAAGTAAGAATGACGACGAGGTCACCAAACACATGAGAGAAGCTTGTGAACTAATGGGGTTGGTTCTTTTAGATCATTTAATCGTTTCAAAAAATAATTATTATAGCTATCGTGAAAAAACGGATTTGATCTAAAGTTTGTGAACCACATAATCAAACAAGGCTAAATCCCCCGTTCTTGTGGGAAATAGAAATTCTGGATGCCACTGCACACCAAGAAATGGACTTCCATCAGTCGAGGTAACAGCCTCAATGACCTTATCCCGAGGATCGTAGGCTATAACTTCTAGATTTTTCGCTAGATCCTTGATACTTTGGTGATGGAATGAGTTGATTTGGCAAGTAGGTCCGTATAATTCATGGAGGATGGAGCCATTTTTAGTGACCATAGTCTGTGTAGTGTATTGAGCAGTGCTATCTTGCCAGTGATTCTCGATGTCTTGGTGAAGTGTGCCACCCATGGCGACGTTGTAAAGCTGAGTACCACGACAGACACCAAAAATAGGCTTGTTTTGCTTCCGTGCTTCTCGGATGAGAGCCAGTTCAAATAGATCTCTTTGAAGCAGATAATCATCGCTTTCGATAGTCTGTTCTTCTCCGTAGAAATGAGGCTGGACATTTTGTCCACCAGTAAGGATCAGTTTATCGATCATAGTGATATAGGTGTGAGCTAAGGCTTCATCACCAATTGGTAAGATAATTGGGATTCCTCCAACTTTATTGACTCCCTCGATAAAGCCAGTTGAAGTATAACTAATATGGATAAATTGATCGTTAGGAATATCCCTTTGGTTTCCTGTTATACCTATAATCGGTTTTTTCATAAAGTGTCTGTTTCCTTTCTTACCTTACTCATCATCTTTTCTCATGAAATAGAGTAAGGTTTGGAGTTCGCTGGTTAGGTCCACATATTGTACAACCACATCTTTAGGGACAGATAGGTGCACTGGGGAGAAGCAAAGAATTCCCTTGATACCAGCATCAACCAAGACGGATGCGACTTCTTGTGCCTTAACGCTCGGCACTGTCAGAATGGCAGTCTTTACGTTTCCTTCTTGGATCTTTTCTTTAATTTGAGAAATTCCATAAATAGGAATTCCATCATTTGTGGTGGTCCCGACGTCAGAATAATCATCTGTATCAAAGGCCATTACAATCTTCATTTTATTCCGTTCATGAAAGCGGTAGTGTAAAAGAGCACGGCCCATATTTCCGACACCAACAATCATGACATTTGTAATCGAGTTGTCATTGAGAAGATTGGCAAAGAAATTCATTAGTTTCTTGACATCGTAGCCAAAACCTCTACGACCTAACTCACCGAAGTAAGAAAAGTCACGCCGAACAGTCGCAGAGTCGATTCCAATCGCCTCTGCGATTTGTTTTGAATTGGCCTTTTCAATATTTTCTGCATTAAATCGCTTGAAAATTCGGTAGTAGAGGGAGAGCCGCTTAGCAGTAGCACGTGGAATAGAATTGCTTTTTTCAGTTTTCACAAAATCACGACCTTTCTATCTTCTATTCTATAGAAAGCTTGTGAAAAAATCAACTAATTTGATGAACAAAATATTATTATACTAATAAAGATAGATAAAATAATAGAAATAAGCAAAATTCTTAGAATTTCGCTTATTGGGGTGTTTTTTCAAAAATATCTCTTTCAACTAAACTATCCATCAGGAAATAGAATTTTTGTTGAATAATATGGTGTTTTTCTGATTTGAAGATATTAACCAATCTTAAACCAGACTTGTCCGTAATATTTATTTTAACTCCGCTTAGATCTTTATTGACGATAATCTTAAGCAAGAAACCATCGCCACTATTGGGAACAGCTTCGAGTAAACGAGAAAGCTCGTAATTACCAACTTTTGTTTCAGCAAATGTATTGTCCCGCAAGGTAAATTTCTTAACATTTGGATGGAGTGAGTAGGTGAAGTCGCAGTTTGCTAAGCTAACAGAAGTTTGAAAAGCCATCTTATCCTCCTAGTATTTCTTTTAGTTTTTGGCTGAATAGTTTGATTTCTTGGATGCCAGTTTGATCTGATACACTGATGCGAATGGATTCTTTTAAGCGCTCAGAGTTTTGGCCATATAAGGCTTGAAGGACATGGCTGGGCTGAACAGCACCAGCTGTACAAGCAGATCCAGTCGAGATTGAAAAGCCATTAAGGTCCATTTGAAGCAAGATAAGATCATTCTTTTGGTTTGGAAATCCAATATTGACAACATAAGGCAGGCTAGGCTGACTTTCGTTTAGGTAGAAGTCTATATCTGCTAGGTTGTCCAGTAAAGTATCTTTTAACTGCTGGGCATGCTCAAGATTTTCCTCTAAGTGGGCAACATTTTCAGAAAGGGCAGTTGCCATACCGACAATGGAAACGAGGTTTTCTGTACCCGCTCGATGCTTGTTTTCTTGATCGCCGCCATGCATGAAATTATCAAAATCCATCTGGTCAGCGTAGAGAAATCCCACCCCTTTTGGACCGTGGAATTTATGAGCTGATGCACTCAGGAAATTGATTCCCCATTCTTCAGGATAGATGGGGAGCTTGCCGACGGCTTGGACTGCATCAACGTGAAAGGCAGCAGGATGATCTTTTAGCAATTTACCAATTTCTTGAATCGGCAAAATATAGCCTGTTTCATTGTTGACAGCCATGACTGAGACAAGGATAGTATCTGATCTGAGAGCATTCTTGATATCTTCAGTTCGGATTTGCCCATCCACTGGCTGAATAATAGTCGCTTCAAAGCCAAAATGCTCCACTAAGTATTCAACAGGCTCTAAAACAGCATGGTGTTCAATGGCCGTAGTGATAATATGCTTGCCTTGATTCTGATGGCGTAGGGCATATCCCTTGATTGCAGTGTTATTACTTTCAGTAGCACCTGAGGTGAAGAGGATATTTTTGCTCTGTGTGTGTAGAACTTTAGCAATATCTTCGCGAGCTTGTCGGAGCAGTTTTTTAGCTTCTCGACCGTGGCTGTGGGTACTGGATGGATTGCCGAAGACTGTCATTGCCTGAGTCATGGACTCAATCGCAGCAGGCGATAAGGCAGTCGTAGCAGCATTATCTAAATAAATCACAAATTTATCCCCTATTTCTTTTGAAAAGCAAAAAGTGGGCTGACTGGTTTTCTCTCTTGAATACGGACGATAGCATCACCAATCAACTCGCTGGCTGTGATGTAGTGAACATTCTTCGGAGTCTTTTCTTTGGTATCAACAGAGTCAGTCACCAAGATTTCTCGGATAGGAACACTGTCTAGTAAGTCTGCAGCTTCATCTGCAAATAAACCATGACTTGAGACAGCATAGATTTCGACAGCTCCTTCACGTTCAACGATTTTAGCAGCTTCTGAGAAGGTACGACCGGTATTCAAGATATCGTCAATCAAAATCGCTTTTTTACCTTCAACTTCACCGATGATATAGCCTTCAGAGCGTCCTGCTTCATCTTCACCGTAGTCGATGATGGCGATTGGAGCATCGAGATATTCTGCCAAGCTACGAGCGCGTTTCACGCCAGAATTTTTCGGGCTAACGACGACAACATCCTCGCCAGTTAATCCCATATTGCAATAATGCTCAGCAAACAATGGAATAGTGAAGAGATTATCGACAGGAATATCAAAGAAGCCTTGTACTTGGACAGCGTGAAGGTCAAGTGAGATGACTCTGTCTACGCCAGCTCCAACAAGCATATTGGCAACGAGTTTTGCAGTGATTGGCTCGCGAGGAGCAGCTGTCCGATCTTGGCGAGCATAACCAAAATAAGGCATAACCACAGTTACGGTATTGGCACTTGCTCGTTTACAAGCGTCAACCATTATCAATAGCTCCATCAAGTGATTATTGACTGGGAAGCTGGTAGACTGGATGATATAGATATCATAGCCACGAACACTCTCCTCAATGTTAATCTGAATCTCTCCATCAGAAAATTGGCGGGAAGAAAGCTTGCCTAAAGGTACTCCGGCAGCTTCAGCAATCTTCTCAGCAATTGAGTGATTGGAATTGAGGGAGAAAAGCTTCATATTTTTTTTGTCTGACATTAGAATGACCATCCTCTTTTTGTCTCTTTAGATTTATAATTATTATTCTACCAAAAAAATGAGATTATTTCAGCATTTTTACAAGTTTTCGGCAAATCTGGCAATCTTACTTTTACCAGACTTGTATTGGATCTGATTTTCTTTTAAAAAGTCTTTGAACTTTTGTTCTCCCTCTTCAATATCGTTGATCTCTAATTCTAATTCGAAATCTTTTTTACCAAAGTAACGACTTTCGTCCAAGGCAAAAAGGCCAATTATATCTTGTTTTTCATAGCGAATATTTTCAAGGGTTCCGAGTATTGTTAGTTTATCAACGGGGATTTTTTTCTCTTGAAGTTTGTCTAGGATTTCTCCCTGAGGAAATTGCAAATTTTCTGTAATTTCCTTAAATTCATCTTCGGACAAGGCTTGGTTGTATTCGAAATTTCCAAGTTTTTGAGGAATTTTTAGAGTAAACTCAGCAGCGTCAGGAGTGGTTCGGACTCGCAGAGCCATACGAGCTTCACGAAGAGCAAAGTCAGCCGAATCAATATAATAGTTGACTTGGAAAATTGGCTGGACATGATCAAAGAAGGTCAGAAGTCGTTTATGTTCGTCTTCTGTTAGCATTGTTTTGTATTCAATTTCTAAATGGTTCATTTTTAAATCCTTTTCTTTATCTGAAAGCGATTTTATGTTATAATAACAACTGTGTTTATTTTATACAAAAAACGAATAGATGACAAGGTATGTATATGACAATAGATTGGGAAGATTTTCTGGATCCATATATTCAGGCAGTTGGCGAGTTGAAAATCAAGCTTCGTGGCATTCGCAAACAGTATCGCAAACAGCAACGCCATTCACCGATCGAGTTTGTAACTGGTCGCGTAAAGCATATTGAAAGCATCAAGGAAAAAATGGAACTTCGCGGGATTACTGAGGAAAACTTAGCCCAAGAGATGCAGGATATTGCTGGTTTGCGTGTCATGGTTCAATTTGTAGATGATGTGGATGAAGTTTTAGAAGTTTTGCGAAATCGGACAGATATGCGTATCGTTCAGGAGCGTGATTACATCAAAAACAAAAAAGATAGTGGTTACCGTAGCTACCATGCCATCGTTGAATATCCGGTAGATACGATTAATGGAAATAAAGTTATCTTGGCAGAAATTCAGATTCGTACCTTGTCCATGAACTTTTGGGCAACGATTGAGCACTCTTTAAACTATAAGTATAAAGGAGAATTTCCAGAGGAGATCAAGAAACGCTTGGAGATAACGGCCAATCTGGCCTACCAGCTAGACGAAGAGATGGGAGCCATTCGTGATGCCATCCAAGAAGCACAGGCGCTCTTTGATCCTCTGCACCGTAAGCTAAATGACGGTGTTGGAAATAGTGACGATACAGATGAAGAATACAGGTAAAAAAATTGCGATTATCCGCAATCGCAAAAGGCAGAGTGAGGAAGTATTTCAAACTCTGATGCAAAAATTGCGGAAAGCAGGCTTTATCCTGACACCCAAAAATCCAGATATCGTGATTTCTGTTGGTGGTGATGGGATGCTGCTATCAGCCTTCCACAAGTATGAAGATCAGCTGGATAAGGTTCGCTTTGTTGGTGTCCATACAGGACATTTAGGATTTTATACGGATTATCGAGACTTTGAGATCGACAAATTAGTGGAAAATCTGAAATTGGACACAGGTGCCAAGGTCTCTTATCCGATTTTAAATGTCAAGCTGATCTTTGAAAATGGCGAAACGCGAACTATTCGAGCGCTCAATGAAGCAACGATTAAACGCTCCGATAGAACCATGGTAGTTGATGTGATCATCAATAATGTTCATTTTGAGCGTTTTAGAGGCGATGGGATTTCTGTCTCAACGCCTACTGGAAGCACAGCCTACAATAAATCACTGGGAGGAGCTGTTCTGCACCCAACGATTGAAGCCTTGCAAGTGACAGAAATTGCTAGTCTGAATAATCGTGTGTATCGCACTTTGGGTTCCTCAGTTATCGTTCCTAAAAAAGATAAGATTGAGCTGCTGCCGACACGCAATGATTACTATACCATAGCGGTCGATAATCAAACGTTTTCTTATAAAAATATTGTCCGTATCGAGTACCAAATCGATAATCATAAGATTAACTTTGTAGCTTCGCCTAGCCATACCAGCTTTTGGAATCGCGTGAGAGACTCCTTTATCGAGGAGTGCCAAGAATGAGATTTGAATTTATTGCGGATGAGCATATCAAAGTCAAAACATTTTTGAAAAAGCATGAAATTTCAAAAGCCCTTTTGGCCAAAGTGAAGTTTGCAGGTGGAAATATTCTTGTCAATGGTCAATCTCAAAATGCCATTTATTTGCTGGATATTGGCGATAAGGTGACAGTAGATATCCCTTCTGAGAAATGCTTTGAAAGCCTAGAAGCCGTGGATCGTGATCTGTCGATCGTATATGAAGATGAGCACTTTCTAGTTTTAGATAAACCTGCCGGAGTAGCTAGTATCCCTAGTGTCAACCATTCGAATACGATGGCAAACTTTGTTAAGGCTTACTATATTCGGCAAGATTATGAAAATCAGCAGGTTCACATTGTGACGAGATTGGATCGCGATACTAGTGGACTCATGCTCTTTGCAAAACATGGCTATGCTCATGCAAGACTGGATAAGCAACTGCAGAAAAAAATGATTGAGAAGCGCTATTACGCGCTCGTTCAGGGGAGCGGTGAGCTTAAATCAGAGGGCGATATTATTGCACCAATTGGCCGTGACCCTGATAGCATCATCACCAGATGTGTGACAAAGGATGGCAAGTATGCTCATACCAGCTACAAGGTTGTGGAGCAGTTTGGCAATATCTATTTGGTAGATATTCGCTTGCACACTGGACGAACCCATCAAATTCGTGTGCACTTTGCCCATCTTGGCTTTCCTCTCCTTGGAGATGATCTCTATGGCGGGACTTTAGAAGCGGGAATTAACCGTCAGGCCTTGCATTGTCACTCTTTATCTTTTTATAATCCATTTTTGGAAAAGCAGCTCCAATTGGAATCCCAGTTGCCGATTGATTTCCAAAACACCATTACATCGTTAACAAAAAATAATTAATTTTTAAAGGAGAAACTCATGGAAGTTTTTGAAAGTCTAAGAGACTCAGTTGTTGGTAAAAATGTTCGTATTGTATTGCCAGAAGGACAAGAACCACGTATTCTTCAAGCGGTTAAACGCATAGTAAAAGAATCAGAAGTTACACCAGTTCTTTTGGGAGATCCAGATAAAATTCGTATTTACTTGGAAATCGAAAATATCATGGACGGATATGAAGTCATAGATCCTAAAAACTATGACAGAATGGAAGAAATGGTAGCTGCTCTTGTGGAACGTCGTAAGGGCAAAGTCAGTGAAGAAGAAGCTCTTGAGCTTTTAAGAACAGACGTTAACTATTTTGGGGTGATGCTGGTTTACCTCGGTATCGTAGATGGTATGGTTTCTGGCTCTATCCACTCTACAGCTGCCACAGTGCGTCCAGCCTTGCAAATCATTAAAACACGTCCAAATGTAACCAGAACTTCGGGTGCCTTCCTCATGGCGCGTGGTTCAGAACGTTATCTTTTCAGCGACTGTGCCATTAATATCAATCCTGATTCAGAAGCCTTGGCAGAAATTGCGATTAACTCAGCGGTGACAGCTAAAATGTTTGGCATTGATCCTAAGATTGCCATGCTGAGCTATTCAACTAAAGGATCTGGCTTTGGAGAAAGCGTTGATAAAGTGGTTCAAGCGACTAAGTTGGTCCATGACTTGCGCCCAGACTTAGAAGTTGACGGGGAATTACAATTTGACGCTGCCTTTGTACCAAGCACAGCAGCCTTGAAAGCTCCAGGAAGCAAGGTTGCAGGTAAAGCGACTGTCTTTGTCTTCCCAAGTATTGAAGCTGGAAATATCGGCTATAAAATGGCAGAGCGTTTAGGTGGATTTTCAGCTGTCGGTCCAGTCCTTCAAGGCTTGAACAAGCCAGTAAACGACCTTTCACGTGGATGTAATTCAGATGATGTCTATAACTTAACACTGATTACAGCTGCACAAAGTGTTGAACAATAAAATAACTAAAAAAGATGAGTAATTCATCTTTTTTAGTCTGTTTAAGTATGAGAGAAATGTTAGATTTAAAAAAATTTGGAATTGAAATGTGGGAAGAGGAGAAAATTGTCTCTTTTCGCAAGAAATTATTGACTTGGTATGATAAACATAAACGTGATTTGCCTTGGCGCCGAACAAACAATTCTTATCATATCTGGGTTTCTGAGATTATGTTGCAGCAAACACGTGTGGATACGGTGATTCCTTACTATGAGCGCTTTCTTGACTGGTTTCCAACTGTGGCTGACTTAGCTCAAGCGCCAGAGGAGAGACTGCTCAAAGCTTGGGAAGGTTTGGGATATTATTCGCGGGTGCGAAATATGCAAAAAGCAGCCCAGCAGATAATGACGGATTTTGATGGAAAATTTCCTGATAGCTATGAGGGAATTGCTAGCCTCAAAGGGATTGGGCCTTATACGGCTGGTGCTATTGCTAGTATTGCCTTTGGTCTAGCTGAGCCTGCAGTGGACGGCAATGTCATGCGGGTGCTGAGTCGATTGTTTGAAGTGGATTTAGATATTGGTCAACCCAGCAATCGGAAGGTCTTTCAGGCTATGATGGAGATTCTGATTGATCCAGACAGGCCCGGAGATTTCAATCAAGCACTGATGGATCTGGGGTCAGATATCGAAGCTCCTCTTAATCCTCATCCAGAAGACAGTCCTGTAAAAGAGTTCAGTGCAGCCTATTTACATGGAACTATGGATAAATATCCTATTAAAGCCCCTAAAAAGAAGCCAGTTTCGGTCTATCTGCAGGGCTTGATTATCGAAAACGAGCAGGGACAATTCTTGCTTGAAAAGAATGAAGCTGCTGGCTTGTTATCAGGTTTTTGGCATTTTCCCTTGATTGAAGTTGAGGAATTTCAAACTGAAAATCAGATGTCCCTCTTTGAGATAGCTGAAAATCAGCCCAATCTGGATCTGTCTCCTCAAGAAAGTTTTGAACAGGATTATGATTTGATTGTCGATTGGCAGCAGGAGTCTTTTCCAAAGGTGCAACATGTCTTCAGCCATCGCAAGTGGCATATCCAGCTAGCTTATGGCCGAGTTAATGATAGCCAGATCGTAGCTGATGGAGAGGTCATGTGGCTACATCCAGATGAATTTGAGAAGTATCCTTTTGCCAAACCCCAGCAGAAGATGTGGGAGGCTTTTAGAAACGTAAAAGATGGAGACTAAAGTCAATAGTCTGTTGTACTCGATTAAATTTACGAAGAATAGGAAATCATTAAAATATGTCCCCTACCTCCAGTCCTCCAGATAAAACTTTTATTGGACGTCGTAGCAAACTTGCTGGTGTCATTTATTTTATATTAGGCGCTTTGAATTTCTTACATTGCCTTCTTTATTTTCAGTGGGTATTTTCTCCAACGGTGAAACCTGACTTCGTCATTATTCCAATTTTTATAGGCTTAAATATTTATTTTTTGACTCGCGAGTTCATCTATAAATGCTTCCATTGGTGTGGCTATCATGCCTTACCTGAGTTAGTTGAGTTCGGGAGCGGACGTTATTCCTTTCACTTGCCTGTCTTCGAAAGACATACCGAAAACTATAAAGTCTATTACAGTAAAAGATCAAAGAAACATCAATTTCTCTTCTTTGTAAGCTATATTTTATATGTGAATTTAATTTTAGGAGTTCTTTTGCTCTTCTCATGTGTATACTGGGCTATGTTTATTGAAAGTTCCTCGAAATTTCAAGATTGGCACGCTTTTCTATTTATTTTTTTACTAATCATCCTGTATATCTGTATTGAAGCTTTATTTAAAAAATATAAACATTGGTTTAAAAATTATTTTAAACTAGATGATAAAATAGTAGAACACGGCTTTCCGATATATACTTTAAAAGAAAAATAAAAGACAAACAATATAGTTTGTCTTTTTCGCTTTTAAAATAACTTATATTCCTTCTCGCTCTGTAAGGAGAGAGGCTAATAAACTAGCCTTTAGATGGATATTCGTGCTTAAATCCCGGCAAAAGCTTTAATCTCATCTGCAGTCATAGAAGAATCACAACGAACAGAGACTTGGCCGTCTTGAACATGAACAAAACCAGGAACAGTCGGAATACTATATTCAGAGCGGAAGGCTTGCAGTTTCTCTAATTCGCTAGCTTCTTCGCTATTGATAAAGAAAATATGCGCCTTGGTATCAGCGACAACACCTGCAAGAGTAGCAGCGAATTTACGGCAGTAAGGGCAAGTTTTGCGACCGACGAAGAAAGTTGCTGTCTCTTTGTCAGCAATTGCTTGACGAGCACGATCAACAGTTGTGACTTCTAAGTCTTTAATATTTTGAGCAAATTGTTCCATAAATCATCCTCATTTCTTTTGATAAAACTAGTATGCCATAAAAAGCAGAAAAATGCTTGATTTGGAAACGAAAAACCAGAGAATCTGAACTTTATTCTCTGGTTAATAAGATTATTTTATTTGATAAAAGCATTAATCTCTGCTTCAATAGCAGCAATTTTTGATTGAGCGTCTTCATTGCTGTCACCGACAACGGCAATGTAGAACTTGATTTTTGGTTCTGTTCCGGATGGCCGGACAGCAATCCATGAGCCATCAGCCAAGGTGTATTTCAGCACATCGCTTGGAGGAGTTGTCAAGTTTGTAACAGTACCATCTGCAGCAGTAGCAGTTTGAGCCTTAAAGTCTTCTACGACAGTAATAGCTGTTTGGTTCCATTCTTTTGGAGCATTGTTGCGGAACTTAGCCATGATTGCTTTGATTTGCTCAGCACCATCGACACCAGAAAGAGTCACAGAGATAGTCTTTTCAGCGTAGTAGCCATATTCTTTGTAGATTTCTTCGATACCGTCAGCTAGAGTCAAGCCACGTGAGCGGTAGTAGGCAGCAAGTTCAGCTACAACCAAAACAGCTTGGATAGCGTCTTTATCACGTACGAATGGTTTAATCAAGTATCCGAAGCTTTCTTCAAATCCCATCATGTAGGTGTGGTTGTGTTTTTCTTCGAATTCTTGGATCTTCTCAGCGATAAATTTGAAACCAGTCAAGACGTTGAACATAGTTGCGCCGTAACTTTCAGCAATCTTAGTCACCAAGTCAGTAGAAACGATAGACTTACAGAGAGCAGCGTTAGCTGGCAGAGTTCCTGCACTCTTGTGAGCTTCCAAGATGTATTTAGCCATGATAGCACCGATTTGGTTACCTGAAAGGTTGAGGTAGCTACCATCTTTTTGAAGAACTTCCACACCAACACGGTCAGCGTCTGGGTCAGTTGCAACCAAGACATCTGCACCAACCTTGCGACCCAATTCCTCAGCTAAAGCAAAGGCTGCTTGGCTTTCAGGGTTTGGAGACTTAACAGTAGAGAAGTCTGGATCAGCTACAGCTTGAGCTTCAACGACTTGCACAGAGTCAAATCCAGCTTGTGCCAAAGCGCGACGAGCCAGCATTTCACCAGTACCGTGAAGAGGAGTATAGACAATCTTCATGTCCTTGCCGTATTCATCAATCAGTTTTTGGTTGATATTGACATCTTTAACTTCTTTGAGGTATTCAGCATCAACAGCATCGCCAATCACTTCAATCAAGCCAGAAGCTTTTTCAGCTTCCACATCAGCAACCTCGATAGCAAAAGGATTTTCAATCGCACGGATGTAGTCTGTCAATGCATCGGCATCATGAGGAGGCATTTGTCCACCATCTTCGCCATAAACCTTGTAGCCGTTAAATGGGGCAGGGTTATGGCTGGCTGTAATCATGATACCAGCAAAAGTTCCCAAATGACGTACCGCAAATGAAAGTTCTGGAGTTGGGCGTAGGCTTCCAAATACATAAGACTTGATGCCGTGCTTAGCTAAAACAGCAGCAGATTCAAAGGCAAATTCTGGTGAAAAATGACGAGAGTCGTAAGCAATCGCAACACCGCGTTTTTTGAACTCATCACCTTTTTCTTCAATCAAGCGAGCCAAACCTTCGGTTGCCTGACGGACAACATAGATATTGATACGGTTGGTACCAGCGCCAATTAAACCACGCATACCAGCAGTACCGAATTCAAGGTTTGTATAAAAGGCATCTTCCTTAGTTTTTTCGTCCATACCTTCTAAATCTTTCCGAAGATAATCAGGAAGTTCAGCAAAATCAAGCCATTTTTGGAAGTTATCTTGATAGGTCATAGGTAGAGTCTCCTTTATATTTAAGATAGAAAATCACTGTGTGTTTTTAAGAAAGGGCACAAGATTTCCTTGTTTGTTCAATCGCTTTCATTGTAACATATTTTCATATTTTTTGAAAGTACCGACCTAAAAAATAGTGAAATACTTTGAAAAAATGAACATGCTTGGATCAAAAAAATAATCACGCTAGGTGATTATTTTTTAAGTTTTTCAAGTGCTGGAACGATTGCAACTGTAAGGATAGCAGAAATAACCATTTCTGAAATTGCATTAGCTGAAAAAATCAATGCAAGCATGGCTTTGATATCTCCATTGTAAACAGATGAAAATAGAATGAAAATTCCTCCGAGAACGAAGATGGTGTTGGTCATTGAGCCTACGGCACCAGCTAAAACTAAACCTGGCTTGTTTTTCATCCATTTGTAGACAAAATACGGAGTAATTCCGATTAGAATACGTGGAACCATAGCAATTATCAATGAATTGATACTACCGTTTTCTACAAAAGGACTGAAGAGGTAGCTAGTTGGTAGCAGGACAACGGTATTAGTTACAACACTAATTATTCCCATTAGAGCTCCTAAAATAGCTCCGATTCGTGGTCCGTAGATAATACTAGCGATAATGACTGGAATATGAATAATGGTCGGTTTAATCGGAACCGGTAGTAGGTTGAAAATAACAGAGCTCAGCAGATGGAGCACTAACATAATAGCAAAAAAGATAGCAATTTGCGCGATACTAGATTGTTTTCTCATTTATAATTTCCTTTACTTTTTCTATAATAATATTGACATCAGCTAGAGCGCCAGTCCCATGATCTCCGCAAGCTAGAACAGCTTCACGCGGTTCGATAATCTCCCAGCCAAATTTTTTTAATCTTTCCAAATTGTGCTGAGTTAGTGGATTTTCATACATCTTGGTATTCATGGCTGGCGCGATGGCTTTTTTGACATGAGATGGGAGAGCAAGAGCTGTAGCGGTTACCATATTGTCTGCCAGACCATTAGTCAGTTTGGCGATGGTATTGGCTGTAGCAGGAGCGACTAAGAAAAGATTTGTTTCTTTGCCGATCTCAATATGGTTGACCTTGTCTGGCCTCGGCTCGCTCATGAGGTCAAGGGAAACAGGATTCTTTGATAAAACCTGTAGGGTCAGCGGGGTGATAAAGTGACTGGCAGCTTCCGTCATGAGAACAGACAAACTGTAGCCTAGCTTATCCAGCTGGCTCGTAATATCTGCTGCCTTATAGGCCGAAATACTGCCCGTGACAGCGAGAGTAATATGGGTCATGAACTGTCTCCTTTCTGGATATGGCTTAACAATTGTTCAGCAATTTCTTCCTTGGAGAAAGCTTCTGAGACAGTGTTGACTCCAAGGAGATAAGCATGGTGTTGCCCACTAGAAATTTCAGTCAAATCGTTGGCTACAATTAATTCAGCTTGATTTTTTTCAAGGCTGGCTCTAGCAGTAGTCAGTAACTCTTCTTTAGAAACGCCAACTAAGAGCTTAAAGCCAATCAATCGAATATTGGGATTCCATTCCTTGACCTTGCTGATGATTTTAGGATTTTTCTTGAGGAAAAGTACCTGATAGTCATCAGCAGACGAAATCTTACTTTCAGAATTAATTTTTCCAAGAAATTCAGCCAAATCTGAACTGGCAAGAACCTCCTCAAATCCTGCCATATATACTGGTTTATAGTCAGAAACAGCCATCGAATGAATGAGTACGTCATGAGCTGGCACCAGCCCTTCCATAGCTGTCAGGAGCTGCTCCGTATCTTCAATGATCTTAATCGTTAGGTTTTCATGTGGATCCGGTTTAACAGCTTTTGCCGTTGTCAGCAGAGTCACCGAAGCACCCTCGGCCAAGCAATGCTCGGCTATCATTTTTCCAAGTTGACCCGTCGAATGATTAGTGATAGAGCGGACTTGGTCGATTTTTTCACTCGTTCCGCCAGAGGTAATCAATATATTCATAGCTCTATTCTACAAGAAAAAATGAATTTAGTAAAATAAAATTAACTTAATACTCAATTTAGCCAAACTTATTTTTTTACTAGAAAAGATGCATCATGCAAAAATATTTAAAGTAATTACCGAACGTTATGTTGCTATTGGAGTTTAAATGTGCAGTTTTGTATCATATTTGTTATAATAGTTTTATCAAATTAGAGGAGTTCCTTAATGAAAACAGATATCGAAATTGCTCAGAGTGTTGAATTACAGCCCATTGTGGATGTGGTAAAAAAGATTGGCATTGATTATGACGATTTGGAGTTGTACGGAAAGTACAAGGCCAAGCTCAGTTTTGACAAAATTCGTGAGGTAGCGAAAAATCCTGTCGGCAAGCTGATTTTGGTAACAGCAATCAATCCAACGCCAGCAGGAGAAGGTAAGTCTACCATTACTATTGGACTAGCTGATGCGCTCAATAAAATTGGTAAGAAAACGATGATTGCTATCCGCGAACCGTCTTTGGGGCCAGTGATGGGTATCAAAGGAGGAGCAGCTGGTGGCGGTCACGCGCAAGTTCTACCGATGGAAGACATCAACCTGCATTTTACTGGTGACATGCACGCCATTACGACTGCGAATAATGCTCTGTCTGCTCTTATCGACAATCATCTGCATCAGGGAAATGCTCTGGGAATCGATCAGCGTCGCATTATCTGGAAACGTGTTGTGGACCTAAATGATCGAGCACTGCGCCATGTGACGATTGGATTGGGAAGTCCAGTCAATGGTATTCCGCGCGAAGATGGTTTTGATATCACGGTTGCTTCTGAAATCATGGCGATTCTTTGCTTGGCAACAGATATTGAAGATTTGAAAAATCGCTTGGCAAATATTGTCATCGGCTATCGCTATGACCGCACACCAGTTTATGTTCGTGACCTTGAGGTAGAAGGGGCTCTGGCTCTGGTCTTGAAAGATGCGATTAAGCCAAATCTGGTTCAGACTATTTACGGGACACCAGCCTTTGTTCATGGCGGACCATTTGCCAATATCGCCCACGGCTGTAACTCTGTTTTGGCGACTAGCACAGCGCTGCGCTTGGCCGATTATACTGTGACGGAGGCAGGATTTGGTGCAGACCTTGGCGCTGAGAAATTCCTCGATATCAAGACTCCGAACTTACCAACTTCTCCAGATGCGGTAGTGATTGTGGCAACCTTACGCGCCCTCAAGATGAATGGTGGTGTGGCTAAGGATGCACTTACTGAAGAAAATGTCGAGGCGGTACATGCAGGCTTTGCAAATCTTAAACGCCACGTTGAAAATATCCGCAAGTTCGGTATTCCAGCAGTAGTAGCCATCAATGAATTTGTCTCTGACACGGAAGCTGAAATTGCTACACTCAAGGAACTCTGTGCAGAAATCGGGGTACCTGTTGAGCTGGCTAGTGTCTGGGCTGATGGCGCTGAAGGCGGTGTGGCTCTGGCTGAAACTGTTGTCAAAACTATTGACGAAAAACCAGCACACTACACTCGTCTTTATGGTAATGACTCAACTATCGAAGAGAAGATCGAGAAAATTGTCACTGAAATCTATCGCGGTTCAAAAGTAAACTTTGAGAAAAAAGCGCAAACTCAGATTCGAGAAATTGTCAAGAATGGCTGGGACAAGCTGCCAATCTGTATGGCCAAAACACAGTATAGCTTCTCAGACAATCCTGCTGCTTTGGGCGCGCCAGAAAACTTTGAAATTACCATTCGTGAATTGGTACCAAAACTTGGAGCAGGCTTTATCGTGGCTTTGACAGGAGATGTCATGACCATGCCAGGTCTACCAAAACGTCCTGCAGCACTCAATATGGATGTGGCAGCAGACGGTACAGCGATTGGTTTGTTCTAATTGAATTTAAAATATAAGAAGAGGTTGGGCTGAACAGAGTCTGGCCTCTCTTTTTTAGACTTAAATTCCAGATATTTTGATATAATAAAGCCATATTCCCATCACCTAGTTTTTGCTCATAGGAGGATGAATATTGAAAAAAAGAAGTCTCAAACAGGAATTAATTTATTTGGCCTCAGGGGAATCGATAAGTGTCGTGTTGTTCTGTATCGTGTATGTTCTGTATACGAAACCAGAGACTCGATTTGCTACATCCAGTGCCGTCCTTTATTTCCCACTGTTAATTCTTAATCTGATATTGGTTCAAGGTTCCATCTATTGGCTTAACTGTTTAAGACGAATCCAAAAGAAGAAGTCCTTGGAAACTCAACTACTTGCACCTCTTTATAAAGGACTAAAAGTTCTGAATTTTATGATGCTGCTTGCATATATACCGATTTGGATCTGGTCTTTTAGAGTGAGTAGTAGCAGTAATATCATTATTGGAGTTTTACTTTGGTTGTTTGCCATCATTGAATTTGTTAATTATTTTTACTATCGCCTGTCTTACTATACAATGGGTGGCCTAGGACTGCAAGTGATGAGGCCTCTCAAGTTATTATTGACGGGAAAAGCAACCAAATCACAAATTTCAAAAGAAATTTCCCTATACGAAAAAAATATGGAGCATAAATAATGAAAAAGAAATACCTATTAATAACTCTTCTAAGCATTGCACTTTTGACCTTGACTGGTTGTCAGTCTGTTGAAAAGTGGTTTAAAAATGCCAAGGAAGAATGGCTGGGGCTGGAGATGACGGTTCGCACCTATGATGAGAATTCCCAACTCATCGACCAGATGTCGGGCAAATCCTTATCCATCTCGCGTAACGAGGAATTTGACTCAGTTGATGCGGAAGGAAATTCCAAGGAAGATTCTTCTGTGCTCAAAATTACCTTGGGTAAGTATGAGATTGACCATGTGGGCTCTTCCTTGATTGCAGAAGAAAAGGGCTTGAAAGATGTCTTTACCCAGTATCAAAAGACTGCAGATGTTGAGGAGAACAGCCATTCTGTCCCCGTTTTAAATCGCATGATTTCAGCTTTTAAAAACGATTTTACCGGCAAGAAAAAGGTCATTCTGATTCGCTCTCAAAATGGCACTCCACTGGCAGCTTATGCTGGGGATCGTGTCTCTCTTGATAAATCTGATGCCCCCAAAACTTCTGAGTTGCTGATTGATGGCAAGCGCCTCGTGATTTACCGCTGCGACTACACTATTTATGACCGTGAATTGCTGGAGTAAGCTATGAATGTAGAGGAATTACTTGAAAATCTAAAAGCTGCAGCTACCCCTGACGATGTGCCAGCTATGAAAGCCTATATGAAAAACAAATTTGAGTTTCTAGGAGTCAAGACTCCAGTCAGACGGAAGCTCACAAAGACTTTTTTCAAACAGCAGACTGACTTAGTCATTGACTGGAATTTCATAAATGAAGCTTGGAATTATCCCTATCGAAAACTGCAGTACACTGCGCTAGATTATCTGGAGATTCGCAAGAAACTATTGACACCATCTGACTTGCCACGTTTGAAAAAGCTTGCCCAAACAAAATCTTGGTGGGATACCATTGACTTTTTGGACCGCTTGGTCGGATCCATCATTGCCCGATTTCCAGAAACTAAAGGGATTATTTTAGTTTGGAGTCGTGATGAGGATATCTGGCTGCGGCGCTTGGCTATTGATCATCAGCTGTTGCGAAAAGAGGAAACAGACACGGAGCTGTTGGAGAAAATTTTAGTGAATAATCTTGGTCAAACAGAATTCTTTATTAACAAGGCCATCGGCTGGGCGCTGAGAGATTATTCCAAAACCAATCCAGACTGGGTCAGAGATTTTATTGAGCGGCATCAGGCAGAAATGGCTGCACTTAGTATTCGAGAGGGAAGTAAGTATTTATGAAACATATTTATTTAAAATATCTGGAAGAGAAGGATTACTCAGTTTGGCTGGAAGGATTTTCAAATAGACTACCATCCCAATCACCATTTGATGATGGACTTTTAGATATGACAATTTGTACAGAAAGTTGGTTTGCGGATTTGGTAGCTAAGCACCGCGATTTTCGAGAGAAAGACCAACAGTATATTTGGGGAATTTATGACGCAAAAAGCGGAAAACATGTAGGTATGGTTAATTTATTTGTGCTAGCTAGAGATGATTTTCAATGGGCAGAAATAGGTTATACGATACATAATCAATTTTGGCGTCAGGGCTACGCCAGAGCAATGTTAGAAGAACTCAAGAAAGTCAGTCGCGAACTAGGATTTCATCGTTTAGAAGCACATGTTGATCTACAGAATATCCCTTCGCAAAAATTACTAGAGCAAGCTGATTTCTATCGTGAAGGAGTACGGAAACAATTCCAAAAAGAAGGTCAGGAGTGGAAGGATAGACAAGTTTTTGTTTATATTTTAGATTAAACACCTTGACAAAACGGAAAAAGATAAGGTAAACTATATCTCGTGCGATGAGTCGATATGCAGATTTTCTGCAAATTGAAGCATGGGAGGTCATAAACGCAGGAGCGGACCTTGATCAGTTGTGTGAACCTGCTGATCACACGAAAGTGCCCTTATCCCCAGTCTACGGATTGGGGATTTTCTATTGCTCTTGACGAAACCAGTCCGCAGGACGAAGTCAAGTCTTAGAGCAATGGATGCAGTTTTGTTCGTGAGAACAAAATCTGTAAACCTTGGAAGTTCTCATAGAGAGGCAAGATCGCTGGTCGAAGCTGATCCTAGAGACATTGATACTGAGACGGTCGTCGTCGTGAGTGCTATTGCTCTTGACGAAACGAGACCGTAGGACGAAGTCAAGTCTTAGAGCAGTGGATACAGTTTTGTTCGTGAGAACAAAAGCTATAAACTTTGAAACCTCTCTTTAGAAGAGCGGTAAGACCATTGGTCGAAGCTGATCCTAGAGACATTGATATTAAGAGGATCAGCATTGTGAGAGCTGCATATTTCGACAAAATAAGGACATAATCCTTTAGAAATATTTGCATTTTTCCTTAAAAATAGTATAATACTAGAATATACAAAATTTTTAGAAAATTCAGAGGTGGATTGTATGGGATATACAGTTGCTGTAGTTGGTGCCACTGGTGCTGTTGGCGCTCAAATGATTAAAATGCTGGAAGAATCAACACTTCCAATTGATAAGATCCGTTATTTGGCTTCTGCTCGTTCAGCTGGTAAGGTTCTTCAGTTCAAGGGACAAGATGTTACCATCGAAGAAACAACAGAAACTGCCTTTGAAGGTGTAGATATCGCTCTTTTCTCAGCTGGTGGCTCTACTTCAGCAAAATATGCTCCGTATGCAGTCAAAGCTGGTGCAGTCGTAGTGGACAATACCTCATATTTCCGCCAAAATCCTGATGTGCCTCTGGTTGTTCCAGAAGTCAACGCCCATGCCTTAGATCAGCATAAAGGAATTATCGCTTGTCCTAATTGCTCAACTATTCAGATGATGGTGGCCTTAGAGCCAGTCCGTCAGCAATGGGGCTTGGAGCGTATCATCGTCTCAACTTATCAAGCTGTTTCAGGTGCTGGTATGGGAGCCATTCTTGAAACGCAACGTGAGCTTCGTGAAGTGTTGAATGATGGTGTGAATCCTCGTGATTTGCATGCGGAAATCCTACCTTCAGGTGGTGACAAGAAACACTATCCTATCGCTTTTAACGCTCTTCCACAAATCGATGTCTTTACTGACAACGACTACACTTACGAAGAGATGAAGATGACTAAGGAAACTAAGAAAATCATGGAAGATGATAGCATTGCAGTATCTGCAACATGTGTGCGTATTCCCGTCTTGTCAGCTCACTCTGAGTCTGTTTACATTGAAACGAAAGAAGTGGCTCCAATTGAAGAAGTCAAAGCAGCCATTGCAGCCTTCCCAGGTGCTGTTCTTGAGGATGATGTAGCTAACCAAGTCTACCCACAAGCTATCAATGCTGTTGGTTCACGTGATACCTTTGTTGGACGTATCCGTAAGGACTTGGATGCTGAAAAAGGAATTCACATGTGGGTTGTTTCAGACAACCTTCTTAAAGGAGCGGCATGGAATTCTGTCCAAATCGCTGAAACTCTTCATGAGCGTGGTTTGGTCCGTCCGACGGAAGAAGTTGTTTTTGAATTAAAATAAACTGTCTGAAAATACGTGACAGGTCGAGGATTGAATTTCTGTCATTCAATCCTCTTTTCATACAAAGAGAGGTAAGTTTATGGCATACGTAGATTTGAAGAATTGTAAAATGATCACCGCTTTTATCACTCCTTTTCATGAAGATGGCTCCATCAATTTTGAGGCCATTCCAGATTTGATTGAGCACCTTTTGGCTCACCATACGGATGGGATTTTGCTAGCTGGAACGACTGCAGAGAGTCCAACCCTGACCCACGATGAAGAGTTGGAATTATTTGCGGCAGTTCAAAAGGTTGTCAAGGGGCGCGTTCCTTTGATAGCTGGTGTCGGTACCAACGAAACGCGCGACTCCATCGAATTTGTCAAAGAAGTAGATGCATTTGGTGGTTTTGCGGCTGGTTTGGCCATCGTTCCCTATTACAATAAACCGTCTCAAGAAGGCATGTATCAGCACTTTAAAGCCATTGCGGATGCTTCAAACCTGCCGATCATTATCTACAATATCCCAGGACGGGTAGTGGTTGAAATGACGCCTGAGACCATGTTAAGACTGGCAGAACACCCAAATATTATCGGTGTGAAAGAATGTACCAGTCTGGCTAATATGGCCTATTTGATTGAGCATCGTCCAGAGGAGTTCCTGATTTATACGGGTGAGGACGGCGATGCCTTTCATGCTATGAATCTGGGGGCTGATGGAGTTATTTCAGTTGCTTCTCACACAAATGGTGATGAAATGTTTGAAATGCTGGATGCTATTGAGCACAATGACATCAAAAAAGCAGCAGCTATCCAACGGAAGTTCATCCCTAAAGTCAATGCCCTTTTCTCTTACCCAAGTCCAGCTCCAGTCAAGGCTGTCCTCAATTACATGGGATTTGCAGCAGGTCCAACCCGCTTGCCGCTTGTGCCAGCTCCTGAAGAAGATGCCAAACGCATTATCAAGGTCGTGGTTGATGGCGACTATGAAGCGACTAAAGAGACTGTTAAAGGTGTCTTGAGACCAGATTATTGATCGGCAATTTTGTCTTAGAGCATACAGGTATAAGTGAGGTGTGATTAAATAATATGACAGAAAATCATAGTCAACGAATCGAAGAGTACAAGGCAAAGCGCAGTCTGGAAAAGCTTGAGGGGAAGAGAGTTTACGACAAGCCAATTATTCGAACTGGTGATAAGGCAAGTTTTTATGGTGCAGGTCTAATTTTGTTAGGGTTTGGTTTGGGGGCTCTTTATCTACTTCTTAACCTTATAACAGATTGGGATTTAAAACTTTTCTCTCTCATCTGGGAAACACTTGCTGGATTAGGGATTGTTTTCAGTCTTTTTGGAGCGTTTAAAATTGGTCGATTAGAGTTACATACTGTGTCAATGATAGCAGACAAAGAGAAGAATTTTGACATTAAAAGAGCTTTCAATCTTTATAATGTCATCTACAAACCGACTAAGAAAGTTTTACTTCAATACGATAGTGAGGATGATAGTTTGATTTCTCTAAACGCTGGGGGTGATTTATTAGTTGAGCTCCTAAAGAAAGTTGAGGAAGAGAAATTGCCTTTTAATAAGATTAACAAAACTCTGAAATTAGAAGAAGTATCTGAAAATCATTGGAAAATGCAATATCGTTACAAGAAACAAGATATTGTATTAGAGCAAAGTAGTATATAGTATATGTCTTATTGCCTAGTCCTATTAACTTGATCTAGAAGGACTAATCTTTATAATTCTCTGAAAAATATTTCAAAAGGATTGCAGTTGAATGGTGCCTCGAAAGTTAGATAGAATTCTAAGGATAGAGGCTCGGCTCATCTCTGCAGTCTTTTTCTAAATGTTTCATTCTTTTTGAAAAAAACAAGAAAAAATTGTATAATGATAGGGTAAGTTATCTCTTGAGAGGTGATGATAATGCAGGTTCGTAAGGCAAGTAAGGATGATTGGCAACTAATCAAAAAAATATGTAGAGAAACTTGGTTGACTACCTATAAAGATATTTATTCCTCTTCCTACATAGAGCGAGTGTTTGACATTTTTTATAGCCAGGAACGTTTATATAAGGACTTGACTGAACTTTCTCCTGAATGGAATGGTTATTGGCTGGCAGAAATGAATGGGCAGGTGCTTGGTTGTATTGGTGGTGGAATGAGTGAGGACGGCAGAGCCAATGTTTATGTTCTCTACGTCTTGCCGCAGGCTCAACGTTTGGGAATCGGCCATGCATTACTGGAGACCTTGACAAGTTATCAAAAATCACAATATCAGGCTAGAGAGCAAGCCGTTACAGTAACGGAAGGAAATGTTGTCGGTCTTCCATTTTATGAAAAAGAAGGCTTTGTCTTTGAGTCTGCCACTGAAAATTGGATTGATAGCAGTCAAGCCAGAGATTTACACTATATCAGAAATATATAAATAAAGGAGTATTTTATGAAAGTCATTAAACGCAGTGGGGAAGTCGTTGACTTTGACCCAGATAAAATCTATCAAGCGGTATTAAAAGCAGCTCAAACCGTTTATGTCTTGACAGACGACCTCCGTCAAAATCTGGCCTTGGTGACAAAAAAGGTCGCATTAGATCTGGAAGAAGCCAAGGTTGAGCGTGCCACTATCAGTATGATTCAGTCTATGGTTGAAAACCGTCTCTTGGGAGCGGGCTATATCACTATTGCTGAGCATTATATTTCCTACCGCTTGCAGCGTGATTTGGAACGCAGTGGTTACGGTGACCATATCGCTGTCCATTTGCATTTTGAGCAAATTCGATAAAAATGCTGAGAGGCCCAGATGGGCTTTTTCGTTTGCAAAACTCAATTTATAAAGTCAGTGTAAAGGAGATTTTTCTTCAAAAGTTGTAATCGCATTCAAAATTTTTCCTTGTTTTTATTAGAAAAAGGCCTTTCAAAGCCAGTAAAATCAATATGTATAATCTGGACTTATGCTCTTCTTAATCTTTCTTAAGTAGACACTAGGACATATTAGATATAAAATGAAAGCGTCAACAAATACTGAGCTATAAAAATGAAAGCGCTCTTATACAAATAAAAACTATACAAAAGGAGTCAATAAAATGGCAACTAAAGAAGAAATTTTACGTGAACTATACCCTGAGGATCTTTTCCACTATGCTGATGGCTTGACATTGGGAGAAGCGGAAGTATTACAAGAAACTCGTCGTTTGATTGAAAAGCATCTTCGTCCAGTCATTAATGAATATTGGGAAGCACCTGATTTCCCATTTGAAGAATTCTATGCAGTTGCTAAAGGCGCTCAAATCATGAACAACCCTAAATTGTTCGAAGGTCGCGAAGGCAAGTACAAACCATCAGAACTTTACATCGCATTCTTGTATTTAGAATTAGGCCGTTTCGATGCGTCTATAGCGACTTTCTTCACAGTTCATGGTGGACTTTGCTACAACACAGTTTTGCTTGGTGGTGACGAGCGCCAACAAAAAGAATTCCTTCCTAAATTAGCTGCATTTGACTGGCAAGGATGTTTCGCTTTGACTGAGCCGTTGTCAGGTTCTGACATTGCTGGAGGTCTTGCGACAACAGCTGAGCGTGTTGGCGATAAATGGATTTTGAACGGAGAAAAACGTTGGATCGGTGGATCAGATACAGCTGATGTGGTTCCAGTATTTGCTCGCGACGTTGAAGATGGAAAAGTAAAATGTTTCATCGTTCGTAAAGGCGCTCCTGGATATCATGCAGAACCAATCCCTCACAAAACAGCTCTTCGTTGCGTACGTAATGGCCACATTACTATGAAGAATGTGGAAGTTCCAGATTCAGACCGTTTGGTAAACATCAATGGATTTGGCGATGTAGCTCGTATCTTGACATTCACTCGTGCTGACGTTGCTCACATTGCAACTGCTATCACTTGTGGCTCATACGTAGCAGCTCTTAAGTATGCTAAAGATCGTCAACAATTCAAACGTCCAATTGCTGCATTCCAAATCGTACAAGAAAAATTGGCTAGAATGCAAGCTAACGCAGTGGCAGTACTTTCATATTCAGCTCGTATTGCAGAAATGCAAGAAGCAGGTAACGAATTGATGTTGAACTCTGCACTTGCTAAGATGCACAACTCATTGGTAATGCGCGAAACAGTTGCACTTGCTCGTGAAACATGTGGTGGTAACGGAATCACTCTTGAAACTGATGTAGCTCGCTTCTTTGCAGATGCTGAAGCAATCTACACCTATGAAGGTTCTCATGAAGTGAATGCTTTGATTGTTGGTCGTGAAATTACTGGTATTGGAGCATTTGTATAATAATGAATTTGGAACGATTGCTCAGCATTTGCTAGTAATCGTTCCGATTCTTTCTTTTTGAAGTTTATATTTTGATAGTAAATAGGAGAAAAAAATGAGTATTTCAAAAGTGATGATTATCGGATCAGGTCAAATGGGAAGCGGTATTGCACAAGTCTTTGCTCAATCAGGTTTCACAGTTTACCTCAATGATATCAAGGAAGAGTTTGTTCAAAGAGGGCTAGATGGTATTACTAAGCAATTGTCTCGTTCTGTTGAAAAAGGTCGTTTGTCAGAAGAAGATAAAAACAGCATTTTGGCAAATCTGATTCCTTCTACATCTTATGAAGATGCTAAACATGTTCAATTGGTTATTGAAGCGGCTACTGAAAATCGCGACATCAAATTGAGCATTTTTAAACAGTTGGATGAGTTGACTGACCCTCAAACTATTTTGGCTTCAAACACTTCATCTCTATCTATTACTGATATTGCAGCTGCGACAGTTCATCAAGAACGTGTTATTGGTATGCACTTCTTCAACCCAGCACCAGTTATGAAATTGGTTGAAGTTATCCGTGCGCTTCAAACGTCAGATGAAGTTGTCAAAGCTGTTCGTGAATTGACTGAAAAAATCGGTAAAACAGCTGTAGACGTGAAAGATTCTTATGGTTTTGTTGTGAACCGCGTCTTGATTCCAATGATCAATGAGGCTATTTTCATCTTAGGAGAAGGAATTGCTTCAGCGGAAGAAATTGACGAAGCAATGAAACTAGGTGCTAATCACCCAATCGGCCCATTGGCATTGGCTGACTTGATCGGTCTTGATGTCTGCTTGGCTATCATGGGAGTGTTAAACAATGGATTTGGAGATCCTAAGTATCGTCCTGCTCCACTTCTGAAGAAGATGGTTGAAGCTGGTAAGCTTGGTCGCAAGACTAAAGAAGGATTCTTTAAATATTAAGATATAAGGAGCAAGAAATGAAAGAAGCAGTTATTGTAGCAGCAGTCCGCACACCTTTAGGTTCTTTTGGTGGAACTTTAAAAAATGTTTCGGCTGTTGATCTAGGTAGTTTAGTTATTAAAAGTGCTATTGAACGAGCAAATTTGAAACCAGAACAAGTTGATGAAGTTATCATGGGGAATGTTCTGGGTGCAGGTCTTGGTCAAAACGTAGCTCGTCAAATGAGTGTCAACGCAGGTGTCCCAGTAACTTCTCCAGCTTTCACTATTAATAAAGTTTGTGGCTCTGGTTTGAAAGCAGTTCAATTGGCGGCTCAAGCTGTATTGTGTGGAGATGCTGATATCGTTGTAGCCGGTGGGGCTGAAAACATGAGCCAAGCTCCTTATGTCCTTCCAAACCAACGTTGGGGCGCCCGTATGGGAGACTCCCAAGTAGTAGACACTATGCTTCGTGATGGCTTGACAGATGCCTTTGGATCCTTCCATATGGGAATTACAGCTGAAAACGTTGCTGAACAATATGGTATTACACGTGAAGACCAAGATAATTTTGCTGTGCAATCTCAAAAACGTGCAGTTGCAGCTATCGAAGCTGGTCGTTTCAAAGAAGAAATTGTTCCTGTTGAAATTCCGCAACGTAAAGGCGATCCTATCGTATTTGATACAGATGAATTCCCAAGAAAAGATGCTTCTCTTGAAGGATTGGGAAAATTGCGTCCAGTGTTCAAGAAAGATGGTACTGTGACTGCTGGTAATGCCTCAGGTATTAACGACGGTGCGGCAGCAGTAGTTGTTATGAGTGCTGATAAGGCTAAAGAATTGGGCGTTCCAGTTTTGGCAACGATCAAATCTTACGCAAGCGCTGGACTAGATCCAAAAATTATGGGTTGTGGCCCGATTTACGCAACTCGCAAAGCCCTTGAAAAAGGTGGATTTACAGTGGAAGATTTAGATTTGGTTGAATCCAATGAAGCATTTGCAGCGCAAGCATGTGCCGTTGGTAAAGAACTGAATCTTGATCCTGAAAAAGTCAATGTAAATGGTGGTGCGATTGCTCTTGGTCACCCAATCGGTGCTTCAGGCTGCCGTATTTTGGTAACACTTTTGCACGAAATGCAAAAACGTGATGTTAAACGTGGCCTTGCTACCCTTTGTATCGGTGGCGGTATGGGTACAGCGGTCATCGTAGAACGCTAGAATCTAGTTCATTTTTGAAGTTTTCCATTTATTTGCTTCTACTATATAAACAAGTCCTATCGATGAGCTGTTTTTTGCAAGCAAGCCTTGATAGGGCTTGTTTTATTTTTTAGAAAATTAATTTGGATATCAAAGCTATAAGCTTATCTTATTGATACATAAATAATGATTAAGTAGACGAAGTGTGAGAAATGGTATATCATAAGAATGTAAGCTCTTACATTTTTGGTTTAAGTATTTGTTGACACCATACTTAGTCATTCAATTTTATAAGTAGGAGCATAAAAATGAGTAAAACTGTTTTATTAGAAGTTAAAAATGGGATTGGATATATCACTATCAACCGTCCTGAAGCTTTGAACGCCTTGAGTTCTCAAGTTTTGGCTGATTTGAATGAAGTTCTTGATCAAGTTGAGAAAAGCGAGGAAATTCGCGTTGTCATCGTAACTGGAGCAGGAGAAAAAGCATTCGTCGCTGGAGCAGACATCAAGGAAATGGATTTGATGTCACCTATTCAAGCATTTGAATACATGACATTTGCAAATGATACATTTACTCGCCTTTCAGATTTACGCCAACCAACGATCGCAGTCCTCAATGGTTATGCACTCGGTGGTGGTATGGAGCTAGCACTTTCAACAGATATCCGTATTGGATTTGAAAAAACAGTGGTTGGCTTCCCAGAAGTTGGCTTGGGTATTATTCCAGGATTTGCTGGTACTCAACGGATGTCTCGCTTGATTGGAACTAGCCGTGCCAAAGAACTTATCTTCACTGCTCGTACAGTGAAAGGTCAAGAAGCCTATGACTTAGGTATTCTTAACAAACTGGTTCCTGCTGAAGAATTGTTGTCTTCAGCTGAAGAATTAGCCGCAGCCATCATGAAGAATGCACCGTTAGCTGTTGAAAAAGCAAAACATGTCATTCAAGTTGGTGCGGAACTTCCTCTTAAAAATGCAATCCGTCTGGAAACAGAAGCAGAAGCCTTGCTCTTCTCTACAGAAGACAAACTAGAAGGAATGCGTGCTTTTGTTGAAAAACGCAAAGCTGTTTTCAATCGTAAGTAAAAGAGGAGGTATCAGCATGAAATCAGTTGTATCATTATCAGACGCTATTTCTAAGGTCAAATCGGGTGATATCGTTGGAATTTCTGGATTCCTCGGTGTCGGTGAACCTTTTGAATTGATTGAAGAATTAGTAAAACAAAACCAGCAAGACTTGACTTTGGTATCGGTGGTAACATCTCATCCTGGTAAAGAAGTTGGGGTTGGACGACTTTGTGAAAATCACCAAGTGAAAAAATATAT
The DNA here is from genome assembly GCF_001588905.1 of Streptococcus cristatus. Lineage (GTDB taxonomy): Bacteria > Bacillota > Bacilli > Lactobacillales > Streptococcaceae > Streptococcus > Streptococcus cristatus_N. The sequence continues at coordinate 77,840 of NZ_LAWH01000028.1, read as the reverse complement.
TGCAGCCCACGTAGGAACATCTGCAGCAGCTCAACGTGAGTATTTTGAAAAGAAGATGGAAGTCGAATTTACACCGATGGGAACTGTTGTCGAGCGTCTCCATGCAGCTGGAGCTGGCTTAGGAGCTGTTTTGACTCCGACAGGAGTCGGAACAATCTTAGAAAAAGATTATGAAAAAGTAGAACGTAATGGCCGTGAATACTTGGTCTATGATCCACTTAAAATCGATGTTGCCTTAATCAAAGCGACTAAAGCTGACAAATACGGCAACTTGTATATCGATGGTACTACGAAAAACATTTCCTTGCAATTAGCTCTCGCAGCAGATACTGTTATCGTTGAAGCGAATGAAATTGTTGAAGCTGGCGAAATTCATCCGAATGATATTTATATTCCGGGCATCCTTGTTGACTATGTCGTCCAAAGCTTGACTCCAGAAGAACACCATAAAATGATGGGTGATCTTTGGACAGAGACTAAAAAATTGGCGGGGGTGAACTAATATGAAAGCAAAAGAAATTATTGCAAGACGTGTTGCACAAGAATTTAAAGATGGAGATGTTGTCAATCTAGGATTTGGTATTCCAAACGCATCTGCTGACTATATTCCTGAGGGAGTAAACGTTATTCTTCAGGCTGAAAATGGAGCGCTTCGCTTTGGTGAAACACCAACGAAAGATACTTACAATCCAAACCTAGCAAACTCTGGCGGAGCGCCAATTACTCTCTTACCTGGAGCAGCATTGTTTGACTTGCAGACTTCCTTCGCGATCATCCGTGGTGGACACGTTGATGCGACCGTGCTAGGAGCTTTGGAAGTAAGCCAAGATGGTAGTATCGCCAACTGGATTATTCCAGGTAAGTTTGCCCCAGGAATGGGTGGAGCGATGGACTTGTTGGTTGGAGCGAAGCGTGTTATCGGTGCAATTCAGCATACTACTTCAGACGGTGAATCTAAACTCTTGCCAGAGTGTACTTTGCCACTTTCTGCCAAAGGAGTTCTTGATTTAGTCATTACAGAGTTGGCTGTCTTTGGTTTCCAAGATGGTAAGTTCCTCTTGAAAGAGCTTGCTCCCGGTGTTACCCTAGAGGAAGTTCTTGAAAAGACAGCAGGAGAAGTAATTGTTTCAGAAGACTTGAAAACGATGTCAATCTAATAAGGTTAGTAAGCAATTAATCTCCTCTTTCTCTGAAAGTGTGTTACTATGTGTTTATAACAACTTGAGCGATGATTAGTTTTTAATCAGAATACTAGCAACTGGTCATCATGGTTCGAGGGCCAGTTGCTGTTTTATTTATGGCAAATTACCTCGTGAAATTTGAAAGATGGGAGACGAAAAGTGGATATAATTCAAATGACTTACTTTATCAATATCGTCGAATGTGGATGCAATCTTTCTATCGCAGCTAAGAAAATTCATATCAGCCAGTCAGCCTTGAGTCAGTTTGTTACAAATTTTGAATCAACGGAAGGAATCCAGCTCTTCAATCGCAGAAATGGAAGATTAGAGAGTCTGACGGAAGCTGGTGGTAAGATTTACCGTTTTGCCACAGAGATTGTCAACCGGCATGAAGAGATGCAGTCAATGATTCATATGGAAGCTCTTAAACAAAAAGGTACCTTTAACTTGGGCATTCCGTCATTGATTTTACGTGTATATTTTTCTAGTATTTTACCAAAATTTTTACAAGACAATCCGCAAGTCAACATTCAGGTTACTGAGGATGGAAGTAATGAATTACGTCAAAAGCTGGTTGCAGGGGATCTGAATTTTGCAGTATTAATCGAACCTACCAATCTGGATCCAAAAAAATATGAACAGTATATCATTCAAGTTGATGAATACGTGGCCTATATGGATAAGAATCATCCCTTGGCAAACAAAGAATTGTTGAAATGGAAAGATATCGCTCAGTACGGTTTAGCGACCTTTAATAAATCATTTACAACCTACGATTTAATCACTGAAAAATTAAAGAGTAAAAAGATAAAAGCAAATTTTGCCTATTTATCATCGACATGGGATTTCTTGATAGAGTCAACTTATCAAAACGATATGATCGCACTGTTACCTCGTCCTTTAGAGTATTTTGTCGATAAGAATAAATTCAAGGTTGTGCGCTTTAAGGATCCGGTGCCTTTCAATATTTGGTTCTGCCGGCCTTATAAAGCAAGCTACAATGAGGTAGAAGCATACGTATATGAGGAGCTTTTAAAAGGTTATTATCAGCCTCTTTCTGAGCCACATCCATAGAGGGGAGAATTGATGATGAAGTCCAGTACCAAAACAGCAGCATTGAGTTCATATGTAAATACAGCTATTAGAGACTACATGAAAAATCATGATGAGTCAGTCGACTTTCCTCAGGAGATTTGGGAAGTAATGACGACGGATTTGGATATTTTTTCACCGATTTTGTCAGAAGGCGATCAGGCTTTGGCTTCTGATTTTATCAGCTCTATTCGAATGATTTCGAATGAATTTCCAGCTCTTTCAACTATATTGCTGACCCAAGGTTGTTATGGTGTTTATCCGATTTTGAAGTTTGGTACGGGGCAACAGAAAGAGCGTTATCTGAACAAGTTGGTAAAGGGAACTTGTAAAGCAGGTCTTGGATTTTCTGAGTCTAAGCATCTAAATAGTTTGGCAGATTTGGAGACCTATGCGATTAAGACAGAGACAGGGTGGCAACTTTCGGGAGAAAAAGCCAAAGTGTCGAATAGCAGCATTGCGGATATTCTCTTGGTATTAGCTAAAGTAAGTGAAACTGGAAAGCCTGATTCTTACGGCTTCTTCATTGTGGAGACGAAAGCTTCGGGTGTGCTCATTGGTGAGCAGATAGAAAAGCAAGGTTTACTAGGACTTCCACTAAGTTCTGTTACCTTAGATAATGTACACCTGCCGGAAACTGCTTTATTAGGCGGAGTCTTGGCTGGAAATGAGCAATTTAATGATATCATAAAGAATATGCAACTTGGCTTGAGTGCGGTTGCTTTAGGAGTTGCCGAAGGTGCTTTTCATAAGGGTCTTGAGTTTGCACGTGTAAAAAGAGGATTCGGCAAGCGACTGATGGATGTTGAGTTGCATCAGTACAAGTTTGCAGATCTGTACAATAAAATTTGTGCTGCAGATGCTTATTTCTCATCCTATCCTAATCAAATAGAAGAAGATTCCAAGTTTGTTGCACGGATAAAGCTATATATGACTAAGGTAGCGCTAGAGGTTACAGATGAAATTCTCCGTCTTATCGGGCCTTTACAAAAATTTGATCATGTGAATATCAAACGCTATTTTAAAGATGCTGAAATTATTGAGAATTATGGACGGTCAGGGAATTCGATCAGAAAAGAAATCGCAGAAAGATGGTTAAAGGAGTAAAAGATGACAGAACTCAAATTACAAGAGTATCAGTTTGGGGAAATGAAGCTGACTTGGTTGCGTGGAGCGGATAAGCTCACAGATGCAGGCACCTTGTTTGGCCCGGTACCAAAGGTTGTTTGGTCACGTTATTATCCAACAACAGAAGAAAATATGATGGCTGAACTGACAGATCCGATTTTGATTCAATACAAGGGGCAAAATTATTTAATAGATGCTAGTTTTGATACGGCTAAGCTGTCTGATAAACAACACCGCAATCTCGGTATTCTTTCTGAGAGCCGCGTTGAAGAAAGCTTGGCACTCTTGGGATTAAAGCCAGAAGATATTTCCCATATTTTAATGACGCACATGCACCATGATCACTCTGGCGGTTTGACTAGACTAGATGAAAACAATCAGCTTGTTTCAAAATTCCCAAATGCAAAGATTTTTGTAAATGAGATAGAATGGTACGAAATGCGAAATCCCAATAGTCGGACAAGGGGAACTTATCTGAAGGAAAATTGGGAGCCAATCCAGGATCAGGTTGAAACTTTTACTGAATATCTGAACGTCATTCCAGAAATTCAAATGGTTCATACAGGCGGTCACAGTAATGGTCACAGCATCATCTTGCTCAAACAGGGCGAGGAAACCATGATTCATATGGCTGATTTGGTGCTGACTCATGCTCATCGGAAACCTCTGTGGGTTGCTGCAGTAGATGATTATCCGATGCGCTCAATTGTTGCCAAAGACAAATGGCTCAAAGAAGCTTTTGAAAACCACTATAAGTTTTTCTTTTACCACGATCAATTTTTCGCAGTTGCTGAGTTTGACCAGACTGGCGAGGAGTTTGTTGATTATGTGACTAGGATTCGTGAACCGCGAGTTCCATTCACAGATAAACAGGATCGCAAACCATCATTTTTATAAGAATAGAGAATCGCTTCTATCAGTTCGAGGGAGCGATTTTACTATTTTATTCTCTATTTTTTTGGTATAATGAGATACTAGAAGATTGTAAGAAAGAGGTTTTTAATGGCAACGATTCAATGGTTTCCGGGGCACATGTCCAAGGCTCGGAGACAGGTTCAAGAAAGTATTAAATTTGTAGATTTTGTGACGATTTTGGTGGATGCGAGGCTGCCTCTATCCAGTCAAAATCCTATGTTGACTAAAATTGTTGGGGACAAGCCCAAGTTATTGATTTTAAACAAGGCTGACCTAGCGGATCCAAATTTAACAAAGGAATGGCAGGCCTATTTTGAAAGTCAGGGAATCAAAACCTTGGCTATTAACTCTAAGGAACAATCTGCAGTTAAAAAAGTGACCGAAGCAGCTAAGAAATTAATGGCTGATAAGCTAGCTCGCCAGCGGGAAAGAGGAATTCAAATCGAAACCTTGCGGACCATGATTATCGGGATTCCCAATGCTGGAAAGTCAACGCTGATGAACCGACTGGCTGGTAAGAAAATCGCGATAGTCGGCAATAAACCAGGGGTCACCAAAGGTCAGCAGTGGCTCAAGTCCAATAAGGATTTGGAAATTCTAGATACACCGGGTATTCTTTGGCCAAAATTTGAAGATGAAATGGTGGCTTTGAAACTCGCTTTGACGGGAGCTATCAAGGACAATTTGCTGCCCATGGATGAGGTCACGATTTTCGGACTCAATTATTTCAAAGAGCATTATCCCAAGGCACTGCAGGAGCGTTTTAAGCAGCTGGATTTAGAGCTGGAAGCGCCAGACATGATTATGGATATGACCCAGAAATTGGGCTTCAGAGAGGACTATGATCGTTTTTACAGTCTCTTTGTCAAGGAAGTGCGTGATGGGCGCTTAGGTCGCTATACATTGGATACATTGGAGGAATTGGATGGCCACGATTAAGGAAATCCAAGAGCAACTGGCTCAAGTTTCTGACTTGCAAGATCCGCTTTTTCAGGCTTTAAAGCAGGATGAGCGAAGCGGTGTTCAAAAGCTATTACTCAAGCGCCAAAAAGAAATCCAAGCAGAGCTAGATGAAGACTTACGTCTAGAGTACATGCTGCGCTATGAAAAAGAACTCTATAGTCTAGGATTTCAGGCGATTGCTGGCATTGATGAAGTCGGACGAGGTCCCTTAGCTGGTCCAGTGGTTGCAGCAGCAGTCATTCTGCCTCCTAACTGCAAAATCAAAGGGCTGAATGACAGTAAAAAGATTCCTAAGAAAAAGCATGAGGAAATTTATCAAGCAGTACTAGATCAGGCTTTGTCCGTTGGCTTGGGCATTATGGATAATCAAACGATCGACCGAGTCAATATCTATGAAGCGACCAAGCTAGCCATGACAGAAGCGGTAGGTCAGCTCAAGATAAAGCCGGATTATCTCTTGATTGATGCGATGAAGTTAGACTTGCCCTTGCCCCAGCAGTCTCTTATCAAGGGCGATGCCAATTCCCTATCCATCGCTGCGGCTTCTATCGTAGCCAAGGTGACGAGGGACAAGATGATGGCGGAATTTGATCAGGTTTATCCAGGCTATGACTTTGCCCAAAATGCCGGCTATGGCACTAAGCTGCATCTGGAAGGACTGGACAAATACGGTGTCACACCGATTCACCGCAGAAGCTTTGAACCGATTAAATCCATGATAAATTCATAAGAAATCCTAATCTTTTGAGGAGACAAGTGTGACTAGCGAATACCAAAAAATGATTGCAGGAGAGAACTACAGCCCTCAAGATCCTGAATTGAGAGCATTGGCTGCTCGCTCGCGAGATTTTCAGTATCGTTTTAACCAAGAACGAGATGTTGAAAAACGCAGTGCTATTGCCAAGGAGTGGTTTGGCAGTACAGGGGAGAATCTGTGGTTGCATCCAGATTTGGTCTGTGATTATGGAGTTAACATTCACTTGGGGGAGAATTTCTATTCCAACTGGAATTTGACCATGCTGGATGTCTGTCCTATTACCATTGGAAAGAATGCCATGCTGGGGCCCAATTGTCAGTTTTTGACACCGCTCCATCCGCTTGACCCAGTGGAAAGAAATTCCGGTATTGAATACGGGGCGCCGATTAAGATTGGTGATAATTTCTGGGCTGGTGGCGGCGTAACGATTCTGCCTGGAGTGACCCTAGGAGATAATGTCGTAGTTGGAGCTGGTGCAGTGGTGACTAAATCATTTGGCGATAACCTAGTCCTAGCCGGCAATCCTGCTAAGATTATTAAGGAAATTCCTGTTCATGAAGAATAGAAGAACCCAACAATTTTCTCAAGCATTAATCGAATAAGAAACAAGGAACTGTATTGCAGTTCTTTTTTTGAACTTTTTTACGAATAAGAAAGTGAGGTGATAAAAATGAATAATTTTGAAATTTATAAAATGAAAAAAGCTGGCTTGACCAATCAACAGGTCTTAAATATCTTGAGGTATGCAGAAAATAAAGAAGGAGAGCTATCTTTACGAGACAAGGCCGTCGTCTCTGAGTGTCGCAATCCCGCACTCTTTACGGAAAAATACAAGCGACTTGATCTACCAGCTTTGAAAGAAGAATTTGAACGTTTTCCGTCCTTTTCAATCTTGGATGATGTGTATCCTTGGGATCTATGCGAGATTTACGATGCACCGACTTTGCTATTTTATCAAGGAAATCTAAACTTGCTAGAAATGCCCAAGATAGCCATTGTCGGTAGTCGAGACAGCAGTAAGCAGGGCAATGCTGCTGTGCAGAAAATCATCAAGGAGTTGAATAATGAGCTGGTTATCGTTAGCGGGCTGGCTCGTGGGATTGATACCGTGGCCCACATGGCTGCCCTGCAAAATGGTGGCCAAACTATTGCTGTCATTGGGACGGGACTAGATGTCTTCTATCCCAAGGCCAATCAAAAACTGCAGGCTTATATTGGCAAAAATCATCTATTGCTGACGGAGTATGGTCCGAGTGAACAGCCATTGAAATTCCATTTTCCAGAGCGAAATCGTATCATCGCAGGTCTTTGTCGAGGCGTCATCGTGGCAGAAGCCAAGATGCGCTCAGGCAGTCTGATTACCTGTGAGCGGGCAATGGAAGAGGGGCGGGATGTTTTTGCCATTCCAGGGTCTATTTTAGATGGAAAATCTGACGGTTGTCATCATTTGATTCAAGAGGGCGCAAAGTGCATCACATCAGGCTCTGACGTTATATCTGAGTTCCAATTCTAAAACAAGTTTTCCTATAGAGAATGTTGTGAGTTGACATCTATCAAAAAATAGTTTACACTCTATAAGATTTATTTCTTATAGAAGGTGTCTAATTTGGTAACAAAAACAAAGAAAAAGTCTACGACCAAGAAAAATCTTGTCATTGTAGAGTCGCCTGCCAAGGCAAAAACAATAGAAAAATATCTGGGACGAAACTACAAGGTTCTAGCCAGTGTCGGGCATATCCGTGACCTGAAAAAGTCTACGATGTCCATTGATTTTGAGAACAACTATGAGCCTCAATACATCAATATTCGTGGTAAAGGTCCCTTGATTAATGACTTGAAAAAAGAAGCGAAGAAAGCTAAGCAAGTCTTTCTGGCAAGTGACCCGGACCGCGAAGGAGAAGCTATTTCTTGGCATCTGGCTCACATTCTCAATCTGGATGAGAAAGAGAAAAACCGTGTCGTCTTCAATGAAATCACCAAGGATGCGGTCAAGAATGCTTTTAAAGAGCCGCGTCAGATTGATATGGATTTGGTAAATGCCCAGCAAGCTCGTCGGGTTCTGGACCGTTTAGTTGGTTATTCCATTTCTCCGATTCTTTGGAAGAAAGTCAAAAAAGGTCTGTCAGCTGGTCGAGTGCAGTCTGTCGCTCTCAAGCTGATTATCGACCGTGAAAATGAAATCAACGCCTTCAAACCGGAAGAATATTGGACAATTGACGGAACCTTTAAGAAAGGGACTCGTCAGTTCCAGGCAAGCTTCTATGGCATGAATGGTAAGAAGATGAAGCTGACCAACAACGAGGATGTCAAAGAAGTCTTGTCTCATCTTAAGGGAGATGACTTTACAGTCGACAGTGTTGAAAAGAAAGAGCGTCGACGCAATGCTCCGCTGCCATACACGACTTCCTCTATGCAGCAGGATGCCGCTAATAAGATTAATTTCCGGACTCGTAAGACCATGATGGTAGCTCAGCAGCTCTATGAGGGTATTAATATCGGTTCTGGCGTACAAGGTCTGATTACGTATATGCGTACCGACTCGACTCGGATCAGTCCAGTAGCGCAAAATGAAGCGGCAAGCTTTATCACGGATAAATTTGGTGCCAAATATTCCAAACATGGCAGCAAGGTGAAAAATGCTTCGGGTGCTCAAGATGCCCACGAGGCCATTCGTCCTTCCAGCGTTTTCAATACTCCAGAAAGCATTGCAAAATATCTGGATAAGGATCAGCTTAAGCTATATACGCTAATCTGGAATCGCTTTGTAGCCAGCCAAATGACAGCAGCGGTCTTTGACACCATGAATGTCAAATTAGAGCAAAACGGTGTCCAATTTGCAGCTAACGGTAGTCAAGTTAAATTCGATGGTTATTTGGCTATCTATAATGACTCTGACAAGAATAAAATGCTGCCGGACATGGAAAAAGGTGATACCGTCAAGAGTGTCAATACGTATCCAGAACAACACTTTACCCAGCCGCCAGCTCGCTATTCTGAAGCAACGCTCATCAAGACTTTGGAAGAAAATGGCGTTGGTCGTCCATCTACCTATGCACCGACCATTGAAACCATTCAGAAACGCTACTATGTTAAATTGGTTTCCAAGCGCTTTGAACCGACAGAATTGGGTGAAATAGTCAATGCGCTGATTGTCGAATTCTTCCCAGGCATCGTAAATGTGAAATTTACAGCCGAAATGGAAGCAAAACTGGATGATGTAGAAGTTGGCAAAGAGCAGTGGCAGAAAGTTATTGACGAGTTTTATCGACCTTTTGAAAAGGAAGTCGCTAAAGCCGAGACTGAAATGGAGAAAATCCAAATCAAGGATGAGCCAGCCGGTTTTGACTGTGAAGTCTGTGGCAGTCCAATGGTCATCAAGTTGGGTCGGTTTGGCAAGTTCTATGCCTGCAGCAATTTCCCAGACTGTCGTCATACCCAAGCTATTGTCAAGGAAATCGGCGTGACCTGTCCACAGTGTCAGAAAGGTCAAGTTATCGAGCGTAAGACTAAGCGAAATCGTATTTTCTATGGCTGTGATCGTTATCCAGACTGTGATTTCACATCTTGGGACAAGCCTGTTGGGCGTAACTGTCCAAAATGTGACCATTATCTAGTTGAAAAGAAAGTTCGTGGGGGCGGCAAGCAAGTGGTCTGCAGCAATGGCGACTATCAAGAGGAAAAAGTGAAATAAGTTGTATTGTTCAATCTATTTAAAAAAATAAGGAACAGGCTATGACAGATAAATTTGCAGAATTTCTAAAAATCGCGTCTCAACTGAACAAGATGGGAATCGTTCCACTGCTGATGGGTTCTCTAGGTCTGGAGCAGGTTACTGGTCAGGACTGGCAGGCGCGTGATATCGACATTCACGTTCACGGTGATGAGCGTGGCTGGGAAGCACCTGATGAAGAGCGTATTTACGATATGGATAAGATTGAACCCATGATGGAGCGCTTGGGCTATCGTTTGGTCGACCTGCACGAGCATGAATTCCAAAAAGAAGGTTTGTCTATTGAATTCGGGGTCATGGAAACGCTAGAGGCATTTTCAGGTGTACCAATAGCTGAACTAACTCGAAAAGAAGTTGATGGTATTGAGTTTTTACTGCCAACTGCAGAGCAATTTTTAGCTATCTACCGCGCCTCTTCCCAAGATTCTTACCGAAATGATAATAACAATCATAAAGATTTTGCTAAGATTGCTTATTTAGAAAAAATGACATAATAATGGACAGACGGGAATCCTCCTGTCTGTCTTTTTTACTATCTTTTTGTTATAATGGTCAGAGTGAAAATCTAGAAATATCCAAGGGAGAGTATCATGTCATCATCCTATATCAATGTTATCGGTGCTGGTCTTGCTGGCAGTGAAGCGGCTTACCAGATCGCTAAGCGCGGAATCCCAGTCAAACTTTATGAAATGCGAGGTGTGAAATCAACGCCTCAACACAAGACTGCAGATTTTGCAGAATTGGTCTGCTCTAATTCTCTGAGAGGAGATGCGCTGACCAATGCAGTTGGCCTCCTCAAAGAAGAAATGCGACGGTTGGACTCGGTCATTTTAAGAGCTGCAGAAGCGACTCGGGTGCCGGCGGGTGGCGCTCTAGCGGTTGATAGAGAAGGTTTCTCGCAGATGGTGACTGAGCTAGTATCCAATCATCCACTGATTGAAGTCATGCGCGAGGAAATCACCGAAATTCCAGAGGAGGCCATTACAGTCATTGCGACAGGTCCGCTGACTAGCGATGCTTTGGCAGAAAAAATCCACGCGCTCAATGGAGGCGACGGTTTTTATTTCTACGACGCAGCAGCGCCAATCATCGATGTCAATACCATTGATATGACCAAGGTTTATCTCAAATCTCGTTATGACAAAGGCGAAGCGGCCTATCTCAACGCGCCGATGACCAAGCAAGAATTTATGGATTTCCATGAAGCTTTGGTCAATGCGGAGGAAGCACCGCTTAATTCCTTTGAAAAAGAAAAATACTTTGAAGGCTGTATGCCTATTGAAGTTATGGCCAAGCGAGGCATTAAAACCATGCTTTATGGTCCGATGAAGCCGGTTGGCTTGGAATACCCAGATGATTATCAAGGACCTCGGGATGGTGCATATAAGACTCCATACGCTGTGGTGCAGCTTCGTCAGGACAATGCAGCAGGCAGTCTTTACAACATTGTCGGCTTCCAAACTCATCTCAAGTGGGGAGAGCAAAAGCGTGTCTTTCAAATGATTCCTGGCCTTGAAAATGCAGAATTTGTCCGCTATGGTGTCATGCACCGTAACTCCTATATGGACTCTCCAAATCTGCTGGAACAGACTTTCCTCTCTAAGAAACAGCCCAATCTTTTCTTTGCAGGTCAAATGACAGGTGTTGAAGGTTATGTCGAATCAGCAGCTTCTGGGCTGGTTGCTGGTATCAATGCCGCTCGACTCTTCAATGGAGAAGAAGCACTTGTTTTCCCAGAAACAACAGCAATCGGCAGTCTGCCGCATTATATCACTCACGCTGATAGCAAGCACTTCCAACCGATGAATGTCAATTTCGGTATTATCAAAGAGCTAGATGGCCCTCGGATTCGTGATAAGAAAGAGCGCTATGAGAAGATTGCTGAGCGTGCCTTGCAGGATTTACAGCCTTATTTGGATAAATAATCTATTTTCTATCATTATCTAATAAAAATCATTAAAAAGTTAGGAAATTCCTAACTTTTTTGCTTAATTTGTGTTATAATAAATAAAAATTTTGAAAATAGAAAGTTTTCTGAAAATGAATAAATCCTATTTCTATCTTGATATGAAAACTCATGAGTTGGTGGTTCCTTACACCAAACAAAAGCGGCGCGTGCGAGTGCTGCTCCCTAAAAATTATGAACAAGATACTAAAAAGACCTATCCTGTCGTCTATTTTCATGATGGACAAAATGTCCTCTATAGCAAGGAGTCTTTCAGTGGGCATTCTTGGAAAGTGATTCCGACAATCAAGCGCAATCCTGATATTGAAAAAATGATAGTCGTAGCAATTGACAATGATGGACCACGACGGATGGATGAGTATTCCGCTTGGAAGTTTCAGGAGTCCAATATTCCTGGTGTCCAGTTTGGCGGCAAGGGCACAGAGTACGCAGAGTTTGTCATGGATGTCGTCAAAACTTTTATCGACGAAACCTATCGGACTAAGGCTGACCGCCAGCATACAGCTATGATTGGTTCTTCATTGGGGGGCAATATTACCCAATTTATCGGCATTGAATATCAGGATCAGGTCGGCTGTCTAGGTGTTTTTTCATCGGCCAACTGGCTCCACCAAGAAGCTTTTGACCGCTACATAGAGCGTCAGAAGTTACATCCAGACCAGCGAGTTTTCATCTATGTTGGAACAGAGGAAGCTGATGATACAGATAAGACTCTCATGGCAGGCAATATCAAGCAAGCCTATATTGATTCTTCGCTCAGTTATTACCGTCAGCTGATTGCTGCTGGTGTGGTGCTGGACAATCTGCACATCAAAATCCAATCTGGAGCGATTCACAATGAAGTGGACTGGGCGGAAAATCTACCTGACTGTTTCCGCTTTATCAGTGAAAAGTGGTAGGAAAAGAAGCTAAAAGGAGAAAACAAATGCATGTAGAATTTTTAAGTCATTGGAGCGGTCATTTGAACCGTGAAATGTATGTCAATCGTTACGGTCATGCTGGCATTCCAGTGGTAGTATTTGCCTCGTCAGGCGGTTCTCACAATGAATATGCTGATTTCGGCATGATTGAAGCCTGCTCTTGGTTCATCGAGACAGGGAAGGTGCAATTTTTTACCTTGAGCAGTGTGGATAGCGAAAGCTGGCTGGCGAACTGGAAACATCCCCATGACCGCGCTGAGATGCACCGTGCTTATGAGCGTTATGTTATTGAAGAGGCGATTCCTTTTATCAAACACAAGACAGGCTGGTTTGACCCAATGATGACGACAGGCTGCTCTATGGGCGCTTATCATGCTGTCAATTTCTTCTTCCAACATCCAGATGTTTTCAATAAAGTAATCGCCCTCAGTGGTGTCTATGATGCACGTTTCTTTGTCGGTGACAATTTGAACGACGAAGTGATTTATCAAAACTCTCCAGCAGACTATATCTGGAATCAAAATGATGGTTGGTTTATTGACCGTTATCGACAGGCTGATATTATCGTTTGTACCGGTTTGGGCGACTGGGAGCAGGATGGGCTTCCTTCATTTTACACACTGAAAGAAGCCTGCGAACACAAAAATATCCCAGCCTGGTTTGCTGAATGGGGACATGATGTGTCTCATGATTGGATTTGGTGGCGCAAGCAGATGCCTTATTTCTTGAGCCAGTTAAATCTCTAAAATGTTAAGTAGAAAGGAAGTCTTACTATGAATTATATTGTTATTTCACCTTATTATCCAGAAAATTTCCAGCAGTTTACGATTGAGCTGGCTAACAAGGGTATTACAGTGCTTGGTATCGGACAGGAACCCTATGAGCAATTGGGCCCAGGTCTCCAGAACGCTTTGACAGAGTATTTCCGTGTTGACAATTTGGAAAATCTGGATGAAGTTAAACGTGCGGTAGCCTTCCTTTTCTATAAACATGGACCGATTGACCGCATTGAGTCACACAATGAATACTGGCTGGAGCAAGATGCCCAGTTGCGGGAACAATTTAACGTTTTTGGAGCCAAACCGAATGACCTGAAAAAGACCAAATTCAAGTCTGAAATGAAGAAACTCTTCCAGAAAGCTGGTGTGCCAGTCGTTCCAGGTCAGGTTGTTAAAAAACTATCGGATGTAGATCAGGCTGTCAAAAAAATCGGCCTTCCTCTGATTGCCAAGCCAGATAATGGAGTGGGAGCAGCAGCCACGTTTAAAATTGAAACAGCTGCAGATGTCGAGCATTTTAAAGAAGAATGGGATCAGGAGACTGTCTATTTCTTTGAAAAATTTGTGACTTCTAGTGAGATCTGCACATTTGATGGACTGATTGATTCCGAGGGGAATATTGTATTTTCAACCACTTTTGACTACGCCTACACACCGCTAGACCTCATGCTTTATAAAATGGATAATTCTTACTATGTCCTCAAGGAGATGGATCTAAAACTTCGTGCTTATGGAGAAGCTATCGTCCAAGCATTTGGCATGAAAGAGCGCTTTTTCCATATCGAATTTTTCCGCAAAGACGATGATTACATAGCTATCGAATACAATAATCGTCCAGCAGGTGGTTTTACCATCGATGTTTATAATTACGCTCACTCAATCGATCTCTATCGTGGATACGCGAATATTGTTGCGGGGGAACCTTTCCCCGAATCAGACATGGAGCCATTATTCTGCTTGGCAACATCTCGTCGCGCAAGCTCACATTATGCCTATTCAGAGGCGGAGTTGCTAGAGAAATATCGTGATAACTTTAAAGTCAAAAAAGATATGCCAGCGGCTTTCGCAGAGTTGCAAGGTGATTACCTCTACATGCTGACCACCCCAAGTCGGGAGCAGATGGAAGAGATGATTGCGGACTTTGGAAAGAAAGAAGAATAATTTTTTATAGTAAATAGCTTCCTTACAGCGATGAACATCCAGTCAGCATTTATAATAGTGTTGCGGAAATAGAATGAGAATCTAGTTTTGAATCTATTGAACTATTCAAAAAATCTAAGAATGATAGTTTGTGAAATATTTATTTTTGTTTTATCAATCAGCGTATCTATGCGATATGCTGATTTTTATTTGTGAAAAAATTTGAGCAAAAACTTTGACAGTGCTTTCAATATTCGCTAGAATAGAAGAGAAATAAATAATGCTTATACCCTGTATCATTCGGAATGATAGGACAGTTAAACTCTCAGGATATTCATAATATCCTAGTACAACTTAAATAGTTGCAGCTGCCCGTACACTCGATTGAATGGGGTTTTAGAAAGGCAAAGAAATGGCAACCTTAGATAAATCTCTCTTATTAGAGATGTTTCGTAAGATGGAAGAAATCCGTCGTATGGACTTAAAAATTGCACAACTTGTAAAAAAAGGGAAAGTTCCAGGCATGACTCACTTTTCAGTGGGTGAGGAAGCGGCCAACGTTGGTGCAATGTTAGCTTTGAATCCGGATGATTTAATCACTTCTAATCACCGTGGACATGGTCAAGCCATTGCCAAGGGCATTGACCTAAATGGTATGATGGCCGAGATCCTTGGTAAGTACAATGGTACTTGTAAAGGGAAAGGCGGCTCTATGCATATTGCCGATCTGGACGCTGGAAACCTTGGTGCTAATGGTATCGTAGGTGGCGGTATGGGGATTGCTGTCGGTGCGGCTCTTACTCAGCAAATGCAGAAGACAGGCAAGATTGTTGTCTGCTTCTTTGGTGACGGTGCGACCAACGAAGGTGTTTTCCACGAAGCAGTGAACATGGCTTCTATCTGGAATCTGCCAGTTATTTTCTACTGCATCAATAATGGCTATGGAATTTCTGCTGACATTAAGAAAATGACCAATGTAGAACATATCCATCAACGTAGCGCCGCATATGGTATTCCAGGCATGTTCATCGAAGACGGAAATAATGTTCTGGATGTCTATGAAGGCTTCCAAAAGGCTGTCGAGCACGTTCGTAGTGGTAAAGGACCAGTCTTGATCGAAAGTATCACTTATCGCTGGCTTGGTCACTCATCATCTGACCCTGGTAAATATCGTACTCGTGAAGAAGTGGAATTGTGGAAACAAAAAGACCCAATCGAAAATCTTCGCAACTACTTGCTAGAAAATGACATTGCAAGCGAGGAGGAGCTAGAAGCTATTCAAGCTAGTGTCAAAGAAGCGGTAGAAGCATCTGTCAAGTTTGCAGAAGAAAGCCCATTCCCACCGCTTGAATCTGCTTTTGAAGATATTTACGCAGACTAAAGAGAGGAGAAAAAAGAAAATGGAAACTAAAACAATGTCATTTCGTGACACCATTATCCTCGCTATGTCTGAGGAAATGCGTCGCGATGAAAATGTACTCTTGATGGGAGAGGATGTCGGAGTTTTCGGTGGAGATTTCGGAACATCTGTTGGTATGCTGGAAGAATTTGGACCTGAGCGTGTACGCGACTGTCCGATTTCAGAAGCAGCGATTTCTGGAGCAGCAGCAGGAGCAGCCATGACAGGACTTCGCCCGATTGTTGATATGACCTTCATGGACTTTGCTGTGATTGCCATGGATAATATCGTCAACCAAGCGGCTAAAACGCGTTATATGTTTGGTGGTAAAGGACAAGTTCCAATGACCATTCGTTGTGCAGCTGGTAATGGAGTAGGTTCTGCAGCGCAGCACTCACAATCTCTAGAGTCTTGGTTTACGCATATCCCTGGACTTAAGGTTGTGGCACCAGGTACACCTGCGGATATGAAAGGACTGCTCAAGTCTTCTATCCGCGATAACAACCCTGTTATCATTCTTGAGTACAAGTCAGAATTTAACCAAAAAGGGGAAGTGCCAGTCGATCCTGAGTATGTTATTCCGCTTGGCGTTGGCGAAATCAAAAAAGAAGGTACTGATGTAACAGTTGTTACCTACGGAAAAATGCTGCGCCGTGTCATGCAGGCAGCTGAAGAATTGGCAGAAGAAGGTATCTCTGTAGAAGTCGTTGACCCACGTACATTGGTACCGCTTGATAAGGATATTATCATCAATTCTGTTAAGAAGACTGGTAAAGTCGTTCTGGTCAATGACGCCCACAAAACTAGCGGTTTCATTGGTGAAATTTCAGCAATTATTGCTGAATCTGAAGCTTTTGATTATCTAGATGCGCCAATCCGCCGTTGTGCTGGAGAAGATGTACCAATGCCATATGCACAAAACTTGGAAAATGCAATGATTCCGACTGTTGAAAGCATCAAAGACGCTATTCGGAAGACATATCATAAAGAATAAGGTATAATAAAGAAAAGGCTTTCTCATGGATTAGATTACATAGATTATTTTATGTAATCTAATCTTGTGTAGAGGTCCTAATAAGTACTTTTAATATTTATATTTAGTGTGGGCTAAGAGCTCAGAAAAAAGATAATTTACCTTGGTTTCATCGAAGCCAGTGTCGATTTCCTATTTTTCAATCGCTTTTAATGCCTTTTGTATCATGTAATTGAATTCGGACGGAGGTCTGCGAAAAAAAGATAGATTTCCTTGTGTTCATCGAACACATCGTCAATCTCCTATTTTTTCCTTGCCCTCTTCGTCCTTAATATCTTAGTATAGAATTGGAGAGGTCATGGCTGATGATAAGCTAAGAGCGACTCCTGCGGCTAGAAAGTTAGCGGATGATCTAGGGATCAACCTCTACGACGTTTCTGGCTCAGGTGCAAACGGTCGTGTCCACAAAGAAGACGTGGAAACTTATAAAGACACAAACGTGGTTCGCATTTCGCCACTTGCAAAACGAATTGCTCTCGAACATAACATTGCTTGGCAGGAAATCCAAGGAACAGGTCATCGTGGTAAGATTATGAAGAAGGATGTTTTGGCCTTGCTTCCTGAAAATATCGAAAACGATACCATCAAGTCTCCTGCTCAGATCGAAAAAGTGGAAGAAGTTCCAGACAATATCACTCCTTATGGTGAGACTGAGCGTATTCCAATGACACCAATGCGTAAGGTTATCGCCCAACGTATGGTTGAATCTTACTTAACTGCGCCAACCTTCACGCTCAACTACGATGTCGATATGTCAGAAATGTTGGCGCTTCGTAAGAAGGTTCTTGAGCCAATCATGGAAGCAACTGGTAAGAAAATTACGGTTACTGACTTGCTTTCTCTCGCTGTTGTTAAGACACTGATGAAGCACCCATACATCAACGCTTCATTGACCGAAGATGGCAAGACCATTATCACTCACAACTATGTCAACCTTGCTATGGCTGTGGGAATGGATAATGGCTTGATGACACCTGTTGTTTACAATGCTGAAAAAATGAGCTTGTCAGAGTTGGTTGTAGCCTTTAAAGATGTGATT
The DNA here is from genome assembly GCF_001588905.1 of Streptococcus cristatus. Classification (GTDB taxonomy): domain Bacteria; phylum Bacillota; class Bacilli; order Lactobacillales; family Streptococcaceae; genus Streptococcus; species Streptococcus cristatus_N. The sequence goes on along the minus strand of NZ_LAWH01000028.1, from coordinate 59,798 downwards.
GGACGTACCTTGGATGGCAAATTGTCTCCAAATGAACTACAAAACTCAACCTTCACAATTAGTAACTTGGGAATGTTTGGCGTTCAGTCCTTTGGTCCTATTATTAACCAACCAAACTCAGCTATCCTCGGGGTTAGCTCAACAGTTGAGAAACCTGTAGTTGTCAATGGTGAGATTGTCATTCGCCCTATCATGAGCCTAGGATTAACCATTGACCACCGTGTTGTAGATGGTATGGCTGGTGCTAAGTTTATGAAAGACTTGAAAGCCTTAATTGAGAACCCAATCTCAATGTTGGTTTAAAAATACAGTATTTATTTTTAGAGATATAGATAAAGGAAGTAAGACATGGCCTTAGAAGTAATTATGCCAAAAGCCGGCGTGGATATGACAGAAGGACAAATCGTCCAATGGAATAAAAAAGTCGGAGAATTTGTAAAAGAAGGAGAAATCCTTTTGGAAATCATGACTGACAAAGTCAGCATGGAATTGGAAGCCGAAGAAGATGGATACTTGATTGCCATCCTCAAAGGAGATGGTGAAACTGTCCCTGTAACGGAAGTTATCGGTTACCTTGGAGAAGAAGGGGAAAATATCCCAACAGCTGGAGCGGCTGCGCCAGAAGCTAGCTCAGCGCCTGCAGTTAGTACTTCAAACGACGACGGTAAGAGTGATGATGCCTTTGATATCGTTGTGATTGGTGGTGGTCCTGCTGGTTATGTGGCAGCCATTAAAGCAGCCCAACTCGGTGGTAAGGTTGCCCTTGTTGAGAAATCAGAACTCGGTGGAACGTGCTTGAACCGTGGATGTATCCCAACTAAGACCTACCTTCACAACGCTGAAATCATCGAAAACATCGGTCATGCAGCAAACCGTGGTATCTTGATCGAAAATCCTAACTTCACTGTAGATATGGACAAACTCCTTGAAACCAAGTCTAAGGTTGTAAACACCTTGGTAGGTGGTGTTGCTGGTCTCCTTCGTAGTTACGGAGTTACTGTACATAAGGGTGTTGGTACTATTACTAAAGACAAGAATGTCTTGGTAAATGGTTCAGAATTGCTTGAAACCAAGAAAATCATCCTTGCTGGTGGTTCAAAAGTCAGCAAGATCAACGTTCCTGGTATGGAATCATCACTCGTGATGACAAGTGATGACATTCTTGAAATGAAAGAAGTGCCAGAAAGCCTCGTTATCATAGGCGGTGGAGTTGTCGGTATCGAACTTGGTCAAGCCTTTATGACATTTGGTTCAAAAGTGACCGTTATCGAAATGATGGATCGTATTGTACCAGCTATGGATGCGGAAGTATCTAAGAACCTTCGCTTGATTCTTGAGCGTAAAGGAATGACCATCTTGACAGGTACAAAACTGCAAGAAATCATCGAGGAAAATGGTCAACTTCGTATCAAGGTTGAAGGAAAAGACGATATCATCGCAAATAAAGCCCTTCTTTCAATCGGTCGTGTTCCAGACCTTGAAGGAATTGGCGATGTTGAGTTTGAATTGGATCGTGGACGTATCAAGGTCAATGAATACATGGAAACTTCAGTTCCAGGTATCTACGCACCAGGTGACATCAACGGTACTAAGATGTTGGCGCACGCAGCCTTCCGTATGGGGGAAGTTGCCGCTGAAAATGCCCTTAAAGGAAATCATGCTGTTGCCAAATTGAACTTGACTCCAGCAGCTATCTACACTCTTCCTGAAGTAGCAGCAGTAGGTTTGACAGAAGAACAAGCTCGTGAAAAATACGATGTAGCCATCGGTAAATTCAACTTTGCTGCTAACGGTCGTGCCATTGCATCGGATGCTGCTCAAGGTTTTGTTAAAGTTATCGCTGATAAGAAGTACGGAGAAATCCTTGGTGTTCACATCATTGGTCCTGCAGCTGCAGAATTGATCAACGAAGCATCAAGCATCATCGAAATGGAAATCACTGTTGAAGAAATGCTCAAGACTATCCACGGACACCCTACATATTCTGAAGTGATGTACGAAGCGTTTGCGGATGTTTTGGGAATGGCTATCCACTCACCTAAGAAAAAATAAAGGATGTCTCGTCAATGAAATATATCATTAACAATAGCAATGATACTGCCTTTAATATCGCTCTCGAGGAGTATGCTTTTAAGCATCTCCTTGATGAGGATCAAATTTTCCTGCTCTGGATCAATAAGCCATCAATTATTGTCGGGCGCCATCAAAACACCATCCAAGAAATCAACCGCGACTATGTACGGGAACATGGTATCGAAGTTGTGCGCCGCATTAGCGGTGGTGGAGCTGTCTACCACGATCTTAACAATCTCAACTACACGATTATTTCTAAAGAAGATGAGAATAAAGCCTTTGATTTCAAATCTTTCTCAACGCCAGTAATCAATACCTTGGCTCAACTTGGTGTAAAGGCTGAATTCACTGGCCGCAACGACTTGGAAATTGATGGCAAGAAATTCTGTGGCAATGCCCAAGCTTACATCAATGGCCGTATCATGCACCATGGCTGTCTGCTCTTTGATGTGGATTTGTCAGTCTTGGCCAATGCTCTTAAAGTTTCTAAGGATAAGTTTGAATCCAAGGGAGTTCAATCTGTCCGTGCTCGTGTAACCAATATTGTGGACGAGCTGCCAGAGAAAATCACTGTTGAAGAGTTTAAAGATCTTCTCCTGGCTTATATGAAAAAAGAGTACCCTGAGATGACAGAATACGTCTTCTCAGAAGAAGAATTGGCGGAAATCAATCGTATCAAGGATACTAAATTTGGTACTTGGGACTGGAACTACGGCAAATCACCTGAATTTAACATCCGTCGTGGAACAAAATTCCCTAGTGGTAAGGTCGAAGTTTTTGCCAATGTTATCGAGTCTAAAATCCAAGACATCAAGATTTATGGTGACTTCTTTGGTATCGAAGACGTCGCAGCAGTAGAAGATGTCCTTCGCGGTGTTCGCTATGAACGTGAGGATGTCCTCAAAGCACTGGAAACAATAGATATTACCCGCTACTTTGCTGGTATCAGTCGTGAAGAAATCGCTGAAGCAGTAGTAGGATAAAATCATAAGAGAGTGGGACAGAAATCGGTAATTCGTTAGAATTCGATTTCGTCGTCCCACCTCCGCACAGTTGAGTAGGGCTGTAAAAGCTGATGAAATCAGCCTAGTAGAGCCCACTCAACCACTGCGTCTTGCTCGACAATCCAAAGACAATTGAGAGGCTAGGACTTTTGTCCCAGCCTCGTAAAGGGTTATTTAGACTTGATATAGTTGATACCGTCTGCTTTCGGAGCAACAGCTTTACCAAAGAAGGCTGCAAGAACCACAATCGTCAAGACATATGGCGCAATCTGCAGGTAAACTGTTGGTACTTTTGAAAGAAGAGGCAATTGGTTTCCGATAACGGCCAAACTTTGAGAAGCTCCAAAGAAGAGACTTGCCAACATAGCACCGATAGGACTCCATTTACCAAAAATCATAGCTGCCAAGGCGATAAATCCTGGACCTATGATAGTTGTCACAGCAAAGTTAACGGAGATTGACTGAGCATAGATAGCTCCACCAATACCACCAAGCAGACCAGAAATCATAACACCGCAATAGCGCATGAGGTAAACATTGATTCCCAGTGTATCTGCTGCCTGCGGATGTTCTCCAACTGAGCGAAGGCGCAATCCAAATTTTGTCTTAAACATGATAAACCAAGCAAGGAAAGAGAAGGCGATGGCCAAATATCCCATCAGACTTGTATGTTTGAAGAATATATCTCCTATAACTGGGATATCAGACAAAATAGGAAAATTAAATTTACCAAATGAACGCTGAATGTTGTCTGTTTGCCCCTTGTTGTAGATAGCTTTTACAAGAAAGACTGCCAAGGCTGGTGCTAGCAAGTTTAGAACCGTACCACTGACAACGTGGTCTGCACGGAAATTAATGGTTGCTACAGCATGGATAAGGGAGAAGAGCACTCCGACTAAACCTGCAGCAATCAAGGAAAGCCACGGAGTCAAGCTGCCAAAACTACTTTCGAAAGTCAGGTTAAAGAGAACGCCTGTAAATGCTCCCATTACCATGATCCCTTCCAAGCCGACATTGACAACTCCGGCATGCTCCGAATAAGCTCCACCGATACTTGTAAAAATCAGGGGAGCCGCATAAATCAGCATAGATGATACTAATAAACCTAATATCGTTACAATACTCATCCTAGTTTCCCCCTTTCACTTTACTGGCTTCTTGCTTACGGTTTTTAAATAATTCAAAGACTGTCTTACCAGTCAGACGCTCAATCAGGTAATGGGCGCTGACAAAGAAGATAATCGAAGCTGTCACGATATTGACTAATTCTGTCGGAATCTGAGCCACGTTCATACCTGGAGCACCAACACTTAGAACTGCAAAGAGGAAAGCCGCAAAAAGGATACCAACTGGAGAGTTTGCTGCTAAAAGACTAACTGCCATACCATTGAAACCAACGCTCAATGAACTTCCTTGTACAAAGACATTCTGATAAGTACCTAGTCCTTCTACTACTCCTCCAAGTCCTGCAAGGGCTCCAGAAATAATCATAGACAAAATAATGGTCCGTTTAGAGGACATCCCTGCGTATTCAGCTGCATTTGGGTTAAGACCAACAGCACGGATCTCAAAGCCAAGCGTTGTTTTCTTCAGCATATACCAGATCAGCACAACTGCAATCAAAGCAAAGAAAATACCAATATTCATACGAGAGTTAGCTGTCAAACTTCTCAGCCATTCTGTTTGATAAATAGCATTGGCACCAACACGCTTACTAGAGTCAACACTCTGCATCACAGATTTTGGAAAGCTGCGGATAAAAGCATTTCCAACGAAGAGGACGATATAGTTCATCATAATCGTAACGATGACTTCACTTGTTCCTAAATAGGCACGCAGAACCCCTGGAATAGCACCAATAATCCCACCAGCTACTGCTGCAATCACTACAGTTGCTAGCAACATCAGTGGGCGGGGTAGGTCAGGGAAGGAAAGGGCAAACCAACCAGCCAAAATCCAACCAGCCAAGGCTTGGCCCGGAAGTCCGACATTGAAAAATCCAGCCCGACTAGCAACGGCAAAACCCAGACCAATGAGAACTAGAGGTCCCATCGCCCGAGAAATTTCACCCAAACTTCTCAAAGAACCGAATGCCGTTTTAAAGAGGGATTCATATCCCCAGATGGCATCATAGCCAAAGATAGCCATGACAATCGCTCCCAATAAAATTCCTAAAAGAACTGAGATTAAGGGAACTGCGATCTGCTGTGTTTTCTTAGACATTTGAATCTCCCTTCTAAATCTTACCACCAGCCATAAGAATACCAAGTTCTTGCTTATTAGTCTTCTCTGGAGTCACAATTCCTTGAATCTTGCCATCATGGATAACGGCAATTCTGTCAGAAAGATTGAGTATTTCATCTAGCTCAAAGCTGACAACAAGAACTGCCTTACCTTGAGTACGCTCCTCAATCAAGCGTTTATGGATATACTCAATTGCTCCGACATCAAGACCGCGGGTTGGCTGACTGACAATCAGCAAGTCTGGATCACGATCCACTTCCCGAGCAATGATAGCCTTCTGCTGGTTTCCTCCTGAGAGGGCTGAAGCAGGTACATACTCGCTAGCTGCCCGCACATCAAACTCTTTCATCAGATTGCACGCGTAAGAGTAAATATTATTGTAATTCAAGATGCCGTTTTTGCTGAGTGGCTCCTTGTAATAAGTCTGCAAAGCAATATTTTCAGAAATGGACATCTGCAGCACCAACCCATCACGATGGCGATCTTCAGGAACGTGGCTGACCTTCATCTCTGTAATCTGACGTGGTTTCTTACCAAGCACGGACTGATTCTTGATCAAAATATCGCCCGAGCTTGCTTTTCTAAGTCCTGTGATAGCTTGAATCAACTCAGTCTGACCATTTCCGTCAATTCCTGCAATCCCAACAATCTCACCAGCACGAACATCCAGTGAAAGTCCTTTAACAGCTGGAACGCCGCGATTTTCTTCAACGACAAGATTCTTGATTGAAAGAACTGTTTCTTGCGGATTAGAAGGTTTCTTCTCAGTCTTGAAGGAAACAGCCCGTCCCACCATCATTTCCGCCAAGTCTTGGTTGGTTGCACCAGCAATTTCAACGGTTTCAATCGATTTTCCTCGACGAATAACGGTCACTCGGTCAGAAACTGCACGAATCTCATCCAACTTATGGGTAATAAGAATGATGGACTTACCTTCCTTGACTAAGTTTTTCATGATTTTCATCAATTCATCAATCTCAGATGGTGTCAAAACAGCTGTTGGTTCGTCAAAGATTAGGATATCTGCACCACGGTAAAGGGTCTTCAGAATTTCAACCCGTTGTTGTGCTCCTACGGAAATGTCTTCAATCTTGGCAGATGGATCAACCGACAAACCATATTTCTTAGACAAACGCTTAATTTCTTGCGTAGCGCGTTTCAAGTCTAAGATACCATTTTTTGTAATCTCACTTCCAAGAATAATATTTTCAGCAACAGTGAAGGCTTCCACAAGCATAAAGTGCTGATGCACCATCCCGATACCAAGTGAGGCCGCCTTTGATGGAGAGTCCAGCTTAACTGGCTTTCCGTTTACTACAATCTCACCACTAGTCGGCTCAAGTAGGCCGGCCAACATATTCATCAAGGTTGACTTCCCGGCACCATTTTCTCCTAAAAGAGCGTGAATTTCACCTTTTCGGAGTTCCAAATTGATTTTATCATTGGCCACAAATTCACCAAAAATCTTGGTAATTTCTCGCATTTCAATGACATTTTCATGTGTCATGGCTCTTTCCTTTCCAGAATTTCATTTTATGTCGATATAACCTCCTCGGACTCCTATCCTAGTAGGCTTAACCGATGCAAAGGCGTCAGAATTTAAAAATGAGCGACCCTAGTAGGTCGGATCGCTCAACATTCAATTATTTATCAGGAACTGTAATGCTACCGTCAAGGATTTTAGCTTTCGCTTCTTCAACAGCTTTTTTAACATCTTCAGAAAGGTTGGTTGTTGTCAAATCAACACCACCGTCTTTCAAACCAAAGGTTGTAGTTTTACCACCTGGGAATTTACCTTTAGCAGTTTGGTTAGCAATGTCTTGGACAGTCTTACCAACTTGTTTCAAGCTTGATGCCAAAACAAAGTTAGATTCTTTACCATCTTTAGATTTGTATTTACCTTCTTCAGTTTGGTCACGGTCAACACCAAGTACCCAAACTTTTTCATTTTCATTTCTTGTTTCGTTGATTGACTTAGCTTCGTTAAATACTCCAGCACCAGTACCACCAGCTACTTGGTAAACAACATCCGCACCGCCAGCATAGTGAGCAGCAGCAATTGTTTTACCTTTAGCTGCATCGCCGAATGAACCAGCATAGTCCACTTTAACCTTGATAGATGGGTCAACTGATTTCACACCAGCCTCGAAACCTTTTTCAAAACGTGTGATAACTGCGCTTTCTATACCACCTATGAAACCAACTTGTTTTGTCTTAGTCGTTTTTGCAGCTGCAACACCAGCAAGGTAAGCTGCTTCATTATCTGCAAAGACTGCTGAAGCAACATTCTTTTGACCTTCAATCACATCGTCAATAATAACGTAGTTAATACTTGAATTATCTTTAGCAGCAGATGCAACGGCATCACGAAGGGCAAAACCGATACCAAATACTAAGTTGTAACCATCCGTAGCAGCTTGGTTTAGGTTGTTCGCGTATTGTGACTCGTCTGTTGATTGGAAGTAAGTATAGCCGTTATCTTTTGAAAGGCCATTTTCTTTCCCCCAAGCTTGCAAACCTTCCCATGCAGATTGGTTAAATGATTTATCATCAACACCACCTGTATCGGTTACGATAGCAGCTTTTAAATCAGTTTTAGCGTTAGAGCTATCTGATTTAGACGCACGATTCCCACATGCAGCAAGTCCGATTGCTGCGACAGACACTAGACCAAGACCTAGCCATTGTTTCTTGTTCATTTCTGAACCTCCTATATAAGATGTGCAACTTAGTTGCAAGTTTAATTTTGGTCAGTTGACCAGCAACAGACTCAAGTTAAGTCTGTAAAAGAGTATGGAAGTAACTCCTTGACCGTCATCACGACCGTCGATTTATCTTTAGCGACCAAAGTCACTGGTAAATCCTGATTAAAAAACTCTGCCATTACTTGGCGGCAGGCACCACACGGAGAGATCGGTTTTTCCGTTTCTCCGTAAACAATTAATTCCTCAAAGTCTAAAAAGCCTTCAGAAACAGCTTTAAAAATGGCTGTTCGCTCTGCACAATTGGTCAAGCCAAAACTAGCATTTTCAACATTGACACCTGTGAAAACTTGTCCATTTTTAGTTACTAAAACGGCTCCGACAGGGAAATGAGAGTATGGAACATAGGCATTCTTCGTAGTTTCTACAACTAAGTCAATCAAATTAGTAGTCGCCATTAGCCACGTCTCCCTCCATAATCGCTACACCAGAGGAAGCTCCAATGCGAGTCGCACCAGCTTTGATAAAGGCAAGTGCATCTTCGTAAGAACGGGCACCGCCAGAAGCCTTGACTCCCATATCTGGCCCAACTGTCTTACGCATCAAAGCTACATCCGCAACGGTTGCACCACCAGTTGAGAAACCAGTGGATGTCTTGACAAAATCCGCACCAGCTTTCTGAGCAATTTGACAAGCTTTCACTTTCTCATCATCTGTCAAGAGGCAGGTCTCAATAATGACCTTGACCAAGGTTCCTTTGGCAGCTTCCACAACAGCTCGAATGTCTCTTTCAACTAAGTCAAAGTTTCGAGACTTTAGAGCACCGATATTGATGACCATGTCGATTTCATTCGCTCCGTTTTGGATGGCATCACTCGTTTCAAAAGCCTTGAGCTCCGGAGTATTTGCTCCCAGAGGAAAACCAATGACCGTACAGACTTTAACATCTGTAGCTTTTAGTGCTTGCGCAGCAAAACTTACCCAAGTCGGATTGACACAGACGCTCGCAAAGTCGTATTTCTTTGCTTCCTCAATTAAGGTTTCAATCTGCTCCTGACTTGCATCAGGTTTCAAAAGCGTATGGTCAATGTATTTGTTTAATTTCATGTTGGATTCTCCTAGAATTAAGCGATTACTTCGACAATCTCGCTTACTGCAACGCTTTCACTACCTATTCTAACATTTTTTTGGAATTCTGTAACTAGTTCTTGAGAAATTTTTTCATTTGCGTAAATTTTTGCGACAATTTCCCCAATTTCGACTGTTTCACCAACCTTCTTTTCAAACACGATTCCAGTTTCATAATCTAGTTCGTCAGATTTGACTGCTCGTCCTGCTCCTAATCTCATCGCAAACAAGCCAAATTCCATAGCTGGAAGCTCTGTGATATAACCAGATTGCTCTGCTCTCACTTCAGCCACATAAGCCGCTTGGGATGGTCGATACAAGTCCTCTAGATCTCCACCTTGAGCCGCGATCATCTCTTCAAATTTTTTCAAAGCTGATCCATTTGTCAGATGCTCTCTAATTTCAGAGACTGACTTCTCAACATTTGCCAAATCAAGCATAATCCGAGCGAGCTCGCAGATGAACTCCGTAATATCTCCGCGTCCTTGTCCTTGAAGGATTTCCAGTGCTTCCAAGATTTCCAAACGATTGCCAATGCTAGTTCCTAAAGGTTGGCTCATATCGGTAATAACTGCAACTGTTCTGCGTCCGACAGCCTTACCTAAATCTACCATGGTACGGGCTAGGACACGGGCATCCTCTAGATTTTTCATAAAAGCACCTTCACCGACGGTCACATCCAGCAAGATGCTGTCTGCACCAGCGGCGATTTTCTTGCTCATAACTGAACTGGCGATCAAAGGAATGGTATCAACTGTAGCGGTCACATCACGTAGAGCATAGAGAAGCTTGTCTGCCTTAACTAGCTGGTCTGACTGACCAATGACGGATACACCAATCTCCTGAACCTGCTGGATGAAATCTTCCTGATTGCGCTCTACCTGATAACCCTTGACAGACTCGAGCTTGTCTATGGTACCGCCCGTGTGGCCTAAGCCTCGACCGCTCATCTTAGCAACGGGTACTCCAAAGCTAGCAACTAGAGGAGCCAAGATTAAGGTAACCTTATCTCCCACTCCACCAGTCGAATGCTTGTCGACCTTAATCCCTGAAATGGCTGACAGGTCAAACTGCTGGCCTGTACCTACCATGGCCATGGTCAAATAAGAAATTTCCCGAGTAGTCATCCCTTTAAAGTAAACAGCCATAGCAAAGGCTGACATCTGGTAATCTGGTACTGTTCCAGCTACATAGCCCTCAATCAGCCATTCAATCTCTTGACTGGACAACTCTAGTCCATCTCGTTTCTTTTGAATAATATCAACTGCCCGCATTTTTACTTCACACTCCTTAGGATATAATAACCTTTGTCCTTCTTGAGAGTCTCGCAGTTGCCAAATACTTCTTCCATCTTGGCTTTAGCACTAGGAGCTCCTTGTTTCTTTTGGATGACAATCGTCAAATCCCCATCCGCTAGCAAGTGATCATAGCTACCTGAAATAACCTCGTGCACCACCTGCTTACCAGCCCGAATCGGTGGATTGCTGATAATATGATGGAATTGTCCGGTCACCTGTTCGTAAACATTGGACTGGAAAATATCCGCAGATACTTGGTTCGCATCTGCATTTTTTCTAGCCAAGTCTAACGCTCGCTGATTGATATCCACGAGAGTGACTTCTAGCTCTTGCGCTTTAGCCAGGGTCAAGCCCAGCGTCCCATAACCGCAGCCGACATCCAGCAGCGTTTCTTTTTTGTTAAATTCCAAGGCAGACAACAAAACTCGACTGCCATAGTCGATCATTTTTTTGCTAAAGACACCAGCATCTGTTAAAAAGGTCATCTGTTGTCCTAATAGTTCCACTTTTAATTCATGAATGTCATGTTTGGCATCCGGATTTTCTGCAAAATACATTTTAGTCATAAAACCATTTTATCATAAATTTTCTAGATTTGTAAATCGTTTTCATTTCTCCAAAAGTATGTTATACTAAAATCCATCATATAGGAGTAACTTATGACTAACGAATTTCTTCACTTTGAAAAAATCAACCGCCAAACTTGGCAAAATCTGCATCGAAAGAAAAATCCACCGCTCACTGAGTCCGAGCTCAATTCTATCAAGAGTTTCAATGACAAAATCAGTCTACAGGATGTGACAGATGTTTATCTGCCTCTGACAAATCTCATTCAGATTTATAAACGTTCCAAAGAAGATCTCGCCTTTTCAAAAGGTATTTTTCTACAAAAGGAAAGCAAAAGGCAGCCCTTTATTATCGGAGTATCTGGCAGTGTTGCCGTTGGAAAATCAACGATTAGCCGCCTATTACAAATCCTCCTGTCACGGACTTTTACAAATGCCACCGTTGAATTAGTGACGACAGATGGCTTTCTCTATCCTAATCAAACTCTGATTGAAACGGGGATTTTAAATCGCAAAGGCTTCCCTGAAAGCTATAATATGGAACTCTTGCTGGACTTTTTAGACCGCATTAAAAATGGTCAAAACTATGAAATTCCCGTCTACTCGCACGAAATTTATGATATTGTTCCAAATGAAAAGCAGGAAATTAAGGCAGCTGACTTTGTCATCGTGGAAGGTATCAATGTTTTCCAAAATCCGCAAAATGAACGCCTTTACATGACTGACTTTTTCGACTTCTCTATCTATGTAGATGCCGAAGTCGAAAATATCGAGTCTTGGTACCTCGATCGTTTTAAAAAATTACTGGCACTAGCCAAGCATGACACGGACAACTACTACCATCGCTTTACAACCCAGCCCGAAGAAGAAGTCATGGCGCTGGCCCATAATATCTGGGAAACAATCAATCTGGTGAACCTATTAGACTATATTGAGCCAACTCGTAATAGGGCCGAAGTGATTTTGCATAAGGCTAAAAATCATGAAATTGACGAAATCTATCTAAAAAAATAATTTAGGCTTGTCAAATCACAACTTTTCATATATAATTAGATAGTTAGTATTTTCAATGGAGGTGAATAACTTGGCAAACATTAAGTCAGCTATCAAACGCGCTGAATTGAACGTTAAACAAAACGAAAAAAACTCAGCTCAAAAATCAACTATGCGTACTGCAATCAAAGCATTTGAAGCAAACCCGTCTGAAGAACTTTTCCGTGCTGCTAGCTCAGCTATCGATAAAGCAGAAACTAAAGGTTTGATCCACAAAAACAAAGCAAGCCGCGATAAAGCACGTCTTTCAGCTAAACTTGCTAAATAATGCATCGCGCATACAAAGGAGCTCCACGGAGCTTTTTTTGTTGCTCACTGTAATTAGGAGAATGTATATGAAGATTGCTATCATCGGCTACTCCGGATCTGGCAAGTCAACCTTAGCCCAGCAGTTAGGCCACTTCCACCATATTTCCGTGCTTCATCTGGACACGATTCGGTTTGAAGAAAACTGGCAGACTCGTAGTCAAGACCAAGTCAAGGCTGATTTAGCGGATTTCCTCAAGCGAGAACAATCCTGGGTCATCGATGGCAACTACTCCTTCGCCTGCTTTGAGGAAAGGATGGCTCAGGCTGATCAGATTATCTTTATGAACTTTTCTCGCTGGAACTGCCTCTATCGCGCCTTTAAACGCTATCTAAAATATCGAAATCAAGTACGAGAGAGTATGGCATCTGGCTGTACTGAAAGACTGGATTGGGAATTCATTCGCTGGATCCTTTGGGATGGCAGGACAAGAGAGACTAAAAATCTCTATCAAAAGGTTCGTCAGACCTATCCTGAGAAATTTATCGAATTGCAGAATCAAAAGCAATTATCAGACTATGTAAAAGCTTCACTTAGCTAAAAACTAAGTGAAGCCTTTTCTTATTCTTCTTTTACAAAAACTAATTCTTTATCATTCGAAAGGTCTGCTCGATAGGTAAAACCTGCAAAAGTGAGCTGTTTGATTTGCTCAAGAGTATCGACCTGGGCTTCCATCAAAGCAGTCAAAAACTGCCCACGCGCTTTTTTAGAAATAGTAGAATGACTTTTAAGTTTGCCAGATTTTTCTTCTAAAAACTTGAACCGAAGCATCTTCTCTCTGATCGATTTTTCAAAAACATCCTCAAATTCACTGGACAAGAGAGAAAGCAGCATATCTTCATCCGCTACCGTTTTTGTATAATCTTCCCGCCAAAATGTTTTCAGCGTTTGACCATTGGGCTTTAGTCCCACCAAAAAGTCCAGCCGGTGAGGAGCAATCGAACTAAGGGCAGGAATGACCCCATATAGACTAGACGTTAACAGCAAATGCTCTTGAATGTAGGAGCTTTCCTCTTGTGTCCAATCTTTTCGCTTGATATTGCGATACATGAGCCCGTCAAATAAGTGCAAGGCTGGATAAGTCTCCGCTTCATTCTTGCTCAGATTTTCAATTCGCTGGTATTCTATTTCAGCCATCTGCGGACTGATTTTGTATAATTTTTCCAGCTCTTTGGCTGAGTGTTTTAATAGCTCTTCTATTATGATTTTGCTTTTCGGCGTCAACTGGGAACGCCCTAGCGAGCTCTGATTTTCATTCATTTCTTTGGCAGTCGGAATTAAAATCTTCATATTTTCCCTTTCTTATATCGGATTCAGAGGCCATTTTCCTGTTTTCCTTACTCATGATTATAGCAAATTTTGGACTAATTGGATTTATTCTTGACTTTAATTTTCAAAAATGATATTATCTAGTTATCGAAACTAGATATTAGAAAGTTTGAAATTTGGAAACGAAAAATCTGTTCCCGAGATGGGATGAATTACCTGTTCTTGACCTGTATCTGGACCAAGTCCTGCTCTACGTCAACAAGGTCTGTACGCCAGCTTTTACTGCATCCGACAAAGGCTTGACGGCATCCATGATCAATAATTATGTCAAGCATGCCTACCTTGAAAAACCTCTAAAGAAAAAATACAATCGGCAGCAAGTTGCCCGCTTGATTGCCATTACAAGCTTGAAAACTGTTTTTTCTATTCAAGATATTGCTGCTACTTTAGATATGCTCAATGCTGAGACCCAGTCTGAAGAGCTCTACAATGATTTTGTGGATTATATGAACGGACGGAAGCTTGAAGTGACTCCGATCATTGCCAGTGCTTGTCAGACCTTAAAACTCTACCAGCAGACCCTTGCTTTTATCCAAGTACCCGAAAAGGAGGCCGATAACGATGAACTACGCGCTTAAACTCAGTAAACAACTCTCTTTTGGAGAGGAAATTGCCAATGCTGTTACCCATGCCGTCGGAGCTGTTTTGATGCTGATTCTCCTTCCGATTTCTGCTGTTTACAGCTATGAAGAGCATGGCATGGTTTCTGCTGTTGGCACTTCTATCTTTGTCATAAGCCTTTTCCTCATGTTTCTCTCTTCTACCATTTACCACTCTATGTCCTATGGCTCTACCCACAAATACATCCTACGGATTATTGACCACTCCATGATTTATATCGCTATCGCGGGCAGCTATACGCCAGTCGTCCTTTCACTCATGAATGACTGGCGGGGCTATCTGATTATCGCGATTCAGTGGGGCACGACCATCTTTGGCATTCTCTACAAAATCTTTGCCAAAAAGGTCAATGAGAAATTTAGTCTGGCCCTCTATCTAATTATGGGTTGGCTGGTTATCTTTATCATCCCGCAAATTATCGGACAAACTGGACCAGTGTTTTGGGGACTCATGCTAGCAGGCGGTCTTTGCTACACAGTCGGCGCTGGTTTTTATGCCAAAAAGAAGCCCTACTTCCACATGATTTGGCACCTCTTCATCCTAGCCGCTTCTGCTCTCCAATACCTAGCAATTGTCTATTTCATGTAAAACTGCTTTTCAAAGCAGTTTTTTTCTATAGCATAATGCAGCTCTTCAACCAAGCCTACAGCAGATCTACACTAAGACCTCTCAAACGCAGCAACTTTGAAAATAATATAAATTTAAGCTTTCTCCGCTAAGATAAAGATAGAAAAGATGATCTCTGGCATTTAAATCTGCCAGTTATGGAAGGGAAATGAATGACTATTTTATCAAAAATCCGCCCATCACAGCCTCTGAAAGAACTGAAATGGTTCGATATTCTTGTGATTACTCTGCTCATGTTTGGTCAGTTCATCTACACATCAACCGAACTTTATCTAGCTAGCTTTGCAACAACAGCGACGACAGCAGCAACTGAAACAGTCAGCAATACAGCTAGCGAAGGCGCAGCATTCTCAAGCAATTTCAATCTTCAGCTCCTGATGCTGGTCTTGACCATTCTTTACCTATTGTTTCGGCGCTTTGACTTTAAGCAGCTTCCCATCCGTCTGAGCTGGTCGGTTCTCCTCTGGACTCCTCTTATTTTTGTAGTGGTAGGGCTCTTTGGTGACATTGTGACGACACTGAGTGGCGAGTATAATTACTTTGATCCAACTCTCTGGTCCTATATAGATTTGCTAGAAATCTTCCGGAAATTTGCTGATCTGACACCAATGGCCATCCTCTACGGACTGCTCAATGGCTTCTATGAAGAATTCTTCTTTCTGGGTCTTATAACCTCGGTCAAGGATAAGTATAAGTGGTGGGCGCTGGCCTACTCTACTATCATTCGGATTTCTTTCCATACTTACCAAGGAATGCTCTGGGCCTTGGTTATCGGAGTGGTCTATGGACTCTTCTACTATTTCCTTTACAAGTACAAGGTTAAGAACCTCCTGCCTTTCTTTCTCATGCACGCCTTGGCGGATATGTTTGGCTCCAGCTTGATGTATGTACTGATTAACTGGCGTTCTTAAAAGGATAAAGATCAGCTGACATACAGTTTATGTCAGAAAAATATAAAATAATAGCAACTAAAAAGCTTAGAAGTAGGTAATCAAATCACCGTGCTGCTAAGCTTTTTATTATGGTCAATTAGCAATTGAAACTAGCAATCTCACTATCAAGTTTTTTCATATAGTAGCGATAGGTCAGATAAGAAACAAGTCCACAAATCAAAATCAGCAGAACAGAAAGGAGATAGAGAACCGTGAGAGATAGGTAGTATGAAATCGCATAGAGAACGCCAATCACGATCATCACTCCAATGGTAAAGGCTAGTGCCAATAGGGTCTTACCCATACTGTTATCTCGACTCATCAGCTCGTTGACATTGGACCAGTTGGTCACCAAATGTTTATAATCCCGATGATAACCCCAAGCGCTCCAAGCTAGACTGGCCATAAACCAAACCAGCAGCATAACCAGAAAAGTCACCAGATGAACATGGAAGATAAGACTGGTCACCAAAAGAAGAATCACTGGTAAAATGGACTGAATGGCAAAGAGATACCAAAATTTGAGACGAACATATTTTCTGAGCTCAAAAGGCAAAACCTTCAGATAATCAAAATTTTCCCTCTCCAAGGATAAACCAATAGAGGTCAGATTATTCCCACCCGAATTGAGGGTGGCGATAAACATAGATAGGAAGCTAAGCGGAAGTAAAAATCGTGGAATCAAGAACGGGCTAACATCTAGATCTGCTTTGACTGCCCCCATGGCCATACTAAAAATGATGATGTAAGGAATCAGTGCTGACATGAAGAGAGCCTGCAAGATGACCGAACCTTCACTCAGCAGCCGAATGTGATAGCGCCAGACGAACTTCTTGAAATTCTTGGCCTCGTCCATATTGATATCGTGCACCCGCTCACGTTTGCCACTTGCTGCACCTGTCATCAAGGCTGCCTCATAAAATTCTGGTATAACCTTGAACTTAACCACCAAAAAGAGTAGAACCCCCACGGCAAGCCAAGCTAGAATTCCTAAAATTGCAGACAAGCTGAGAGGATTGATGATAAAGTCGTAAAAGGCTACAACTGGCGGGAAATAAGGTGTAACCATTGTATTGCTGGCAATACTGCGACTGTTCATCTGATTGATAAAGATATAGAGACCTACCGAGCCTAGGGAAACCAGCCCTAGAATCACATTGGATAGAATAGTCTTATACTTTCTAAAGAAAGCTGTCTTGGTGATAAAATGCACCAAAATCAAAATGACAAAAGTTATAACCGAGCTTAAAATTCCAATCGAAATCAAGGCCATAGGCAAGCCGACTAAGGGATTTCCGCCTTGAAGAGCTAGCACGATGAAATAGCTATACATGGGCAGAATTGCAATCAAGAGGGTCAGGACAACAGAGATGCTCTTTCCGACAATGATTTCTGATTCACTAAAGGCATAGGGCCGATAGGATTGCAAGTCCTTGCTTTCATAAAAGACATTATAGAAAACCAGGAAGCCCTGCGACATAGAAAATACAGCAAATATGGAGACCATATTGGCAAAAAGACCCGGATTGCCCACCATGTGATTGAAGGCACTCATGATACCAAAGAAGAATAGGTAGACCAACCCCAAAATCAAGTACATTCGAATAGCCTGCAGAGAGACATTGACCTTGACCTCTGGATTTTTTTCCTGCTTCTTGCGGTATTGCTGCAACTGAGATGCTTGAATCGCATAGAGAATATTGATATCAACTAATTTTTTAATCGCTTTAAGGCGCATCTGAACTCACCTCTTCTCTGCGGCCAGCCAGACCTAGATAGATGGTCTCGAGGGACTGGTCTGGATGCTGGGCTTTCAGGTCTTCAACCGTTCCGTAGAATATCAGCTCTCCTTTTTTGAGAATGGCAATCTTATCGCATAGCTGCTCAGCTACTTCTAACACGTGGGTTGAAAACAAAACTGTATTTCCCTTGTTAGCATGCTCACGCATCATCTGTTTAAGATCAAAAGCTGCCTGAGGATCCAAGCCCGTCAAAGGCTCATCCAAAACCCAGATATCTGGATCGGACAAAAGGGCACCAATGACAAAGACCTTCTGCCGCATACCGTGTGAAAACGACTCAATTACTTCATAGCGATGGCTAGAAAAGTCAAAGATAGCCAGCAACTCACCCAAACGAGCCTCTACTTCTGCCGTGGTCATATCGTAGGAAGTCGCCACCAGCTCCCAAAATTCATTAGCTGTCAGGCGCAAGAAAAGGTCAGGAGAATCAGCGACATAGCCAATTTTTTTCTTGATTTCTAGGCGATTACTGGATAGCTCTTTGCCGTCCACAAAAATTTGTCCCTGGGTCGGATTGATGACGCTGACCAAGGATTTAATGGTCGTTGACTTACCCGCTCCATTGTGACCGATCAGACCAACAATCTCACCGCTTTCCAAGGTCAGATTCAGGTGGTTAAGCGCCAGCTTGCCATCATAGTCTTTTGTAACATCTCTAAATTCAATCATAAGAATCTCCTTTGCTATGTTTTGAGGTTATTATACTATCCTAAAAGTCATTTGTCTAGAAACTAGCGAAAAAGTTCGGATTTTGCTTTAAAACAAGGAAGAACCATCCTTTAAACCTTGAAAGATTGAGCATTCTCCAGCAGATAGAGCAAGAAATTAGGAATGGTTTCCAGCATATCCTGCTCATAGACACGCTCGGTCAGCTTATGCAAGTCCTTGCCCCATGGACCTAGATTGATGCCGGGGATATGATTGGCTGCAATTTCTGGGAAATCTAGATGATAGAGATTCTCAGGTACAGGCATACTAGCAATCAGGTCTTGGTATTCAGCGGCAGGCTTCTCCAAGGCACAGTAACTAAGGTCACAAATTCCCATGAAAAAATCGTCCACTTGGAGCTGACAACCAGCTTCCTTGTCCAGATAATCCCGATAGAGTTGAACGACCTTATCAATCCTAATCGGACTGTCCGACAGACGACGACAATTCATGGATGGATAGTAAGGCGGCGCGATTGCTAGGACAACCAAAGCTTCCTTACGGTCGTAGAAATCTAACACTTTCTGGATATTTTGAATGCTGATTTCCTGATAGGAAGCGCCCTCTTGCATGGCTTGCTGGGCTTCTTCGTAAATCTGCTGCAAAGTGCTTTCAAAACCGATTTTTTCTTGGCATTCTTGCAGTAATTCCTGATAGGTCAACACGCGCGGTTTCGGTACAAACTTGCTTTCTTCATAAACCTTCTGCAACTGACAGTAGTTTTGATAAAAGTCCTCCACTGCTTCCTGACTGAGATTCTTTATGGTCGTTAGCAATTCACTTGGACTCTTTTCTAGATAAAGGACGCTGAAATAGCCAGCAGCACGCAGCACTGTTGATACATCGTAATTTTCCTTCAAATCGCGCAGATAAGACCAAGATGGCAGGGGCGAGCGTTCTCCGTAGGCCATGTCGGATAGAGCTGGATTAAGGTCAATTTTTTCACCAACCTTGGCCAGCAAGGACAGGGCATTGATCCCCTTGAGTGGCTCTTTCATGTGCGAAAGGATACCCTGAGTCACGACAACTGGCATCAACTTACCGACCGTTCCTATATGAAGCACCTTTTCCTCCGCTGACTGACTCTCAAAAGGCTCAGAATCCACAGCCAGAAGGTAATGAAGCTGGAAGCGCTCCTTCAATTCAGCAAGCAAGGCTGTTGCTGCCCGCATGCCTTGAGAATAGGACTCCTCATCTCCGACCGACAGATAGAGCAAATTGACCAGACCAGACTGTATCTGACTGTATCTTTCCACCACTCCTAGCTGCAAGGCCAGAGCCGCCTTCATGTCGCAAGAGCCCCGACCGAACTGCCATTTGTCCGAGGCAATATCTGCTAAAAGATCTGAATCTGAAGAAATGGAGGGCAATTTTTCTTTTAGAGCCTGATTATCAAAAGCCCAGTCTTTGAGACTACCAAAGTCCTCAATATCCACTGTATCATGATGATGAAAAAGAATCACGGTGTCAGCCGTATTTCGCTTGACCAGAGCCCAGTTAACACTGCGGTTATAAAAATCATTTGGAATCTGATAGCAGCCAAACAGTTCTGGATGCTCCTGAAAATAAGGAATCTCCCCTATCCGCTCCTGAAGAAAGGCTTCAATCTTCCGCTCAGAACTAGTATGGGTAAAACTTTCAATCGCTATACTTTGGTCAAAAATATCTTGAATATACTGTTTCATTCTTTCTACCTCTATATTGCTGGCATTGCTGACTTGCAAATCAAGTCCAGCTGAAAGACGATAAGGCAAAAGCAGCCAATCTTTACCTAGTCAGGAATGTTTGGCTGCTTTTTTCTTGTAATGACTAACGACGAGAATATTTCTTAACGAGGCTAGACATGCCGAATGTGCTGACAAGAAGCACCAAGCCTAGATAGAACATTCCTTTTTCTGAATGGCTACCAGTTTTTGGCAAGGAAGCTGGAGCTTGTTGAACAGCTGCCTGCTCCACTTGAAACGCTTCTGCTCGACTAGCCAATTGTTGCACCTGAGGCACCACTTTCTGACTGCCTAATTGCTGCACATGGTCAGTCACGCCTTTCTCATCTTCTTTACGTCCAACCCTCGAATCAACTGACGGAGCTTCTTCTTGTGGCTCCTGTCTATCAAAGATATATTCTGGAACTTCTCTGATTTCTGGTGCAACTAGTTTTTCACCAAGAATTTCAGGTAAGTTGGCATATTCCGTATCAAGGGCACTTGCTACATAATCAGCTTTTTGAGAACGACTCGCTTCCACAGTCGGTACTAGCGCACTAATAGAATCCGTCTTGAAAGTCACCGCATACTGACGCTTAATCGTCAGATCACTAGGGTCATAAGTATTGAAGACCAGAGCCAGCTTGTGGCCTTTTTTCACCGTGTAAAGATTCGGCTGCAAATACATGGTATAATCATGGAATTGGCCGACTTTGGGCTTAATGCTCTTTTCTGAGCTAGACGGTGTATAGCCTGATTCTGGATTGGCTAAGTTTAGCCAGCCCTTAGCAATGACCTTGTATTTGGTTTTGGTTGTCGCAAAGTTTTTAACATCCAGATTGCTAAGATTGCTGCCCATCCAGAAATCACCAGCCTTGCTATCATCACCAGCAGCACCATTTCCAACAACATCAAACTCTTGGTCTGATACATCTACCAAGAGTGCATTGACCTGCAAGTTTTTGCCACTTCCATTGGCCAGGGCTGCCTTGAAGTGAACTGGAATATGGCCCTTGATAGTCGTGTCTTCTTTGACTTCTGTCATAAAGGTCATGTTAGCCTTAGAAGAAGCTTGACTGACTGCCTCATCTCGCTTGCTAGTATCAATCCCAGCAGCCGCATAGTCACTGGAGATGGTCTCTTCGAGACGTTTGGACTTAGCTGTCAAAATCAAACGATTGGTGCTTTTCCAATTGTCATAGCTCGTCCATTTATTTGGATCGTAGTTATTTTGTGCCAAGACAGCAGGAAGCTTGCTAACATCGTTCTTGACATCGTAAAGATAATGAGAGAACCAAATATTGAGCAAGTCATAGAAATCTTGATTGTTGGCCTTGATACCATACCCTCGAGAGATAGCTGCTGGATGAACATGGTCTCCTTGGTGGAGGTAGAGTTTTACATTTTGTCCTGCTTTTTTCAAGACATCATACATAAGCTCAAATTGTTTGGTTTTGACATTGTCATCATTTAAGCCATGTACCAGCAGGGCGCTAGTCTTTATCTTTCCTGAATTCAGGGTATAATCGCGTTCACGCCAAATTTGGCTATAATTGCGACCGTTAGCTTTTTGGTCCTTGTTTAGCTGATTGATGTAGTCAGCATACTTGTTCCAGATTGAAGCCCAATCGTCTTGGTCAAGCATCCGAGTAGAAACGTAGAGTGACAGCCAAGACAGATCACTGTATGGCGGATTGCTGTAAGCTGTTCCTTGACTATTGAAATAATCATACCAGCTAGCAATTCCTGCGGCTGGAACGATGGTTCTCAGGCCTTCTACACCCGTTGTTGCCACACCGAAAGTTGTCGTACCGGCCCAAGATAGGCCAGTCATGCCGACTTTGCCATTGGCCCAGTCAGCCTTGATTTCAATATTGCTAGTTCTGTCTGTGTAGGCTGTCCGTTTACCGTTGACCCATTCGACAATATTTTTAAAGGCTTCTACTTCCAAATCAGATCCAGTTGTATTGAAGCCTTCTGAACCCTTAGTTCCCAGACCAGCACTGGAAACAAAGGCATAGCCGCGCACTAGGAAGTAATCATACCAGTTCAAATTCTCGTAATCATAAATCCCTTCATAAGGGCTATAATAGTACCAATCTGACGCTTTGGCCTTCTTTGCCGCATCAATACTGCTCATGCTAGACACCGGTTGGCGCTTAGCGGGCTTATTGTGCAAACTCTTCATGTCATAAGAACCGTTTGTCGGCAGATTGAGGCTTTCTAAGGTTACATAGTTTTCATCCAAAGTCCCCGCGACGTAAGGACGGGCTTCTAAAATCGTCGAAGCCTTAAAATCACCTTGAGCTACTGCTTTCGGAAGTTGTACGATAGCCTTGACGAGGTCACGCTTTCCGTCTCCATCCGTATCATGATCCGTCTCAACATAGACAGGAAAACGGACGATGTCGCTTTTCTCATACGAATAGTCCTTATCTTCCTTAGCCCCACTGCTGTATGGGAAAATTGGCTGTGCCCGACCATTCAAAAAGAGCGGTGCTTTCTTTTCAGCACGATAGGCATCATGCAGGCGCTTGGCAACTGCATACATAGTCTTCAGATTGCTTCCCTGTACACTGGCTGTCAAATCAGCCTCTTTGTCAATCATTCCCATGCTCTTGGCTAGATTCACCCTATCTTGAGCACTGGTGCCTAGCTGAGATTCATTGACGGCTGCCCATTTCAGTAGCTCATCGACTGCTTCTTGTAGGGTCAATTCCTTATCAGCCAAGGCTGGATTTGAAAGGCTCCCCGTATAAGCAGACAGGTCTTGGCCTTTGGCAGTAGCAGGCACAGCAGAAGGCACTAAGCTAGCATCTTGAGCCAAAGCTAAAGGTGGCGACTCCAATGATGAAGCAGACTTTTCAGAGTCCACAACTGATTTTTCAGCAGTGACCGATTCCTCTTCTTGCTTTTCTGGTCTTGCAGTAACCAACGATTCCTTGCTTTCAACCTCTAAAACTGCTGGCTGCTGGACTGAAGATACCGGTTCAGACGGCTTTGCGATAGCTTCTGTTTGAAGAATTTCCTTGCTTTCGACATTCGCCTGACTCGCCTCATCGGCTTGGACAATCTGACCTAGGGCCAAAGGTGCAAATAGCGAGACTGATAAGAGTAACCTCACTAGTCCTCTCTTTTTCATAAAGAACCCCTTTCTTTTTATAAAGTTTATTACTTGTCCATTATACTATGTAAGCGTTTTAAATTCAATGCTAGTTTTATCTTATCATCAAAAAATATAAAATTAACTTGTATAAACGTTTGTGTCATCATTCTTCTTTTGGTAAAATAGACCCATCCCAAGAATGTGAGGTATCTCGTATGGAAAATCAAACATTAATGCAATATTTTGAATGGTACTTACCAAATGATGGACAACATTGGAATCGATTGGCGGAGGATGCGCCACATCTGGCATCAAAAGGTATCCGCAAGGTTTGGATGCCGCCAGCTTTCAAAGCAACCGGCTCAAATGATGTCGGCTATGGAGTTTATGATCTCTTCGACTTAGGTGAGTTTGACCAAAAAGGAACTGTCCGCACCAAATATGGTTTTAAGGAGGACTACCTAAAAGCTATCCAAACTCTCAAAGCCAATGGCATTGAACCCATGGCTGATGTAGTCCTCAATCACAAGGCAGCTGCGGACTACAAAGAGCGTTTTACTGTCGTTGAAGTAGATCCCAACGACCGAACTAAGGTCTTGTCAGAACCTTTCGAAATCAAAGGATGGACTAAGTTTGTCTTCCCAGGCCGCAATAAAACCTACAATGACTTTGAATGGCATTGGTACCACTTTACCGGTACGGACTATGATGCCAAAAACAACAAGTCAGGCATTTTCCTTATCCAAGGAGACAATAAAGGCTGGGCAGATGATGAGCTTGTGGACAGTGAAAATGGCAACTATGACTATCTCATGTATGCCGATATTGACTTCAAGCATCCAGAGGTTATTCAAAACCTCTACGACTGGGTTTACTGGTTTATCGAAACAACAGGCGTTCAAGGATTTCGTTTAGATGCTGTCAAGCACATTGACTCCTTCTTTATGAGAAATTTTATCCGCGATATAACTGCAAAATACGGTGAGGATTTCTATGTTTTTGGGGAATTTTGGAACAGCGATGAGACAGCTAATAACGACTATCTAAAAAATATTGAATACCGCTTTGATCTTGTCGACGTCAAGCTCCACCATAATTTCTTTGACGCTAGCATAGCTGGGGCAGACTTTGACCTACGGACGATTTTTGATCAGACTCTTGTCAAAAATCATCCTGAATCAGCCGTGACCTTCGTGGACAATCACGACACCCAGCGCGGACAAGCTCTGGAGTCCACCGTCGAAGAATGGTTCAAGCCAGCGGCCTATGCTCTCATCCTGCTTCGAGAAGAAGGACTGCCTTGCGTCTTTTACGGCGACTACTATGGTATTAGTGGGGAATTTGCCCAAGAGAGCTTCCAAGACGTACTGGATAAACTGTTGGATATTCGTCTCAACCTAGCTTACGGTGAGCAGACTGACTACTTTGACGATGCCAACTGTATTGGCTGGACTCGCCAAGGCAAGGACGGTGGGCAGCCAATTGCTGTTGTTGTCAGCAATGACCAAGCCAGCAACAAACGCATGCTGGTCGGTTCAGAATGGGCTGGTAGAGAATTCAGCGATTATCTGGGCAAGAGCTCTCAAATCGTGACCATTGACCAAGAAGGCTGGGGAGAATTTCCAGTGGAGGAAAAGTCAGTCAGTGTCTGGTCTGTCAAATAATCTGTATATTCAAAAACGAGAGGGAATCTTTCCTTCTCGTTTTTTTAGTATTTCAAGCTTGTATAAAACTTGCTATTTTAAAAACTGCTTTATTTTTCCTGCCAACTCATCACTGGCGTAATCATGTACATAGTGAGGGCAGTCTAGTAGAATTAGCTCTGTCTGTGGATGCTCCGCTGCAAAATCCTTCTGGAAGCTCTGCCATTCTCCCTGACTATAGCCAGTCCCTTGGCCATTTGAAGCAAAGAGCAAGATCGGTAGTTCAGGAAGCTTTTCCTTCAAAACTAGCTCAGCATTTTGCTTAACCTGGGTGACCTCTTCACAAACATCATTTGACAATGGACGACGATAGAAAAGAGCCTTGTATATCTGCTTTTCTTCTGCTGTCAAATCACCAGCCGCAAGAGCGGGAACTTGCTTGTCAACATCATAAAATACCCGACTTAATCCTAAATGAGCAGCCATTTGTAAGCCTTTATAAGCCAAAGGATAGAGCCTCAGATCAGTGTAAGAACTCGGTAAAGCCATATCCAGTCCGATAATGCCTTGGACTTCTTCTGGATATGCTGCAACCCAATGAAGCGCTTCTAGCCCAGCCATAGAGTGAGCTACCAAAGTATATGGGCCAGTGATTTCAGCCTTTTGTAAAGCCTGCCTCGTCTGGGCAAGTACCGTGTTAATGTCTCTACTATCACCTTGGCTGTCATCGCTAAAGCCATAGCCCAAGCGTTCGACCACAACTATGCGATAATCTTTTTCCAATCTTGAATAGAGGGTCTTAAAGTCAAGAATGGGGGACGTTGTACCACCACCTGCCAAAAAGAGCAGCGTCTGCTCTCCTTGACCAGTTACATAGACATTCATTTTTTTGCCATCTACTTGAACCAGACGACCTGAGGGATTATCAAGCAATTTTTGCTCTTTAGTCAGGCAGATTTGATGATAAGTAAAGATTAAGACCAGAGCGCTGATGATTGTAAAAAGCAAACACAGAAAGAATTTCTTCAAATACCTGAACATCATAACTTTCCAAATATCTTTAAGCATCTACGAAGACTTAACCAATTGAACAAGAACAGCCATTCTGCTTCCCACAGGATACTCAGATTCTGCCTTTTATTCAAAGCTAAATGTCCTACTCTTACTCCACCAAGCCACTTCTCAGATAAGCATTCACCATGCGCTCTGTCGCGACTACTGAATCAATATGCGTACGCTCGTAAGAGTGGCTGGATTCGATACCTGCACCTAGCAGAGCATGCTTGACTTCTGCTCCTGCGCTCATGGCTGCAGAGGCGTCTGAGCCGTAAAATGGATAAATATCCAGCTTGTAAGGAATGTCCTGCTCCTTGGCCAAATTAACCAAATGCTGGCGGAATCCATAGTGATAAGGGCCTGAAGCGTCCTTGACACAGATGGAAACTGTGTACTCATCTGTCTGCTGGTCGTCACCCATCGCACCCATATCAACTGCCAAATACTCTACCGCTTGCGCCGGCAGGCTGGAATTAGCCCCGTGCCCAACCTCTTCAAAGACACTGAAAGCAAAATGAGTCGTCACTGGCAGCTGAATCTTTTCCTCTTTGTAGACGCGCAAAAGATTGATCAAAATAGCTGCGCTGACCTTGTCATCTAGAAAGCGGGACTTGATGAAGCCTGACTCGGTAACCGTGGTACGCGGATCAAAGGAAATAAAATCACCGACTTCGATTCCTAAATCGCGAGTTTCTTTCTCACTTGTCACCTTTTCATCCAAACGGACTTCCATATTGTCCTGAGTTCGCTCAACCGTTCCAGCATCCTTATAGACATGGCAGGAAGTCTGGTGAACTAAGATAGTCCCATTGACAGTCTTGCCACTGCTGGCCACATGGACCAGACAGTTTTCTCCTTCAATCATGTTCCAAGGGAAACCACCAATCCGATCCAGCTTGAGGCGACCGTCTGGCTTGACCGCACGCACAATAGCTCCCAGAGTATCCACATGGGCCGTCACGACGCGATGTTGAGCATCATTTTCTCCCTTAACCACGACATGGACGCCGCCTTTATTGGTCCGGACAGGCTCATAGCCCAAGCCTTCTAGTGTCTTCACCAGATAGTCCACAACCTCAGCCGTAAAGCCTGTTGGAGAAGGGATAGCCGTTAATTCTTGTAAATATTGAACAGTTTGATTCATCATAACTCCTTTAGATCATTTATACTGTCAATTATAGCATAAATCCGCTGTCAAATATCGTCCTGACTGGCTCTTTTCTCCTGATTTTAGATTGATTTAGCAAATTCTTCGATGAATTAGAAAATCTATACAAAAATCCTCTTCTCTAAGCTTATATGAGTCTCGGAGAAGAGGATGCTTTATTTTCGTCTAAAATAGGGAGAAGACTGCTACTGCAAGGACGGCACCAATGATTGGTCCAACAACTGGAATCCAAGCATAACCCCAATCGCCATTTCCTTTGTTGGGAATTGGAAGAAGACTGTGCATGATGCGAGGTCCTAAGTCACGAGCGGGGTTGAGGGCATAACCAGTCGTTCCACCAAGTGAGAGACCAATTCCGACAATCAATGTTCCGACTGCAAAAGTGCCAATGCCTGCTTGCAGCTTATAAAGTCCAAGAGCGAAGATAGTCAGCACTAGAACAAAAGTTCCAAGGATTTCGCTAATCAGATTTGAGAAGATATCTTTGATAGCTGGGCCAGTGCTGAATGTCCCAAGAATATTAGCTGGATTTTCTTCAGCCAGATAGTGCGGTTTGAACTGTAGGAAGACAAGGAACTGTCCGACCATAGCACCTGCAAACTGTGCAAGGATATACGGAAGAACAGATGCCCAAGGTAGATCACCTTTGAGAGCTACTCCGATGGTTAGGGCAGGATTCAGATGGGCTGGACCAAGGTTGCCAGATACAAAAGCAGCGATGGCAACGGCAATCCCCCATCCCATGGTAATCACAATCCAACCAGAGTTGTGGCTCTTAGTTTTGGGAAGAACCACGCCTGCAACGACGCCATTTCCCAAAAGGAGCAAGAGCAGGGTTCCTAAAAATTCACCAAATATTTCTTTCATCATCTATATTACTCCATCTAAAAGAAGGGAAAGCTAGACAGGAGAAATAGTCCGCCACCTCTTCTTCTATTTTCTATTTTTTCAATTCTGCTAAATCGTTATTTGCAAGGGCAGCTTCTAGGTCATTGCGATAAGCCGCTTTTTCTTCTTCTGTCCACTCGTAGAATCGACCCATTTCATCCAAAACTGGCTCTACAATAGCGTCTAAACTATTCCGCATAAAGAGCATGTGGTTTGTCCGGCGAAGGAGGAAATCTACTGGGCTGAGTGCTAATTCGTTGCGCATCGCATAATGCAGTGACAAGGTATCCGCTAGGCTGAGACCTGGCGCTTGCTCGATGCTGTGAGCGAGGGCAAAGACTTTAGGAACATTGGAGCCGTAAAGGTTTGCAAGATATAAGGCTTCTTTGCTGTCTAAGCCGCGTGATACACCAAGTTGCGCAAAAGCTTCGATTTCGGAATCCACATTTGCTGGGTTGAGCTCTCCACCTGAAACAGGGTAGGTCTTCGAGTTGATGAGCTTGAAGCTGCGGTCGAATTCTGCTTTTAAGATTTCAACCACGCGCTCCATGGCGCCTTCAGCCATCTTACGGTAATCTGTAATCTTACCACCAGCAAGGGTCAAAAGGCCATTGTCATCACGATCCAAGCTGGAACCGCGGGACACAGCAGATGGATCCAAGTGTTTTTCAGATGTGCTGCTTTCAAGTTTAGTAACAGCCGCTTCAACATCTTCACGGGATTTTTCTTTGGCAAGATAGCTTTCAACAGTCGCAATCAGGGCATTGAAGCTTTCGTCGCTAATGGTACCGTTATTTCCGCCGTTGTAGTCAGAAGCGCTATTGCCTGCGATTAATGGACGAAGACCCGCCCAGCTGCTTTCGATGTCGTCAATTGTGATCTTTGCTTCTGGGAAACGATTGTTGACAATGCCCAAGAGATAATCCACATCTTCTTGTGTTACTTTTGGATGCTCTAGGTCGCCAGTGTAGTCAGTGTCAGTCGTACCAAAGTAGGTTTTATTTTCACGTGGAAGTACAAAGACCATCCGGCCGTCTCCCAAACCTGTGTCAAAGTAGACTGGCTGAGAAACCTTGATCTTGCTAGAATCAACTACCAAGTGAACTCCCTTGGTTGGACGCATTTGTGAGTATTGCTCACCATCATTTGACAGATTGCGCACCTTGTCACTCCAAGGCCCAGTTGTGTTGATGACCAAGCGAGCCTTGATTTCAAAGACTTCATCCGTCAAGAGGTCACGCGCAACAACGCCTGTAATCTTTCCAGATTCATCAAAGAGGAAGCCTTCTGCCTTGACATGGTTGGCAATCAGGGCGCCGTCTTGGTTGGCGCGTTTGATATTTTCAATCACGAGACGCGCGTCGTTGTTGCGGAAGTCAAGATAGACACCGCCGCCGACCAGGCCTTCCTTCTTAAGTTCGGGTTCCCGTTCGAGCACTTCTTCCTTGCTCAAGACCTTGTTAGCAGCTGGTGTGTTGTTGACACCAGCCAAGAGGTCGTAGAGGTCCATAGCCACTTTGAGACGGAAGAGGCTAAATGTCGCTCCATCCTCATCGTAAACTGGCAAGAGCATTGGATCTGGTTTTGGAATGTGAGGGGCAATTTGCTGAACCACAGCACGCTCTGAAACTGTATCTGAGACCACCTCTACGTCGAATTGCTTAAGGTAACGAAGGCCACCATGGACCAATTTGGTAGAGCGGCTAGAAGTCCCTTCTGCAAAGTCCTGCATTTCAATCAGACCGGTCTCCAAACCACTTGCAGCTGCTTGCAAGGCTACACCAGCACCCGTAATCCCACCACCAATAATCAGGAGGTCCAAGGTGCGTTCCTGCATTTTTTTAATTGATAATTCTCGTGTTTTCTTTGAAAATTCCATAATTGTACACTTTCTAACTTAGTCATTTCCTGCTTCTACTGACTTGATTATCAAAATATGAATCAGTATTAGTCGTCGATTTCTGCAAATACTTGAGTTGCCTTAACGGCTTTTTTCCATCCTTTGTAGAGTTGTTCCTTACGGGATTCATTCATAGACGGCTCAAAGAGTTCTCCTGTTTCATTGAGAGTCCGGAGTTCGTCTAAGTCTTTCCAGTAGCCTACTGACAGTCCTGCCAAGAAGGCTGCACCGAGAGCAGTTGTTTCTAAGTTTTTAGCACGGGCAATATCGATTCCCAAAATGTCAGCCTGGAACTGCATGAGGAAGTTGTTCATAGCAGCACCGCCATCGACTTTGAGGACTTGAATAGCAGTCTTGGCATCCACCTGCATGGTGTCAATGATGTCTCGTACTTGGTAAGCGATGGATTGCAGAGTAGCCTTGATAAAGTCTTCCTTGCTGGTTCCGCGGGTCAAGCCAAAGACAGATCCACGTGCATTTTGATCCCAGTATGGAGCGCCCAGACCTGTAAAGGCAGGTACGACATAGACTTCGTCATTGTTGTGAGAATCGCGGGCATATTTTTCAGATTCTGGTGAGCTCTCCACCATCCGAAGACCGTCGCGTAGCCATTGAATAGCACTTCCTGCGATGAATATAGAACCTTCCAAAGCATAGTAAACTTTTCCATTAATACCGTAGCCGATGGTTGTCAAGAGGTTGTTTTCAGACAGCTGCATCTCTTCACCAGTGTTCATGATGATGAAGGAACCAGTTCCGTAGGTATTTTTGACCATGCCAGGCTCGAAGGCTAACTGTCCAAAGAGAGCTGCCTGCTGGTCACCAGCCATACCAGAGATTGGAACTTCTCCACCGTAGAAATGGAATGGAGCAGTCTTACCATAAATTTCTGAGTTAGAACGAACTTCAGGAAGCATAGCCTTTGGAATGTTAAGGATTTCCAAAATCTCATCATCCCATTTAAGTTCCTTGATGTTATAGAGCATGGTACGAGCTGCATTTGAGTAGTCGGTCACATGAGCCGCGCCGTCAGTCAATTTCCAAACCAGCCAGGTATCAATAGTACCAAAGAGCAATTCGCCCTTTTCAGCTCTTTCTTGTGCTCCCTCAACATGGTCCAAAATCCAGCGAACCTTGGTAGCAGAGAAGTAAGCGTCAATGATTAAACCAGTCTTTTCGTGGAATTTTTCCACGTATCCTTGGCTTTTCAGCTGTTCAGCCAGAGGAGCAGTCTGACGAGATTGCCAAACGATAGCATTATAGATAGGAAGACCTGTATTTTTATCCCAGACGACAGTTGTTTCACGCTGGTTGGTAATTCCGATAGCTTCGATTTGACTTGGTTTCACACCACTTTCGATAAAGGCTCCAGCAATTACTGATTGAACAGAATTCCAAATTTCATTGGCATTGTGCTCAACCCAACCTGCTTGAGGGAAAATCTGAGTGAATTCTTTTTGGCTAGAGCTGACCTTTTCTCCCTTTTTATTAAAGATGATGGCGCGGGAACTAGTAGTTCCTTGGTCAATGGCCATGATGTATTTTTCTTGTGACATGTACTGTCCTCCTGGTTAAAGTCTTGAGGAGATTTCCTCTTTACAGTAACTAGTATATAAAATAAAGCGCTTTCTTGTTCATCAATTTTTTTAAAATTTTAAAAAATTTTGAGGAGATTGTGTAAAAATCACAAAAAACCTAGATTTCTCTAGGTTTCTTAATGAAATATCATGTGACGGATTTGAGTCAAATCTTCCAAATCCAAGTCATTTTTTAAATAATAAACAGGAACCTGCGGAGTCTGATGAATGGGATTATTGGTGATGATAAGATCATAGTTTTTAGCTGGGTCGTAGGCTTCAATGCTAATAAAGCGATTGTACTCTAAATACCGCCTTAAAATAGCAGTCATTCTAGAAACAACGATAAAGCTATCCGTCAAGTCCATACCTATCTTGATGACTTGGCCATCGTTTTCGGCAATGTACTCCATCAGCTGGAGCCATTCCCACAAAACCTTTTTATCCAGAGAAGTTCCCTGCTGAAAAATAGGCAGCTTTCTAAAAATAGTGTCCGCTACTTGTCGGTAATCGTATTCGCTCCATAAGTAAGGATGGCGCAATTCCAAGTCATGCTTGTATTTGTCTTGCAATAGGTAGCCTCGGAAAAGAAAGACGCGGGCGCAAAGCTGGCTGAGTTCGTAGGTCACTTGGTCTTCAATGTAGTCACCTAGCAAGTCCTGAGATTTCATCTCTTGAATCAGTTGCGTAATCAGGCTGGCAATTTCACCGCCAAAGCCCAGAATATACTCCATGGTGTGCAGGGGCAGAATCCGATGGGAAATGAGAAATGAAAAGAGAATCAACATTTCGCCATCTTCCTGACTCAGGGTGATGTGCTGTCCGGCAAAGAAATCATTTGTCCGGCGATGCAAGCGCTGGTAAAAGATATTTTCAAAATAGCCCCGCATCTTCTGCTCAATGTTTTGAAATTGACAGGCATTGACGCGCAGGCGCTGCTGGGTAATATGCGCCCAAAGTGCCAAGTCTAATCGCTGACCTTGAGAGAGCTGGGCTCCGCAGAGTTCTTCTAAGACGGCAACTTCCTGCCTTCTTTCCGATTTTTGAAGTTCTCTTTCCCAATCTTGACTGGACCAAACCTTGCGAAAGAGGCAGAAATAAAAATAGCGGATCTGGTGCTCCGGTCCTCTCAAGCGGCCATTTTGGATAGAGAGCTCAAACTCTGATAAAATCTGATTTAGACCAGCTATATGGCGGCCGAGGGTTGCTTCACTGATCATCAGTTCCTGAGCCAACTGATGGGCTAAAAACTGCTGATGATAGAGCAAGTAGTTTAAAATCTGGTATTTGACAGCATTGCCCAAAAAGAGCCTGCGAATATCGCGACCTTTGGTATCCGGTCCGATAGACAGACTGAGTGTTTCGTCTTGAAGCTGGATGGATAAGGCTGCATGATTGTCCACAGTCTTGTCGTTAATCAGGCTAATATACTTGGTCAAGGTTGCTTTCGAAAAGCCAGTTTCTGACATGACGGCCTTCAAACTGGATGTAGAATGCTGCTGTAAATAAGACAGGACAATAAACTGCCCCGCTTCACTCTTTTCCATTAAGTCTGCTAGATACATCCGAGAACCCTTTCAGTTTGCTAATCTTAGCTTAACACAAAAAGAAAAAAAGACGAAGCAATCTGCTTCATCTGCTACATCCATCTATGACTAAACAAAAAGGAAACCTGACCAGCGGGATGATTTCCCCAGCCGTCTCAGACTTCCTTTGTATCATCAGGCTTGGTTCACCCTTTTAAGTACGATATTTACATATTCTTTGCAAAATTCAAACGGATAATTCCTCTAATTGATGAGCAATAAATTCCCATAAAATAATGTCTAAATCTTTTATTCGTAAGTACTGTTCTTTAATCATGATGCCTCTTAGTCCTTTCTAATAAGATGATGACACCTAGTAAAATCAGAATTCCAATTACAAAAACAGCTATTTCTAATTCTTTTAATCCTTCAATATAAGGTATGATATAGATACTTGATTCCACAAGTAGAAAACCGATAAGAATAAGGGCAATCGAAAAATATGTCTGTTTTTTATCCATTTTTATGGCCTTCCCTTAACTAGAGTTTACATAAAACTTAACTGGCTAAAAATTCTATTTCCCCTCTACCCACTTATCATTGTCCATGATAAAGGGCTTGGCCAGTCCTTCTCCTGTGTAGTCTTTATATTTTGTCTGCAAGTATTTGTAGACATCTTCCTTGGTCGCAAACTTGATAGCCTGGTAAGGCTCTTCAAAGGTCAGCTTTTCGATAAATAAATAGCCATCTTTATCTGGAACCAAGACGCCAACATGCCCTACAAAGAGAGAATCGCCGTCAAGATTGTCGTGGACGATGACGGAGAGCATCCGAGCCTTTTCGTTAAACTTGAACTGTTTGAAGTATTCTTCCATCTTCTTAGCATGGACCTTGACATCTTGGGTCGCTTCAGTCTTGACTCTTGAGAATAGGATATTAAATTCTTCCTTATCCTTGGCATCAAAGAGCTTGCCCTTGTCAATCGAGTCATTATCGATGAACAAGAGTTCGTCGTCCTTTGCTATTTGAGGGATTTCGATGCTATTTTTCAGCAAAGTATAGGTATTGATCCGACAATTTGTCCCGATAAAATCGCCCTTCTTTGCCTGCCAAAGAGGATTGATTTTTTCTACGTCATATCCGGTTTTGGTAAATTTAGTGAAATCCCCCCTTAGTCCAGTCGAGCCGACAAGACTGTTGTAGTCATTGACTAGATTGACAAAGCTATCGACACTGTCTTTATCCAAGTCGGCAGCTAACAAACTCTTAACTTCTTCGACGCTTTTTTGACTATTTAGATTTGAATAAGTCGCCTTCCATGGATATTTTTCCGAACTAGTCTGACCAACTGTTGGATTCTCTTGACTGCCGCTTGATTGCTTTTGTGCCTTCCCACATGCAGCTAAGCCAAGAATTGCCAAAGTGCAGGCACTCATCAACATAATCATTTTTACTTTCTTCATTCTTTCGTCCTTTTTACATTTTTCCTATATTCATCTTCAAATAATTCCTCTTGTTATTATATCAAGAAATACTGAAAAACAGAAAGAAAAGAGCTAATTTGAATGGAAACTTCCTTGTTTTTGAAATCATATCTGAACTGAAAAAACAACATTATAAAATAAACACACACCTCAACGAAGCTATTCCCCTAAGCAAAAAATGACCGCACTTTTATCAACTGCAGTCACTTTGATTTATGAATAGATGAATAATCTAGAGTAGCCAACTTAAAGAAAGGAATCGCTATACACTGGTAAGTCTACTTAATCTTATGCTTGTTCATCTTTTCTTCGAAGATAGCTGTCATGATGGCGCGCAATTCTTCACGCTCCTTTTCAGGAAGCTCTCCTGCTTGCTTGGCCACAGCGTAAAGTTCTGGGTATTGCTTGGCAACTCGCTCAACCGTCTTGGTCGTTGCATGTCCTCTCACAAGGAAAGGAATTCGCTTAAGCCATTCTTGTGGTACCAGCGCCAAAATCTTTTTAGCCGCTTCCTTATCGCTAATGACGGCTGTACTAAGCCCTTCTTTGATTTGCTCTTGCTCTTTTTCGGTAAAATCTTTTAATTCCATTCTGAACTCCTCTTTTCTAGTAAGTTACTTGCTCTTCTTAAATAGACTGCTCTTAGATTGGTTTTTTGAAATTCGAGTAACCCTGACAAGTCTTTCAGTCGAATTTCAAAAAATTAATTTGCTTCAGTTTGCAAATCTTCCGTAAAGATTATAAAGCCTTTTGGTAAGATAAGAAGTTGCCCATCCGAGATTTGGCAATGACTTGCTAGAGTTGCAGAATCATGGTCTATAAGATAGTTTTCAGTTGATTGGTTAAAAATTGCTCGGATCTTTTGTCCATCGTAATCCCATTCCAGAGACAGCACATCAGGTTTGATTTCTTCTAGACTATATTTCCCATGCTGAATAATGTCTGAAACACTCTTGCGAAGCTGAATCAATTTCTTCATGAAATTAAGCATGTCATTGTCACTGGAAACACGTTCCCAAGGCATGACACGACGGCAATCTGGATCTGGCCCTCCGTCTAATTTTAACTCAGTTCCATAGTAGAAACACGGTGTTCCCCTTTGTAAAAAGAGGTAGGCAAGGGCAGATTTAACGAGTTGGGCATCTCCTTTGGCAGTAGCTAGAATGCGCTCCGTATCGTGCGAATCCAGAAGATTAAACATCACTTCCGAAATCTGCTGTCTGTAATACATAGACTGACCATTAATCTCATTGATGAATTGAGGCGTCTTTTTAACCCCACGCAAGAAATAATCCTTGATACTATCAGATAAAGGATAATTCATGACCGCATGGAACTCATAGCCATTTAGCCAAGGCTGAGAGGTGTGCCAGACTTCTCCAAGAATATAAAGGTCCGGCTTTTTAGCCAAGACAGTCTTGCGGAAATCTCTCCAAAATTGGTGGTCCACTTCATTGGCCACATCCAGGCGCCAAGCATCGATATCAAACTCTTCAATCCAGTAGGTCGCAACGCTCAACAGATAGTCTCTCACTTGAGGATTTGCTGTATTTAGTTTTGGCATATAGCTCTCAAAGGCAAAGGTATGGTAAGGGAGCTTTCTTGGATTGCCAAGCTTATCCTTGGTCACAGGGAATTCTTGAACATGGAACCAGTCTTTATAAATGGAATCTTCACCATGTTTGAGGACATCCTGCCACTGTGGAGATTGGTCTCCAATATGGTTGAAAACAGCGTCCAGCATGATTTTCATGCCGCGCTGATGGGCTTGCTCCACCAGTTTACGGAAGGTTTCCTTGTCTCCAAAATGATGGTCAATTTCGAAATAATCCGTCGTATTGTACTTGTGATTGCTCGGGGATTCAAAGATTGGACAGAGATAAAGGCCTGTAATGCCCAAGTCCTGCAAGTAATCTAGATGGTCAATAATTCCCTGTAAATCTCCACCAAAGAAATCCTCACTTTTAGGCGTGATCGACGAATCCCAAGCTAGCGCTCCTTCTGGTGAAAGAGCAGGATTGCCGTTGGCAAATCTTTCTGGGAAAATCTGGTACCATACCGTCTCTGCTACCCAGTCAGGCACATGGCAAGCATCAATTTCATGGATATAAGGAAGTTTAAAGCCGTTTCCTTCATAATGAAGGTTTTCTAGCGAGTTTTCAACACAACCCTTATCGCCATACAAGATACTCTGGCCTTGCTTATCCTTAATCTCAAAGAGATACTGAAGTCGCGCATAGTCGACTGAAACCTCCACCTGCCAATAATCAAACAAAGCATCGGAGGTGACTTTGACCATTTCCTTACTCTCTTCATAATGGTTCTCCATAAAAATAAAAGGATCTCCATAGTGCAAGGTTATACTTTCAATATCTCCCCTTTTCGTCCGAATGCGAATGTGCATTGTCTTATCTTTATAAAGATAAGCATACTCCGACTCTGGCCTGTGATAAATAGCTGACAATTCCATATTTTCTCTCCTAGATTTCTCTTTACAAACTCATTGCGATTTTATGCAAACGATTTCATAATTCTAGTATACTACTTTAAAATTTTATTTGCAAGGCTTGTCCATAGTTTCAAGTGGTTTGGTTTTAAAAATGATAAATTGCAAGAATAAGTGTAACATTTACTCTAACTCATCCACTAGAGCCTCATAAGCAGTTCTGTAAGCTAAACATTTTCGCGGTCTGTGATTGATACCATGTAAGGCCTTGTTCAAAGCCTCATCAGATATAGCAGCTAAATCTGTTTTCTTTGGGAAATATTCTCTTAGTAAGCCATTTGCGTTTTCATTGCTTCCTCTCTGCCAGGATGAATAGGCGTCCGCAAAGAAAAAGGAAATTCCTAAGTTCTCTACCAGAGGATAGCAGGCGAACTCTTTTCCCCTGTCTGAAGTGAAGGTTTTAAGAGCTTCTTTTGGAAATAGCTTACAAAGTTGTTCGATGGCTGAAAACATGGCTTGGGCTGTTCTATCTGGTATCTTTAAAGCTAAGTAAAAGCGCGTTTTTCGCTCCAGAAAGGTCGCTAAACAGCCCGTGCTTTTGCCTCTGGAAGACGCCACAGTATCGAGTTCCCAGTGACCAAAAGTTTCACGATTCCGGACCTCTTTAGGACGTTTGGCAATCGGTGTGCCAATCTTAAATCTTCCACGTGTTTCTTTTGGCTGTCGACTTTTTCCCTTTCGGCGAAGGACGCTTAAATCCAGATCAATCAAACCCGCATAGGCAGACTCATCTTTCTTTTCTAGGAAATCAAGGAAATAAGGCGACTTGGCTGAGATATAGTTAATCATGAAATCAAACATGAGGTAGTAGTCTTGACTGAGTGCCTCAATATCGCTCCAATCTCCAAAAGCCTTATCAACCTTGGTATAGTCCATGGGTGCAAACCCGCCGCGGTCACCTGACGATGGAAAGAAGGGAAGAATGTGGACACCACCGACCACATCTTTCAAAGGGCCTTCTAAGACCTGCTCAAGTCTTTCAGATTTTTTCCAAGACTGTCTGAATAGGTAATTAACATTGCTTGATTTTTTACTTTCATAACTTGCTCTATTTACCTTCCTCAAAGCGTTTATAGACTGCTATAAATTCCTCAGCAATCGTTCGAAAACCTTCTGCACTCATTAACTGATCCTCAGCGTGCAGCAGAAGTAGACCTGTTTGGCTTAATTCCCCATTCATTTCTTTTGTCAAAAGTGAGTGGTGAGCATTGTGTCCCTGTACAAATGCTTCTTCGCCTTGTTTAATTCTATCTTTAGCCTGCTCGAATTCACCCTGCTTAGCCAATTGAATAGCATCGATGTACATAGATTTTGCTGTTCCTACATAGGTGATAATTTGAAAACACACTTCGAGTACTTTTTCGTCCATTTTAATACCTCTCTTACCAATCTTCGTCTTCTAAATCGCTTGTTTCTTGTATTTCAGCTTGTAAAGCTTGTTTATCCATCTGTTTAATAAACGGATAATAAACAAAGAAAGACATAACCAAAATAAGTGTTTGCAACAAGGCTGTTTTCCAACCACCGATGATAAATCCTGAAATAATTGGAGGACAAGTCCAAGGAACTTGAACGGCACCATACATAGGTGTCAGTCCAAAATAAATCGCTGAATACTGGATGATACAAGATAAAATAGGCGTTAATATAAAGGGAGTTGCTAAAACTGGATTCATTACAATCGGCAAACCAAAGAGCACCGGCTCATTGATATTAAAGATGGCTGGAACCATTTCAAGACGTCCAAGAAATTTTAGTTGTTTTGATTTTGCAAATGCAACCATGTAAACTACCA
This sequence comes from Streptococcus cristatus, assembly GCF_001588905.1. Classification (GTDB taxonomy): domain Bacteria; phylum Bacillota; class Bacilli; order Lactobacillales; family Streptococcaceae; genus Streptococcus; species Streptococcus cristatus_N. The sequence goes on along the minus strand of NZ_LAWH01000028.1, from coordinate 21,052 downwards.
AACCAATCGTAATCCCGGCACCTGTAACATTGATAAATTGATCCAAAAATTGAACCGTCACAATATGACCACCATTGGCTAGATTTAATTCAAGGCCCTTATCTAAAATGGCTTGGTTTTCCAAAGCATTCGCCTGTAGCAAGCCACTCATGATGCCACCAACTACAGTTGAGCCGTGCACCCCAAACATCCATAAGAATGGTATAAGGAAACACATAAGCACCGCACCAAACAATGAGTCAGTCAAGCCTTGCATTGGTGTTTGAATAAGATTATAAATCACTTCAATCGTTGTGACCTTAAACAATTGTTCAACAAGTCCGACAAAGATCGTTGCCGCTGTGATGATAACAGTAGCAGGAATCAAGGCTGAAAATGCGTTGGCTACACCAGTTGGTACGCCATCTGGCATTTTGATTTTGATATTTTTCTTCAAAAACCAAGAATAGCTTGCTCCTACAATCAAACCAACGATAATGGCACCAATCATCCCTTTCCCGGAAGTCCAATCCTTCAGAATAATGTTACCAACTACATCCCCATTTTTAGAAATCAAACTGGAGGGCTGGATTAGCAAGAAAACTGCTAGGGCAATGACACCTGCCCCAAGCGGCTCCTGTTTTTCTAGCTTAGCATAGGTATACGCAATCCCAATGACTGTTACAATCGCACTGATATTAAAGGTTGCACCAATTGCTTGATTGAGAACAGGGGTAATACCACTAGTTTCTAACATCGTTGCTAGAGCTGGAATTGGAAGATTGGCCAAGATAAGAAAGATGGAGCCAACAATCAACAATGGCATAGAGAAAACAATACCATCTTTTATCGCTGTTACACCTTTGGTATTGACAAAGGCCATCATCCTATCAACAAACTTTTTAATCAGTTTATCCTTCATCATCTTCTCCTTATTTTTTCATCATGTAAGCTTGTTTAAGAACTGCCATACCGTTTGCAGTTCCATAATCAGCCATTGCAATCACTTCTACAGGAACATTGTGAGAAGCACAAATTTCTTTTGCTTTTTCAAGTTGGAAACCAACCTGTGGGCCTAATAGAGCCACATCAATATCTCCAACTCTTTGTTCCAATTCACTGATGGAATAAGCTGCAATTGTTGCATCTTTCCCTTTTTTCTGAGCCGCTTCTTTCATACGCTCAACCAAAATACTTGTTGACATACCTGCTGCACAAAATAATCCAATATTCATTTTAATTACTCCTTATAATTCGTTTCCATTTGATGTAATCACTTTTTGATACCATGTAAAGGAATCTTTCTTCATTCGTTGCAAAGTTCCTTCGCCATTATTATTCTTATCGACATAGATAAAGCCATAACGCTTCTCCATTTCACCTGTACCAGCACTAACAATATCGATACAGCCCCAAGGGGTATAACCAATGACATTTACGCCATCTTCTTCAATCGCTAACATCATTTGTTCAATGTGTTGTTTGAGGTAATCAATGCGGTAAGAATCATGGATTCCATCAGGCTCTACCTTATCATAAGCACCGAATCCATTTTCAACTATAAAAAGCGGACAGTGATAGCGATCGTATAAAAGATTTAAGCTATAGCGTAATCCCTCAGGGTCAATCTGCCAACCCCAATCGCTTGATTCAATATAGGGATTTTTCTTAGTATAAACATCTTTGAAAAGTTCTTCTGTTTCCTCAGATGCTGTAGCAGTCACTGTATCACTCATATAGTAACTCAAGCCAATATAATCTACACAACCTTCTTTTAGAGTTTCTAGATCTTCTGGTAAAATATCCAGTTTGATATTATTTTTTCGACAAAAGGCCTCGATATAGTAAGGACGCTCTCCAAAAACATGAAGATCTCCATAGTGAAATAAACGATGCTCCATTGCCTTCTGGCTAGCAAGTATATCTTTTGTATCACATGTATTCGGGTAAAATGGTACCATTGCCAGCATACAACCAATTTTGAAATTTTTATTGATTTTCCGACCCAATTGTACAACTTTTGCAGAAGCCACTGACTGATAATGGATAACCTGCTGTAGTACCTCAACTGGATTTTCATCTTCTTGATAAATGACACCAGAATTAGTCCATGAGCACCAAGGAACATTAATTGCACCTTGATTATTGATCTCGTTAAAGGTCATCCAATACTTAACTTTGTCCTTATATCGTTCCATGACGACTTCCGCAAAACGAACAAAGAAATCAATCAACTTGCGATTACGCCAAGCACCATACTTAGTAACTAGATGATAGGGCATTTCAAAGTGACTGAGTGTGATGACCGGTTCAATTTGATGAGCTAGCAGCTGATCAAATAAATCATCATAAAATTTCAACCCTTCTTCGTTAGGTTCTTCTTCATCTCCATTTGGGAAGATACGAGTCCAGGCAATCGAAGTTCGAAAACACTTAAATCCCATCTCAGCGAATAATTGTATATCATCCTTATAGGTTCTGTAAAAATCTATTGCATCATGATTCGGATAATATTCGTCAGGTAAGACGCCATCAGTAATCTGTCGAGAGTGGCTAGCACTTCCAACCGTCATCACATCGGCTATCGAAATGCCTTTTCCACCTTTATCATACCCTCCTTCAATTTGGTGAGCAGCAACTGCCCCACCCCATAAAAAGCCTTCTGATATTTTTGCCATTTTACCAATCCTTTCTGTATTTTGTACTAGCGCTATGAACAAGTCTATTTTATGACATACTGTACCTGCTGACAATAGATATTGAGATAGAAAATAAATGTACAGTCGAACAATATTTGTTACATAAAAAAAACAAGAGTTTTCACTCCTATTTTTTTAAATAAATTTGGTAACGTAAGGATTCTAAAAAATAGACAACTGGAATCTGAGTGGTCAAATTAGTGGAACGTAGCGAGGAATCTGCGTAGGCAACTGGCATAAAGTAGGATAAATTTATATCCGATAGCTGTGATAAAGTGGAAATATCTGTATTTGTCAGACTAACAATCTTAGCATTTCTTTCTTTGAATCCCTGTACCAGAGTTAGAACTTCTTCTGTCTCACCGCTGACACTTAGAGCAATAACCAAAACATCCTCCAAATTAGAATGATGCAATTTCAGAGAATAAAATGGGTTAGTAATAGCAAAGCTAAGAATACCGATTCCAGAAAAAAGATATGAGCCATATTCTGCCAAACTTAGACTAGTACCCACCCCTAAAAAGATAACTTGTTTGGCTTGAACGATCAAGTCTGCTATCTCTGATAGTTGTTTTTTTAAAGCTTCATCTTGGACACTAGTCTGTAAAAATTGTATTGCTGGAATATCAATAGGAAAGTAGTGACGATGTTTATTTTCCTTATCTTCCGACCTTGACAAGGCATATTTTAAATCATTGTAGCTATCAAATCCCATCTTTTTCGCAAAACGAATAATGGTTGTTGTCGATAGATTTATAGATGTCGATAGCTCTCTGATAGTCATCGTAGCAACTTTATCTCTATGTTGCAATATAAAATTATACACGCTTAATTCACTATTATTTAGCCCTTTTACTTTATGATAATCAAATAAATTCATAGACACCCTTATGCTTTTGTAGTATATAGTTGTTTCATTAACATTTCAATAATGAGAATAACAGGTACCTGCGTCGTAATATTAAACCCATTTAAAAATAATTGAGGAACATGATAGGTTATGGTGCAATCAGATAGCCTTGACAATGTTGATTCCAATGTATTTGTGATGGCAATAACTGGACAACCTTTTTCCTTTAATTTTTGTACAATTTTCAATGTTTGAGAAGTCTCACCAGATTCGGATAAGGCAATGACACAAGTTTTTTCCATACTGTTTTGTAGCACTGGTTGCCAAGGATCTTCAATACACATACTAAATTTGCCAATATTTGAAAAATAGCGCGCTCCATATCGACCTAAAGTTCCAGAGGAACCAATTCCGACAAAAACAATCTGTTCAACGTTCTTTAAGATTGCCACAGCCTCCATAATCAGCTGCAAAAAAGTATCTTGCTCAGTATAATCAATGAATAGCTTCAAAGAATGATTGTCTTGATTGTTTAAAATAATTTGCTCATTTTTTAAATATTCTTTATAAGCAATCTTAAAATGGCTATATCCATCAAATCCTAGATGCTTGCAAAATCGTTGTACGGTTCCAACTGATACATGTGCAAGTTGGGCCAATTCCTTGATTGTCATAGAGGATATATTTTCATTTTCTAAAATAGTTGTATAAATAGCATTTTCTAAGTCGTTAAAACTTGCTACAACCTCATAACTAAACATATAATTCCTTTTTCTATCTCTATTGATTTGCTTACAATGTAACAAAAAACTAATAACCAAAGTGTTCTACACTAAAATAATGGAGAGCATAATGGCTATAAAACCAAGTCAGCATTAAAATCTATTAGAAAACCAGACGAATCAGATTTGTCTAATGAGACATGGTTGAGAGAAAATACTTTAAAACAGTATTGCCTTATGTCCTAGATTATATCATATTTTTGAGCATACTTTGAGTATTGTTAGTTTATTGACTTAAAAGAAACATAACAAGAGCTTATCTCTATTAAATTGTCTCAATTTCAATCGCCCATTCTGGAGATATGTAAGGTGGGGACGTTTCTATTCCCACAAACTCCTTGTCAATGGAAACAAACACGTACCCACAGGGTAAATGGAAATAGAAACTGATAATTTCTAGCTATCACTTCTATTCATTCCAAAAATTTTCTCACTCTGATACTTCCCCACGCCAATACAAAAAGCCTTGCAATCAAGGCTTTTCATTATCCCTTTCATTCAAAGGTTTCTAGGTTTTTACGAGCAGAGCAACACACTCCACGTGATGCGTCTGTGGAAAGAGGTCAACTGGCTGGACTTTCTTCAGCACATATCCCAGCTCTTGATAGAGTTTGATATCACGCGCCATAGTGGCAGGATTGCAGGAAATATAGACAATCCGCTGGGGTTCCATGCTGACACTAGAAGTGATAAAGCTTTCTGTCAAGCCCTTGCGTGGCGGATCGACTAGGATGACATCCGCCTTGATTCCCTGATTCAGCCAAGTTTGGATGGCTTTTTCTGCAGGGGCGCAAACATAGCTGGCATTGGTGATGCCATTAAGTTCTGCGTTTCGCTGACTATTTTCCACGGCCTCAGGAATGACCTCGACTCCATAGACCTGCTGGACTCGGTCAGCCAGCGACAGACCAATGGTGCCGATACCCGAGTAGGCATCCAGCACAATATCCTCTTTTTTAAAATCAGCAAAGTCAAAGGCCGTCTGATAAAGCTTCTCTGCCATCTCAGTATTGACTTGGTAAAAGGCTGGCGCAGCAATCTGGAACTGCTTGCCCAGCATACTATCAGTGATAAAGTCTTGTCCGTAGAGTATCCGAAATTCCCGACCGAAAATGGCATTGCCCTGCTGGTCGTTGATATTTTGCATGATGGACTTGATAGTTGGGAAAGCTTCTGTCAAAAGCTCAATAAGCTGCTCCACTCGAAAAATCTTAGGCCGGCTGGTCACCAAAATCACCATGATTTCACCAGAATAATGGCCGCGGCGAACAACCAGATTGCGGATCAGGCCAGTGCCCTCCTTCTCATCGTAAGGCTTGAGGTCAAAGCGGCGTAGCAAGTCACGTACAAAAACGATGACTTGGTCGATAACTGGATCCTGAATATAAAAGTCCTCAATCGGCAGGAGATCATGGGAATTTTTCCGGAAAAAGCCCGTTTCCAGCTGGCCATTGACACGACGAACTGGCACCTGTGCTTTATTACGGTAGGCCAGTGGATGATCCATGCCCAGTGTTTCCAGCACTTCCACGTCTGAAATGCCAGCAATTTTATAGAGACAGTCCAGCACTTGCTTACCTTTAAAAGCTAGCTGGGCTGGGTAAGCCAAGTGTCCTAAATCAGCAATTCCAGTCCGCAGATAGGCCAAATCGACATGCTCATTGCGCTGGTCTGACTTCTTCACAAATTCCTCAACACGGCCAAAGCCGATTTTTTTATTGACCTTGAGGACACGCATGCAAATCACTTCGCTCGGCAGGGCATTTTCAATGAAAAAGACGCGGCCGTCTACCTTGGCTACACCCGCTCCCTCATGACTCAGATCTACAATTTCTACTTCAATAATATCGTTCTTTTTTAACATTTCTTTACTTTCTAATCAATCCTGCGTTCAACTACAATTATACTAAAGCAGGGAATCACAGGATTTTCTACTGTTTATTTCTTTCTTCCTATTGGAAAGTATGTTCACATTTCTGCTCTGCTATTTTCCCAAAAAGAAAGGGAAGAGACAAAATCTGCCACTTCCCATTATATCATAAGAGCCCTATCTTAAGCCCATTTGTTTCAATCTTTCTTTATAGGCTTTAAAATCAATCAAGAGTCCTTGTCCACCATACATATCATAGGTATCCGTCCAGTCACCTAGTTCTGGTACAGTGAGGCGCTCTATCCCATTGCGTGAATCAAGGACTAAGGATAAACCTTGTGACCAAATAAAACTCTGAGGTACATTGGTCGAGGTCAAGGCAAAAACTTTTCCTAATGCTTCAGATCCTGTAAAAAGCTTCGTAGGGTCTTTTATCTGCTGCATGATAGCAGTCAAGACTTCTTGCTGGCGACGTGTACGTCCAAAGTCACCCTCATCGTCCTTACGGAAACGGGCATAGTTTAAGAGCGTCCGACCATCCATGTGCTGACGACCAACCTTGATGGTTTGAGTAGGAACCACTCCATCCTTCATGTTCAAATCATCTGGAACTTCCACTTCTGTGACTTTTTCCCCATCAATGGTCGAAAATTTAGCATCCATAAATACACCATTTGGAAAGAGGGTGTCAATTGCAGTCGCAAAGGTGTTAAAGTCCACTAGAGCATAGTATTTAATGTCAATATCGAAGTTATCTTTCAAAGCTTGACGAACTGCCTCAGCTCCACGATGATTGTCTTGTTCACCAAAAGTATAGGCGGAGTTCAATTTTTGATCATAATAATCATCATCGGTTGGCTCCGTGTAGGAATTGCTGACGCCATCAATATGAATCAAGGTATCACGCATAAAGCTAACTAACTTCATTTTATGATCTTTATTGCCAACGTTCAAGACCATAATTGAATCGGTCCGAGTCTCCGTTGAATTTTCTCCAATTCGGCCATCTGTCCCTAAAACAAGAATGTTGATCCCATCTCGAGCATCATGACCATCAAAGTACTCAACATCAGCCGCTTTAAGATTTCCTGGTCTCGCTGTATTTAAGCCTTTGAAAAACATAAAGAGCATGCCAGAAACAACCAAAAGCACAAAAATCAGGAGCCACATCAGCACGCGCTTCGGACGAATTTTTTTGTAGGTTCTAGGAGTTTTCTGAGTTGATTTTTTCGCTTCTTGCTTTAAAGAAGCACGGGAATTCTTTTGGCTTCTGCTAAGAGAACCTTTACCCGGGTATTTGGGTAACAAACCGGATGAATCCGTCTTCGGGTCTTCTAGCGAAGCCTGCACGGTCTGCTTGGTAGACGTTTTTTGCGCAACATCTGACCGTCCTTTCGACTTTTGGCGGAGGTAATTATACTCCTCTTTTTCATGTTCGTTAAGATAGTAATAGTTTGTATGGAGATAATCCAGCCTTAACTGCTCGTGTCGACTCAGATTTTCTGTTTCTCTCATCTCTGCTCCAATCTATAATCCTGAATTTGAAAAACGGGATAACTTCCTAGAATTTTAAAGGTAATGCCAAGTGCGGTAAGCTCTTGGTAAGCAAAATCCACTAATTCTTTCCGTTCATTATCAATATCAATAATAAAGAAATATTCCCCTAGGGCTGTTTTAAGAGGGCGGCTTTCAATCTTTGTCAGGTCAATGCCACGCCAGGCAAAGGTTGATAAAGCCTTATACAAGGCACCAGGCAGATTGTCTGGCAAAGTCAAAGCCAAACTCTGTTTTTCCTCTTGCTTTTCAAGCCTAAGAGTAGGAGTGGTCTGTCCTAAAATCCAGAAACGAGTAAAATTTTCCTCCATTTCCTGAATATCTTGGGCCACCACTTGCAGACCATACTCGACTGCCGCAGTACGCGGCGCAATAGCGGCGAAAGGTTGGTCAGGATGCTCAGCTACAAAGCGAGCCGCATAGGCTGTACTAGCTGTAATTTCAATCGCTGCTTCTGGATAATGCTGGCGAATATAGCCCTTCCCCTGAGCAAGCGCCTGAGGATGGGAAAAAACTTTCTCAATAGGCTTGGTCAAACTGGTCGCCAATAACTGCTGCTTAATGGGCTGAACAATCTCTGCTACTGCTTGGATCTTAGCCTGATGGAAAAGATAATCCAAGGTCTCATGGACACTTCCTTCAATCGAATTTTCCACGGGAACAACTGAATAATCCACCTCTTTCCCTTCATAGGCCTTCATCACTTCTGTGATGTTTTGATAGGGCACCAAGTCTGCTTGGGGAAAGGCTTCTTGGGCAACATGGTGGGAAAAAGATCCCTTGGGTCCTAAAAAAGCTACTTTCATTGAATTTCCTCAATAATTTCTTGTGGCGTTTTGCCTACCACGTCAATTGTTTGTGTCGCGACCGCCTCATAGAGAGCCTGCCGTTGTTCAAAAATCTCCTGCAAGTTTGCCTTGCTCTTGGTCAGATACAAGGGACGCTGATTTTCCTGATCTTGCTCAATCCGACGAAAGAGGGTCTCAAAGTCAGCTTTCAGATAAATATTTTGGGGATTTTGAGCCAATAAGTCACGGTTTTGGGGACTCAAGACAACACCGCCGCCTGTAGAAAGCACAACATCCTGCTGGATACAATCAGCCAAGACTTCAGCTTCAATTTTTCGAAAGGCTGGCTCGCCGTATTGAGCAAAATACTCTTGGATGGACATGCCGATCTTTTGGACAATCAGCTCGTCCATATCCAGAAAATCTGCTGACAAGGCTCTCGCAATCGTTGATTTTCCTGCTCCCATAAAGCCAAGTAAAATCTTAGCCATTCACTAAGCCCTCCAAGTCTGAGAAGAAGCTTGGATAGCTGGTATTGATTGCTTCTGCCCGCTCCAGCTCCACCTCTCCATCCGAAACTAACAGGGCCGCAATGGCTGCCATCATTCCAATACGGTGGTCACCGAACGTATTGATGGTTGCACCATGGAGAAGCGTTTTTCCATCGATAATCATGCCATCTGCTGTAGGGCTAATGGCTGCTCCCATGCTATTTAAGGCGTCTGCGACAACCTGAATCCGATCGGTTTCTTTGACCTTTAACTCCTCGGCATCTCGGATCACCGTTCTGCCCTCAGCTTGGGTGGCTAAAAGGGCAATTATCGGAAGCTCGTCTATCAAGCGCGGAATAATTTCTCCGCCAATCTCAGTTCCTTTCAGCTCAGAAGTCTCAACGGTAATCGTAGCGGATTTGGCCACCTCATCTATATTAGAAAGGGTCATCTTACCGCCCATTGCCTTGATAACATCAAGAATCCCCGTCCGAGTTTCATTGATTCCAACATTTTCTAGGACGATTTTGGAATGGGGAAGAATCAAGCCTGCAACTAGCCAGAAGGCTGCACTGGAAATATCACCAGGCACTCTCACTTCTTGCCCAGTAAAGGTCTGACCACCCTGCACACGGATTTCTTTATCCTTGACCTCAATTTGACCACCAAATTGGACAATCATATCCTCTGTATGGTTACGGGTAATTTCCTTTTCAATAATGACTGACTCGCCTTGAGCCTGTAAAGCCGCAAAAATCAAGGCTGATTTGACTTGAGCGGAAGCCACTGGCAGCTGGTAATGGATAGGCTTTAAATCTTTTCGGCCATGAATGTGTAGTGGCGGTAAATCTCGTTCTGTCTGACCCCAAATATCCACACCCATTTGACTAAGAGGCAGGGTTACCCGATCCATCGGACGCTTGGACAAACTATCATCGCCAAACATCTCTGCTGCAAAATCCTGACCTGCCAAGAGACCCGAAATCAAGCGGATAGAGGTCCCTGAATTTCCCATGTCTAATTTATTGTGTGGCGCCTTGAGACCATCAAACCCAACACCATGGATCTTGACAGTCTTTCCATCATCCTCTATCTTAACGCCTAAATCACGAAAGACCTGCATCGTAGAAAGGACATCCTCACCTCTCAAAATATCGTGAACCACTGTAAGGCCCTTGGCCAAGCTCCCGAACATAATCGAACGGTGACTGATTGATTTGTCGCCCGGCACACGGATGCGACCATTCAGGCCTTTTACCTTTGTTCTTAACTTCATAGATGCCCCTTTCAATTGCTACTAACTTCTATTTTATCATAAAAATAGCAATTTTCTAAAAAATTCTTGTATTCATTCCGACTTCTTGCTCTTTTCTCCCTTTTCTACATCATAAAAGAGGCTGCGACAATCGTCTCTCAGCCTCCCTTTGTTCCTTGTCAAAACCACTCTAGAGTGCCAGATTCTCACTCTAGTCAATCTCTGATTTAGTCATTATTTGTGTCCTAGATGCTTATCAATCTCATCCATAATTCGCCCCATCACATAGCTAATCTGCAGATTACGACCAATCAGAATGGCCCAGAAAATAGCCATCAGATAGTCTTCAGACATGATTGATTTATTAAAAAAGTACGTTTCTAGGGCTGTAAAAGCCGCCATTACAATAAATTGTCGTCTATTCATTCTTCCATTATAGCATGAAAAATCATAAAAATCTAAATTCAATCATCCTGCACGGTGATTTTTTCCGCTAGAAAATCAAAGCCTTCCGGTATCAAACTTTCTTCCTGCTTTTCAACTGCTTCTGCTTTATTGCCGCGACTTCTAGCTGAAAATTCTGCCCGAATCTGAGTCCAGTCCTCGAGAGAAATAGCCAGAATATCTGGTGAAAAGCCAGCAGCATTGCTCAGCAGATTTCCAAACATGGTATTGAGATTTTCTCTTTTCATGGTCTGCTCAGCGTTGAAATGAGACTCAAAAGCCAAAATAGCATGATTTTCGTTAGCTGCAACTGGCTGCGAACCGATGAGCAGCGCCTTGTCCGCTCCTGCCAAACTCTCGATAATTTCACCCCAAGCATTTTGCAGCTTGGTCAAATTGCTGCGAGCCAAGTCAGGATTTTCCACTGCCTCTTCCAAAATGGCATTGACCTTATTGCGATCTACTCGATAGGTCTTAGCCTTCTGAGGTCGTGCCTCTGATTTCTTAGCTGCTGGAGCTGGCTGACTGCCGACATTGGCCAATTGCTGCTTGAGCTCTTGAATTTCCTGCTTGAGATTAGACAGTTCTTCTGCCAAGTTGTCAGGAATCTGGTCCAAGCCTGCTTTTTCCTCAGCCAGTCGAATAGTCATCATTTCTGTATAAATCTTAGGCTGCAGGGTATTTTTGATGTCTGCTAAACTCTTGGTCGCTATCTCAATCATGGCAAAGAGAGTCTCCTGCGGTGTCTTGATATTTTCCAGAAAGAGCTCACTAGTATGATGATTTTCTCCGCCAGTTTTGACAATGATTAGGTCACGCAGGTATTGCAGGAGGTCCGTCACGAAGCGAGCCATGTTTTTGCCACTGTCAAAAATCAGATTGAGATTATCCAAGGCTGCTACTGCATCATGAGCAATCAAGGCTGCTACATAGGCATCCAAGGCACCTAAGCTGATAGAGCCTGTGATCTCTTCAGCAATATCAGTAGTCAAACGATTTTCTTGGGTCAAGCTAAGAGCCTGATCGAGGATAGACAAGGCATCTCGCATACCGCCCTCAGCTCGACGGGCAATAATCTGCACACCTTCTTGCTCAAAATCAATGCCTTCCTGCTCCAGAATCCACTCAATATGACCAATGATGTCCTGCGTCTTGATAGACTTAAACTCAAATCGCTGAACACGAGAAAGAATGGTCGCTGGAATCTTATGCAGCTCTGTCGTCGCTAGGATAAAGACCACATTTTCGGTTGGCTCTTCCAAGGTCTTGAGCAAGGCGTTAAAGGCTCCAGTCGAGAGCATGTGCACCTCATCAATGATATAGACCTTGTGCTTGGCAAGACTGGGCGCATAGGTAGACTTGTCCCGAATATCACGAATCTCATCGACACCATTATTAGAAGCCGCGTCGATCTCAATGACATCTTCAAGACTCCCCTCAGTGATGGCCTGGCAGATATAGCAGTCATTGCAGGGCTCACCATCCTTTTGATTAGGACAGTTCATAGCCTTGGCAAAAATCTTGGCAACACTGGTTTTTCCTGTTCCACGTGGACCAGAAAAAAGATAGGCATGGCTGATTTTCCCTTGCTCAACAGCCTGCCGCAGAGTGGTCGCTACTACCTGCTGACCCACCAGCTGACCAAAGGTCTGACTGCGGTACTTTCGATATAAAGCTTGATACATTAGGCTTTTTCTCCAAACATTTCAAAATTCCAGGTCGTTTTTTCAAGCAAAATCTGGACAAACTTTTCCAGATATTCCTGGTCTGCGTCATCATAATCCCCAGTCAAGGCCGAGTCCAAATCCAACACTCCAAGTAGGCGACCGTCTTTTACCATGGGCACCACAATCTCGCTCTTAGCACGGCTATCACAGGAGATATAGTTGGCATGCTGGGTCACATCATCTACGATAATCGTCTGCTCTTTCTCAGCAGACTCCCCACAAACACCCTTGCCTAGAGCAATATGGACACAGGAAACACCGCCCTGAAAAGGTCCCAGAATCAGCTCACTCCCATCAAAAAGATAGAAACCAGTAAAAACCGAATGAGGCAGGGCTTGATTAAGCAGGGCGCTAGCATTAGAAAGATTGGCCAAAGCATTGGTCTCACCCTCCAATAAGGCTTCTAGCTGAGCCAGTAACAGTTGATAATTTGAAATTTTTTCCCTTTTATTCATACTTTCTATTATATCAAAAAGCCCGTCCTACAGAAGAAAAAATCAAAACTTTTTAGCTTCTTTTCTAGTTCGAAGCTCAAGTTGAAAAATATCTTCTAATTCTAATCACTACAAAAGAGAGACCAAATCCTTATTTGTCCTTCTTTAAAAATAAGAAGCTGAGATTATCCATCCCAACCTCTTATTCCTATAGAAAGGCGAGCTATACTCCAATCATCTGTTTACAGCCAACCTATAAAGCGGATAAGGTACATATTTAGTCGCACCTGCCGTGAATAATAGTAATTTCCACCATTGATATAAAGCTTGGGACCGTAAAAAATGGAAAGCACATTATAGTATGAATAGGTTTTTCCAGTCACGTTGCCAAGACTCGGAGCAACCACTTCTTTTGAGTATTTTTTTGCTAGCTCAAGCGTATTCTCACCGCCATTTTGCGCCACATAGTCGATATAGGCCTGACCAAAATTGTAGGCCTGAACCGCTGTCCAAACATCTACCTTTTTCTCGCTGGCCAGCTCTAGATTGTCCGATAGAGTCTGAATCCCTTGCCGGACACTTTCTTTATTGTCTGTAATCGAATTGATTTCGCCTGTTGCACTCTCACTAGACTGCATGAGGTCGTTGTTTCTTCCCTTGGTTTCTGTGTAGATCATGGCTAGGACAAGCTCTTCATTAGCCGCAGTGTCCTGCTCGTCTAGCACTTCTCTAACCAAGCTTTGATAGGTCATAACCTGCTTAACATCACGATGGACTTGATAGCCTTTTATCGCGATGGCAGCCAGAATGATGAGCAAAATCAATCTTCTGATAAATTTAAACATTATTTACTTTGTATATCCTCTATATTTTTGATGAGAATAGAGTAGGTCCCGTTGTCGTTCTGGATAAATTCCACGGATTCAGCATCCTGATAGACATTATTGGGAACGATCAGCTCTATTCCATTAGAGAGGGATAATTTTTGATTTTCGAACTTCTTTTTCTGGCGACTGCTGTCAATCTCATCAAACTTGATTGGCTCTGGCACAGTTTCCTTAACCTGGTCAATAAAGGTAAGTCGGGCTGTCAGATTGCTGTCAAACAGCTCGTCTGCCAACTTTTCAGGAGACAATTCGTCATTTTCTTCCAGATTTTTGAAAATGCTGGATTTGACCTTAGACTGGAACTGAAAGTCATCTGTATTAAAGCTTTCAGCAATCTTTTGAGCTGTTTTTTCCAGAGTCTTGATAGATTTTTTTGGTGAAATCTTAGGACTGACCTGCAAGAGATTATCCGAAAAATAGTTGAGAAAGGCGCCATTGTACTTGATACGCTTTTCAATCAGATGGTACTTGCGAGACTGGAGATTGATGACCAAAGCCTCGTCCGCCCCCGTACCAAAGCCAGGCAAATTGTTCTGCGTCAGTTTGATTGGATTATCTACCTCGCCACCCAGGTGAGTTAGGGTTTCCCGCAACGCAATCCGCAGAAAAGCAAAGTGCTCCACGCCTTCCTTGTCAAACTGGACGAAAATCAAATCATTGGTTTTCTGATTTTCACTGATCGAAAACTCTTCCTGCCAGAGCTTGGCCACTGTCACAGATGTTTCCAGTAAGTCGTCTGAAAGCTTGGCTAAAAAGACATTATTAGGTTCGAAAATGCCTGTTTTAGCCTCGTCTGAATAGACCCGCTCGATTTTCTTACGAAGGTATTCCTCAATCTTGGGAGTGATATTAAGAAACTTATCCGCCAACAGCAAGTCCGTATCAGCTGGACTGAATTGATGAATGATGGCCTTTTTTACGTAAATGTCCATCTTAGTTCAAACCTTCATAGAGCGGAAAAGCATCCGTCAGTTCGCGAACTTCTGCCCGAACTTGATTGAGCACCGCTTCGTTTTCAGCGTTTTCCAGAGCCTTGATAATAAGCTCAGCCACCTTGATGCTTTCTGTGACACCAAAGCCTCGAGCTGCAATGGCTGCTGTACCGATACGAATGCCGCTAGTCTTAAATGGTGACAAAGTCTCGTAAGGGATGGAGTTTTTATTGAGCGTAATGTTGACCTCATCCAAGAGATTTTGAGCGACTTTCCCATTTTCTACAACCTTAGTAACATCGACTAAGAAAAGGTGATTTTCAGTACCATCAGAAATCACGCGAAACTTATCATGCTGACGGAAGACTTGGGCCATGGCTTGGGCATTATCCAAAATCTGCTGAGCATAAACCTTGAAAGCTGGGTCAAGCACTTCTTTAAAAGCCACAGCTTTGGCTGCAACGACATGCTCCAATGGTCCACCCTGAATACCTGGGAAGATAGCTGAATTGATTTTCTTAGCCAATTCCTCATCGTTTGTCAAAATCAAGCCACCACGAGGGCCACGCAAGGTCTTGTGGGTCGTCGTGGTTGTGATATCCGCATAAGGCACAGGGCTTGGATGGAGACCTGCAGCAACCAAACCAGCGATGTGAGCCATGTCGACCATCAGCTTGGCACCGACTGCATCAGCAATTTCACGGAATTTTGAAAAGTCGATGATGTGAGAATAGGCTGAAGCTCCCGCCACAATTAGCTTAGGCTGTACTTCCTTGGCTTGTTTGAGGATGGCATCAAAGTCCAGTAATTCTGTTTCTGGATCAACGCTATAGGATACAAAATTGTAGGTTTGACCAGAGAAGCTGACTGGAGCACCGTGAGTCAAGTGACCGCCCGCAGACAAATCCATACCCATAACCGTGTCGCCTGGCTCAATCAAAGCCATATAAGCAGCGCAATTGGCCTGACTGCCTGAGTGAGGCTGAACATTGGCGAATTTGGCACCAAAAATTTCCTTAGCGCGCTCAATGGCCAAGCTCTCCACGACATCCACTACGTCTGTTCCACCATAATAACGGCGACCTGGGTAGCCTTCAGCGTATTTATTGGTCAAAATAGAACCTTGAGCCGCCATAACAGCTTTAGAAACGACATTTTCTGAAGCGATTAGCTCAATATTATGCTGCTGACGTTCTTCCTCATTGGCAATAGCATCCCAGAGTTCTTTGTCAAATGCTTTGTAGTCTTCTTGGTCAAAAATCATAAGGTGTCTCCTTTTTTTGAGAAAATAGGGCGCTAGGCTCCTAATAGTTAAAATGTTATATCACTTACTTGGGCGAGAATGTCCTCGCGGGTAATGGCTCCCTGGCGTAGAATAAGTGCCTTTTCTCCAGACAAGTCCAGAATGGTTGAATCCTGACCTGTCAAGGAAGCATCATCTTCTACTCCCGAGACTTGCTCTTGGAAATCCAGCATAATCTGCTGGAAATCAGTGCCACTGGCTTTTCCAGAAAGATTGGCGGATGGACCAATCAAGGGTCCATACTTGCGAATCAAGTCTAGCGTAACCGGATGCTTAGGAATCCGAAAGCCCACAGTTTCCATACCTGAGTTTATCCAAGCAGGAACTCGGTCATTAGCTTGGAGGATAATAGTCAGTGGTCCAGGTAGAAAGGCTTGATAGAGTTTTTTTAGATAACTGGGCTGGTTCTTAGAAAAGGCATAAATCTCTTCCAAGCTAGCCACATTGAGATTGAGAGCCTTGTCACGCGGTCTTCTTTTTAATTCATAGACTCGCTCAACTGCCTCTTCGTTCAAAGCCTGAGCAAAGAGGCCATACACCGTTTCCGTGGGCAGGACAACTGCTCCGCCTGCTGCCAGAGTATTTTCTATCTTATCCATTGTCCATCGCCACCATTCTATCTTTGCCAAATTGATCTTTCAAGACTCGGATTCGTTTTTTGGGAAAAGGTTTTTTCAGCAATTCCCTGACGCCATCTCCTTGCTTGTAACCAATTTCCAGATAAATTTTTCCTTTTTCTGTCAGATAGTCTCCTGCCTGCTCCGCTATTTTCCGATAGACGGCATAGCCATCCTCCTCTGCGAAGAGGGCCATGTGTGGCTCTGAGGCTAGAACGTTGAGGCCGACTTCGTCCTTATCCGCTTCTGAAATATAAGGTGGGTTAGAGACGATAATATCAAATTTTCCTTGGATTGCATCCAAGCAATCGGATTGGACAAAAGTAGGATTGAGGCCACAGGACTGGGCGTTTTCCACCGCCAAAGCAAGAGCATCGTCCGAGAGATCAGAAGCAGTAATCTGCCAGTCTGGGCGACTGCTTGCCAGTGCCAGAGCGATAGCTCCGCTGCCAGTGCCGATATCCAAGACAGACAGAGAGCTTTCAGGATTTTCTGACAAAATCAACTCCACTAGCTCCTCAGTCTCAGGCCTTGGAATCAACACCCGCTCATCCACCTTAAGAGTCAAGCCGTGAAAATCACTGCTACCGATAATATACTGGGCCGGCTTATGAGCAAGCAGTTGCTCTTGAATTGCTTTTAGCTGCTCACGTTCTTCCTGGCTAACTGCTCTCTGAAGCTTGAGAACAAAGTCGGTAAAAGAGAGGTCATTGAGTGCCCGATAAACGAAAGACAGGCTTTCCGCTTCTTCTCCCGCTGCTACTAGCTCCTGCTCTAACTCAGCCAAATATTGAGCTAAGGTCATTATTTATTCAGCTCTTCTAGTTTTTGCGTTTGGTCATAGAGTACCAAGGCATCTACAACTTCGTCCAATTTACCAGACAAGATGGTATCTAGTTTTTGGAGAGTCAAGCCAATACGGTGGTCTGTGACACGGTTTTGTGGGAAGTTATAAGTACGAATCCGTTCTGAACGGTCACCAGTACCAATCGTTGACTTACGTTCAGCGTCTTGTTCATCCTGAGCAATCTGAGCAAAATGGTCAGCAACACGAGCACGGATGATCTTCATGGCCTTTTCACGGTTTTTCTGCTGAGTCCGTTCTTCCTGCATTTCAACCTTGATATTGGTTGGCAAGTGAACGATACGAACAGCAGTAGCAACCTTGTTGACGTTCTGTCCACCAGCACCAGATGCGTGGTAGATGTCCACACGAAGGTCTTTTGGATCAATATCGTATTCAACTTCTTCCACTTCAGGCATGACAAGGACAGTTGCTGTTGAGGTATGAACACGACCTTGGCTTTCTGTTACAGGAACCCGTTGCACACGATGGGCACCTGATTCATACTTGAGTTTAGAGTATACAGACTGACCAGAAACCATAGCCACTACTTCTTTGAAACCACCGACGCCATTCATAGAAGCTTCCATGACTTCAAAGCGCCAGCCTTGGGCTTCCGCATACTTCTGATACATCGTCAGCAAATCTCCAGCGAAAAGGGCTGCTTCTTCACCACCAGCTGCTCCACGAATTTCAAGGATGATATTCTTATCGTCGTTTGGATCCTTTGGAAGGAGCAAGATTTTCAGTTTCTCTTCGTATGCTTCTTTTTCAGCCTTGGCATCCTTGAGTTCTTGCTTGGCCATTTCTTCCAAGTCCGCATCTCCGCCTGATTCCTTAATCATTTCTTCAGCATCAACGATGTTTTGAAGGACTTGTTTGTACTCACGGTAGGCCGTCACCGTATCACGAGTAGAAGCTTCTTCTTTTGAAAGCTCCATGAAACGCTTGGTATCTGAGACCACATCTGGGTCACTGAGCAATTCTCCAAGCTCTTCATAACGGTCTTCCACTGCCTGTAACTGGTCATAAATATTCATCTTTGTAATCTATCTCCTTGATTTTCTAATTCATTCTATTTAATGGGGGGATTGAAATAATGCTTGCGGCAAACAGAAATATAGGTCTCATGGCCACCAATTTTGATCTGTTCGCCATCATAGACAGGTTTCCCATTATCCGTCCGCAAAACCATAGTTGCTTTTTTTGAACAATATTGGCAAATGGTTTTGATTTCGTCAATCTTATCAGCCAGGAGCAAGAGATGCTTGGAGCCTTCAAAGAGTTCATTGCGAAAATCATTTTTCAGACCAAAAGCCATGACTGGAACATCCAGCTCATCCACTACTCTAGCCAAATCATAGACATGGTGACGTTTCAAAAACTGAGCCTCATCAATCAAAACGCAGTAAGGCTTTTCAGGCAGACTTTGAATATAGCCAAAAATATCTGTCTGGTCCTCGATTGCCATCGCAGCTCGCTTCATGCCGATGCGGCTGGAAACAACGCCAAGGCCATCACGTGTATCGACAGCCGAGGTCATGATTACTACGCTTTTGCCCTGCTCTTCGTAGTTGTGGGCCACTTTCAAAATTTCAATGGTCTTGCCCGAATTCATTGTGCCATATTTATAATATAACTGAGCCATTTTATTCTTACATTCTCTCTAAGTATTGTCTTTCTAGGACTTTCAGCATTATCCATAAACTCTGCTGGAAAGACCGACCGTACTTCCTATTATTTTACCACAATTCACTATTCTTTAAAACCTAATTTGTGATAAAATAAGATTAGCAAAAGAAAAGGAGAAATCATATGCCATTTGTCAGAATTGATTTATTTGAAGGCCGCAGCTTGGAACAAAAGAAATCTTTGGCTAAGGAAGTCACCGAAGCCGTTGTCAGAAATACTGGCGCACCTCAGTCTGCTGTCCATGTCATCATCAATGACATGCCAGAAGGCACTTACTTCCCTCAAGGTGAAATGCGAACAAAATAAAATCAAAAAGGCTGAGATAATAACTCAGCCTTTTAATTTTATGATGAAAACGCTCAGCGTCGCTTCTTTTGGATATAATTCAATCGCAGTTGGTAGAGGATTGCACTCACGACCAAACTCGCAATCAGTCCAATCCAATACCCATAAGGTCCCAAATCCGTAGCCTGATCTAAAAACAAGCCCAGAGGTAAGGAAACGCCCCAGTAAGCTAATAAGCCCAAGTAAAATGGTGCTTGAGTATCTTTGTAACCTCGCAAAATTCCCTGCAAAGGAGCGGCAATCGTATCAGCCAATTGGAAAAAGAGGCTAAAAGTCAGAAAGATTGAGGTCAGACGTATAAAATCTGGATCTGAGCCATAAAGGCTGGCAACCTTATCTCGGAAAATATAGAGAAAAATCAAGGTAAAGACCGCGAAACCAGATGCTACAATTCTACCCAAAGTGCAATACTTTTTCACATCGTCAAGTCTTTCAGCCCCCAGCTCATAAGAGATAATGATGGCCATAGCTGTGGAAATACTCATAGGAAAAGCATACATTAGGTTTGAAAAATTCATGGCAGCCTGATGGCTAGCAATAATCAAAGAAGAAAATTTTGACATCACTAGTCCGACGATTGAAAAGATGACAACTTCGGCAAAGACTGTCCCTCCTATTGGCAAACCTAAGCGAAAACCTTCAGCCAAACCAGTTTTGTTCAAGGGACGAATTTTCCAGAGTTGGTATTGACGGACTTTAGGATGTTTGATGGCCAATAATAGTGATATGACTAATAAAACCCAATAAGCTAAAGAAGTGCCTAGTCCCGCACCAGCTCCGCCCATTTCGGGAAAGCCAAAAGCTCCATAAATCAATACATAATTAAAGCTAGCATTCAAAGGTAGGAGCAAGAGCATCAAATACATAGAAAGCCGAGTTAACCCCAAAGCATCCAAGAGAGAGCGAATAACGCTAAAGAGCAAGAAGGGAATGATACCAATGGACAAGTACCAAAGATAATGCTGGGCCACATCTTTTACTAAAGGGTCTAAGCCTAGACGCTGCAAAACCAAAGGGGCACCTAAAAATACCAGCGCAAATAAAATCAGAGATAGAGCCAAAGAAAGATAGATGAACTGATAAAAATCAGAGGCTATTTTTTCATCTTTCCCCTGTCCCAAATGATGACCAATGATCGGAACCAAGGCAGACACAATCCCCGTCAGAAAGGAGAAAAATGAACCCCATAGACTGGTTGCCATAGAGACGCCTGCCAGATGCAAGGTATCGTATTGACCCGTCATGGTCGTGTCAACAAAGGAAGCCGAGAAATTTGCCAGCTGATAAATCAAGATAGGAAGAAAAATTGAGACAAACAGGCTTAGGCGTTGTTTCAAATGATAAGTCTGATACATGTTGAAGTCCTTTTTTTTAATCTTCTTTAACTATACTACAAGCCAACTGAATAGTCAAAATAGGCTAGGACAAAAGTCCTAGCCTCTCAATTGTCTTTGGATTGTCGAGCAAGACGCAGTGGTTGAGTGGGCTCTACTACGCTGATTTCATCAGCTTTTACAGCCCTACTCAACTGTGCGGAGGTGGGACGACGAAATCGAATT
>NZ_LAWH01000027.1:0-38917 GCF_001588905.1 Streptococcus cristatus | reverse complement strand
ATAGATTTATGGCAATCTAGGCCTCGGCTGGCTACTTTTCCTATAGATATATAGCAATTTAGATCTCGACTGATCACTTCCCCTATAAATTCAAGGCAACTTAGGCCTCGGCCGGTCACTTTTCCTTTAGTTTTTTAGGTAAATGATACTTGAGATAGCTGTTGGCCAAAAGTAAGTATCTGACGAGGGGGGATTTCTTTCTGTTTGGAAACCAGCTAGCAGAACTGGCTAGTTTGGCTGGTTTCTAAGTCTCAAATAAGGAATTATTTCAAAAACAAATAGAATAACGAAAAGCAATTTTTAGCTGATTGCTGAGAAATGCTAGGTTGTCATAGAGAGATATTTAGCTTTTAGACAGATTTTTTTGGGGAGCTTGTGATATACTGTTAGTATGGAAAAAAATGATATTGTCTACGGCGTACATGCTGTGACCGAGGCCTTGATGGCCAATACAGGAAATAAACTTTACATTCAGGACGACTTGCGTGGCAAAAACGTGAGCAAGCTGAAAGATCTGGCGGCAGAAAAGAAGGTATCCATCTCTTGGACACCCAAGAAAACCTTGCAGGAGATGACGGATGGAGCCGTTCACCAAGGCTTTGTCTTGCGGGTATCGGAGTTTGCCTATGCAGAATTGGCGGATATTTTGAAAAAAGCGGAGCAGGAAGAGAATCCTCTGCTGTTGATTTTGGATGGCTTGACAGACCCGCATAATCTGGGCTCTATCTTACGGACGGCTGATGCTACCAATGTCACGGGAGTGATCATTCCCAAGCACAGAGCAGTCGGCGTGACACCAGTTGTGGCCAAGACCTCTACGGGCGCTATCGAGCACATTCCTATTGCCCGTGTGACCAATCTCAGCCAGACTCTGGACAAGCTCAAGGAAGCTGGCTTCTGGATTTTTGGGACGGATATGCAGGGGACGCCTGTTCATAAGTGGAATACGGCAGGCAAGCTGGCCCTCATCATCGGCAACGAAGGCAAGGGGATTTCCAGTAATATCAAGAAGCAGGTGGACGAAATGCTGACCATTCCCATGAATGGCCATGTTCAAAGCCTCAATGCCAGTGTCGCAGCTGCCATTCTCATGTATGAAGTTTTTAGAAATCGGGTGGGCTAATGCAAGTACTTGGAAGTTATGCGTTAGAAAAATACCAAACAGAAAAGCTTGAACCGATCATTTATGCTATCTACCATAATAAAAGAGAAGATAATTATTGCTTTTGCTTTGAAATCACTGAGGAAGCAGATCAGTATCCCTTAGAGGATTTATTGACCCAATATTCCTTGAATTGCACAGATTTATACGGCCAAGGAAGTCAGGTAAATGGCGCTTGGAAATATCTGGTTGAGGTAGAAACCTTATCCACTGATAAGGCGGATTTCATCAGCATCCTCAATTTTTCTACAATTTTAAATAAAGAGATTGTGAATTATGTAAAAGGAAAATATGAATACCTTGCTGAAAAGAGATGTATGAGTTCCTTTTATATGGGGAACCAAAAAGTGGAAGTTCCTGTCCTTGCTTACCGAAGTGACAACTCTGGGATGGTTTCTTTTCAAAATAAATATCCAGAGGGACAATTAACAAATTTATTTTTAGAAGATAAAAAATATGATGTTGAGTGTTTAGATGGGGAATGGACCTGTATTGAATTACTGAATGGTAAGGCAAACTTGATTTTAAACAATTCACAAGATGAATATTTCCAATATATTTTTGATTTGAAAGGGTTTCAAGGTGTCAGTCCTGTTCTAGACTGACCGAGCGAACTAGCTTTCCTAAAAAGCAATAAATTTCCAATAGCTAGTCCCGATATGGTGGTAGGCAAATCACCACAAATCACCCGCTTATGTCCATGGAGAAGTCTTCTCTGTGGCAACTAAAAAATGATGGAGAAAAAAGATGACCTTCAAAATTTTAACGGATTCGACGGCAGACTTGCCGGAAAGCTGGACCCAAGAACATGATGTGCAGGTTCTGGGCTTGACCATTCAGCTGGACGGCCAAACCCACGAGACCGTCGGACCGGATAAGCTGACCAGTGAGCAGCTTTTAGCCAAGATGGAGTCGGGCAGCAAGCCGACTACCAGCCAGATCAATGTCGGCCAATTTGAAGATGTTTTCCGCCAGTATGCTCAGGAGGGCACAGCAGTTCTCTATGTGGCTTTTGCTTCCGCCCTGTCTGGAACCTACCAAAGTGCAGTCATGGCGCGGGAGATGGTCTTAGAGGATTATCCTAAGGCGATCATCACCATCCTTGATACCAAGGCAGCTTCGATGGGTGAAGGGCTCTTGGTCATGAAGGCTGTAGAAGCGAGAGCAGCAGGTCAAAGCCTAGAGCAGACGGCAGACTTGCTTCAGAGTCTGGTGCCTAGAGTAAAGACCTATTTCTTAGTAGATGATCTCAACCACCTCATGCGGGGTGGCCGCATTTCCAAGGCAGCGGCTCTCATGGGAAGCTTGGTCAATATCAAGCCCATTATCGCAGTCACAGCTGATGGAAGTCTGGATTCGGTCGCTAAGGTGCGAGGCAAGAAGAAGGCGCAGGCTGAGGTGGTTCGGATGACCTTAGATACGATTTCTGATCCACGGGTGGTGGTCGCCTATGCAGGTGAAAAAGAAGTCGCTGAAACTGTCAAGGAGCAGCTTTTAGCTTCTGGGCAGGTCACAGAAGTCCTTATACTGCCTCTTGGTCCGGTTATTTCGACGCATACCGGCCCAGGTACTCTAGGACTCTTTAGCATTGGCAGTGAACTTTCAGACTAAATAGAAATGAAATCGTTATTTTATAAATAATTGCATCAAATATATTGACTTTTGGTTAGAAAATTTGGTATGATAGTAGGCGGTATTGTTTACCCCATTTGTAAGGCCCCGGAACCTTTCAAATAACCTGCGGACCGGAACATCCGCCCTGTAAACAAAAACGATATTCATATAGGAGAAATCATGAACAAAACAACATACATGGCTAAGCCAGGTGAAGTTGAACGCAAATGGTATGTAGTAGACGCTACTGATGTACCTCTTGGACGCCTTTCTGCAGTTGTAGCAAGCGTACTTCGTGGAAAAAACAAACCAACATTCACACCACACACTGATACAGGTGACTTCGTAATCGTTATCAACGCTGAAAAAGTTAAATTGACTGGTAAAAAAGCAACTGATAAAGTTTACTACACTCACTCAATGTACCCAGGTGGTTTGAAGTCTATCACTGCTGGTGAACTTCGCTCTAAGAACGCTGTTCGTTTGATCGAAAAATCAGTTAAAGGTATGCTTCCACACAATACTCTTGGCCGCGCTCAAGGTATGAAGTTGAAAGTATTTGTAGGCGCTGAGCACACTCACGCTGCACAACAACCAGAAGTTCTTGATATTTCAGGACTTATCTAAGGAAAGGAACAATAAAGTATGTCACAAGCACAATATGCAGGTACTGGACGTCGTAAAAACGCTGTTGCACGCGTTCGCCTTGTTCCAGGAACTGGTAAAATCACTGTAAACAAAAAAGATGTTGAAGAGTACATCCCACACGCTGACCTTCGTTTGGTTATCAACCAACCATTCGCAGTTACTTCAACTGTTGGTCAATACGACGTTTTCGTAAACGTTAATGGTGGTGGCTACGCTGGTCAATCAGGCGCTATCCGTCACGGTATCGCTCGTGCCCTTCTTCAAGTAGATCCAGACTTCCGCGATTCATTGAAACGCGCAGGCCTTCTTACTCGTGATGCTCGTATGGTAGAGCGTAAGAAACCAGGTCTTAAGAAAGCTCGTAAAGCATCACAATTCTCAAAACGTTAATCAATACGATTATATCAACGTTTCGAAACACTTCATGGTTCACACCATGGAGTGTTTTTTTGATGATTTTTAGCAAAATTCACACCACTTTTCACACCAAATTCACACCATTACTTTTTAAGATTACGAAAGGCAATTTCTCCAACAGCCATTGGGATTACGTTTGAAGTGTTGACATAAGTCTTAGTTGTAATCGTATCACTATGAGTGAGTGCTTCAGAAATAGCTTCCATAGAGGTTCCAGCCTGTTTAGCGAGTGTAGCTCCTGTATGTCGTAATTTATGAGGGGTTGCATGTGCGAGTTCTGGATGACGACGCTTAACAGATTTCATCTTGTTGTTAAGATAATCAGCATGGAGACAACTGTTTACATTTCCCTTTGTATCAATATACGTAAAAACATACTGTTCAGGAGTTTGCATGATGTTAAATGAAGCCAGTTCAGATTTTTGTTGCTTCTTCCAAGAATTTAACAAGTCGGTAAGTTCTTGTGGAATCGAAAAAATCGTCTTTTTATTCCCTTTAGTTGACTTTTGATTTTTATATCGATCTAAGGCTTGAACCAATTGAATTTGTTTATTTTTGAAATCAATATGTTTCCATTGTAAAGCATAGCTCTCTGACTTTCTATCTCCTAAAAAGAAGGTAGTATAGAACAAAACATAGTCTTTGAATAGAATTTTTTCAGTCTCTAAATCCTTTTCAAAAGCTGTAAACCATGCTTGAAGTTCTTCTTGAGATAGAAATAAATCTTCATCTTTTTTAGATTCCTGTAGCTTGATTTTCTTAGTGGCTTTGATACGGCTTATAGTTTTTGATAAGCGATTAGTTTCGATATACTCTAATTCTTCTGCCCAGTCAAAGATAGAGTTAACGTAGCTCCTGATAACTTTGAAATTTGCATATTCTTCAGCCTTTTGAGTCAATAGATTTAGTACAACTTGCTTATTTTGATTAAGAAAGTCTATTGAATAATTCCCAAGTAAGGGTAAGATGTGTTTTCTAAAAGCAATTTCTGTTCCAACTATAGTTGCTTGAGAAGGTGGTTTAGCAGTAGAAGTAGTCTGACCTGCTTTGTAGGATTCCCACCAAACGTTTTGATAGAAATCTGAAAAAAGGATAGAACCACTATTTTCTAATGAGACTGAATCTCCACTATGAATTTTATCAATCTTATTTTTAAGTTCTAGTTCATATTTTTTTGCTTCAATCCTTGTTTTGAATCGTTTTTCAATCACTTTCTTATCAACACCTAGTGAAGACTTCACTTCCTCAGGAATATAGACACGTAAGCGATAGGTTCCGTTTTTAGTTTTTGTAATAGACATAGTATTCTCCTTTTGAATTGAGCCAGAAAAATACCGTGGCTCTATTATAAACAAACCACGGCAAAAATTCTACTGCTTTTGCAACCAACGATTGATTTCAATTTTGTTAAATCGGACAGTTTTCCCGACACGAATTACTGGTAAACCTTTTTGGATCCAACTGTCAAGAGTGTTATTGGAGATCCCAAGGTATTCGCAGGTTTGTCGTTTGTTTAAATATGAACTTTCAATGTTGCTGTTGTTTAGTTGATTTTCAATTTCTCGTTTGACTGCATCATCAATAAGAAACTTAATTTGTTCATCTGGTAAAAATACTTGCATTTACTTACCTCTTGTTTCTTTCAGGGAATTTTGAGATAATAGCAACAACAAAAGTAGTTGTGCTATTTTTGTTGATTGTTTGGGTTATCGTTGTTCGTTTGGTCGCTTGCATCGATAACCTTTTTTGTTTTGTTCCAATTCATATTTGTCGTCACTGTTTCTAGAATTTCTTCTAACGCCTCATCTCGCTGAATAGCAGGAGACTTTTGAAAAGTGTAAGAATGGTGGACCCGAATGTTAGTTCCGAAGGCTTCTATTGTGCTTTCCTCTGCTGTTTTTTCGTGAGGACAAACATGAAAAATGTCATTGTGTATGTGTACTAACAAGTCAATTCTTCGTACAAATTGTCCTAAGTCTTCATTGTGGTTTCCATTCGCAAAATAGAATAGCTCAACTGGTAACTTTGTACTTGTTATTATAATCACTCTTGCTGAGCCCATTTTATTATGATAACGAGCTGATATTGGACTTATTGTGTATGGATCTAATAACTTTAACCAGTCGGAAACAGTGAAACTATTTCCTTTAATATCATCAAGGAATAGAATTTCTTGACCGCTGTATTCGTCGAATGCATTTGTAGAAGCAGTCATACATGCTTCCCAATTTAATCCATTTTTCACTGCGCTTGCTTGAATAAGCTCTATCAAGTCTTTGCTAAGTTTCGTTTTTCCTACACCGCTACTAGCTTGTATAAAAATTACTGCCTTCTTGAATTTTCCTGCTTCAAGTTCTGCTATTGTACGGTAACTTCTACGCTCCCCAGCAGTTTCTAAAGCTTCATTTACTTTGCGTTTATGTTGGCCGTAAATGGCGTAATACTCGTCTGTGAGCATGATATTACGTTTAGTCACTTCACCATCTAATATCCGTTCAACTAGCCAATCAACACTGAGGTTTGTTTCCTTGGCTTTTTTTGTAGCTCTACCTTTAAGCCATGTCTCTATGCTACGATTGTAGATGCTTGTGTAATCTTCGCCTAAGACGGTGGTGACTTCTTCTGGCCGGTACTGATATTTTGTTTCATCTTTTGCGTGCACTAAGTATGCTAAGCAATTGTCATAACCATACCTACCAGACTTGAGTTTTTCTAGGTACTGTGGTTCAACTTCAACAGCTAATGCAATTTTATTCAAGGAAGCGCCTTTTTCAAATTTCAACAAAGCATGAACGTGAACTGCTTTATCTTCGACTGTATTTGTCATCAGGTTGGAATCCCAAGTCGAAATCTTATCTTTGTCATGTTTAATGATATGAGCTTCTTTAACTATAATATCGCTAGATTTGAGCTTCTTGATAATCATTGCAAGCAATGGACGACAATCGCCATTCTTAGCCTGTTGGACGGGCCCTTTATAGTCAGGTGATAGCCAGTATTTTTCTTCTAATTGTTGTACCAACATAATTGCGGTAAGATTTGCTTCTTTCTTCCCCATAGTTATAGTTACCTCGTTTAATTTAATTATTCTTTTAACTATTCCCTTGATAGAACAAGGGTTTGAATTTTATCAAGAATGCTCAAAGCCTTGTTCTATCTGTTTTTTTGATATGCACGGCACTTGACAAGCCCAGTGCCGTGCAGGCGTTGGAATAGTTAGAATTAGTTTTGTTTCATCTTTTCAAGATGACCGATCATGTGTCTCATCGGATTCGTCATGAATCCGTTATCTAATCCTCAAACCAAGGAGTTTCATAAAAGTGGGGGACCTCCCACTTTTTTCCAGAACCAAGGATACGAGCGACTCCTTGTCCTTTCCCATAGCTACGTTTAGGCATGTCCGCAAACCCGCTCATCAGATACTTGCGTTCATCCGCAGAATCGGCAGCACCACCCAACATAATTACAGCATCGGAACAGTTGACACGAGCAAGAGAGGGGAGAAAGCCCTCTTTTGTAGCAAACTGGCTGATGGCAATGATATGAATACCAGCCGAACCACCAGTAGCAGATAGTCTGTTTATTGCAGTGGTCCAGCGCGAGGTTGCTTTTAGTGTTTTATCAGTCTTGTCTAGTGATTCTAGTGAAGCGTTTAGATTGCCAAGTTCATCGAAAAATAAAGCAATATCAGGCATATCTTCCATTTCTAGATATTTGTCTTTACCTGCTTTATTGATTTTAGCCAGTCGTTCATCCATTATGGAGCACCAATATTCAGCACGCTCGACTATTTTAATAGGATCGGACTGTCCGCCAAATTCACTAACATACCGGTCATATTTAGCAGAATTATATTCTACTATCCAGCCTTGTAAAAGCATAAGTCTAGCCATATATCGACCAGCTAACACTGATTTCCCGGCTCTTGTTCGTGCGATTATAGACATCATAGGAGTTATATCAGAATACCAAACGAGATCTTTAGAAAGTCGTAGTGCATGATGATTTTCGTGTACCAGCTTATCTAATGAGTTGTCGCTTTCAATATATAATCGCTGAGATGTAAGACTGTCTTCAAAGTAAAATAGAATATAGCTATCTCCTGCTGATAGCTCAGAGTTAACAACAGAGAAACGTTGGTACTTACCAGATAAGATTCCAGACACTCTTTGTTGAAATTTTTCGCGGTTTGCTCGTTCCCAGTTTGCGATGTTCTCGATAGCGATATAACCATTCAGTAGGTCTTCGTCTACCCAGACACGTATTTCTGGCATCTCCTGCCCGTAGCGTGTAGTATTAGATAACTTGAGAACATCTGTGATTTGTTTGTCGTTGATTAAACGTGTTAATTGCTTTGCTAATTTCCGCGCTTTGGTTGACATGGGCGGTATCTCGATAGAGGAAACTTCTTCACGTTGGGACCAAGTATACAATAGTATAGAGAATGTGATGATCGTTACGGCGATACTGTATATCAATGGTTTTACCAGATATGTTGACAGTACCGTTATTGTTTGATGTATGCAGAGGATCAATCCAGTTAACCCAATTGTAACCGTAAGGGCTATCAGAGAGAGTTGATAGCCCTGAGGTGTACAATTTAGTGTAGGTTTGATTCTTCGGTATCTACGCCTACGCATTACGCTGAACCACTGCTACTGAGTCAGCAGCATACCAACCTAATCCATTCGAGAGTGCTCCACCCCGTACATTTTCAAATTGTAAAATTTTTCCAAAACTTGTTTCTACTCGGTTTGGAACTTTGATTTTATATTCTAAATCGTTCTTGCTGTCAACGACTAGGTAAAGATATTTTCCATCTTTTTCTTCGACAGATCCAGTAGATAGTACCTTTAATTGCCGAATGACATCTGTTTGGTATACGTTTCCAGTTTTCTCACTTACAAGTTCAAGTGACACTGTTGGTTGATTGAGTACTTCGCTAAGAGTTTTATTCCATTTTGGTGTTGCCATGTTATTTTCCTACTTTCTTTTTCTGAGGCAAATGATAAAAGATTCCGTATAAAACAAGAATTAAGTAACACTCAGTGCAAATATAGGTTAGGAGTGTTCTAATTGATTCGCTATCAAGTTCGTATTCTTTATCATTGTATAGGCTATAAAAGGAGATTTTTTCAGAACTATACCAGCGTTCCCATAGTTTTTCAGGTACACACGTGAAGAAAGTATCTCCTGACCGTTTTTGATAACTTGTGTTACTGTAATTTGTCATACGACATTCTCGTAGTTGTTGTAAATGTTTTTGAAGTGTTTGAGAAATCATTATATCTACTATTGCTTTCTAACCGACTAGAGCTCCGTCGGTGGGAGATGCCGAAAGAAATTCCGGAATTTTTCTTTGTGGTAACATTATACTACAGAATCAGATAATAAAAAACAAAATATTGCAAAATAAACGGACATATTAAAAAAGGAAATAACGCCTTACATACTGGAGTTTTGTTTGATTTTTTGAAAAATAAAAGGTAAAATTAAAGTAATAAAAGGAATGGGGTGATATGATGCCAAAAATTGCATCTGAGACAATCGTTAAAAATAACGTACGATATTATACAACAAATTACTTTGCTAAACAGACATTTGTGACTGCAAGAAATGCAAGAAAATACTTGTCACGATTTGATAGTGTTGAAGGATATTCTAATCCAAAGTTATACACTGAGGAAGTTATGATGGCGGCCATTGCTACCTATGAAGCTGATAAGCCACAGGAAGAATTTGAAGAAAGGCGGGAAAGAAGGAGGGCTGAAATCGAAGAGGCTAAACGTATTGAATTTTTTGAGTCGCTTGAAAATGAAGATCCAAATATAGTAGAAAATGACACAGGATATCAAAGAGAACTAGATGCTTTGCGAACTGTAAATGAAAACTACAGGGAGGATCTTATCATTATGATGCTAAAGCATTTACTGTATTTAAAAGGATATGAATTTAATGAAGAGCTTTTCCGTAATGATCTAGAATATCATGCTATTGCAGAAGAATTTAGGGAAGAAGGGGTTATGAGAACAAAAGAACATCGTAAAATTGTAAAACGCCTAGAGTCTTCTCATGCATATTTGTTGAAAAAATAAAACTATAAGTTTATAAACAATTGATTAAACAAGACTTAAACTATTGATACAACTGAATTAGAAGCATAAAGTACATTCTTTAAAAAGTGTACTTTATTTTTGTTTTGTACATTATTCTGGAGTGGTATTTTGTATATTTTATAGTTCATCATATTATCAAATCTAAGAAATTGATTTGTACATTTTTTTCAATGATAATCAATGTATAATAAATAAATTTAAAGTTCAAATTCTGGAACTAGTTTCACATACAATAAATTGAATTCTAACATATACCCGAATATAATGAAGTTGGGTAGAGTAGAGATTTACCCAGAAAGGAGGTTTTCCTGCAACATAACCATTCTAAGTAAGAAACCAACTGGTTAGTATACTCTTAATAAGTAAAAAGAAAGTAGGTCTAAAAAATGACTAAAAAAGCTTTACCTTTAACATTAACTATTTTGACAGTAGGATTAACTTTATATGCTTTATTAAACCCTGTTATTGCTAATTCGTTAGGAAGCCACCAAAAAGAGAATCAAACAATTGCAATTTATAAAAATCTCCTAAAAAGTAAATCAGAAAAAGAAATCAACGAATATTTCTCAAACCTACCTGATGACAAATTAATTATTGCGGATAAGTCAGGTGGTTTTACAACAAGCTCAACAAATGATTATAGTGATCCAGTTGAAACAATTGATAAAGATGGCAATAGAGAAGTGAAATCATTTCAAGATAAAACTGTTTCGGCAACAATCGGTGAAATTAAAGAAGCATTAAAGAATAACTAGATAGTAAACACAAAATGCTAGATTATAAGAGTTCTATTTATATGTAGAACTCTTTTTCTGATTAGCGATTTAATAGTATAAGAAAATGCATGTTTCAAAAATTTCCAGTGCTCACTTAAACAAAGTATATTATTGAGAATTATTTGGTATAAAATTTGTTTTAATTACAGTTTTAGCTTTTTTATATAAGTATGACTCGATAGGAAGAAATGTGATATAATTCTTTTAGAATATTTGCTTGATAGAGTAACTACGTTAGTAGTAGTAGCTCGCTATACCGATCCTCGGATCTATAATTAGAATTAAAAATATTTAGTGAGGGAAGAGATGATTTTTATTAGTTATAATCACAATGATCAACAGTTAGTTGATATGGTTGCTAGGCAGTTAGAGGTATCATTTGGTAGAAATAATATTTTTTACGATAAGTGGTCGATGCAACCAGGTGACAGTATTGTAGGTAAGATGAATGAAGGACTAGAGCAGTATACTACTTTTTTCTATTTTTTATCTAATAATTCTCTTAAAAGTAATATGGTTACAAGGGAATGGCAGAGTGCATTAATGAGTGCAATTAGTAATAATCTAAAATTTGTACCCATCCGCCTTGATGATTGCAATCCTCCAGCTATTATGAAAGATTTGCTCTATATTGATTTATATGGTTCTGGTATTGATGAAGCTATTTCACAAATGCGAGCTGTCGTAAGTAGAGAAAATAATTACAAACCCTTAGAGGATAAAGAAAATCTTGTTGCTATTTTACATAGAAAAACGGACTTTGAAATTGAATTCGAGGTACGAGCAACAATGTTTAGTGTCCAAAGTGTTGGTTTTGCATTTGTATGCGATAATGATTTTGATGACTTCGATGTTTTAATTCATGATGAACAAATGATATATACTCGAAATGGAGAGGCATTTAAAGTTTTATCAAATTGGGAACAGAAAAATATAAATATGGTTGTTAAAACAATATATAGAGTTTTAACACCAAATAGATCATTGAGAGGTGTCTTAAAATCTAAAAGATCCCCTCTTAATTTCGAAGGGATTCTTCATTATTTGTCCGAAAATAATTTTAAGGAAATAAATTTAATTTGGACGTAAAATTGTTAAATAGTGTGAATTTTATGGTAAAATCTAGCTCAATCCGTTTATTTTTAGGGGAAAATTCACACCATTCAACTGAAATTTATTCAAATTAAATGAAAATGTTCTTTCTGAAAACGTTGGAAAACATTGATTTTAAGCATATATTGAAACTTATTCAAATAAAAATCTTTTAACCAGGCTTGAAAAAAGCCCGTAAGGCTTCACAATTTAGTAAACGTTGATTCTAAAGAATTACAATACATACAAAGAGCAACTTTCGGGGTGTTCTTTGTTTATTGTTTTTAATAAGCGTAGTGGATTGAAAAATAGTGATAGTGTTAAAAGGGTAATGTGGGTAGTAAACAAAATCTTTCACTGTTAAGTTTGTAAGCCATACTTGAATTTTGAATATTTTTTAGGAGAAAAAATTACTATAAATGTTGGAATATAAGGAAAATTTCAGAAGTTGCATATATAGAATATTGTTGACAAATATTTTATGTTTTGTTATACTTATATCAGATTTGAAGTCATCGAAGGTACCGTCTGGTATAACTAGGTGGCCTTTTTTTATACATAGAGGGAATATTATTTATGTCAGATAACATATTTGAACTCAAAAATTTTAAAGAATATTTACCATTAGAAGTTGATATTTCTGATAAAGATTATTTACATTATAAACCGGTTTTAGCACCAACTCAATTGAAGAAAGAAATTGAACCATCGTTATCGGAAGAGAAGCTTTATGACCACATGAAATATATATCTAAATGGGATTTCTCAAGAAAAGATTGCGATGATTTCTATAAAGAAGATTGCGTTAATTTTTTAAGAGATATTGATTTTCAATCATTCTCACAGTATGGTAAGCTAACGGAACGTAATTATTTCAAAGCAAAATCTGCCTATTTATTTGATAGCTATTTAAGAAATTTTCTTCAAGAGATTTTAGAACGTATTGAAGTTTTTTTGAAAAAGAGTACCTCAGATGCTATAACATTGGGTTATAATAAAGGAATCTATATTTTTGAAGATGATGAGTTGTATTATGATGAGAGTAAAAAATATAGTAAGGATAACTCCCATAGGAAAGATATAGTTCTTCGAACGAAATATTATTTATCTAGCCTGATATTGCAAAAAAGTGATGATAATATAGTTAAAAAACAGATATCTGAATTTGGGGTAGTGCTTCCTTGGACAGTTTTCCGCTTGATGACATTTGGGAATATCTCTTCTTTTTTGGTTGCGTTGCAGCCTCTTTATAGAAATAAGGTTGCTTCCTATGTGAGTTCACCCTTAGATTCAACAAATAAAATTTCCGCTAAGGTATTGTTGTCATGGTGTAATGCTCTACGCTACTTGAGAAATATCTGTTCCCACAATGGACGTTTATATGGTCGGTTGCACAATTTGCCACCAATTATTCATCGTGCTGATGAAGAATTGGTGTGTGATTGTTTAGATGATGATGATGATAAAAAATTATTTGTCTATTTTGTGGCAATGAGGCATATCATAATATCTATGTCTGAAGAGTCACATTTATTTTGGAATGATAAGTTAAAACGATTGTTGGAAGAGAGTCATCGCTATGAAATCGATTTTGTAAATTATGGTTTTCCAGAAAATTGGTTTGAGTTGCTAACAATCTAGATAAAAAATTCATAAAACTAATAATAACAAAAATGGTGTGAACTTTTTGGTAAAATCTAGCTCAATTCGTGTATTTTTAGGGTAAAATTCACACCATTCAACAGAATTTTATTAAAATTAGATGAAATTCTGTTTTCTGTAAATGTTGGAAAACATTGATTTTAAGCGGATATTGAAACTTATTCAAATAAAAGTGTTTCCAACCAGGCTTGAAGAAAGCTCGTAAAGCATCACAATTCTCAAAACGTTAATCAATACGATACTATCAACGTTTACAGACATTCAAGAATTTTCTCTTGGATGTCTTTTTTGTATAAAAAATAGTTGTTTTTCGGAAAGTTAGCTATTAATATTTATCAATGATAAAAATAGCATGTTTTAAGGGACTGACCCCAAAAAGTGAGAATTTAATAAAAAGACTTGACATAATTCGTTTACAATAGTAAACTTATTTTAAACATATTCGTTTACATCTGTAGACAACTAGGGAGGAAGGAGAATGAGCACAATAGAATTTAATACTTATATCACAGATGCAGAATGGGAAGTCATGCGTGTAGTTTGGGCAAATGATCGAGTAACTAGTAAAAAAGTCATTTCCGTATTGCAAGAAAAAATGGACTGGACACAATCCACTATCAAAACGATCTTAGGTCGATTAGTTGGAAAAGGCGTACTAAATACAGAGCATGAAGGTAGAAAGTTTATTTACACTGCCAATATTGAAGAGACAGAAGCCGTAAGGGATTATGCAGAAGATATTTTTAACCGTATTTGCAATAAGAAA
The DNA here is from genome assembly GCF_001588905.1 of Streptococcus cristatus. Taxonomy (GTDB): domain Bacteria; phylum Bacillota; class Bacilli; order Lactobacillales; family Streptococcaceae; genus Streptococcus; species Streptococcus cristatus_N. The sequence goes on along the minus strand of NZ_LAWH01000027.1, from coordinate 24,664 downwards.
GTCGGAAATGTAATAGGAAGCATCATTGAAGATCATGTTTTAAGCTTCGATGATATAGATCGACTAGAAAAAATATTAGAGATGAAAAAATCTTTCGCAGTAGAAGAAGTGGATTGCAATTGTCCAGAAGGACAATGCGAATGTCATTTACATCATCATTAAGCATAAGGAGGAATTTAAAATGAATAATGACAACATGGATAAGTTAAAACACGAGCATGGAATCACAGATGAACATGGATACCATAAGGATCAACATCAAGTACATCATGCTGGGCATGATCACTGTGGGCACAGTGGGCATGACCACAGCGGGCACAGTGGACATAATCACAGCGGGCACAGTGGGCATGCCCACCATCATCACGGAAGCTTTAAGGAACTTTTCTTAAAGTCATTGCCACTAGGATTCATTATTATGCTCTTATCCCCTATACATGGATTTAAACTACCATTCCAGTTTACTTTTCCATATTATGATATTGTAGTAGCTATTTTATCTACTATATTAATTATTTATGGTGGACGTCCATTCTATCAAGGTGCAGTTGACGAATTTAAACAAAAAAAACCTGGAATGATGGCACTCGTTTCTTTAGGTTTAAGTGTTTCATATTTATACAGTATTTATGCTGTGATCATTACCTATGTAACGGGTGAACACGTGATGGACTTTTTCTTTGAATTTGCTTCATTACTATTAATCATGCTATTAGGTCACTGGATTGAGATGAAAGCTATTGGAGAAGCAGGAGACGCACAAGCAGAATTGGCTAAGTTAGTGCCGAAAGATGCTCACGTTGTATTAGAAGACGATTCAATTGAAACACGACCAGTTGCTGACTTAAAGGTAGGTGATTTAATTCGTGTTCAAGCTGGAGAAAATGTGCCAGCAGACGGGATTATCGAGCGTGGCGAATCACGTTTAAATGAAGCTCTTCTAACTGGGGAGTCAAAAGCAGTAAAAAAAGGCCCTGGCGATGAAGTAATCGGGGGCTCAACAAATGGAGAAGGGGTTCTTTATATTAAAGTGCTTGAGACAGGTGATCAATCCTTTATCTCTCAAGTACAGACTTTAATTAGCCAAGCTCAAAGTCAGCCTTCCAGGGCAGAAAATATTGCGCAAAAGGTTGCAGGGTGGCTCTTCTATATTGCTGTTATTGTCGCGCTAATTGCTTTTGTAGTGTGGATGATTATTGGAGATATCCCAACGGCAGTTATATTTACTATTACTACATTAGTTATTGCTTGTCCGCACGCATTGGGTCTGGCTATTCCATTGGTAACCGCCCGTAGCACAAGCTTAGGAGCTAGCCGTGGCTTACTAGTAAAAGACCGCCAAGCCTTAGAAATAGCTCAAGATGCAGATGTGATGATTTTAGATAAAACGGGTACTTTAACAACTGGTGAATTTAAAGTATTAGATGTAAAACTTCTTAATGACAAATATACAAAAGATGAAATCATTGCCTTATTGGCAGGTATTGAAGGAGGATCTAGCCACCCAATTGCTCAATCAATTATAAGTTTCGCCGAGCAGCAAAATATACGTCCAGCATCTTTTGATTCGATTGATGTGATTTCCGGTTCTGGAGTAGAGGGTAAAGCAGGTGGGCACCGTTACCAATTAATCAGTCAAAAAGCCTATGGACGTAATCTTGATATGGATACTCCAAAAGGAGCAACTCTTAGTGTCTTAGTAGAAAACGATGATGCCATTGGTGCTGTAGCTTTAGGGGACGAATTAAAACCAACGAGTAAAGAGTTAATTAAAGCTCTTAAAAAGAACAATATTCGACCAATTATGGCAACAGGTGATAATGAAAAAGCGGCTCAAGGCGCGGCAGTAGATTTAGGGATTGAATATAGATCAAATCAATCTCCACAAGACAAATATGAGTTAGTTAAAACACTTAAAGATGAAGGAAAGAAAGTTATCATGGTAGGTGATGGTGTAAATGATGCTCCTTCTCTTGCCTTAGCAGATGTTGGTATAGCTATAGGTGCTGGAACTCAAGTTGCGTTGGATTCAGCTGATGTCATATTGACTCAATCTGATCCAGGAGATATTGAATCATTCATTGAATTAGCACACAAAACAACTCGTAAAATGAAACAAAACCTATTTTGGGGAGCTGGTTATAACTTTATAGCTATCCCTCTAGCTGCAGGAATTTTGGCTCCTATTGGTATCACATTAAGCCCTGCATTAGGAGCAATCCTAATGTCTGTGTCAACAGTCATCGTCGCCATTAATGCTATGTTATTAAGTTTAGATCCAAAAAATAACGGTTAACAGATCGAATGATTGAAACTCCATAAAGTATCAAGATACAATAGTTTTACAGGAGAAAAAGAGATGTAAGTACTGGTTCTTTGTAAAATCGTGTTGGTAGAAGTAGAGGATTTTTCTACCAACACGATTTTTAATTTATTATAGAACTGATTTCTTTTAAAATCCTAAAAGCCACCTATTTCGACAGTTTTATAGCTTGTTATTCTATTTTCTTGACAATAATACCACCGTCTCCACACGTTTTTTAACCATAAAAAGCCACCTCCATGAGCATTTGATTATATTGTACCAAATCCAACTTGGAGGTGTTTTTATTTAATTCTCATTTACGGGGGTCAGTGCCAATTAAAATTGCGTATTTTTTATTTAAAATGTATTAGAATTAAATTCATATAAAATATGCACGAAAAATAAATCAAAATTAAAAAGTACAAATTAATGAAGTGATTATTGCTAAAAATAGTTAATAATTGGTTAAACAAAATATATAACTCGTTTATAAATTTATAGAAATGAACCATTATAAATCTCCTCTTAAATATTGAAAAAACCATTCGCAGTGGACATACTTTAAGACTATATATTTCTGAAACTAGTTTCACAATACAAATATTGACATGCAATTATTAATTGGTGGATTTTAAGTTGACATCTACAAAGGTTAATGTTAGAATACATTCAAAAATATATTTGAATGAGGTGTTTTATGATTCAAAATGTTGTTACTTCAATAATCCTGTATTCTGGGACAGCCGTAGACTTACTTATTATCCTAATGTTATTTTTTGCCAAAAGAAAAAGCAGAAAAGACATCATTAACATCTATTTAGGACAATTTCTAGGCTCTGTTAGTCTAATATTGCTAAGTTTACTTTTTGCATTTGTCTTAAATTATATTCCTAGTAAAGAGATTTTAGGTTTGCTCGGTTTGATTCCAATTTTCCTAGGGCTCAAAGTTTTGCTTTTAGGAGATTCTGATGGAGAAGCTATTGCAAAAGATGGTTTGCGAAAAGACAATAAAAACCTGATTTTTCTAGTCGCTATGATCACTTTTGCAAGTTGTGGCGCTGACAATATTGGTGTCTTTGTCCCATATTTTACCACCTTAAATTTAGCGAATTTGATAGTGACTTTACTTACTTTTCTAGTCATGATTTATCTCTTGGTTTTTTCTGCCCAAAAATTAGCACAAGTCCCTTCTGTTGGAGAAACTTTGGAAAAATATAGCAGATGGTTTATTGCCGTTGTCTATTTAGGATTGGGGATGTATATCCTGATTGAAAACAACAGCTTTGACATGCTATGGGCTGTGTAAGGCTAGGAGAATAAATTATGAGAAAAGATAGTATCTGTCAAGTGGATGTTATAAATCAACAAAATGTTACAACCGCAACGAACTACCTTGAAAAGGAAAAAGTCCAAAAATCACTTCGCATTTTATCAAAATTTACCGATAATAAACAGATAAATATCATCTTTTGTCTCCTTGCCGTCGAAGAACTCTGTGTCTGTGATATAGCCTGTTTACTAAATCTCAGTATGGCATCTGCCTCCCACCATCTTCGTAAACTAGCCAATCAAAACATCTTGGATACTAGAAGAGAGGGGAAAATTATATATTATTTTATAAAAGATGAGGAAATCAAAGACTTTTTTAATCAACTAGGATAACAACTATTTTTACTACTTTATCATGATTATATATAGGACTTATCTATGAAATTTTTTGATGAAAATTACTCACAAGAAAGACTACTCGTAGCAAATGTTTAAGAAAAAAGTATAATTTAAAGCAAAGCGACCTAGGTAATGCAGGTCAAGTTAGCCAAGTTGAAAAGGAAGAAATCTGAAAGAAAATGTATCTTTGATAGTAGTCATTTATTGTGAAATATGATAGAATTTATTAATTAGATGGATGAATATTTCTAAAGTTAAATAAGATATGACAGATACATTTTTTTAGTGTATCTTGTTTGTACTCAAAGTATGAAATGAATATCTAATATTTAAGATTAATAAACATTATACGATGAGATAGAATGCTACAAAATGAAAGGCGATGTAATTTGATGAAGAAAGATAGATTAATTGCACTGACAGATGCGGTTCTAGCAATTATAATGACTATCCTAATCTTAGAATTAGAAAAACCAACGACACCAAGTCTTCAAGCTTTTTGGGATTTACGGCAAAATTTCTTTGCTTATTTTCTTTCCTTTTTCTGGTTGGGATCGTTATGGATGGCACTAAACACATTATGGGAAAAGGTTGAGAAAATTTCTCAACAAATTGTTTGGTGGAATTTGTTTCTTTTATTTTTTGTTTCATTTATGCCCTATGCTACTGGAATAGTTAGTAGTCATTTCATGAATCATACGGCACAGCTCTTTTATGGACTGATCGTTATTGTGTCAACGGTAGCAAACTGGTTTTTACATAAAGTAATTGATAAACCCAATATAGATCAGAAAGAATTACTTGAAGCTACCGCACAATATAGAAAGTTATTGATACCTGACCTAATAATTAAAGGAGTGGGATTGATTCTATCCTTAATTCTCTATCCTCCGATTATGATGTATAGTGTTTTAATTGCGGCATTTTACATCATAACTTTAAAAACACTATCTGAAAAAAGAGTGAATAACTAGAAAACGGTGACCAAAGTTAGGTGTATTATTTTAATGCTTACAGACCTAAACTATTCCTCTATTTATAATTTATTGATTCATATTTTATGAAATTAAAAAGTAGATATCGTTCTGAAAATCCTTGATATTACGCTGTTTTTAGTCCAACTGAAATCCATACTTTCCAAACCAGGCTTGAAAAGGCTCGTAAAGCATCACAGTTCTCAAAACGTTAATCAATACGATTATATCAACGTTTACAGACATTCAAGAATTTACTCTTGGATGTCTTTTTTGTTTCAAAAAATCAAAGTTCACCCCATATTCACCCCATCAATTTTTTAAACTACGATACGCAATATCACTTACAGTCTGATTGACTTTATCTTTGGTATTAACGTAAGTTTTTGTAATTTCTTTATCACTATGAGTAAGAGCTTCTAAAATTTCCTCAAGCGAAATTCCCGCTTGCTTAGCAAGAGTAGCACCTGTATGTCGCAGTTTATGAGGTGTAGCATGTGCCAGCTCTTTATGTCGCTTTCTGATGCTTTTCATATTATTGTTTAGATAGTCAGCATGTAAAGGCTTGTTGATGTTTCCTCTAGTGTCTATATAAGTAAAGACAAACTGTTCAGGTAGTATGTCTTGCATGCTGTTTACTTCTTGTCTCTTGTTTTAGGCTTTGAGATAATAGTGACAACAGAAGTAGTTGTGGATTATTTTTGTGAATGTTTAAATTAATCATTAGAAAATTGTTGGCAGTTGAGAGCTCTAAGTAAATTATTTTGATACAATTTATGGTCGCACATAGATAGTATGTCACAAAAGAAACTGCGGCTCGTTAAAAATTTCATTTTTTCAGAGATAGATCTCTTTTTACATGATTTACCTATTAATATTAGTAAATGTTAAGGATAAGTATTCTTTTTATTTTTTGCCACAAATGAGTATCAACATCTTTCGAATGGAATAGTTGACAACTGTTTTTAAGAATTATACTATTGAATTGAATAGATAAGGAGTTGATTTGATGCAAGAGACAATGATTGATTACAAACAAAATATTTACCAAGAGCTATCTCGCTTAACAAAGGGGCTAGGAAGTGAGAAGCGTCTTGATATTTTAAATATATTATCACAGGGACCAAAGACAGTTGAGGGAATTGCGCATGCGACGGGTCTCTCTGTTGCCAATACTTCGCGCCACCTTCAGGTTTTAAAAGAAAGTCACTTGGTGGTGACGAGTCGAAATGGTAATTTTATCCGTTATAGCTTGGCTTCTGAAAAGGTTGTCCAGTTAGTCCTTCTGTTATTTGCCGTCGGTGAAGAACAGTTAGCAGAAGTCAGAGCGATTGAGTCAGACTATGATGAGGCAGCTGGTGTTCCTCAGATTGAGCTCGCTAATGCAATTGAATTAGCAGCTAAGACAGATGCTCTCCTACTTGATTTAAGGCCTGTTGAGGAGTATGAGGCAGGGCACTTGCCAAAAGCTCTTAATTTACCAATCGATGAGTTTGATCAAAAAAAAGCTCAGCTTCCCAAAGAGAAGACCATCATTGTTTATTGTCGCGGACGCCAATGTGGCTATGCTAACCTAGCAGCACAGAATTTACAGAGTTTAGGCTACAGTATCTATAGTCTCAATCGCAGTTTTGCTGATTGGAAGTGGGGTGCATCCTCTCGTTCAGAACTTGACTAAGGTGTATTCCTTAGTCTTTTCTTATAACCGGAGACTCGTGAGCAAAATCATTGCAAAATAGATTTAGTGTGCTATAATTCAATTATTCAATAAAAAAGTTGAATTTCTTTTTTACTCAATCTATTCAACAATTTTATTGAATTGCATCTTTGAAATACTTCTTATTTAGTATCTCAAAGAAACTAAGTGATACAAATTGGATTTTTAGAAGGTCTAAGTTAACCTTTTTGAAATTCATTCTTTTATTCTTATTCTATTCAATTATATGATTGAATAGAAGCGATTTATTTTAGATAGGAGTTTTTTATGACGACACAACTAACAACCGAAACATTTGCGAAATCTATCCAAAATGGGGTAAGTTTTATCGATTTTGGGGCGCAGTGGTGCCCACCTTGTCGGATGATGGAGCCGGTAGTGGAAGAACTTTCACAGGACTTTGACGGAAAAGTAACGATTGCTCAGGTGGATGTGGACCAATCACAAGATCTGGCCAATCTCTTTGGCATTCGTTCTATCCCAACAATGGTGATTTTTAAAGATGGCAAACCCGTTGATGCTCTTGTTGGTGTTCATCCTAAACAAACATTGATGGAAAAAATCCAAGCACAGTTATCATGAGGTGATTTATGTATGATGCAATTATTGTAGGCTCAGGACCTGCAGGTTACACAGCTGGCATTTATTTAAGTCGAGCTGGTTTGAAAAATCGATTGATCACAGGCTATTCTGAGGGTGGTCAATTAACCACCACAACCCTTGTAGAAAATTATCCAGGTTTTGAAAACGGGATTGATGGCAATAAATTAGTCCAAACAATGCGCCGCCAAGCAGAACAGTTTGGCACCGAAATGACCTTTGGATTTGTTCAAAAAATTGAAGGCGAAAAGTCTCCTTTCGAGGTACATCTGGATAATGGTGAAATCATTGATACCAAGGCCGTTATTATCGCAACAGGCTCTAGCGCTAAATACCTAGGGATTGAAGGCGAAGAAGAGGCCGTCGGAAAAGGTGTCAGCGCTTGTGCGACCTGTGATGCTTTCTTCTATAAAGAGCGTGAAGTCCTTGTAGTTGGCGGGGGTGATGTCGCTATGGAAGAAGCCCTCTATTTGACACGCTTTGCATCGAAAGTGACCGTTGTCCACCGCCGCAATGAGTTACGCGCATCTGATATTATGGCCAAACGGGCTCAGGCAAATGATAAAATTCATTGGATGTTAAATTACACGCCTGTCAAAGTTGCATCTAATCTGATGGGAATGACTGGTTTGGATGTTCGTAATAATGAAACAGGTGATATTGAGCACATTCAGGCTGACGGTCTCTTTGTGGCTATTGGTCATCAGCCAAACACCGATTTTCTTGATGGGAAATTAACATTGGATGATAAAGGCTATATTCAAACACAGGCAGGAACAGCAAAGACCTCTGTTGCAGGTATTTTTGCAGCTGGTGATGTGCAAGATCCAAAATACCAACAAGCCATTACTGCAGCAGGTAGCGGTGCCATTGCTGCCCTAGATACATTGGCCTATATTGATAACCTATGATGAAATCAGTCACGTCTAGTATCGAATTAGAAGAACTGTTAGCCGAACATCAAAATCTAGCTCTTCTTGTTTCAGGAAATCAATGCAGTCTATCGTCTCTTGGACAAAAAGAACTCATAGACACGGCTGAACGAGAGCATTTGGTGCTTTACCAAGCAGATATTTTTCAAGTGCCCCGTCTTATTTCTTTATTTGGCATTCAGCCTACCCTGACGAGTTTATTAGTCTTTAAAAAGGCTCAATTGGTTGATAAGAAAGAGGTTTAAATGGCAAGAAAAGCTTTGATACAAAGGAAAAAGAAGGCCTATCCGGTTCAAGAATACTCACGCTGTTTGGCATGCGGCCGCCCGCATTCGGTTTACCGCAAGTTTAAACTTTGTCGGATTTGTTTACGCCAGCAAGTTTACCAAGGTGTCATTCCTGGGTTGAAAAAAGCTTCTTGGTAGTGGAAAGAAAGGAAGAAATATGGAAATTAGTTACTGGTCAGATATTGCCTGTCCATTTTGTTACATTGGTGCTAGTCGGATGAAGCGTGCTATGGCAGCTGTTGGTTTAAACCCAGAAGATTTGACAATGAAAGCTTACCAGCTAAATCCCAATGCGCCTTTAGAAACAAGTGAAACCATGCTCACAGAGTTTGCTGCCAGTCACGGTATGACCACTGAGCAAGCTAAAGCTCAGTTTGCGCACATGGAAAGCATGGGAAATGAAGAAGGGCTTCGTATTGATATGGCGGGGATTATCCCAACCAACACCTTTTCAGCTCACCGTATTATTAAATGGTCGCAGAAGTATTTAGATAAAAAAGATTATCAAAATTTCATTATGGCCTTGTACTATCTTTACTTTGAAGAACATGCCAATATTGCGGATCATTCTGTGTTACTAGCTGTTATCAGTGAGTTCGCTCTACCACAAGAAGAGGCAGCGCAGGTTCTTGCTGGCGATGCGTTTGCTGACGAGGTCAAACGCGATATCTTAGAAGCCCATCAATCAGGCGTTCAAGGTGCACCTTTCTTTGTTCTGAACAATAAGTATGGCATTTCAGGTGCTCAGCCTTATGAATACATGTTAGCGGTATTAAAACAAATTCAAGCAGAGGAAGGAGCACAATAAAATGATAGATACCCCTTTTCAACTACTAGACAGCAATTCAGAAGAGACAGGTTTAGTTTGTGGGATTGATGGCTGCAGCATAGAGCCCTCAACACAGCCGTTAGAAACTCCCTCTCAGCCATTAGAAAAAAGCAAAAAAGCAGTCATTAGGAGGACAGAATGGAAAAACAAAGGGTAGAAGCCTTGTCAGATGCTATATTGGCCATTATTGTCACAATTATGGCCTTGGAGTTACAGTTACCTGAGGAATTGACCGTAGTAGGACTTAGAAGCATGCTACCCATGCTTTTTATCTACATTACTAGTTTTTTGCAAATCATGGCAGTCTGGCTGTATTATCATGAACTCTACAAATTAGTAGATCATGTCAGCTTTCGTTTATTTGGAGCTAATAGTTTTTGGCTTTTAACAGCTAGTTTTGTTCCCTTAGCGACTCGAGGGATTGGGCAGCATTCCGCTAATTTTGCCTTTCTCCTGTTTTATCTCATCGTTCTTGCCCTTTGGGATGTAGCTTGGATAATCATGACAGCAATGGTGATCAAGACGAGTCAAAGACCGTTATCAGCTGAAGAAAAAAAAGATACCTTATCGGTGGGCACTATTATATGGATTGCAGCTAGTGATCATATTATTAGTTGGTTATCTTTTTCCAAATCTCATTCCTATTGCCCCGCTACTGATGATTGTTAATGTTATCTATGGTTTTTTAAGCAATAAATCTTGAAAAAGACTAAAAATAATGGCTAATAGCATCGGTTATAAAAACCAAGTCTTAAGAAAGCTCGTAAAGCATCACAATTTAGTAAACGTTAATTCGAAAGAATTACTATACTTACAAAGAGCACCTTTCTTGGTGTTCTTTTTTATCGACACTTTGTAGATTTATAATTGGGAATCTCCTTGAATGGTATCAGGTAAATGAAAAGATTCGTTGATAATATCCTATTTCTTCGTACTTTAGTCTAATACCTATAATGTAAAAAGCTCTAGCTATCAGGTAGTTGATAGTTAGAGCTTTTTTTTATTCATATGATTTAATGAGATTAAATAAGGCCTCTACTTCTGATGATGGTGTAGCTGATTTGAGATAAGCGTAATAAATTGTAAATGTTATCTGGTCCGCCGGTATAAGAGGGATTTTTATTAAATCATCATCGTCATCAGAAAGTGCGATATCAGCTAGTAAACTAAGGGCAATCCCTTTCTTTAAAAGTTCTTTAAGAATGACAATGTCATCAGTCTTAAAGAATATTTCTGCCCTGTTTTGATACTTCTGATTAAGTAGTTCAAAAGCTTTCAGGTGAACAAAGTGTTCGTCTAAGAGTATAAAGGATTGATCTACTAATTCTTCAAAAATAAGGGAAGGAGCAGTAGCAAGAGGATGGTTCTTAGATAAAACGACATAAAGTTCTTTATGAAAGAGTTCATGCGTCTCTATTGAAGGATGATTGAGTGGTTCAATCAATCCGAGTAAGCTCGCATCTAGTTCTCCCTTAAGGAGAAGGTTTAATAATTCTACGGATCCACCACGAATAGGACGTACCTTTTTTAAAAAATCAAATTCAGTTTCTTTATGTAAGACAGAGAAAAGATACTGAATGATAATAGGAGGGAATCCTACAGTAGAGTAATGCGCCAAAGAGCGATTAATTTCTTTGTGAGTAGAAATGACCTCAGGTAAAATCAGTTCTGTATGCTTCAGAAGGATTTGTCCTTGAGTAGTTAATTTAAAGGAGCGATGTGAAGGATCATGGTGAATCAATTTGCAATTAAAAGATTCCTCTAAGCGCTTGATGGCATAAGAAATAGATGGTTGGCTGACTTTGTGTTGTTTTGCTACTTCTGTATAGGATTGAAGCTGGCAGAGGTCATAAAAATATTGTAGATCTTTTAAATTCATATGGGCTCACTTTCATTAGTTGGAGAAGGAAAAAAAGCGAAAATCACCAGATAAATGATTTTTATCTGTATCATTGAATTTGACTATACGGACCTTCACCAGTTACAATGTAGATGAGTCAGGAGTATCAGAGATTGTCTAATATACTTTCGAAAATAGCTAACATCTTTTCTCGTTTATCAATAGGAAGTTGTTTAATCTTCATGTTGATTCTTTTGAGTGAAAGATTGTCAGTCTTATCAGAGGTAGATTCAAGGCTATCAAAATTGAAAAATTCCTCTGGGGTCATCTCTAGGGCGTCAATCACTTTTTCAAGACTGTGAATGGTCAGATTCACATTTTGGTTTTCTAGTTGGTTGATATACTTAAGTCCAAGTCCCGCTTGTTCCGAAAGTTCTTCCTGGCTCATTTTGTTTTGTGTTCGAAAATATTTCACTTTTTTGGAAATATATTGTTGTAAATAGTTTTTAGTTGTCATATAAATAGAATACAAGTTTTGTATGACAAAAAAACACCTTAAAAAATACGAAGTATTGTATAAAAAACTCAAATGATATTTATCTATTGTAATTTGCCTTGTAAATTTATATTTTGGTATGGCTCTATTTGTCCTATGGTAAAGAGCGATTACCGAAAATCTTATGAGTATAGAAATTTATAACATAAAGAGGTTAAAGAATCACAAAATAGTGCTTTGAGTAATAATCTACAGAATAAAGAGTTTTCAATAACGCTTTACTTCTAGACTCATTATAACATATACACTAAAGATTGTATTTTTTAAATAACAAAGTTCGCCTCAAAATACATATTAAGTGGTATAATATTATCAAAAAGGAGGTTGCACTATGACTGCACATGATATTTTAAACAATCCTTTCCTTAATAAAGGGACTGCCTTTACCTTAGAGGAGCGAAAGGAACTAGGTCTTATTGGCTTATTGCCACCGTATGTTCAAACCATTGAAGAACAAGCGGCACAAACTTATGAGCAAATGCAAACAAAAGTAAATGATTTGGAAAAACGTCTTTTCCTAATGGAAATTTTTAATACTAACCGTACTCTCTTCTATTACCTCTTTTCTCAACATTTGGAAGAATTTAATCCAATTGTATACGATCCAACCATTGCAGATACCATTGAAGGTTATAGTGACCTCTTTGTAGATCCGCAATATGCGGGGTATCTTGATATTAATCATCCTGAAAATATTGAAGCCACTTTGAAAAATGCTGCTGGGGATCGCGAGATTCGTCTCATTGTTGTAACAGATGCAGAAGGAATCCTTGGAATCGGTGACTGGGGAACAAATGGTGTCGATATTTCTGTTGGAAAATTGATGGTCTATACGGGTGCTGCTGGAATCGATCCTTCTATGGTTCTTCCTTTAGTCATTGATGCAGGGACTAACCGTGAAGAACTTCGGAATAGTCCTAATTACTTAGGGAATCGTCACGAACGGGTCCGTGGGGATCGTTACTACGACTTCATTGACCAATTTGTTCAAACAGCAGAACGCCTCTTTCCTAAACTCTACCTTCACTGGGAAGACTTCGGCCGCTTGAATGCTGCCAATATTCTTGAAAAATACCGGAAACAAATTCCAACTTTTAATGATGATATTCAAGGTACAGGAATCGTTACCTTAGGTGGCATCTTTGGTTCATTAGATATTAGTGGCGAAAAATTAACAGATCAAGTTTATCTCTGCTATGGTGGGGGAACAGCTGGTGCAGGGATTGCTTCTCGTGTTCTTCGTGAAATGGTTAGTGAAGGTCTTTCTGAAGAAGAAGCCTATAAGCGCTTCTTTATGGTTGATAAGCAAGGTCTTCTCTTTGATGACATGGATGACCTAACTCCTGAGCAAAAACCGTTTGCTAAGAAACGTGCTGACTTTAGTAACGCAGACAAGTTGACTGACCTGCTTGAAGTAGTGAAGACTGTGAATCCAACCATTCTTGTAGGAACTTCGACTCAGCCTAATACCTTCACTAAAGAAATAGTAGAGGCTATGTGTGAAAATACAGAGCGTCCGATGATCTTCCCTTTGTCAAATCCAACCAAACTAGCTGAAGCTAGTGCCAAAGATTTGATCGAATGGTCAGATGGCAAAGCTTTTGTCGCAACAGGAATTCCTGCTGATACGGTTTCTTATAAAGGTGTCGACTATGTGATTGGTCAAGCCAATAATGCCTTGATTTACCCAGGTCTTGGTCTAGGTATGCTGGCTTCTGAAGCAAGTCTTTTGACTGATGAAATGATTGGGGCAGCGGCTCATTCATTGAGTGGTATTGTCAATCCAGGACAACCAGGAGCTCCTGTTTTGCCGCCGTTCAAGTATGTAGCAGATGTTTCTATTAAAGTAGCGGAAGCAGTCGCTAAAAAAGCGCAAGAGCAAGGTCTTGCACGCGCTAAGGAAACAGATATGGCCAAAGCAGTTCGTGATTTGAAGTGGTATCCAGAGTATAAATAATTCATTCCTGCTGCTATCCTTCTATACCGACAGATTTATATAGGCTGTGGACTTAAGAAATTTAGAAAGGATACCTATGTCACTCTTTTTAACCTCGATTACAAGTATCATTCCGATTATCGCTATTATTGTTTTGGGGTACATTCTTCAGGTGAGGGGATGGTTTGGAGATGACTTTGGTCCCAACCTGTCTCGTTTGATCATGAATGTAGCCTTGCCAGCGTCAATTTTTGTGTCGGTGATGAAATACCTAACACTAGATAAACTAATCAGTCTTTCTGGAGGTCTCCTTTATACTTTTGTGGCCTTTACCTTGGGCTATATCGTAGCTTATATTGCAGTTATACTTTTCAAGGTCCGTCCAGGACGGCGAGGAACCATGATTAATACCTTTGTGAATGCTAATACTATTTTTATTGGTTTACCTTTAAACGTTGCTCTTTTTGGGGATCAGGCTCTTCCTTATTTCTTAATTTACTATATCACCAATACGATTTCCACCTGGACATTGGGCGTGTATTTGATGACGAGCGATAGTAAATCGGGTCAAAGCAAGGAGACAAGTAAATTTGACTGGAAGAAATTGCTACCAGCTCCGCTTGTAGGTTTTCTTGTGGCTCTACTATTTTTGATTCTTCGAATCTCTATTCCAGATTTCGCAACGAATACCTTAACCTATGTTGGAAATATCGTCACTCCCTTATCTCTGATTTATATTGGTATCGTTCTTGCAAAGGCGGGCTTGAAAACTATTACTTTTGATAAAGATACAATTGTCACCTTGGTTGGACGCTTTATCCTAGCTCCTCTGATCATGCTTCTTGTATTGAAGTTCTTTTCCCCAAATATGGCAACAGTAGAATTTAAGACCTTTATGATTCAGTCTGCTACACCAGCTCTGGCTGTTCTCCCAATCCTTGCTAATCAAGGAAAAGGAGATGTGGAATTCTCTACGAATGTAGTGACTCTAAGTACGGTTCTATTTATCGTTGTTATTCCAATATTACAAACTTTATTAGGATAAGAAGGAAGAGGATAGGATTGAAAGTTCTGAGTTAAGAAATTTCCTTATTTTAGATACATCTATTCTTATTTCTTGAAATCAAAATCGGAAGAAACTCCTCTAAAGGTTGCTATTAAGCGATTTTGAGATGTCCTAAAACCCATACTTTTCAAACCAGGCTTGAAAAAGGCACGTAAAGTTTCACAATTTAGTAAATGTTAATTCGAAAGAATTGCTATACTTACAAAGAGCACCTTTCTTGGTGTTCTTTTTTATATTTCTATACTAAATTGGTGCAATTGACACAGTCAGTTGCACCAAAACGTTAAGAACCAGCTATAATACAGCATTTACAACACTTCATGGTTCACACCATGGGGTGTTTTTTGACGTTTTTTAACAAAATTCACACCACTTTTCACACCAAATTCAGGCTCTTTTCTACCATTTGTTAAGTCTATCAAGGCTTTAAGTAAAAAAAGAGTTAAGACAGTAGCTATTCTGAGGTTACTGTCTTATTTTTAACACTTTTTGATCCATAAAAGGGCATGCTAAAAAACACCTCATCTGGCATTTTTGTCAACTGTAGTGGGTTACCAAAAAGTCATACTCTGGAGAGGACAAGATTTGTTCTCTCCTTATAAACAATCGCTTCATTTTGAAAATCAGGAAAGCGTTGTTTACGGATCTAGTAAAGCAAATAATAGCCAAGAAGGCAATGCAATGTTTGGTAGCTTCTTCTTAATCGGTATCTTCCTATCCATTATCTTTATGGTCGGTACTGTATTAGTCATCTACTACAAACAAATCTCTGAAGGATATGAAGACCGCGAACGCTTTGTAATTTTGCAAAAGGTTGGTTTGGATCAAAAGCAGATCAAGCAAACTATTAACAAGTAAATCTTGACCGTTTTCTTTCTTCCTGTAATCTTTGCCTTCCTCCATCTGGCCTTTGCTTATCATATGTTGAGCTTGATTCTAAAGGTCATTGGAGTAGTCGATGCGACCATGATGTTGATTATAACCTTATCAATCTGTGGAATCTTTGCACTCATCTATGCTTTAATCTTTATGATTACTTCAAGAAGTTATCGTAAGATTGTTCAAATGTAAAAAATAATAATGCAATAGAGTGTCTAGAATATAAACATATAAAAATAAAGGAGATAATATGAAATCTGAAAGTTATTTTGACGGAGGAATCCTAGATTATATTGGATACTCTATCTTAGTAGCCATAATTTGCGGGCTTACCTTGGGGATCGCAACACCTTGGGCGGTTTGCATGATGCAAAATTGGTAAACCAAACATACGTTAGTGGATGGTCAACGTCTATACTTTGACGGGACTGGAGCACAACTGTTCGGTAACTAGATTAAGTGGTTTCTTCTAACCATCATCACGTTTTGAATCTATGGCTTCTGGTTAACTATCAAAATGGAGCAATGGATTGTGAAACATACTCATCACGCCTAATCATGAAACTACATCTTCTTTTATAGGAGATGCAGTCTTTTGTTCTTAGAATAAGGAAACTGAAATTTTGTCTGTTCTCTATCTTGGAAAGGATATAAAAATCTTTTAAACTGATGGATTTCTTCAGGGAAAGACCATGAAATTTTTGATATAATATGGAGGATAGACTGATAGATACTTTTTTATTTGTCTAGTAAAAAGGGATATTTTTCAAAAGACTTACAGGTGAGAACTAAGAAAATTTAAATACATATGTAATGTTTGACAGAAAATCACTCTGCCCTCATCAATGGATAAACAGAAATAAATCAAATAAAAGGAGTAACCAATGACCAGAAACTATTCAACACGGGAATACCGTGAAAAATTATACGATGATCTTCATGTTAGATCGAGAGATATAGCGATTTTGATGTGTGCAATTTTTATTGCCTCTATCGGACTAAATATGAATTCAACAGCTGTTATTATAGGGGCCATGTTAATTTCACCTCTCATGACACCGATTGTTGGACTAGGATTAGGTTTAGCTATTTTTGACACTCGTTTAGTTAAGCAAGCTCTAGGGGTTTTACTTACTCAAGTATTGGTCAGTTTACTTGTATCGACTCTGTATTTCTGGATTACTCCCTTATCTTATGCAAGTAGCGAGTTGATTGCACGAACTTCTCCAACGATTTGGGATGTCCTCATTGCTATTGCCGGTGGGATTGCTGGTGTGATCGGTTCAAGGAAAAAAGAAGCAAACAATATTGTGCCAGGAGTAGCCATTGCTACAGCTCTGATGCCACCTATCTGCACTGCCGGCTATGGTTTAGCTAATGGAAATGTACGATTTTTATTTGGTGCTCTCTATCTTTTCTTGATTAACTGTGTCTTTATAATGCTAGCCAACATTATAGGAGCAAAAATTTTAATGAGAAAATCTCCCTTAACTTCATTCAAAGAGCTAAGCATTAAAATGAAAATTGGTTTGATATCTTTGATTGTATTATTGGTTGTTCCAGCCGGTTATTCGGCGGTTACTCTGACTATAGAACAAGCGCGAAAAGAAGGTGTCAAACAGTTTGTAGGAAAAGAGTTTGCCAATTATACGGTCATCAATCAAGTCTACAAGTCAAGGGACAATGAATTGGTCTTGACAATTGTTGGTGACCCGATTTCAGAAGAAGAATTAGAAATAATTCACCAAAAACAAGCCTCTTACGGTATTCAATCTGTTCAATTGAAAGTCAATCAAGTCCATAATTCGACAAAATTAGATAGTGAAGCGACCAAGGAATTTTATGAAACCATTGACAAGTATATCGATCAAAAACTCTCTGAAAAGGATTCGCAAAAAGATCTCGTAAAAGAAAATGAAGCAGACAAGGATTGAGGGCGATGAACAGAATAGGTTTAGAGTTGCTGTCTGAAGAAAATAGTCTAGATGTCTATTCTTTTGAAAAAGAAAATCGGGAGTATTTTGAGCGAAATTTACCTCCCAGACCAGCTAACTATTTTGATTTAGAAGCTTTTTATAAAATTATAGCGCAATTGTTAACGGAACAAACGAATCGTGATGTCTATATGCATCTTATTAGAGATTCGCAAGGCATGATGGTCGGAAGAATCAATTTAAGTGTTTTAGGGAGTGATAGAAAAACAGCAGAACTTGGATATAGGATTGGAGAAAATGTTACTAATTTAGGCTATGCAAGCGAAGCGGTTAAACTCGTTTTAGACAAAGCATTTCATACTTATGGTTTAAATAGAATCATTGCGGGAGCGGCAACGGATAATCTTGCCTCTAAGAGAGTGCTTTTAAAAAATGGTTTCACCTTTAGTAGGATCATAGAAAATGACCTACAAATGAATAATGAGTGGGTTCATACAGCGGTATTTGAGATAATGAATCTATAACATCATCATTTCCAGTTTAGTGACAGGAATGATGGAGTCGTTAATCTTTGCGGACATTCAAGAATTTTCTCTGGATCTCTTTTTTCTAAAAAGTCAAGAGTTTCCCGGAAATTTCTCTGAGTCATTTTTTGAGATTTATAAAAGCAATTTTCACGAATTGTTTGATTAGCGATATCAGCTGTAATTACATATGCTTTTGTTACCTGTTTATCACTATGAGTTAAGGCTCCAGAAACAGGCTGTAGTGAAACTCCAGCTTGTTTGGCTAACATGGCTTCTGTGTATCTCAGTTTATAAAAGGATCGTAGAAAAAGTCTCAGTTTGACATTCAGGGGATGCTTCTGATCTCTCCTGAAAAGTCAGTGCCTTTGCAATATAGAAAAACACCCTCATCCATAGTTCTGCTAAAAGCATAGGATAAGAGTGTTTTTTTATTAAGAACGAAAGACGATGATTATTCTTCGTCTTTTTTGATAATGTTTTTAACGCCTGCGATAGCACCTTCAACAGCGCCTTTTGCGTCTTCAGCAACTTCTTTCACTTTTGAAGCTACTTTTTCAGCAGTTCCTTCTGCTTGAGTTTTTGTATCGCCAGTAAGTTTACCGAAGCCTTCTTTGAGAGAACCTTTAGCTTGGTTGAATTTTTCTTCGATTGACATGGAAATTTCCTCCGTTTATTTAGTGTATTATCTAAGTTGGATGCGGTTTGATACTCATTCAAGCGAGATAATAGATACAGTATAGACTCTTTACGAAGAAAAAGCAAATAATTGCTACGAAATGACAAATAATTTTTAATAGGTCACGACATTAATTTCGCCCTTGTCATACTCTGCAATGAAGATATCGGAGACATTTTCAAAGCCTTCTTTTTGTAATTCGGACATCAACCATTCTTCTGACTTGCCGATAGTTTCTAAGATTTCAAGTTGGACAACTCCATCTGTAATAATCGGATATTTCGGATTTTCGTCGCCAATTCTTACGATAATCAATTGGCCATTTTGCTCGATGACAGCTCTTTTGACTTCTTTCAGTTGGAAGACTCCTTGGGAGCGTAATTTCAAAGCGACATCTGATGCGGATAGACCTTTTGAACGGCATGCTTCAGGATCTAGTTTTCCGTTTTTGATGATAATAGTTGGTTTCCCATCAATCAGATGCTTGATGTAGGAAACATTGGTGTTCAGCCATTTTAAGAGCAAAATCAGAATAGTCCAGATGATTAGGATGATTGCATATTGAAGGATAGTAATGGAGCTATTGTAGATGACCCCGCCGATAATGCCACCGAGAACAAAGTTTTGTACTTGGTCTGTTGCAGAGCTTGGTGCTAAATTTCCCTTACCTGTCATATTGATGACAAAAACGAGAGAAACGAGTCCCAAAGCTAACTTAATTGCAATTGTAATAAAAAAGCTCATTATTTTTCAACCTCCACGAGTTCAACGTCTGATTTGTACAGTTCCATTTTTTCCAATAAATAGCTATCCTGATCGGTTCCGCTAATAGCACGGTAGAATTGTTTGCCAACCTTAATGATAGCTCCATCTGTTGTAGCTGAAGTGTTGACGTAGACTTCTTCTTTCTCAACGCCTAATTCTTTTGAGACAACCTCAATAAAATGCAAGGAGCTACGGAATTGATTGTCATTTGACTGATTGTTTTGGAAGTTAGTAATGCTAATCAAAACAGTGGCTACTAGGGACAAGATAGAAATAATGGATAACTCACGGAACTTACTTCCTCGTTTATCTTTATAGGCCTTAAAGGCGAAAAATCCCGTCACTAAAACCAAGCAGGCTGATATAATCACCATCACCCAATTCTGCTGGCTAATCTGACTCAGTACATAGTCATATGAATAGAATTTCATAAGATCCCTCACTTTTTTTGAATTCAAGCTATTATAAAACAATTTAGCGGCTACATCAATAGCTTTATATCGGAAAAATAAGGTTTTCTAGAACTTGTTTGAAATATGAGTTTGACTGCTGGTGATCTTTCAAAAAGATACTGTATATTCTCAGGTAAAATATTTGCTTCATTCGAGTTTCCAAACTGCCAATAGAACTTGACAAAATCATTCAGAGTGCTAGAATAGGAGATAGGTAGAGGCCGATTTAGCTCAGTTGGTAGAGCAACGCACTCGTAACGCGTAGGTCACAGGTTCGATCCCTGCAATCGGCAGAAAGAAAACCAGCACCTTTTTTATGGGGTTGCTGGTTTTGTTTATATAATTCTTATAAAGAAGTAAGAAAAGTTAGGCCACCTAATATCACCCCCGCAGCATTGGGAATAATGAGGATCCAGTCTTTTTTAGGTTCTTTTGTCCAACCGTAGATAACCCAAATCAGGCAAGAAACTGCTGCGAATAGTGGTTGGAAAGGTTGAGCTTTGGATCCTTGTAAGTTTGCGATAATTTGTGGAATATAAGCGACGAATACAAGAATTCCAATAAAAGCTCCAATAGATCCGACAAAACGATTAATTTTTTGTTTTGACATACGATACCTCCTGAGCGTCCATTATATCAAAACGGAAAAAATTGTCAAATGAGACATAAGCCAGTATGGAGAATAAGTTTTAGTTTTTATCTAAAACTAAGCGAAAGAGCCAAGTGTGGTTTGAGAAGTAGCGTTAGAATTGTTCATACCCGATTTATCCATGGTTAGGCTGGATAGAGAGCTTATGATCGTAGAAATAGTAGTAAATCAGTATTGTCGTGTTGAAAAAATAGGTAATGATCAATTTCTTTGAAGCCTTATGTTTGGAAAATTCAAGATTTTTTATTTCATTTCAATCTTTTAAAACAACCACTTACTAGCCTATATTGACCACTTACTGAAAGTCCCTTGTTTCTTTTCAAGAAATTGTTATAATGAAGATAGAAAGAGGGGAGGAGTGCTTATGAAGGTTCGGATTGAGCTAGACGATCGTTTAGCTGATACAGAATTGGTGATTCGAGTATCGCGGATTGATGAGAGGATTCAGAAGATTCAAGATGCTTTGAATGAAGCGACTGCTCCAGCCATTCTCTTTTATAAGGAAAATAGTGAGTATTTTGTAGATTTAGCGGAGATTCTCTTTTTCGAGACGGACGGAGCCAAAATCTTTGCTCACGCGCGCAATGATGCCTATGAGGTCAAGTTGAAACTCTATGAGTTGGAGGAATTGCTGCCTCGCTATTTTTGCAGAATTTCCAAATCAACCATTGCTAATGCTAGGGCGATTTATTCTTTAGAAAAGTCTTTCTCGGGTACCAGTTCCGTCCAGTTTTCTGAGACACATAAGAAAGTGCATGTTTCAAGGCATTATTATCAACTACTAAAAGAAAAGTTAAGTGAAGTGAGGTAATCATCATGAAAAAAACAATTCTAGGCGTCGGTTTTTTGGTTTTAGCCGGCTGGATTTTGCTTCAGGGAAACTTTGGTATTCCTATGTTCAATTTTAATATCTGGCCTCTGCTTTTGGTCGGCATGTTTGCGTATTTTGCTTTGGAGAATTTCTTGGAGCGAGATTTTGGTGCTGCTCTGATCATGACGATTATTGCTCTGATAATTGCTAATTCTGTCTATCACTTCTTAGCAATCTCTACAGGCACCTTGGTAATGGGTGGTGTTTTGGCCTGCATTGGGCTTAACATGATTTTTAAACCGAGAAGGATCTGGGGTGTTCGTTATTTGTCTAGCAAGGGCTTGTCTACAACAGAAGGAGAGATTTCCTTTGGCAGCGGGACTCGCTATATCAACTCGGATAATTTTATCCATGATAAAGTAGAGTGCGCTTTTGGCAGTGCGGCCGTCTATTTTGATAATGCCAGAATTTTAGGTGATTCTGCTAGTTTTGATGTGGAAGTATCCTTCGGTAGTGCGGTGCTTTACATCCCAAGTAACTGGCGAGTAGAGCTAAATGTGGACAATGCTTTCGGTACGGTTGTCAATCCGCATAATGTCAATGAGAAAGACAAGACTTTATATGTGCGCGGTAACGTCGCCTTTGGATCTTTGAAGATTGTTTACATTTAAGAAAACGGATTATTGGTCAGAAATTGCAAAGTTTGGGAAAATTTACTTGCCAAAAGCTAAGTTTTTTGATAATATAGTACGGTATGTGGTGCTAGCACATCCGTAATATTAGATCTAATAGGAGGAAACACACTAATGGCTAAAGTATGTTACTTTACAGGTCGTAAGACTGTATCTGGAAACAACCGCTCTCACGCGATGAACCAAACAAAACGCGCTGTTAAACCAAATCTTCAAAAAGTTACTGTTTTGATCGACGGAAAACCTAAAAAAGTTTGGGCTTCAGCTCGCGCGCTTAAGTCAGGTAAAGTTGAACGCGTTTAATACATGAAAGGGATTGGAAAGATTTATTCCTTCCCTTTTTTGTTGTTGAATTTTCAGACTAGACAGTTTATTTCTGTCCTTCCTCTTTTACACCCTGTCTAAAATATGGTAAAATAAACTATAAAATACTTTTGAGGTACAAGTGATGACTGTAAAAATCAATACAAAAGATGGTCAAATTGAACTGACTGATGATGTCATTGCAACCATCGTTGGCGGCGCAGCAACCGAAATTTTTGGTGTGGTTGGAATGGCCAGCAAAAATGCAATTAAAGATAACTTTCAAGCTCTTTTGGGTAAAGAAAACTATGCCAAGGGTGTGGTAGTAAAAACGTCTGAGGATGGTGGTATTGCAGTTGATGTTTATACCGTTTTGAGTTACGGCATTAAAATCAGTGAAGTTTCCAAGAATATCCAAGAACGCGTTAAGTTTAGTTTGGAAAATCAACTTGGGATCACTGCCCACACAGTGAATGTCTATATCCAAAATATTAAAGTTGTAGGAGAATAATCGTGTCAAATATTACTACTAGTTTATTTCAAGAAATGGTGCAGGCGGCATCAACTCGTTTAAATAAACAGGCTGAATATGTCAATTCTTTAAATGTTTTCCCAGTTCCAGATGGTGACACAGGAACCAATATGGGCATGACCATTGAAAATGGTGCCAAAGAAGTAGCTGATAAGTCAGCTTCAACAGTTGGTGAAGTGGCCGCTATCTTTGCCAAGGGCCTCTTGATGGGTGCGCGTGGGAACTCTGGTGTTATTACGTCTCAGCTCTTCCGTGGTTTTTCACAAAGCGTAAAAGGCAAAGATGAGCTTGATGGACAAGCTTTGGCCCTTGCCTTCCAGTCTGGTGTAGAAGTGGCCTATAAGGCTGTTATGAAGCCAGTTGAGGGAACGATTTTGACCGTTTCCCGCGGTGCGGCTATCGGTGCTAAAAAGAAAGCTGAAGCGACAAATGATGCTGTCGAAGTTATGAAAGCGGCTCTTGAAGGAGCAAAGACTGCCCTTGCTAAAACGCCAGATATGTTACCAGTTCTCAAGGAAGTTGGTGTTGTGGACTCTGGTGGTCAAGGTTTGGTCTTTATCTATGAAGGTTTCCTTTCTGCCCTGACTGGCGAATATATCGCATCAGAAGATTTCCAAGCGACTCCAGCTACGATGAGCCAGATGATCAATGCTGAACACCACAAATCTGTAGCAGGCCATGTGGCGACAGAAGACATCACTTTTGGTTATTGTACAGAAATCATGGTGGCTTTGAAGCAAGGACCAACCTATGTCAAGGACTTTGACTACGATGAATTCCGTAATTATTTGAATGAGCTTGGAGATTCCTTGCTGGTAGTTAATGATGATGAAATCGTGAAAGTGCACGTCCATACAGAAGATCCAGGTCTGGTTATGCAAGAGGGACTGAAGTATGGTAGCCTTGTCAAGGTAAAAGTGGACAACATGCGCAACCAGCACGAAGCCCAGCTTGAGAAGGAAGAAAAAGCTACCAAGCCAGCTGAAGAAAAAGAATATGCTATTATCGCAGTAGTAGCTGGTGATGGCCTTGCTGAAATCTTCAAGGCTCAGGGTGTGGACTATATTATTTCTGGTGGTCAGACTATGAACCCTTCTACAGAGGACTTTATCAAGGCTGTTGACCAGGTGAATGCGCGCAATATCATTTTCCTACCTAACAATAAAAATATCTTCATGGCGGCTCAATCTGCGGCAGAAGTGCTTGAGCAACCGACGACTGTCATTGAGACACGTACGCTTCCTCAAGGTTTGACAAGTCTTTTGGCCTTTGATAGTGGAAAAACTATCGAAGAGAACCATGAGCGAATGACAGCGGCTTTGAGCGATGTGATTAGTGGTAGTGTTACGACAGCGGTTCGTGATACGACCATTGATGGCCTCGAAATCCATGAAAATGATAACTTGGGTATGGTTGATGGCAAAATCCTTGTGTCAAATCCAGATATGTTGACAACTCTGAAGGCAACCTTTGCGAAGATGTTGGATGAGGACAGTGAAATTGTTTCCATCTATATCGGTGAAGATGGTGACGAGGAATTGGCAAATGGCTTGGCTCAAGATCTGATGGAAGAATATGAAGATCTAGAAGTTGAGATCCACCAAGGAAATCAGCCAGTGTATCCATATATTTTTAGTGTAGAATAATTTATTTGGGAGTGGGACAGAAATCGGTAATTCGTTAGAATTCGATTTCGTCGTCCCACCTCCGCACAGTTGAGTAGGGCTGTAAAAG
>NZ_LAWH01000026.1:0-70010 GCF_001588905.1 Streptococcus cristatus | reverse complement strand
AAAGAATTACCGATTTCTGTCCCACTCTCAGTTTTTTATTTTGTCCTACGAGATACTTTCCTCACTCTTTCCTTAAAGAAGATTTAACCTTTTCTTAAAGATAACTGATATCAGCTAGCTTTAAGCCGCAATCTGTATACTTTCTACAAATCATCTAAGAAAGAGGTATGGATATGGACTATCTAGTGATTCCAGCTTACGAGCCCGATTATAATTTGATTAAACTGATTCAAAAAATTCAGAGCAAGAGCGGTTTTCATATCATTGTCATCGATGACGGTAGCTCAGCCAAGCGCCAGACAGTCTTTGAAAAGGCTGAACAATATGCGACTGTCCTCCATCACGAAAACAATCAAGGCAAAGGACAAGCGCTGAAAACTGCCTTCACCTACATCCAGTCTCTGGGTCAATACGGAACGGTCATCACAGCAGATGCGGATGGCCAGCACAAGGTCTGGGATATTTTCCGAGTGGCAACCAAGGCTGCTAAAAATCCCAATCAGCTGATTCTGGGAGCACGCGCCTTTACTGGAAAGGTACCTCTGCGTAGCCGCTTTGGCAACAGTCTGACTCGGTCTCTCTTCAAAGCCCAGACTGGCGTAGCTGTCTCCGATACGCAGACAGGCTTACGAGCCTTTACGACTAACATGATCCCCTTTATGCTGAAGGTTGAAGGCCAGCGCTATGAGTATGAAATGAACATGCTCTTAGAAGCCAGCAAGGAATATCCCATTTTGGAAGTGCCCATTGAGACGGTCTATATCAATGACAATCAAGGATCGCACTTCCGACCTGTTAGAGATGGACTCATGATTTATAAAAATACTTTTAAATTTGCCCTGACTTCTCTCAGCAGTTTCATCGTGGACTACATCGTCTACGCACTGGCTCTCTTGTTTTTAGCCGCTGTGCCGACCAGCCTGAGAATTCTCCTAGCTAACGGGATTGCCCGCGTGACCAGTTCGGTCTTTAACTACTCGACCAATAAAAAACTGGTCTTTAAGAACGACGACAGTATACTCAAGACAGGAACTGGCTATTTCAGCCTAGCTGTAGTGCTCTTTATCCTAGACACACTGCTGATTCGCCTCTTCTACGCTGTCTTTGGGCTCAATCTTCTGCTTGCCAAGATCATCGTCGGACTGCTGCTTTTCACCGTCTCTTGGATGGTACAAAAGAGATTTATTTTTAAGGAAAGGACACACACTGCATCATGAAATTTTTAAAGAAAGGCTATGCCTACGCCTCGATTTTCGGGCTACTTCTGACAGCTTCCTTCAGCTACTCCATGCTGAAAACCTTCGTCATCGCAGAGACCATTTCCACAGTCTCAAGCACCGCTTCATCATCCAATGCCGAGGTCGCCAGCAAGGCTGCGGAAACGGCAACAGTGACAGATACCAGCTATTCAGACGATAACATCTCGGTCACGCTGACTGAAAAGACCGTCAGCAACACCCAAGTCTACATCGCTGATGTGACCATCAGCTCCGCTGAATATTTGAAAACAGCCCTTGCCAACAACACCTACGGAACCAATGTCACCGCCAAGACTTCAGAAACAGCGGCTAATAACAAGGCTATTCTAGCGGTTAACGGAGACTACTACGGTGCCAATTCTACCGGCTATGTCATCCGCAACGGCGTCGTCTACCGTGATACCGTCCGAGAGGACGCCAGCAATGGAGATTTAGCTATTTACAAAGATGGCTCTTTTAAAATCATTTACGAAAATGAGGTATCTGCCGATCAGCTGGTCAAAGACGGGGTGGTCAATCTCTTAGCCTTCGGCCCAGCCCTTGTAGAAAATGGTGAGATTGTCGTGAATACCAAGTCCGAAGTCGGCCAGTCTATGGCTTCCAATCCACGGACAGCTATCGGTATCATTGACGAAAACCACTATATCATCATCGTTTCAGACGGACGCACTTCAGAAAGTCAGGGGCTTTCCCTCTATGAACTGGCGGAAGTCATGAAATCTTATGGCGTCAAGACTGCCTACAACCTTGACGGCGGTGGCTCGTCCACTATGTACTTCAACGGTCAGGTCATCAACAAACCTACCACCAACGGAAATATCTCAGAAAGGGCGGTGAGCGACATTGTCTACATCGGTTACTAATCCCAGCAAAAAACGTTTCAAAAAAACAGCTGTTTCCTACATCCTGCTAACGATTTTCTTCTTTGCTTTCAGCAGAATCTATGAATCCTTCAGCTTCGGGGAAATATCTATCCACATGCACTATCTCTTTGCCCTTCCTCTCGTTGGGGGCATCCTCCTCCTGCTCTTTATGAAGATCATTCCTAATCTCTCTCGGCTCAGCCTCAACCTCTGGAACTCAGCTGTAGCCACTATGACAGCCGGTATGCTCTTTCGTGGCATCGTCAATCTCTCTGGACGCTCCACGACACTGGACATACCCTACTGGTATGTAGGAGCAGCCTTTGCGGCTCTAGCTCTATTCTCCATGGTCTTTACGCGCAGTGTGTGGGTAGATAATAAAGAAACCAGCTCAATGTCCTAATCTCATAAAAAAACAGAAAGGTCGTGGTGTTTATGCCACGACCTTTATTGAACACAAATCTGCTTTTTCTATAATCAACAATAGAACTTCTAAGAAAATCTTTGCCATCAAGTGGAAATGGGACTGACTTGTAAAATTAGACGATTCTACCCTGATCAACAACCAACTTGCCTGCTTTATAAACTTGATGGGTCAGGTTGGTCGCAAAGAAATAAAGTGGATAGTCGATATTCTTAGCGTCTAGGATGGTAATGTCAGCCTGCTTGCCAGTATCAAAGCTGCCAATCCTATCTTGGCGGTTAACTGAGTAGGCCGCATTGATAGTTACAGCATTGAGAACTTCCACTGGCGTCAGGCGCATCATAAAGCAGCCCAGCTGCATGACGAACTGCAGGTTAGCAGTTGGACAAGAGCCTGGATTGCTGTCAGTAGTTAGAGTGATGGCCATACCAGCTTCCAGCATCTTGCGGGCTGGTGCATAGGTATCTTCCATCAGACTGAAGGTAGTCGCTGGCAGGAGATTGCCGATAACCTTGGCTTCTGCCATCTTGCGAATGCCCTCATCGGTCGCTACCATCAAGTGCTCTGCACTCGTCGCTCCTAGCTCAGCTGCTACATCTACTCCACCGATCGATTCGATCTCATCAGCATGGATGCGAAGCTTGAAGCCCATTTCCTTAGCCTTAGAAAGTAAGTAGCGCGACTCGTCAGCTGTAAAGACGCCTTTTTCACAGAAAATATCACAGAATTCAGCTAGATTTTCTGCCTTTACCCGAGGCAGCATTTCCTCGACGATAAGCTCCAGATATTCCTGAGAGCGTCCCTTGTATTCTGGTGGAACGGCGTGGGCAGCCATAAAGGTAGAAACGAGGTCAATCTCGTGGTCACGGTCCAGAGCCCCAACGACATCTAGCTGGCGCTTCTCTGTTTCCCAGTCCAAACCATAGCCACTCTTAGCCTCAACAGTTGTCACTCCATGCAGCAGCATATAGTCCAGCAGTCTCTTAGACTTATCGTAGAGAGTATCAAAAGAAGCTTCTCGCGTCGCCCGAACTGTGCTAAGAATACCGCCACCTTGGGCAAGAATTTCCAGATAAGGGACACCGGCTAATTTCTTAGCAAATTCATGCTCCCGGCTGCCACCGTAGACCAAGTGAGTGTGACAGTCGATCAAGCCAGGTGTAGCAATCTTGCCCTCATAAGACTGAATCTTAGTATCAGGTCCAACCAGACTGGCATCCGGCTCTCCGCTGCCAACTGCTAGGATTTTGCCGTCTTTGACTGCAATGTAGCCGTCTTCCAAGACCTGAGCTTCCTTCATCTCCTCACCAAAAAGTGGATGACCGAGATCCTTGGGACAGAAGACTTGATTAAAGTGAGTTAATAGTAAATCAGCAGTCATGCTTGTTCCTCCATTCATTTTTCAACTTATTCGCTTTCCATCATAATACACTATCGTCAAATTATAGTCAAAAACCATTATATATTAGATATATTGATATTTTTTATCTTTAGAAATATTTTCTTGACTTTGTACTGACGGCGCTGTTATAAAATAAGGTCAAATCTTAAGTTATTTTACAAGGAGGAAATAAACATGTCATTCTACAGCGAACAAGATATTGCGGCAGCAATGACCGTCAAATTAGACGATGTATTACCTGAAAAAACGGTTTTCCAAGAAGGCATCCGTCGCGCACCCGATCGGGGCTTCCGTTTGACTCAAGCTCAAACCGAAATTGCTTTAAAAAATGCCCTTCGCTATATTCCAAAGAGATTCCATGAGGAAGTGATTCCAGAATTCTTGGAAGAACTGAAAACTCGCGGACGGATTTATGGCTACCGCTGGCGTCCAAAAGAACGCATCTACGGTAAACCAATTGATGAATATAAAGGAAACTGTACTGCAGCCAAAGCTATGCAGGTCATGATTGACAACAACCTGAGCTTTGAAATCGCCCTTTATCCTTATGAATTGGTTACCTACGGAGAAACTGGATCTGTCTGCGCTAACTGGATGCAGTACAACCTGATCAAGAAATACTTGGAAGTCATGACTGACCATCAAACCTTGGTCGTGGAATCTGGCCACCCGCTCGGACTCTTCAAGTCCAAACCAGAAGCACCTCGTGTTATCATCACCAATGGCCTCTTGGTCGGTGAATACGACAATATGAAGGACTGGGAAATTGCAGAAGAAATGGGCGTCACCAACTATGGTCAAATGACAGCAGGTGGCTGGATGTACATCGGTCCTCAAGGTATTGTCCATGGCACTTTCAACACCCTCCTCAATGCTGGGCGCTTGAAACTGGGTGTGGCTGACGACGGCGACCTGACTGGCAAACTCTTCATCTCTTCTGGTCTGGGCGGCATGAGTGGAGCTCAAGGGAAAGCAGCCGAAATTGCTAAAGCTGTGGCAATCGTAGCTGAAGTAGACCAATCTCGGATTGAAACTCGTCATTCCCAAGGCTGGAT
Organism: Streptococcus cristatus; assembly: GCF_001588905.1. Lineage (GTDB taxonomy): Bacteria > Bacillota > Bacilli > Lactobacillales > Streptococcaceae > Streptococcus > Streptococcus cristatus_N. The sequence goes on along the minus strand of NZ_LAWH01000026.1, from coordinate 65,007 downwards.
TAGCCAATTAGCCGAAAGTCCAAAAGAAGCAATCGAGCTAGCTCAAAAAGCTCTGGAAGCTGGCGAATCAACTTCTATTGCCTATCATGGTAACATCGTAGACCTATTGGAATATGTCAACGAAAACAATATCCATGTAGACCTACTGTCTGACCAAACTTCTTGCCACAATGTTTACGACGGCGGCTACTGTCCAGCTGGTATCAGCTTTGATGAGCGGACTCGCCTCCTAGCTGAAGACAAGGAAACCTTTGTTAAGTTGGTTGACCAAACCTTGGAACGTCACTTCAAGGCGATCAAGACCTTGACTAACAACGGCACCTACTTCTTTGACTACGGTAATGCCTTTATGAAGGCAGTCTATGACTCTGGCATCAAGGAAATTTCTAAGAATGGCTTTGACGATAAAGACGGCTTCATTTGGCCATCTTATGTAGAAGATATCATGGGCCCAATGCTCTTTGACTATGGTTATGGTCCTTTCCGTTGGGTATGTCTGAGCGGTAAACACGAAGACCTAGTCGCTACCGACCATGCAGCTATGGAAGTGATTGACCCTAACCGCCGCTACCAAGACCGCGACAACTACAACTGGATCCGAGATGCAGAAAAGAACCAGCTAGTTGTTGGAACTCAGGCTCGGATTCTCTACCAAGACTGTATGGGCCGTGTCAATATCGCCCTCAAGTTCAATGAATTAGTCCGCGAAGGCAAGATTGGTCCTGTCATGATTGGCCGTGACCACCACGACGTATCTGGTACTGACTCTCCATTCCGTGAAACTTCCAATATTAAGGACGGTTCTAATGTTACCTGCGACATGGCTGTGCAATGTTACGCTGGTAATGCAGCTCGCGGTATGAGTCTGGTAGCTCTCCACAACGGTGGTGGAACTGGTATCGGTAAAGCAATCAACGGTGGCTTTGGCTTGGTACTGGATGGCAGCGAACGCATCGATGAAATCATCAAATCTGCTATCGCTTGGGATACAATCGGCGGAGTTGCTCGTCGTAACTGGGCTCGCAATGAGCATGCTATTGAGACTGCTATTGAGTACAACCGCCTCCACCAAGGAACAGACCACATCACCATTCCATACTTAACTGACGAAGATTTGGTCAAAGAATCTGTTAAGAAATTGTTCGAATAGGAAAAACCTGTCCCCCAACTTCTAAACTGAGCTAGGCCTCACACCTAGCTCAGACAGAAGTTCCACTTTATCTACTTTGTAAATTTTAATAACATATAACACGAGGTAATATCTTATGGCAAAAATTGTTGAATGTATTCCTAACTTTTCTGAAGGCCGCAATCAAGCGGTCATTGACGGTCTAGTGGAAGTAGCTAAGAGCGTGCCAGGCGTAACACTTTTGGACCACTCTTCTGATGCCAGCCACAACCGCAGCGTCTTTACCCTGGTCGGTGACGATCAAAACATTCAGGAGGTTGCTTTCCGTTTGGTTAAATACGCTTCTGAAAATATTGACTTGACCAAGCACCAAGGTGAACACCCTCGTATGGGCGCAACTGATGTCCTGCCTTTTGTACCGATCAAGGACATCACAAGTGAGGAATGCGTAGAAATTGCGAAGACCGTATCTGAGCGGATCAACCGTGAGCTCGGTATCCCTATCTTCCTCTATGAAGATGCAGCGACTCGTCCTGAGCGCAAGAACTTGGCTAAGGTTCGTAAAGGGCAGTTCGAAGGCATGCCTGAAAAACTCTTGGAAGCTGACTGGGCTCCTGACTATGGTGAAAGAAAGATTCACCCAACTGCTGGTGTTACTGCTGTCGGAGCTAGAATGCCGCTCATCGCCTACAACATCAACTTGGATACAGACAATCTGGAAATTGCCAACAATATTGCCAAAATCATCCGTGGATCAAGCGGTGGTTACAAGTACTGTAAAGCGATCGGCGTTATGCTGGAAGACCGCAACATTGCTCAGGTTTCTATCAACATGGTCAATCTGGAAAAATTCCCACTCTATCGTGTTTTTGAAACTGTTCGCTTTGAAGCCAAACGTTACGGAGTTGGAATCCTCGGCTCAGAAGTCATCGGTTTGGCTCCAGCCAAGGCTTTGATTGACGCAGCAGAATACTATCTGCAAATCGAAGACTTTGACTACAGCAAGCAAGTTCTGGAAAACCATTTGCTGGGCTAGGAGGACTGAAACCTATGAAATTAGTAGATTTAAGCTTGACAGAATTTGCCCAAGTCCTAGGCTCAGATGCTCCTGCACCAGGAGGTGGCTCTGCCGCTGCTCTTTCAGCAGCGAACGGTATTTCCCTGACTAAGATGGTCTGTGAATTGACCCTTGGCAAGAAAAAATACGCAGAATTTGAAGCAGACATTGCTCAAGTGCACGCAGAAAGTGCCCGCCTCCAAGAAAGCCTGCTCGCAGCTATTGACAAGGACACTGAAGCCTTCAATCTAGTCTCCGCCGTCTTTGATATGCCTAAGGAAACAGAGGAAGACAAGGCTGCCCGTCGGGAAGCTATGCAACAAGCCCTTAAGGAAGCGACCAAGTCACCTTATGGCATGATGGAAGACATCTTGGCTGCCCTGCAAACAACTCAAAAGGCTGTCGGCAAGTCCAATACCAATGCTGCCAGCGACCTGGGAGTCGCAGCTCTCAATCTTAAGGCTGGTTTGCAAGGGGCTTGGCTCAATGTCCTCATCAACCTGTCAGGTGTCAAGGATGAAGCTTTTGTCGCAGACTACCGCAGCAAGGGTGAAGAGCTCCTACAAAAAGGCTGCGCTCTAGCCGATGAAATTTATCAAGAAATTTTGAAAGTTGTCTAACAAATAAACGGAAGAGAAGCTCACTCTTTCCTGTGAATGGACTTCCTCTTCTCAAGAGGTAACAATATGGTTTTATCAGATATTGAAATTGCGAATTCGGTTCAAATGAAGCCCATCAAAGAGGTGGCAGAAAAGCTAGGAATTGCTGAAGACGCCTTGTCTCTTTATGGAAATTACAAGGCAAAAATCAGTGCCGGCCAACTAGAAGCCTTAAAAGACAAGCCAGACGGCAAACTGATTCTCGTGACAGCCATTTCTCCGACACCAGCTGGAGAAGGTAAGACTACGACTTCTGTCGGATTAGTCGATGCTTTGGCTGCTATCGGTAAAAAAGCCGTTATCGCTCTGCGGGAACCTTCACTCGGACCTGTCTTTGGTATCAAAGGCGGAGCTGCTGGTGGCGGGCACGCTCAGGTGGTGCCTATGGAGGACATCAACCTCCACTTCACTGGTGACTTTCATGCCATCGGTGTTGCCAACAATCTGCTGGCTGCCCTCATTGACAACCACATCCATCATGGCAATGCCTTAGGCATTGATTCTCGCCGCATCACTTGGAAACGGGCGGTGGATATGAATGACCGGCAACTTCGCTACATTGTAGATGGCTTGCAAGGCAAAGTCAACGGTGTCCCGCGTGAAGACGGTTTTGATATTACAGTTGCTTCTGAGGTTATGGCTATTCTCTGTCTGTCAGAAAATATTACCGATCTCAAAAACCGTTTGGAAAAAATCATCATTGGCTACAGCTTTGAAGGCAAGCCAATAACTGCTAAGGACTTGAAAGCTGGTGGCGCTATGGCCGCTGTGCTCAAAGACGCTATTCATCCAAACTTGGTTCAAACTCTGGAACACACGCCAGCCTTGATTCACGGTGGACCTTTTGCCAACATTGCCCATGGCTGTAACAGTGTCCTAGCTACCAAGCTGGCTCTCAAATATGCCGACTACGCAGTCACAGAAGCTGGTTTCGGTGCTGACTTAGGTGCTGAAAAATTCATTGATATCAAGTGTCGTACATCTGGTCTTCGTCCAGCGGCTGTAGTTCTGGTTGCTACCATCCGCGCTCTCAAGATGCATGGTGGTGTGGCTAAGAGTGATTTGGCTGAAGAAAATGTCCAAGCCGTTGTAGATGGTCTGCCAAACTTGGAAAAACATCTGGAAAACATTCAAGATGTTTATGGATTGCCAGCAGTCGTTGCCATCAATAAATTCCCGCTGGATACCGAAGCAGAATTGCAAGCAGTTTATGACGCCTGCCAAAAACGTGGAGTTGACGTCGTGATTTCCGACGTCTGGGCGAATGGCGGAGCCGGTGGTAAAGAGTTGGCTGAAAAAGTCGTAGAACTGGCCGAAGGAGACAATCATTTCCAATTTGTATATAATGAAGAGGACTCCATTGAGACCAAGCTGAACAAAATTGTTACTAAGGTCTATGGAGGCAAGGGCGTTCGCCTGACTCCTGCCGCTAAACGCGAGCTCAAACAACTGGAAGAGCTGGGCTTCTCCAACTATCCTATCTGTATGGCTAAGACTCAGTACTCCTTCTCAGACGATGCTAAGAAACTGGGCGCACCTAAAGACTTTGTCGTGACGATCAGCCAGCTCAAAGTTTCTGCTGGTGCAGGCTTTATCGTTGCTCTTACTGGTGCAATCATGACCATGCCAGGATTGCCTAAAGTGCCGGCCAGCGAAAAGATTGATGTTGACAAAGACGGCAATATCAGCGGTTTGTTCTAATCATTACAAAAAATGGCAAATATAACTCTTCTAAAATCAAACGATTTTCAAGTTTCCAATTGGTCGGGGGGAAAGACAAAACAACTTTATCTTTCCCCGCCAACTGGCCACTATGGCAAGCGGGAGTTTGACTATCGGCTCTCAACAGCGACTGTGGAGTTGGCTGAAAGTCAGTTTTCTGACCTCAGCGGCTTTCACCGCATTCTCATGAGCTTGGACCACACACTTCATCTCAACAATGCCAGTCGGCAGGAGGAAACGGTTCTAGCCCCCTTTACCCCCTATTTTTTCGAAGGGAGTGATTCTATCACAAGTCGTGGGACTTGTACCGACTTTAACTTAATCTACAGCGACCATTATCAGGGACAGATGCTTACCATCTCGGATGGACAAGAACTTAGCCGAGATGACGAAATTCAATTTATCTATGCCTTGAGTGATCTGATGGTGACAGGAACAGACCTGCCATCGCTTAACCTAGAGACAGGGCAACTTCTGATAGTGGAAAAAGAGACTCAGGAAACTGAGCTGCAAATAATGTTTTCGAGTAACCAGCCAACGGGTGCTCCCCTTGCTATATGGGCTGGTTTGACCCATATCCCTACTAAGTAAAGATACAAGGATGTCCTATCATCGTTCTATCTTTACTTGGAAAGGATCCCACATCTCTAAAGGAGAAACATTATTATGAATGCGACTAAACTCACTGCACAAGAACAAGAGCGAGAAAATGCGAAATTCAGCTTTTCTGGCGCTACTCTCTATGGTATCAATGCTGTTATCGGTTCAGGAATTTTCCTCCTGCCTCAAAAGATTTATAAAGGACTGGGTCCTGCTTCTCTAGCTGTCATGCTGGGAACTGCCATCCTCGTTATTCTCTTAGCCGTCTGCTTGGCAGAAACTGCTGGTTATTTTAATAAAAACGGCGGAGCCTTCCAATATTCCAAAGCAGCCTTTGGGGACTTTGTCGGATTTAATGTTGGCTTCCTAGGCTGGGCGGTTACCATCATCGCTTGGTCTGCTATGGCAGCAGGATTTGCGCGACTTTTTGTCATTACTTTTAAATCCTTTGCCCCCTATGAACTTCTACTCAGTGTGAGCCTGATTATCCTACTCAGTCTGATGAATATATCAGGTCTTAAGACCTCCAAAATGTTCACCTTGACCGCAACCGTAGCAAAGCTCATCCCAATTGTCGCTTTCAGTCTATGTGCGATTTTCTTCATCAAAGGAGGAATTGACAAAGGAAACTTCACTCCGTTTCTTCAGCTAGAACCTGGCGTAGATATCATGAAAGCCATCTCTAGTACAGCGATCTACATTTTCTACGGTTTCATCGGATTTGAAACCATGTCTATCGTTGCTGGTGAAATGCGCAACCCAGAAAAGAATGTGCCTCGAGCTATTTTGGGCTCTATCAGTATTGTCTCTGTTCTCTATATGCTAATTATCGCAGGAACTATCGCCATGTTAGGCAGCCGAATCCTGCAGACAGATGCCTCTGTGCAAGATGCCTTTGTCGAAATGATTGGCCCTGCTGGAGCATGGATTGTTTCTATTGGAGCGCTGATCTCTATTGCTGGACTTAACATCGGGGAATCTATCATGGTCCCACGTTATGGTGCAGCCATTGCAGATGAAGGCTTGTTACCTAAAAAAATCGCTGAAACCAATGCTAAAAACGCCCCTGTAATTGCTATTATTATCTCCGGACTTTTGGCCATCGCCTTGCTCTTTACAGGAACATTTGAAGTATTAGCGGCTCTCAGCGTAGTCTTCCGCTTCTTCCAATACATCCCAACTGCTCTAGCCGTATTGGTATTGAGAAAGAAATATCCAGATAAGAAAGTGGTCTTCCGCGTTCCATTTGGTCCTGTCATCCCAATTTTAGCGGTTCTAGTCAGCCTCATCATGATTTGGGGTGAAAACCCAATGAACTATGTCTATGGTCTCATCGGTGTCCTTGTCGCCAGCGCAGTCTACTATATCTACATAGTACTGATTTGTAAAAATAAAGTTCTTGAACAAAAAGGAGAATGAATCTTATGACACATGTAATCAATTTGGATGGCGAACACCTTACTTTAGAAGATGCCATTGCAGTAGCTCGTCATGGAGCTATCTGCGAAATCAACCAAGAAGCTAAGAAAGCTGTAGAAGCTTCCCGCAAAATCGTGGATGACATCGTCCGCGAAAAGCGGGTGGTCTACGGCGTTACGACTGGATTTGGCTCCCTCTGCAATGTCAGCATCTCGCCAGAAGATACGACTCAACTGCAGGAAAACTTGATTCGCACCCATGCTTCAGGATTTGGCGATCCTCTTCCTGAAGATGCAGTTCGTGCTATCATGTTAATTCGGATTAATTCTCTGGTCAAGGGCTATTCTGGTATCCGGCTCTCTACTGTCGAAAAGCTCCTGGAATTGCTCAATAAAGGCGTCGTGCCTTACATTCCGGAAAAAGGCTCTTTAGGAGCTTCTGGTGACCTAGCACCGCTGGCTCACATGGTTCTGCCTATGTTAGGACTAGGCCGCGCTTATTATCGGGGTGAATTGCTCTCTGGACAAGAAGCTTTGGACAAGGCTGGTATCGAGAAAATTGCTCTAGCAGCTAAGGAAGGGCTGGCGCTGATTAACGGAACGACTGTCCTGACAGGTATCGGAGCACTCGCTACCTACGATGCCATCCAGCTGCTTAAACTGTCAGATGTCGCTGGCGCTCTTTCTATGGAAGTCCATAATGGTATTACCAGTCCTTTCGAAGAAGACTTACATACCATTCGACCTCAGAGTGGACAGCTGGCTACAGCCCGCAATATCCGCAACCTTTTGGAAGGCAGTGGCAACACAACCGTAGCCACTCAACAACGGGTCCAAGACCCTTACACCCTGCGTTGTATCCCGCAAATTCATGGTGCCAGCAAGGACTCTATCGCTTATGTTAAGACCAAGGTTGAGATTGAAATCAACTCTGTTACAGACAACCCTATCATTACTAAGGAAGGTCATGTCATCTCAGGCGGTAACTTCCACGGAGAACCAATGGCACAGCCATTCGACTTCCTCGGCATCGCTATTTCTGAAATCGGCAATGTCTCCGAGCGTCGTGTAGAACGTCTGGTCAACAGCCAACTGAGCAAGCTTCCCTCCTTCTTGGTCAAACACCCAGGACTCAACTCTGGCTTTATGATTACCCAGTATGCTTGTGCTTCGCTTGCTTCTGAAAACAAGGTTCTAGCTCATCCTGCCAGCGTAGACTCTATCCCATCTTGTGAAAACCAAGAAGACTTTGTCAGCATGGGAACTACTGCAGCACGCAAGGCAGCTGAAATTCTCAAGAATTCCCGCCGCATCGTGGCAACAGAAATCATGGCAGCCTGCCAAGCTCTGGATCTGAAACCAGAAAACCATGAACTAGGTAAAGGAACTAAGCCAGCCTATGACCTCTTCCGTCAGCATGTCCGCTTTATCGAGTTTGATAAGGACATCGAGATCTATGAAGAACTCAACAAGGCTTCTGAGCTGATTGAGAGCGATGAATTCCTAGCAGCCGTTGAAAAGGCTGTGGACTTGAGCATTCAGTTCTAAAGCTGATGACTCTGTAAAAAACTAACCTAAGAAGCCCGCTCTCATGCAGTTGGGCTTCTTTTCCCGCCAAAAACCATTGACAGGCTTAGCGGAAACTCTTATAATAAAGTCGCAACTATCGTTATCAAAAAGGACAAAATTATGTTAGAAGATTACTATCAGCTAGACAACCGTTACTATCAGCGAGGTCCAGAAGACAATCTATATACTGCTAAGTGGGGCATGGTCATTGAGTTTCTGGACTTAAATGATCCTAGCCTAACCCCTTTTGAAGGGGTAAACTTTGCCCTGATTGGCTTCAAGAGCGACAAGGGTGTCTATATCAATAACGGCCGAGTGGGAGCAGTTGAAGGTCCTCAGACCATTCGAACTCAGCTGGCCAAGCTTCCTTGGCATCTAGGTAGAAACGTTCGCGTCTTTGATGTTGGCGATATTGACGGTCCTAACCGCTCTCTGGAACAACTGCAGCAAAGCTTGGCGCGAGCAGTCAAACGCCTGCGAGAGCTTAATCTCCGACCCATCGTTCTAGGGGGCGGCCATGAAACAGCCTACGGCAACTATCTAGGTCTCAAGTCGTCGCTAAATCCTGACCAAAACTTAGCTGTGATCAATATGGATGCCCATTTTGACCTACGCCCCTACGATCAGACGGGTCCCAACTCCGGTACCGGTTTTCGTCAAATGTTTGATGACACCTTAGCTCAGAAACAGATCTTTAACTACCTCATCCTAGGGATTCAGGAGCATAATAACAATCTCTTTCTCTTTGACTTTGTAGCAAAATCCAAGGCTATCCAGTTCCTGACTGGAATGGACATCTACCAAATGGGTTGCAAGGAAGTCTCCAAGGTGGTTGATGCTTTTCTAGCCGATAAAGAGCAGGTTTATTTAACCATTGATATGGACTGCTTTGCAGCTGGCGCCGCTCCTGGTGTCAGTGCCATCCAGTCGCTCGGTGTGGATCCCAATCTGGCTGTGCTGGTCTTCCAGCACATCGCTGCGTCAGGCAAGCTAATTGGCTTTGACATCGTCGAAGTCTCTCCCCCTCACGATATAGACAACCATACGGCTAATCTAGCGGCCAGTTTTGTCTTTTACCTAACCCAAGTCTGGGCACAAGTACATGACTGATGGGCATTTAAAAACTTCATTACAAACATCAAAAGAGGATGAACATTGCTTTCATCCTCTTTTATTTGTGTTCAATTCTTAAGACAAGGTCCGACGTAAGTTTTCTAATTCCTTGAGCTGGTGCCGGTCACGGTAGGGATTGAGCTGGCTTTTAGCCGTTTCATAGTAGGTCTCAAAGTCCTGATCTAGTAAATTTTCAAAACCAGCTTCCTGCAATCTACCAGCTAGCTGGCGATACTTGATCACAGCCATCAGATAGTAGATTAAGCCTTTGTCCCGCGGATTGCCATAGCGACTAATGAGACTATCCTTTTTCCGCAGCAGATCAAGCACCGGCTGGTAATCCCCCTTCTCGCAGCCAATCAAGGCCAAATAAACTTCCAGCTGGGTCTCCTTCCAAGGAAAGCTGAGCGACTTCAGGGCTGCTTTCGCTTTCAGCAAGATTCGCTCCGCCTGTTCATAATCTTTTAGCTGATAATAAGTCAGACCCAATCCTATGTAGAAAGCAGAAATCGAAGGCTCTGCTGTTTTATTTTCCGTCAGCTCAATCGCCTCTTTCTGATGAGCCAGCGCTGTCGTGAAATTCCCACGAATCTGCTCAATCTCTGCCAGATAATCTAGAGCCGCCGCAATCTGAATCGAATACTTTGAGCGCAACGAAGCCGTCAAACTAAAGCAATCGATAGACTGGTAAAGATGTCGGAGCGACTGCTCCTCATCTCCAATCATGAGATGATACAGTCCCTTAAGTCGAAGATTCATTGCAATAGCTTCGTGATTATTGGCCTGGACCGAAGCATCCAGAGCCAACTCCGTATAGTAGCGCATCTCAGGGATATTCTCCGTCTGGATGCAATAGTAGATCATCTGCCGATAGCCTTCTAGGAGAAAATCCATCTGCTGCAGCTCTTTAGCAGAAGCAATCACCTGCTGGATATTGTCCATCCCCTGCTGGTAATTCCCCGTCCGGATAGCATAGCGCCCTTCCAGATAGAGGAAGCGGAGAACCAATAGCTGAAAATCTTTGTGATTCTGGTGTTTTCTCTCTAAGTCCTCTATCTCCCGGCGGATACGATCAAACTGGTCCAAAACCGCTGACTGATCAGTATCATCCGTCTTTTCAATAAAGCCAAACTCCCGCGAATAAATCGGAAAGAGCTCATGATGAAACTGCAAGGTAGCCTCGAGATAATGCAACTCATACTCCATAGACTTAATCGGTTGTTTGGACATCTTATAATGATAGGCAATGTCATTGAGCAGCTGGGCATGATAAAGAGAGGCTCCCAGCTGGTCTTCCATGCCTTGGGCAATCTGGTGATGTAGCATTCGCTTCTTGGCAAGTGGTAATCGCTCATAAGCATAAATCCGCAAAAGTTCCTGGCTGAATCGTAAAACCAATTCCTCCTGCTCCTCTTCTATTAAAAGCTGTTTTTGCCCAAATCCTTCAGCAATTTCGACTACTTCTTCCACAGATAGGCCTAGCAACTGAGCTAAAAGCGCTACCGAAGCAGGGGAACTAAAGCAAGCCAGATAGTCAACCAATTCCTCCTCCTGGCTGCTCAAATAGTCCAATTTCAGAGATAGTTTTGCTTTAATAGCTGAGGTCAATGGCTGGAATTTCTCACCCCGAAGAAGCTGTTCCGCATACTCCGACAGAAAGAAAGGAATGCCCTGACTGACCCGATAAATAGCCTCAAGCCGTTCTTCAGATATAGCTAACTGTCCCGTCTGGGCCTGCAAATACGCCACACTAGACTTAAAATCCAGCGGCTGCAGTTCAATGCAGTCTAGCTGACTACGAAGCAACAAGTGATTGAAAAAACGGCCAAGATAAGGTGGCGTACTCAGATGCTTAGTCAACACAAAGGCTACTGGATAATCCCTCAAATGGTTCATAACCTGCTCTAAAACAGCCACACTAGCCTCATCCATCCAGTGACAGTCCTCAACCAAGATCACCAGAGCCTTTTTCTTGGAAATCTTTTGCAAAATATCCAGCACAAACCGAGCCAGACGATCCGTATTCAGCTCAAGATCCGAAGCTTCACTTGCCATCATCGGAAAATAACTATCCAAAATAACCTGCCACTGGCTAGTCGAAAGGATCTGATGCTGAATAACTAAGTCGCCCAATCCATCTAGCAGACTGCGCCAAGGCTGTAATCCAACCGTCATTTCTTCCTTGAAGCACTCTGCCATAACAATCTGGAAATACTTGGTCTGATTAGCCAGTACTTGTCGGGTCACTGTCCGTTTACCGATGCCAGTACCACCGACTAAGAGCAGCGCACGAGGCTCTTGCCTCTCTATAATCTTAGAAAAATAAGATTCCAAACGCTTGATTTCATCCACTCGGCCAAAGAAGTGGTCTGTATTACGTAGAAATTGCTTGATCTTACGCTCACTGCGATCCTTGGCCATCACTTCATGGTACAGCTGTTGAATTGCTTCATTCGGACTAATCCCCAATTCCTTGTCCAAGAGATTGACCAATTTATAATAAGTCTCAATCACCTTACCAGGTCGATCATTCTCCTGATAAAGCTTCATGAGCAGATGATAATTCTTTTCATCAAACTCATCAATACTGATCATACGACGCAGATTTCGCTCTGATTCCTCCAAATTCGACGGATCTTTTTCCAACTTTTGGTAGCAAGCCTGGATATAGAGCTGCTCATATCGCGTCCGCATCTTGGACACCCAATAATCAAAAGCCTCGCTGTCCTTGAGATAGAAGCCCTGCAGAAAATCGCCCTGATAGAGCGACAGATGCTCCGCTGGATGGTCCGTGAAAAGTTCTACATCGCTTTCAATCGCACACTCGAGATTAAGCGACAGCACAGTCCGGTTGGGAGCAATAATCCATTCTCCTCCCAATAGCTTGTTAGCCTGATAAATGGTATTCCGCAGATTCTTTTTGGCGGTCTGATTATCCTTATTTTCCCAGAGGATCCCTGCAATCTCCTCCCGATTGACTGTTCCATTGATATGGAGATAATAGAGCAAAGCATTGATTTTGGCAAAAGGAAAAAAGACCTCCTCTTGATTGAGAAAGACACTCGGACTTCCCAGCAATTTCAACTTCAAACGATTTCCGGTCATGTAAACGCCTCCAAGAAAGCTTATAAAACTAATATAAACAAAATAAGACATTTTAGCAAGCAAGAAAAAACGACTCTATCATTTATCAGCTTCTAAATGATCAAAATCTATAAACAAAAACCACTAAACAGCAAATGAATCTGATTAGTGGTTTCTTCATTCATCTTAAAAAGATTGAACGGATGGGGTATGGTTAAAGAGCGCATGGGTCGCCTTATAGATATGGTAAGCTGTTGCCGCGTTATTCATCGTATAGAGATGGATCCCTGCTACATCATGGGTCACCAAATCGACAATTTGATCCACCGCATAGGCTAAACCAGCTGTCCGCAGGGATTCTGGATCATGTTCATACTTATCCAGAATCGCCTTGAATTTGCGCGGAAGATGAATATTCTCACACGTTTTCAAAAGGCGAAGCGCTTGGTTTCGGTTAAGAATAGGCATGATCCCTGCATGAATCGGAACATCAATCCCTGCCAAGGTACACTTATCTTGGAAATCATAGAAACGTTCATTGTCAAAGAAGAGCTGAGTGACAAGACTAGAACAGCCCGCATCAACCTTTTTCTTTAGATTCTGAATATCTGAGATCTGGTTTGGTGAGTCTGGGTGACCTTCTGGATAGCAAGCACCGATGATGTCAAAATGTGGTGCTTCTGTCTTGATATACTCAATCAAGTCAGTCGCATATCTAAAATCATCCTTAGGAGCCACATCTGGAAAAATATCGCCTCGCAAAGCCAAAATCTGATTAACCCCAACACGATCCAAAGCCTGCAAGATATTGGATACCATTTCCTTGGTTAGATAAACAGCTGGCAAATGGGCAATCGTCGGAATCTCAAGGTCATTGGAGATGAACTCAGCCAAACGAACCGTTGTCTCCTCAATATCAAATTTATTATTGCTGGCAGTCACACTGATAAAGTGGGGAGCCAGATCTTGCATCTCCCTCAACGCCTGAAAAATCTTATCATTGCCTACTGCCGGATTAGGAGGAAATACTTCAAATGAGAGACTAGGAGTTTGGCGATTCACCATAGAGATAAAATTCCTTTCAATCTACTAACTATCAGCCTATAACAAACCTGCAAACAGCTTTGTTGCAGGTTTATCAGAGCTGAGTTTAAATGTAGAAATAATATTAATTCAGTTTTTGTCTAGCTGCTTTAGCCGCTTCTACAAGGCGGATCAAGCTTTCTTTTGTTTCTGGGATACCACGTGTTTTCAAACCACAGTCAGGGTTGATCCAAACCTTCTTGCTTGGTACTTTAGCAAGGATCGCTTCGATTGTGTGGTCGATTTCGCCTTCGTTTGGCACACGAGGAGAGTGGATATCGTAAACCCCAGGTCCCACTTCTGTTTGGAAGTTTTTCGCTTTGAGTTCGTCCAAGATTTCAAGGTTTGAACGGCTTGCTTCAAAGGAAATAACGTCCGCATCCATGTTGTCGATAGCTGGGATGATATCTGTAAATTCTGAGTAACACATGTGAGTGTGAATTTGAGTATCTGGCGCAACTGTAGAGTGTACCAAGCGGAAGGCAGGAATTGCCCAGTCAAGGTAGTCTTCGTACCAGTCGCTACGACGGAGTGGCAATTTCTCACGAAGGGCAGCCTCGTCGATTTGGATGATCTTCACGCCAGCAGCTTCAAGGTCAAGAACTTCATCTTTGATAGCAAGAGCGATTTGAAGTGTAGAATCCTTGATAGAGATGTCTTCACGTGGGAATGACCAGTTGAGGATTGTAACAGGTCCAGTCAACATACCCTTAACAGGTTTGTCAGTACGGCTTTGAGCATAGCTAGACCATTTGACAGTGATTGGGTTAAGACGAGTGACATCACCCCAGATAATTGGTGGTTTAACCCCACGCATACCGTATGATTGTACCCAACCATTCTTAGAGAAGAGGTAACCTGACAAGTTTTGACCGAAGTACTCAACCATGTCGTTACGCTCAAATTCACCGTGTACCAACACGTCAAATCCAACTTCTTCTTGCCATTTGATCCATTCATCAATCGTTTCAGCAAGAAAGGCATCGTATTCTTCTTGTGACAATTCGCCCTTACGGAAGGCCAAGCGTTTGGCACGAACTTCTTTTGTTTGAGGGAATGAACCAATCGTTGTTGTTGGAAGAGCTGGAAGTTTGAAGGCATCTTCTTGGATAGCTTCACGTTCTGCAAAGGCTGGCAAACGAGTGTAGTCAGCATCTGTCAAGCCAGCGATACGCGCACGAAGTTCCGCATTTTCACCAACACGTTCAGTCGCAAAGAGTTCTTTGTTAGCTGCAAGTGCTTCTGCGCCTTGACCGTTGCGGATAGCATCCAAGTCACGCAATTCACCCAATTTTTCAACCGCAAAGGCGAAGTGGTTCAAAATAGCTGGTTCAAAATCTTCGTTAGCAGTTGTAAATGGTACATGAAGAAGAGAGCAAGAAGTCGTCAAGACAACTTTTTCAGCTGGAACTTGATCCAAGATTTCCAAGCTCTTTTCATAGTTGTTACGCCAGATATTCTTACCATTGACAATACCCGCATAAAGAGTCTTGTCAGCTGGGAAGCCACCTTTAACCAATTCAAGAGTTTTCTTACCTTCTACAAAGTCAAGACCGATCGCATCTACTGGCAAGTTCACAAGGTCGGAGTAGACGTCACGAACGTCACCAAAATAAGTTTGAAGCAAAACTTCAAGACCTTTTTTGTCAGCCAAGAGTTTGTTGTAGAGATTCAAGAAGAGAGCTTTTTCTTCAGCAGTCAAGTCTTTGACAAGAGCCGCTTCGTCGAGTTGAATACGAGTCGCACCAAGTTCAGCTAATTTAGCAAAGACTTCTTGGTAAGCAGCTACAAAGCTATCTACGAAGTCTTCTGCTTTCACACCTTCTTCAAAGTCTGACAATTGAAGGAAGGTGAATGGACCCACAAGGACAGGACGAGTGTTCAATCCAAGTTCTTTGGCTTCTTGGAACTCATCAAAAATCTTGTGACCTGCAAGTTTAACTTGAGTATCTTTTTCAAACTTAGGAACGATGTAGTGGTAGTTGGTGTTGAACCACTTCTTCATCGGAAGAGCACGCACATCCCCTTTTTCTCCTTGGTAACCACGCGCCAAGGCAAAGTAGCGCTCAAGGTCAGTCAAGTCCAAGTTTTGAACAGAAGCAGGAACCACGTTGAAAAGGAAGGCTGCATCTAGGAAGTTGTCATAGTGAGAAAAGTCATTTGATGGGATTTCAGTGATACCCTTTTCTTTGACAATGTTCCAGTGTTTGGCACGCAAGTCTTTCGCTGCTGCCAAGAGTTCGTCTGCTGATATTTCATTTCTAAAGTATTTTTCAGTTGTAAATTTTAATTCGCGGAATTCACCCAAACGAGGGAAACCAATGATAGTCGTTGACATAAACGTCCTCCAAAAATTGTTGTTGAATCTATCTTAACAGAAAATCTGCCCTCTGTATAATTGGAATTTCCCAGAGTTTGATATAGTTTAAAACTATATCACTATTATATACAAAAGAAAAAGATTTGAGACACGTGTCTCAAATCCCTTTTTTTGCTTGTTTTTAAGTTACATACTAGTTTATAGATTAAAACAGGCTATCGCTAATTCTTATAAACAACTATGACTTGTTATTAGAAAAGACTATAGGTTATCTAAATTTTGATATTTTTGATTTCTCTTATCGCTTTTTAATAAAATGAGCGAATCAATTGGAGTCCTCTGCTAACTATACTAAACTTTAAGCATCTTTTCATCTTCTAAAAATTTCCTGACACTTAAGATACAAAGTAATAATTTTCTTTTAGTTCTCGGAAGCGATCAAAACTGAGAATGCCCTCATTTTGTAATCTTCCTAGAACAATACTCGGGTGAATATTTATTTCTTCAGCAAATTGAAGGATGTCTGACTTATCAAAGTTTCCTTTTTCTACAAAAGTTTGATAGTCTTCAGGGTTTATCAAAAGATCTTTTGCAAACTGGTCTGCCTGTTCCTCAGAACGTCGGTATGAGTCACTGTTTCCGTCTTCAGATGAAAAATCGTTCTGTAAAATGTGCCCAATCTCATGGAAAAGTGAGAACCAGAAAATATCGGATGCCTTGTTTCGGTCTGTCAATAATAGCAAGGCACTACCATTGCTGAATTTTTTTGTAGCACCATTCAGATTAGCATTTGCCAAAGCAGGTAGACCTACTAGGACAACACCACAGTCTAGCAAGATATCATACAAGCGTTGAGGAAAAACTTCTGGGTCTTGTCTCGTCAACTTTCTCAAAGCTGGCAAGCTTCTCTCTAGCTTTCTACGATTGAGCTTGGTAGTTGTTGTATCACGTGCTTTTTTAGATGCCAACTCCAGCATGATATTGGAGTTGACTATACTTTTAGGCGTAAACTCACGTGTATTCCGATAACTCACTAGATGATTGAAAGTTAAGAGGTTTTCTAAACTTGCCACACCTAAAATCTTGCGAAGCTCGACAATCTTTTCTTTCAAAGTATAGCGTTTGTCTGGAACGTAACCTTCTTCCTTAAAATACTTGAAATCAATCATCTCACAGATTTCTTTCTCGCTACCTTCTTCTAGCTCTCTTTGTTCTGCAATCTCTGCAACCTTTACATCGTAAGTATTCTGAAGATTGAGCCAGGTTTGCATGGAAACTCCGCTTAGCTTGGCTAACTTATGAGCCGTATCCTTACTAATAGACTCCTCAGCATTGACTATTTTGCTGACAGTCTTTGCCGAAACTCCCAAACGTTCCGCAAATTCTTTCTGCGTTACGTTATAATCTTCAATCAACTCTTCAACATACTGACCTGGATGAAAAGCAATCAGGTCTTTATATTCAACAATTTTATTACTCATAGTGATTGCTGACCTCCTCTATTTTTAGGATTTCGATTTCAACGGGACTTGGAAATACCTTTCCAAGATCCTCCTCACGAAATTCCACAATCAACCGATAGGAAATATAATCTGTTAATCGACAAATTGCTCTCTAAATTATATCTTCAATAATATTGAACTTTTCAATTACTATAAACATTATCAATAGAAAAATTCTGAGCTGTTTCATTAATGACAATTCTCTTATTGACACATGGATTTATACTAACACAATCTATACTTTCATGATATACATACTCTAAGATAAATTGAACAAAATCATTTGGAAAAAAAATTCTCTTAACTGGCAATCTAATTTCATTTATAAAAGTTTCTAAATCTGATTGTCCCGAGTAACTTTCATCTGTTCCATTTTTTTTATTCCTTAGATTCAATCCTTTGTGCATATGTTGTAGCTCGTGTACTCGTTCTTCATATCCTGTTTCATCAAAATCGATTCTTATATAATTCATGAAACAATATAGTAAAGCTTCATATCTATCTGACTTAGAAGGTCTACCTGCTAATGCATCATCATTAATAGATGGAATATAAGATAAACTACATTTTACGACACTACCCTGACTATCAAAACAATAATAAAAGCTAATAAATGAATCATCTAACAATTTCAACTGCCAGTTTCCATTGTTTTTTATTTCTCTATACATTTCATCATAGTTTTCATAAGTAAATTTACCTGTTTTTTTCCCAATTATATAATTATTATTTATTAGAGTCTGACGATTAATATTTTCATACTTTTGAAATTCTAAAATATAAGAAGAAACAGGTTTTAGATTAGATAAACACTCTAATTGTTGCCTAATTAATTCTAATTCAGTCATTTTTTGAACCCAATTTTTGTTTTAATAATTGTTCTAGAATTTCAATCGGTAGTTCCTGAGCAGCAATAATATTATTTTCCAATTTCTCATCGCTATCTCCCATAATCCTAATTGATTCTTTTTGTTGCTCTGTAGGATAAATGAATTCAAGTTTATAATCATGATCTCTAGTTGCTTCAATTTCTTCTTTCAGAAAATCAACTGTTCCTCCATATAACCATACTTTAACTTTGGCCCTTGTCATAGCTGTGAAAATTTCATTTCTATATGTACTATTTCTATTCGACGTTTGAATTTTATTACAGTTTATTAAATACACTAAATTTGCTTCATTGCCTTTTGCTCTGAAGACAGTAGTATAAATAATAGAATTTTCTGATTTTGTCATTGAAGGTGTTTTGCCACTTACAAGTTTTATATGAACATTTTTATTTAATTCGGTATTATATAATAATGCATCAAATTTTAAGCTAAATTGATTATAATTCCTTGTTAAATTATTTCCATCCATATCAATTAACATAATATCACTTGGTTTTACATCCTCTTCTAGAAGCAAACGAATTATTTCTTCAGCAACTATACTATTTTGTTTTGCCATATCAGATACATAAATTGGTGCATCTATCTCTATTTCAGTATTATTCTCTTTAGTTCTTTCCAATACAATATGATTTCCTGCTTTGAAATCTTGTCCGATATTTTTATATCCCATATCCAGTAGTGTAGTTTCATCTACAAAATTTACCAAGGGAGTTTCTGACGAATCAACAACTCTCCTATAAACCCCTAAACCTATTGCATGAGCTGTAGTAAGTATTTCTTTTGGTGCCCTATAACTAATATCCAGATTAATATCCTTACATCTAGAACTTTCTCCAAATATATCAACTTTCGAAGGTATAGAAACTTGTGCTCTCAATGATTGTAGTTCGTCATAAGCATAAATTAAGTACCCCGTACGAACATCTCTTTTAAGTGTTTCTAATGCCAAATGGAAAAAATTAATCCCAAAATCTTGTGCCTCATCAATAAAAATATAATCATAAGTTCCCTTATAATCTATCTGCTTCCTTAGTTCTTCATGTAAATTTTTACATACAAACTCAAAAGGATCCTCTCCGCTAGCCTTTTCTACAGCTTCGCTATAATTAAAATACTCACTATCAGTTTGTTCACAAATATCAGAATAAAATCCTCTACTTCCTTTCCCTCCCCAAGAATGAAAAATTTTAATATGTTCAAAATTTGGCTCGTTATACCTATCATAATCTTTATAAAAATCTGTAAACATTTTTATCATACTACTTCGTAAAGAAGTTGTATAGAAAACAAATGCAATCTTTAAATCTGGCTCTTGAAAATGTAAATAAGCCATTTTTTTTAGCATGAGAATAGTTTTCCCACTTCCAGCAAGTCCTCTAATTCTCTGATGAGAATCAATTGTACTATGAACCATATTGAACTGTGTTTCATCATATTTTCCAATATAATTATTTCTTTTTTTAATTAAACTACCTAAAGTTGCTTCCGAACTTATTTCTCGCTCATCAGTTTTTGTTAAATTAAATGATTGCTGAATTGCTCGATTAACTTTTAATAACGTTTCCTCAGATAAGATATCATTACCTTCAAATGTCTCAACACTTAATTCTGTAGAGGTATTTAGTAATTTTACATAATCTCTAAAGTTTAAAGTGATATCTACTAAACTAGAATCTTGTGATAGATAAGAAATAAGACTATTTGAAAATACTTTTTCTTCAATATCATTCTCATAAAGAAGATAGATCCCTGATTTTAACAATATAATTGCTTTTAAAAAATCTTTTCTACCATTTTCATTTATAATTGGATAACCACAATATATATCTCCATAGTATCCACTGCTTTCTAAAATCATTATGATATTTTCTATCACTGACTGAGTTTTTTTACTCAATCTCGAAGTTTCACCAAATTTACTAATCATTTTTTCCTCTATTTTTTTATAAACCTGTCCATTCATCACCATTGGCAAAAGCCAATCTCGAATTTGGGTGAGTTGTTCATTTTCTTACTGTTTTTTAGCTATCTCTTTAATGATATTATTAGAAAAACAATAATATATATAAAATATCATTTGAAGTGATAGTTGCTTTTACATTTTTAATCATATCTTGTGAAAGATTATCACTTGCAGAACCAATACTTAACTTAACAAGATACTGAATGCAAGTACTCAATTACATTTTTGATATAATACTGCACACTAATATCTAATAATATAATTGCACATATTACGTAGTTTATTAACGCTTCAAAAGTCAGAAAATTAACTTTTCTCGCTGTAGTTCCGTACATAGCAACTAAAATTGTCCCACTTGGAAATAGTTTTGCACTAGAATTATATAATTTTTCTTCTGTAATAAAATTAGAAGTACTTGTAATAACTGTTTGACTTCGTTCACCTCTATTTATCCATGGTACTCTCCTTCTACATAGTATGAACTATTTGTAGTTTCGGTATTCCTCTAAGACCTGTAAGATCAATATCTGCTTTCTTCTCCACTCCCCACCCCTCAGGGATTTCGCATTTGAGTTTTTTGCTATAGAGCACCTTTCCGCCTAACGTTTTGTAGGGTTTGCCATTCTGGTCAGGGAAAGCAAATTGCACAAATCAGTAGTCATAGAGGTACTTAGCCATAGCTTACAACTCTTAGGTAATTGGTTATTTATAAGAATCTTTCTATCAATTGAAGATAACAATTCAACTATCCTAATATTTCTCATGAACCTTGATTTTCATTTTTGATAAAAAGTCAATATTCATATTATCAATAGATTACTTTTGTAACCGATTTTATTTTATCATAATCTACATACTTTTTAAATATAGCTAAGCAGAAATCACCAGATAAAGGAAAGTAAACTTCAGAGATACTATCAAAGATAATTTCTTTTACAACTACTTAATAGTTGATGGACTTTGGAACAAACGGTTTCTATGACACTTTCTTTGAGAGGATCTTTTGGCAGGATCAGGAACAAAAACAGGCATCAAAATGAAGCCACTAAACTTCATTTTTTCATCTACTTGTGTCCCCTTCGACTTCCTTCTCCTTCTCCACAACAAACTCTCTGACCAAGCGGTAGATAACTGCAAAGATAGGCGTGAAGAAAATCATGCCGACCAAGCCAAAGAGGTTACCCCCAATCAGGGCGGCGGCAAGGGTAAAGAGAGTTGGGAGACCGACGGACTGGCCGACCACGCGCGGATAGATGATATTGCCCTCAATCAGCTGCACCAGCTGAAAGACTGCAATCGAGAGAAGGGCTTTCCAAGGGCTGTCGGTAAAGATAAAGATAGCACCCAGAGCACAAGCAGAGAAAGGCCCAATGTAGGGGATGAAAGAGAGTACTCCAGCCAAAACTCCTGTCAGAGCCGCATAAGGTAGACCTGTCAAAGAATAGGCGATAAAGACCAAAACACCAACAATGACGGCCTCTATCATCTGCCCCATCAGGAACTTATCATAGGTCTCAACAATGACAGAACCCACATAGGATAGGCGTTTCACAGCTTTCTCAGGAAGCAGAACCTGTAAGAGACGACTAGTGATCGTCTGCAAATGCTCCTTGCTGCTCAAGAAGGCAAACATGAGAAAGATTGACATAATAACGGAGAAGAAATTTCCAAAGATGGCAGAAATATTGCCTGTCAGACTGCCCAGAAGAGAGATGGCTCTGTTGACAATACCACTGTTTTGCAGCTGCTTGGTCAAATCTTTCAACTGGCTAGAGGAAAGCAAGCCAGACTGCTGCAGCCACTTGGCTACCTGAGGTGCTACTTTGCCGATTGTTGCGCTCAGCTGATTGACCGCTGTGGTCAGAGTCGGCACGACGATAGAGACAATCCCTGTCATAATGAGAGCTAAAATCAGCACCTCCAAAACCAAGGCCAGACTGCGCTGCAACTTCTGAGGGACTCGGCATTTGTCCAAGAGGTCTTCCAGCTTTTTCATCGGGACATTGAAGATAAAGGCCAATACTCCGCCCAGTATAATAGGTGAAAATACCGACGTCAGGCTTTGCAGGCCAGACCAGATGTTTCCGATATAGAGAACCAGAGCCAGAGCAAGCGCCGCAAAGACGATGAGTTTATAGGATTCATTGATTTTTTTCATAAGACTTCCTTTACAGTTTTGTCATTTCCTTATTTTATCATAATTTTCAAGGCCTTTCGAGCAGGAGAAAGTCAGCTGCCACACTTGTCAATCAACTTTTTCGTCGTTCTTAAATTTTGACAAATCTAGAAGATATAGAATTCCTGAGATGATAGATAGAAGTCCTGAAAAAGTAAACAGAAAAGAGATAAAGCCCATGATGGAGGCGCAGAATAGAAGCTCATGACTCGTCTTATTGACTCTTGGGTCGTTGCTATAATGATACATTCCAACTATAGAAAGCCCCAAAAGTAGCCAGCTGGTCAGTATAACAACCTTGCCCCAGCCAGGGTTTTCAACCAGTGTGGGAACCAAATAAATAATTTCCCAGTGCCATCTATTAGAAGAAGCGTAAATGATCTGAAGGCCTCCTAAAATGCCAACAATTCCATTTATCCACAGCAATTTGTTTGATTTCATAAGCATCTCACTATTTTTTTTTTAAAATAGTATACCGAGCCACTCTCTAATCTGTCAACTATTACAAAAGAATGAGTGTCTCATCCGATAAATCCGTTTTCATTCAAATTATCTTATGGTACAATAAACTCATGCACAAGAAAACAGTTATTGATTTTAAAGAACTGGGTCGGCGCTTGATTTTCAGCCAGCCCATCAAAGAGCTCAAAACACGCGAGTTGTCCGAAGTCAGAGCGATTCTGCACGAGATAGAGGACTGGCAGAAAAAGGGATTTTATGCAGTCGGCTATGTCAGCTACGAAGCTGCCCCCGCTTTTGAGGAAAAACTACAGGTCCACAAAGCCCCTCTGCTGGGCGAGTACCTGATTTACTTTACCATTCATGACAGAGCTGATGAAGCCCCATTCCCTTTGGCTTACGACGAGGTAGAAATGCCAGCGCAATGGCAGAGCCTGACGACAGAGCAAGAGTACGAAAAGGCCATTGGAACCATTCACCACCATATCCGTCAGGGCGATACCTATCAGGTCAACTACACGGTGCAACTAGGCGCAGAGCTTAATCCACAGGACAGCTGGGCTATTTACAACCGTCTAGTCGTTGAGCAAAACGCCGCCTACAATGCCTACGTAGAGCACGATCATCAGGCAGTCTTATCCATCAGTCCTGAGCTCTTTTTCGAGGAGCACCGAGGTGAGCTGACAACGCGGCCGATGAAAGGGACTACCAATCGCGGTCTGACGGTCGCTGCGGACTTAGAACAGGCTAACTGGCTGAGCCAGGATCCTAAAAATCGAGCGGAAAATATGATGATCGTTGATCTGCTGCGCAACGACATGAACCGCATTTCAGAGATTGGCAGTGAACGGGTCGAACAGCTGTGTCAGGTCGAGCAGTATTCCACTGTCTGGCAAATGACCTCCACCATCAAAAGCCAACTGCAGCCCGATATTGGTCTAGGAGAAATTTTTGATGCCCTCTTTCCATGCGGCTCTATCACAGGCGCTCCAAAGATTTCGACCATGGCTATCATCAAGGTGACTGAAAAAGCCGCACGCGGTGTCTATTGTGGTACAGTTGGCATCTGTTTGCCAGACCAGAGACGGATTTTCAATGTGGCCATCCGCACCATTCAGCTTGAGGCTGGCAAAGCTATCTATGGTGTTGGCGGTGGCATCACTTGGGATAGCACTTGGGAAGCCGAGTATATCGAAACCCAGCAAAAATCCGCTGTTCTTTATCGGAAAAATCCGCAATTTGACCTGATTACGACAGGGAAGATTGAGCAAGGTCAACTGACCTTCCAAGACCAACATCTGAAGCGTCTACGAGAATCCGCCCGTTACTTTGCTTATCCATTTGATGAGGAAAAACTGAAGGTAGAGTTAAACCAAAGCCTAGCAGAACTGGATCCAAGTACGGACTACCGCTTGCGGATCTCCATCGCAAAATCTGGAAAAGTGACCTGCAAGCTAGATAAGCTACAGGCACTCCCAGAAGCTTTCTGCAAGGCTATTCTCGTTCCACAAAATGCCGATTTGCAGCAGCCTTTCACCTACTTTAAAACCAGCTATCGGCCACATTTAAACCTAGGTCAGCAGGAGCAGATTTACTACAATTCCCAAGGGCAGCTGCTAGAAAGCTCCATCGGTAACCTAGTTCTCCAATTAGACGGCCACCTCTACACGCCACCAGTCGAGCTAGGCCTTTTGAATGGCATCTATCGCCAGCATCTCTTGGCAACAGGTCAGGCCACAGAAAAAATCCTCAGCTTAGACGACTTGACATCAGCAGAAAAAATCTACGCCTGCAACGCAGTACGAGGCCTTTATGAATTGGAAATAGATGATTGAGGCTGGGACAAAAGTCCTAGCCTCTCAATTGTCTTTGGATTGTCGAGCAAGACGCAGTGGTTGAGTGGGCTCTACTACGCTGATTTTATCAGCTTTTACAGCCCTACTCAACTGTGCGGAGGTGGGACGACGAAATCGAATTCTAACGAATTACCGATTTCTGTCCCACTCTCTTTTCTTGTACTATTTTTAGAGATTTAATCTCTATTTATAGGACAAGATAGAATGAATTGACAAGGCAAGCTCGTGCAAGGTAGAATGATTTTAAGTGAATCTTTCTTTTTTTATGCAAAAATGTAAGCGATTACCTTTTGAAAGGAGCGACTAGGGAGGAGGCAGCAAGTGCACGAAAAAAGAAAAGAAGAGAAGGAGTTAAGGTAAAAATGCAATTTGATAAGAAACAAAGATTTAGTATCCGTAAGTTGAGTTTAGGCGTTTGCTCTGTTTTGGTAGGGATAGCGCTGTTTGGGGCTGGTCATGCTTTAGCAGAAGAAAATAGCCCAGCAGCATCACAAACTACTACTAGCGTCCTTGCCAAGGAGGAAGCTCGGACGGAAGCAGCAGCTGAAGAGACGAAAGTCAGTGAAGCACCTGTCGAGGCTGTCCAAGGTCTAGCGACAGAAACTGAAAAGCAGGCTCTTGCCTCCGAAGCTCCAGTAGCTGAGAGCAAGGAAGTGACGGCTGGCAAGGAAAAAGAAGTCAAGGAAGAAGCGCCTACCAGCAGAGAGACAAAAGTCGTAGAGGACTTACCAAGTCAGGAAGATAAAAAGCTCAAACCGAAAGAAATCAAGTTTGATACTTGGCAAGAACTGCTTGACTGGAAGCCGGGAGCTCGTGAAGATGACGAAATCAACCGGGCTAGCGTGCCTCTGGCTGAGCGTTATCAGGGGCACCAAATCAACCAGCAAGCCAATCCAGAGGCGAAAGTACAGGCTCTGTCCAATATGAACTCTAAAGCCAAGGATCATGCTTCCATTGGGGGCGAGGAATTCAAGGCCTATGCTTTCGATTACTGGCAATATTTGCATTCTATGGTGTACTGGGATGGTTTAGTGCCGACACCAGATGTTATTGATGCGGCCCATAGAAATGGTGTGCCAATCTACGGGACCCTCTTCTTCAATTGGTCGTCAAGCGCTAAGGATCAAGAACGCTTCGCAGAAGCCTTGAAAGAAGATTCTGAAGGCTCAAAGACCTTCCCAATTGCTCGTAAATTAGTCGAGTTGGCTAAATATTATGGCTATGATGGCTACTTTATCAACCAGGAAACGACAGGTAGCCAAGTAGAGCCACTCGGTCCCAAAATGCGTGACTTCTTGCTCTATACAAAAGAGTATGCACGTTCTTTGAATTACCCCGTTAAATATTCTTGGTATGATGCCATGACCTATGAATATGGTCGTTACCATGAAAATGCCCTTGGCGAATATAATTATCAATTTATGCAGCCCAAAGATGGAGAAAACCCAGTGGACACCTTCTTTGCCAACTTTAACTGGGGCAAGGCAGAGACAGACTACTCCATCAGTACGGCAAAATGGATCAAACGGGATCCTTACGATGTTTTGGCGGGGATAGAGCTGCAAAAGGGTGGCTCTTACAAGACTAATGTGGACTGGGATGCGATTTTGGACGAAAATGGCAAACTTCGTCTGTCTTTAGGTCTGTATGCGCCTGATACGATTACCGGTTTAGGTAAGACAGGTGAGGGCTATCATACTCATGAAAACTATTTCTGGACAGGCTTCCAAGGCGATCCTAGTAAGGGTAAACCAGCAGACCAATCTTGGTATGGAATGTCCAACTTGGTGGTTGATAAAACAGCTATCACCAAACCCGATTTTAATACTTCCTTTAATACTGGACACGGGAAACGTTGGTTTGTAGATGGAAAAGTTTCTAAAGATGGAGAATGGAACTATCGTTCTGTGTCTGGTTTCTTGCCGACCTGGCGTTGGTGGATTCAGCACTCAGAAGGTAGTGCGCCGCTCAAAGGACGCTATGACTTTGACGAAGCGTACAACGGCGGAAATTCACTGGCTTTTGAGGGCGACTTGGCTGCAAATAGCAACCAGAATGTCATGCTCTACTCGACCAAGATTCCAGTTAGTGATAAGACCAAGCTGACCCTGACGCATAAGGGCGGCCAAGGAACAAGCACTTGGGTAGCTCTTGCGACGAAGCCAGACTATTCTGAGTACGAGTGGAAAGAGCTCAGTCCGAGCAAGGACTGGAGGACAGAGACCTTTGACTTATCTTCATTAGCTGGTAAAACTATTTACGGCGTGAAAATGTACTTCGACCATGACCAGGATGTCAAGGACTATAAGTTTAACCTAGGTCAATTGTCCATCTATTCTAATCAAGAGAAGCCAGCTGCACCAAAAGATGTGGTGGTCAAGGCCAAGCGTCTTCAAAATGCGCAGGAAGCAGAAGCCTTGTTGCAGTTTAAAGGTAGTGCAGATGCGGATTACTACGAAATCTACGAGAAAGACGGCGACCAATGGCGTCTAGTGACAGGAACCTCTAACACATCAGCTTATTTGGCTAAGGTGAGTCGTTCAGCTAATGCCAAGGGCAGCAAGCAAGAGTTGAAAGTCGTTGCAGTAGGAAAGAATGGTTTGCGTTCAGATGCTGGGACAGTTGACTTTGACTGGGGTATGCAGGTTTCTGATACAAGCTTGCCAAAACCTTTGGCAGAAAACGTGGTGTTGGGTGCAAAAGTAATTGGTACAACTTTCTCTGATGCGGATGGTAGCGAAGGCGTCGAAGGAATGCTGAATGGCACCATTACCAGTTTGTCAGACAAGTGGTCTTCTGCCCAACTCAGTGGTACGGTAGATATTCGTTTGACTCAGCCTCGGACAGTGACTCGCTGGGTTATGGAGCATGCTGGGGCAGGCGGAGAGTCTGTCGATGATGGCAAGATGAATACACGCGACTTTGACTTGTATTATAAGGATGAGGCGGGCGAGTGGAAACTAGCCAAGGCCGTTCGTGGCAATAAAGACCATGTGTCAGATATCGTCCTAGATAAGCCAATTCGAGCACAAGACTGGCGTTTGGATGTCATTACAGCCGACAATGGAACTCCATGGCGGGCAATCCGGATCTAC
Source organism: Streptococcus cristatus (assembly GCF_001588905.1). GTDB lineage: Bacteria > Bacillota > Bacilli > Lactobacillales > Streptococcaceae > Streptococcus > Streptococcus cristatus_N. The sequence goes on along the minus strand of NZ_LAWH01000026.1, from coordinate 37,309 downwards.
AACTGGAAGATGTATGAAAGCTTGGATACGGAAACAGCTAACGTGCCGATGAAAGATGCTGCTGCGCGGGTTCTTGGAAATGGACATGTCCAAGTAGGCTTCAAAGATGTGCCAGCTAAGACGACGGTATCCCTCTATGACAGCAGCGATGCGACAAAACCGATTGCAACTATGACGGCGGATAAAGACGGCAATCTCATCTTCAAACCACTTGCTTTTGCTAAACTCCCTAGCCTCTTGTATTACCGCTCACAAGTAGCTGGTAAGGATATTAGTAATGTCTTAGCTATTGAAGTACCTAAAGAAGATAAGGAAATTTCGAAGGTTGAGCTTGAAACAGCACCAGAAAGAAAAGTCTATCGTCAAGGAGATGCTCTGTCTCTGAAAGGTGGTACAATTCGTGTCAGCTTTAAGGATGGCCAGCCAGACCAATTGGTTCAACTTTCAAACAGTGGGGTGGAAGTGACGGGCTATGATCCATCTAAGCTAGGAGAGCAGCATTTGCAACTGTCCTATCTGGGACAAAAACTGGATCAAGTGCTGACAGTCTTTGTCGTTAGTCATAGCGAAGCAGGCGAGAAGACTCCGGTAGGCCTAGAAGTAATCGAAAAACCTAAAACAGAATATATCGTGGGAGAAAGCCTTGAGACTACAGGAGGACGTTTCCGTCTGGTCTTTGATGATGAAACAACCGAAGAGCATACTTTTGATGAAGCAGGTGTGCAAGTCTCAGGCTATGATAGTCACAAAGAAGGCCGTCAAACTATTTCGGTCAACTATCGTGGTGTGACGACAACGTACGATGTCTTTGTATCACCAAAACCAGCCTTAAACGATGAATATCTGAAGCAAAAGCTAGCAGAAACAGCGAGTGTTCAAAATAAGGTCGACTTCAGCTTTGCGACTCCAGAAGTCAAAGAAGCCTTGCTCAAGGAAATTGCATCTGCTGAGCAGATTATAAAAGATCACGATACAAGTACACAAGACCAAGTCGATGAAAGTCTAGCAAAACTGATTCAGGCATTTAAGGCTTTGGACGGACGCAAGAATTTTTCGGACAAGACAGCTGAATTGGATACTTTGACCAAAGAAGCGCAAGCCTTGCTGGAACAAAAACCAAATCATCCGTCAGGCGATGCCCTCCTCAGCTTGTTGAGCAAGAATAAAGACTTGTTGGCTTCAGCTGAAGTGACACCAGCTTCACTTGAAACCGCCAAGGCCTCTCTGCAAGCCCTCATTGCCCAGCTTCAGGAAGATAAGCCAGCTGTATTTGTGGATGAATCTACGGGTGTGGAAGTTCAATTCTCAAACAAGGAGTCAACTCCAATCAAGGGCTTGAAAGTAGCAGTTGTTGAGCCAAATGCTGCCGAAAAAGAAGCCTTGGGTGGCAGACTTGGTAAGGTTTATGATGTGGCAGGAGTGGATAAAGACGGGCACGACGTTGCTACTCAGCACACTAGTCTGGTTAAAATACCTGTAGAAGCTAGCAAAGAAGTCGAGCAAGTTCTTTCCTTCGTAGACAATCAGCCAGGCCAGCCTCTTGACTTTGAGCGTGTCGGTGATACAGTTGTCTTCACAGCGTCTCACCTTGCTCACTATGCTGTGATTTACAAGGCTGAAAAGAGTGATTTGCCAGGACAAGATAATCCAGCAGAAACTCCAAAACCAAGTCAACCACAGGGACCAGAAACTACTCAGCCAGCAGGGGAAAATAAACCAGCAACTGAAGGACAAAAATCAGAGCTAGGTCAGACAAAACCAAGTGTTGAAGTCGAAAAAGCAGATCTGGGTCAAGGAAAACCAAGCGCTGAAGCTGAAAAATCTGAAAGAGGTCAGAAAGCGCAAGAACTACTGGCACATTCTAAGGAGTCAGGCTTGGCAACAGCTTCACCAGAGCGGGCAGAGGCTCCTAAGGCACCTCAACTTCCGAAGACAGGTACATCTACTAGCCTTTTGGTTGCTGCATCAGGACTTTTAGCCCTTGTTGCTAGCTGGCTTCTATTCATACGAAAAAAAGAGGACCAATAATTTAGCGCTTTTGTCTAGTTTAGAAAAGTAAGCTTGACAAATCGTTAATCTTAGATTAAGTGAAATGCTCTCTCTGAAAGGCAGCTAGAATTTCCTCTTAGCAGCAGTAGGACAATTTAATCAAAAACTCGGAGAAGACTATTTAGTCTTCTCTTTTTTGATTTTGGTGGCTTATCTAGCTTGCCTCAGGCTTTCAGACGAGATGAATAGAGCAAAATAGCTCGACGATTCTGATATCTGTTTTAGTAACAATTTGCCTTATAAAAATATGGCTCTAGATTTAATCTATTTGTCATTTAACTATAGAATCTTGCGGAGACAATATTGATGAAAGGAGGGGGATAAACTATAATAGAAGAAAAAGAAATCGCTTACATAACAAAGCGGAACATTTTAAAAGGAGATTTTATGATGATCTTTAATAGAAAGCAACGTTTTTCTATTCGGAAACTTTCAATCGGAGCAGCATCTGTCCTAGTCGGATTTTGTTTAGCAGGACAAGTCGTTTCAGCTGATGAGGTACAAGCAGCGCCTACAAGTATTGTAGCTACGACAGGACCGGCTGTAGCCAGTGCAGGAGAAGGAGTGCAGGAAGTTGCTCCTGTGGAAGCCCAGACTAGCAGCGAGTCCTTGCCAGAAGCAGTTGCTAAAAATAGTGAGGAAGTTAAGCCTCAAGCTGTGGCAGCAGAGGCCCCAGCAGAAAAACCAGTAACAGAGGAGCCAAAACTAGATACAGTCGCTGAAAGATCAGTGACTGCAGCAGAAAGTGCTTCTACGAATTCTGATGAGTCAAAGGCAACTCTACCTAGTGAAACTCCTAAAACGGAGAAAGCTAGTCAGGTCGATGAAAAGCTGGCTATGCGGAAAATGGTTTCGATTGATGCTGGCCGTAAGTATTTTAGCCCTGAGCAACTGAAGGAAATCGTAGACAAGGCGAAACGCTTTGGCTTCACGGACATGCATTTGCTGGTGGGGAATGATGGTCTACGCTTCCAATTGGATGATATGTCCTTGACTGTTGGTGATAAGACTTATGCCAGCGAGGATGTCAAGAAAGCCATTGAAAAAGGAACCAATGCTTATTACAATGATCCAAATGGTAATCACTTGACACAAGCTCAAATGACGGACTTGATTGACTATGCTAAAAAGCAAGGTATCGGTCTCGTTCCGACCATCAATAGCCCTGGTCACATGGATGCTATCTTGCATGCTATGAAGGAGTTGGGCATTCAAAATCCAAACTTTAACTATTTTGGCAAGGAATCTGCACGGACAGTTGACCTAAACAATCAGACTGCTATTGATTTCACCAAGGCTTTGATTGACAAGTATGCAGGCTATTTTGCAGGGAAAACGGACATTTTCAATATTGGTTTGGACGAGTATGCCAATGATGCGACCAATGCTAAAGGTTGGCAGGTTCTGCAGGCAGACAAGTACTATCCAGGAGAAGGTTATCCAGAAAAGGGCTACGAAAAATTCATCGCTTATGCCAATGACCTAGCTAAAATTGTTAAGAGTCATGGCTTGAAGCCAATGGCCTTTAATGACGGTATTTACTATAATTCTGACCAAACTTTTGGCGAGTTTGACAAGGATATTATTGTTTCTTACTGGACTGGTGGCTGGGGCGGCTATGATGTAGCTTCTTCTAAACTTTTGTCTGAAAAAGGCCATCAAATCTTGAATACCAATGATGCTTGGTATTATGTCTTGGGACGCAATGCGGATGGCCAAGGCTGGTACAATTTGGATCAAGGCTTGAAAGGAATTGCCTCCACTCCAATTACCAGCGTTCCTAAATCAGAAGGGGCAGATATTCCGATTATGGGAGGCATGGTAGCTGCTTGGGCTGATGAGCCTTCTGCTCGTTTTTCTGCATCTCGACTTTATAAATTGATGCGCCGTTTTGCGGATCGCAATGCAGAATATTTTGCAGCTAATTACCAAGATGCAGCTGCAGAGTTAGAAGCTATTCCAAGTGACTTGGCAGCTAAATATACAGAGGAAAGTATTGCTCGACTCAAGGAAGCTGAAAAAGCGGTTAGAGCCTTGGATGAAAACCTGAGCCGCGCGCAACAAGGCACCATCAATCAGGCTGTTGCTGAGCTAAAAGCAGCCCGTGAAAATCTAAAACCAACAGAAGCTTATCAAAAGATTTTGGACAAGCAAGCAGAACGTGAAAAAGTAGCTAAGAGCAAGGTCATTTCCATTGATGCAGGCCGTAAATACTTCTCGCTAGATCAGCTCAAGAGAATTGTCGACAAGGCTAGTGAGTTGGGCTACTCTGATGTGCACTTGCTGGTCGGAAATGACGGTATGCGCTTCATGCTGGATGATATGACTATTAAAGCCAATGGGAAGACTTACCAGAGTGACCAAGTCAAGGAAGCTATCACTGAAGGTACTAAATCCTACTACGATGATCCAAATGGAAATGCTCTGAGCCAGAAAGAAATGGATGAGTTGATCAGCTATGCCAAACAAAAGGGCATCGGGGTGATTCCAGCGCTCAATAGTCCTGGTCACATGGACGCTCTACTGGTGGCTATGGAAAAATTAGGCATTCAGAACCCGCAGGCTTATTTTGACAATCTTTCTAAGACCACTATGGACTTGGAAAATGAAGAGGCAAAAGCCTTCACCAAGGCCTTGATTGGCAAGTACATGGACTACTTTGCAGGAAAATCAAAGATTTTCAACTATGGTACAGATGAGTATGCCAACGACGCGACCAATGCTCAGGGTTGGTATTATCTGAAATACTATAACCTCTATGGCAAGTTTGCAGAATATGCCAACACGCTTGCTGCTATGGCTAAAGAGCGAGGCCTTCAGCCAATGGCCTTCAACGATGGCTTCTACTATGAAGCCAAGGATGATGTTGAGTTTGACAAGGATGTCTTGATCTCTTACTGGTCTAAGGGATGGTGGGGTTATAACCTCGCATCACCTCAGTATCTAGCAAGCAAGGGCTATAAATTCCTCAATACCAATGGGGACTGGTACTATATCTTAGGACAAAAACCGGAAGATGGTGGTGGTTTCTTACAGAAAGCACTTGAAAATACTGAAAAGACACCATTTAACCAACTAGCCTCTACCAAGTATCCAGAAGTATCTCTCCCAACAGTCGGTAGCATGCTTGCTATCTGGGCAGATAGACCACAGGCTGAGTACAAGGAAGAAGAGATTTTCAAATTGATGACAGCATTTGCTGATCACAATAAAGACTACTTCAAGGCCAACTATGAGTCTGTCCGAGATGAATTGGCCAAGGTTCCTAGCGATTTTAGCATCTATACGCCAGAGTCTGTTGCTAGTCTGAAGGCTGCCCAAGCTGATATCGACTGGGAATTGAATCGGAATAAACAGGCTGAGGTAGATAAACTGGTCGCTAAACTTCAAGCTGCGCGTGAAAATCTGAAGCCACTTAGCCACAATGGTAGCACAGCCCAGGATGAGAAAGCTGCTTTAGTTGAGGATAAGCCATATCTGGATATCCAAACAGAAGAGCTTGATTTTGAGACAAAAGAAATATTGAATCCAGATCTTGAAAAAGGCCAACGAAAAGTTGTTCAGACAGGAAGCAAGGGCGAAAAAATGAATCTTGTGGAAGTATCTGCACTAGATGGCAGCCGAAAGGTTGTTGAGTCTTCCGTTTCTAAAGCACCAGTGGATGAGCTAGTAGAAGTGGGCACTAAGGAAACGAAACCTAGTCTTGGTCAAATCGAAGTGCCAATCGTTCAGCCTGCTCCATCAGTGACTCCTCTTGTCAAAGATAAGACAGCTGAGCGCCCAGTAACCCCAGCAGCTTCAACTATTTCAGCACCTTCAGCAGAGCAGAAAGTAGCTGAGACAAAGGTTGCTAAATCTTCAGAGGCAGCTGTTTCTAAAGCCGCTAAACTTCCTCAAACTGGAACATCATCAGCTTGGACGATGACTTTACTAGGCACTGTCTTGGCCTTCCTTGGCTTAGCTGGAAGCAAGAAAAAGGAACAATAATCCTTCTGACGGATTATCTATGATCTATCATTCGGGCTTGGCGTGTTAATAGCTGAGCCCGATTGTCCTTGGTTTAGCAAGCAGGATTTCTCTATATCAGTGTAGGGAAATGCGATAAGGATTCTGAAAGGAGCAAAAATGATAGAATTTCAAGACTTTATCGAGCAAGTTTTCAAGGAGCAATATGAGGCTTCTTTTGGTCCAGATATGCTTGAAAAACTTGAGCCCAAGGATTATTATCTGACACGGGAAGAGGAAGGGCGCTTAATCGCCTTGCTCCATGCCCATCAAGTGTTGGAAAATATCCATATCAAGGCTTTAGTGGTAGATGAGGGATACCAGAAAAAGGGCTTGGGAGCTAGTCTGCTGGCAGAATTAGAAGAAAAGGCTGAGAAAGCGGGAGTCAGCAGCATCACCTTGTCCACCAAATCTTATCAGGCCAGGGATTTTTACATCAAGCAAGGCTATGAAATCTATGCCAGTCTGTCAGATGTCCCGCAAAAGGGTATTACCAAATATCATTTTATCAAGTGGTTAAAGTGAGCCATTCTCAATAGATGGAAGTCAATTGCCAATTACCATTAAAGTTTACAGAAAATAAGCCTTGCTAGTCTAGCAAAGCTTATTTTTTAGTTGTCTTCGTCTGGTGTAAGCACCATTGGAATGATAATAGGTTCGCGCTCGGTACTTTCGTAGAGGAAAGGACGCAAGGCGTTGACGATAGCGCCGCTGACAGATTGGACGCTGGCATCTTTATTCTTAAGGGCAATGCGAATGGCATTGAAGAGGATGCGCTGGCTTTGGCGAATGAGATCACCTGATTCGCGCATGTAGATAAAGCCACGGCTGAGAATATCTGGACCGGCTAAAATCATCTTGGACTCAAAGTCAACGGTTGCGACAGCCAGTACCACACCGTCCTCTGACAGGTCTTTGCGGTCGCGCAGGACTGCAGCTCCGATTTCACCAATGCGGTTCCCATCAACATAAATATCTTGAGCGTTGAAGCTGCCGGCAATACGAGCTGAGTCAGCTGTCAGAGCCAGCACATCACCATTGCTCATGATGAAGATATTGTCTTTTGGTACTCCAGTATCAACGGCTAGACCTGCATGGACTTTCTGCATACGGTATTCACCATGGACTGGCATGAAATATTTAGGCTTGATCAAGCGGAGCATGAGTTTCTGCTCTTGCTGACCACCGTGTCCAGAGGTGTGGATGTTGTTAATCTTACCGTGAATCACTTCTACACCAGCTTCGGAAATGATGTTAATCAGCTTGTTCACGCTGGTCGTATTACCAGGGATAGGGCTAGATGAGAAGATGACTGTATCTCCAGGCTGGAGCTGAACCTGACGGTGGGTACCATTGGCAATCCGAGACAGGGCTGCCATCGGCTCACCCTGACTTCCGGTACACATAATCAGCACTTCGCCAGCTGGATAGTCCTTGAGTTCATTTGGCTCGATGAAGGTATCTTTGGGAACCTTGATATAGCCCAGCTCAATCCCGTTGACAATAGCCTTTTCCATGGAGCGACCAAAGACCGCAATCTTACGCCCTGTCTTGACAGCAGCTTCAGCAGCTTGCTGGAGGCGGAAGATGTTTGAAGCAAAGGAAGCGAAAATAATCCGTCCATGAATGCCTTCGATAATCTTCATGATAGACTGTCCAACCACTTTTTCGGAATTAGTAAAGGTCGGAACTTCAGCATTGGTCGAGTCAGACAGGAGGCAGAGGACGCCTTCCTCGCCCAGAGCGGCCATGCGGTGCAAATCAGCTGGCTCACCGACTGGTGTAAAGTCAAATTTGAAGTCACCGGTACAGACAATCTTACCTTGCGGCGTATGGATGACAATCCCCAAAGGTTCTGGAATCGAGTGGGTTGTGCGGAAGAAAGTTGCCTTCAGATTTTTAAAGGTCAACTCTGTATTTTGATTGATTTCATAGAGCTTGGCATCCCGCAAAAGTCCATGCTCTTCTAGCTTGCCACGGATGAGAGCCAGAGCCAAAGGACCAGCATAGATGGGAACATTGGCTTGCTTGAGCAGGAAAGGAATGCCGCCGATATGGTCCTCGTGCCCGTGGGTGATGAGGACAGCTTTTACGCGGTCAATATTTTCTACGATATAAGAGTAGTCAGGAATGACATAGTCAATTCCTAGCAGGTCGTCTTCTGGGAATTTGATACCAGCATCCACAATGATAATCTCGTCTTGATACTCAATTCCGTAGGTGTTTTTGCCGATTTCGCCCAGACCACCGATGGCGAAAACACCAACTTCTTCTTTCTTTAAGTTATATGCCATAGGTTACAACTCCGTCAATTCGAAGGCGCCTGACTCTTTTTCGTATTCCAAATGTTTGTCAGACAAGAGTTCGATAAATTCAATATTGTAAGGAGTCTTTTCTTCGACCAATTTGCGGGCTTTGATGCGACCTTCTAATTCATCGGTTGCTTCTATATCTAAGTAGAGAGCACGTGTTTGTTCACGGCGTGGGCTGCGTTCTTTTGTTTCTTGATAAAAAACTTTGTAAATCATTTTATTTCCTTCCATTTTTCACGATCAAGCTACAGAAAACGACAGCTAATCAGCTGTTTTCTTTTATTTAGTTTTATGAGTAGTAGATTGACCTTGATTCGATATAATTCTAACCAATTATATCATAAAACCAGCTTTTAGTAAAAGACATAGCCGAGAAAATCTTGTGGAGATTTTCAGAAAAGCTTTTGAGGACAATCTGGGTCATCAAATGACTGCCTCTCTCTACCCTTGTCGCTTCTTTTGTAGTATAATAAGGAGCAAACACTCGAGTAAGGAAGAAAATGATGAACATTTTAGCGATGGATACGTCAAATAAGGCTCTATCTCTAGCGATTTTAGAGAATAAGGAGCTCTTGGGGCAGGTGACGCTCAATATCAAGAAAAATCATAGCATTACCCTTATGCCGGCTATCGATTTTCTGATGAATAGTTTGGATATGAAACCGGCCGATTTGGATCGGATTGCGGTGGCGCAGGGACCGGGCAGCTACACAGGCCTGAGAATTGCGGTGGCGACAGCCAAGACTCTAGCCCATACCCTCAAGATTGAGCTGGTCGGTGTATCTAGTCTGCTGGCTTTAGTCCCAGAGCAGGTGGAAGGCTTGGTCATTCCCATCATGGATGCCCGCCGCAACAATGTCTATGCTGGCTTTTACCAGTCGGGTCAGGCTGTGCGGTCGGAAGCTCACCTGCCTTTGGCAGAGGTTTTGGAAATGGCTGGCGCTACTAATCAGCCAGTTACTTTTGTCGGAGAGACAGTAGCTTTTGCGGAGCAGATTGAAGCGACTCTTCCTCAGGCTGCCATTCAGCCGACTTTACCAGAGGCAGCAACTATTGGTCGTCTCGGTTTAGACTTGCCAGCCCAGTCTATTCATGACTTTGTTCCTAACTATCTCAAGCGGGTAGAAGCCGAGGAAAATTGGCTCAAGAACCACCAAGAATCCAGCGATTCTTACATTCAGCGCCTATGATTGAGATGAGAAAATGGAGCGCTAACTCGGATGTGGACGCGGCAGTTCTGGCAGAAGAGCTGGAACAGCTCTTACTTGCAGTCTATGAGGTCAGCCCTTGGACCGCAGGCCAAGTGGAAGAAGTTCTGCGCTCGAATGTAAATAGCTGTGCGCTAGCAGAAGACGAGAGTCAGCTGGTCGGCTTTTTAGTCTGGCAGGAGACCGACTTTGAAGCAGAAGTCCTGCAGATTGCTGTATTGCCTAGCTATCAGGGACAGAAAATCGGGACAGCCTTATTTGACTTTTTGCCAGCAGACAAAGAAATTTTCCACGAAGTGAGGGAGTCCAACAAGCCAGCTCTGCTATTTTACAAAAAAGAAAAATTCGAAGAAATCGCGCGGCGGAAGTCCTACTACCATGCGCCAGTGGAAGATGCGATTGTTATGAAAAGAGAGATTCATGAAAGATAGATATATTTTAGCTTTTGAGACGTCTTGTGACGAGACCAGTGTGGCGGTTCTGAAAAATGAAACCGAGCTTTTGAGTAATGTCATTGCCAGCCAGATTGAGAGCCACAAGCGTTTTGGCGGAGTGGTACCGGAAGTGGCCAGCCGTCACCATGTGGAAGTCATTACGGTTTGTATTGAGGAAGCCTTGGCAGAAGCGGGAATTAGCGAGGAGCAGGTCACAGCAGTGGCCGTTACCTATGGTCCTGGTCTGGTTGGGGCGCTTTTGGTCGGCTTGGCAGCGGCCAAGTCCTTTGCCTGGGCTCATGATATTCCCTTGATTCCAGTCAATCATATGGCTGGACACCTGATGGCAGCCCAGAGCGTGGAGCCCTTGGAGTTTCCCTTGCTGGCTCTCTTGGTCAGCGGCGGCCATACTGAACTGGTCTATGTCAGTCAGGCTGGTGACTATAAGATTGTGGGGGAGACCCGCGATGATGCGGTCGGTGAAGCCTATGATAAGGTCGGTCGCGTCATGGGGCTGACCTATCCAGCAGGCCGGGAGATTGATCAGCTGGCTCATGAGGGACAGGATATTTATGATTTTCCGCGAGCTATGATCAAGGAGGACAATCTGGAATTTTCTTTTTCCGGTCTCAAGTCGGCCTTTATCAACCTGCATCACAATGCCCAGCAAAAAGGAGAAGCCTTGTCTAATCAAGACTTGTCAGCAAGCTTTCAGGCAGCGGTCATGGATATTCTCATGGCCAAGACTAAGAAAGCGCTGGAAAAATATCCAGTCAAAACTCTGGTTGTGGCGGGAGGCGTTGCGGCCAATCAAGGTCTGAGAGAGCGCTTGGCAGCTGAGATTCAGGATGTTAAGGTGATCATTCCGCCACTGCGCCTCTGCGGTGACAATGCTGGTATGATTGCCTATGCCAGTGTCAGTGAGTGGAATAAGGAAAATTTTGCCGGTTTGGACCTCAATGCGAAGCCAAGTCTGGCTTTTGAAACGATGGAGTAAAGGAGAAGAATGCGCGGACAGACATTTAAACAAGGGGCACAAGCGGCAGTGCCAACAGCTCTGGGCTATATTGGGATTGGCCTAGCCTGCGGCATCATGGCAGCGCCTTATATGAATCCCTTGGAGATGGGGTTGATGAGTATTCTGGTTTATGCCGGCAGTGCCCAGTTTGTCATGATTGGCTTATTTGCCCAGCAGGCACCGGTTTTGGCCATCGCACTGACTGTTTTTCTGATAAATATTCGGCATCTTTTGCTCTGTCTGCATGCCTCAACCCTTTTTCGTAAGTCTAGCTTGGCTCAGAATATTGTCATTGGCTCTTTTTTGACAGATGAATCTTATGGGGTCTTGATGGGAGAGCAGGTGTATACAGAAGAGATTGCTGCTAGCTGGATGATGGGTAACAATTTCATGAGTTATGCTTCTTGGATTTTAGGTACTGTTTTAGGAACTGCCCTCGGCGCCCTTCTGCCCAATCCTGAGAGCTTTGGCCTAGACTTTGCTCTAGTCGCCATGTTTATTGGTATTTTCTCCTCTCAATTTACAATCATGCTGCGACGGGTCAAGATAAAGAAGCTCTTTTTAGTCTTAGGTGTAGTGGGCCTTGCCTACTTGCTCCTGACCATGCTGCTTCAAAATTCGCTGGCGGTGCTTTTTGCAACCTTGTTAGGATGTACAGTGGGGGTGATCTTGGATGATAAGTAAGTATATTTTGCTGGCCATTCTTTTGTCAGCCCTGGTCACTTGGATGCCACGGGTTTTGCCCTTTATCCTAGTCAAGTACAAGGGGCTTCCGCCCATGGTAGAGCGTTTCCTCAAATATCTGCCAGTTTCCATCATCTCTGCCCTCATCCTGTCCAGTGTCACCGATGCTAAAACAGGTCAGCTGCCGAGTTTTAAATGGCTGGATTTGCTGGCCGTTTTTCCGACGACTTATGTGGCTTTTAAGTATAAAAACTTAATTGCAACTGTTGTATTTGGCGTAGTCTTGGTGGCCGTACTGCGCTATTTGGCGGGATCTCTTGGACTTTAAAGAAGATACAGGACAGATTGAATCAGTCGATTCGGTCTGTTTTTTTGTCAAATTCTAAGAATTGTCTGAAAATATAATATTTTATGCTATAATGGAAGCAATCAAAATTATGGAGGTTCGGAAATGGCAGAAGCAGGGCATAAATTTTTAGCAAAATTAGGAAAGAAACATCTTCGTCCCGGTGGTAAGCTGGCAACCGACTGGCTGATTGAGCAGGGACAGTTTTCCAGCGATAAGAAAGTTCTAGAGGTTGCCTGCAATATGGGGACTACAACAATCGAGCTGGCTAAAACATATGGCTGCCAGATTACTGCAGTTGATTTGGATAAGGCTGCGTTGGCTCAGGCTAAGCTTAATGGAGACAAGGCTGGTGTTAGTGAACTCGTCACATTTGAACTCGCAAATGCCATGAAGCTACCTTATGAGGACAATTCTTTTGATATTGTTATCAATGAAGCCATGCTGACCATGCAGACGGATAAGGGGAAGGCCAAATGTATGGATGAGTACTACCGGGTGCTGAAGCCAGGCGGAGTGCTCCTCACACATGACGTCATGCTCAAGCAAAAAGATGAGAATGTCCGAGAAGAGCTATCTCGTGCGATTAACGTCAATGTTGGTCCGCTGACAGAAGGCTCTTGGATTCAGCTGGCGCGTTCTCACGCTTTTGACCGTGTGGACACCTTTGTCGGCGAAATGACCTTGATGAGCCTTCGAGGGATGATATATGACGAAGGACTGGGCGGCACACTGAAAATCTGCTTTAATGCCCTCAAGAAAGAAAATTACGGCCAATTTATGAAGATGTTTAAGATGTTCCAAAAGAATCAAGAAAAACTGGGCTTTATTGCCATGGTTTCTCGCAAATAATACTATCTACTTTGGAAAATTTAAAGTGATTAAAAAAATTTCATAAAAAGCTTGACTCTGCCCTAAGGTCAGGGCTTATACTATAAGGGCAAGGAGGTTTTTTATGTATCATATCAAAGAAGCTGCGCAGCTTTCGGGTGTCTCTGTCAAAACCCTGCATCACTATGACAAAATTGGTCTTTTGGTTCCTCAAAAATCAGAAAATGGCTACCGAACGTATAGTCAAGCTGATCTAGAGCGGCTACAGGTCATCCTTTACTATAAGTATCTGGGCTTTTCTTTGGAGAAAATAGCAGAGCTGCTGAGTCAGGACGATCAGGCCTTATTGCCGCATCTGGTGAGGCAGTTAGAGTATTTGCAGCAGGAAAGAGACCGCTTGGATACCTTGATTTCTACCTTGCGAAAAACCATCCAAGAGGAAAAAGGAGAAAGAAAGATGACAATGAAAGAAAAATTCGCAGGTTTTGCCTACGAAGACAATCAAAAATACCACCAAAAAGCTGTCGAAGAATACGGTCAAGAAGTCATGTCGGAAGCACTGACTCGTCAAAATGGACGGGAAGAAGAATCTGCCGCAGCCTTCAATCAAGTTTTTCAAAGTCTGGCAGAAAATATGCAGCAAGACTTGCCAGTTGAGGCAGCAGAAAATCAAGAACAGGCAGCTCAACTCTTGCAAGCCATCCGTACTTATGGTTTTGACTGCTCTATAGAAGTATTCGGTCATATCGGTAAAGGCTATGTCTATAACCCAGAGTTTAAGAAAAATATCGACAAATTTGGTCCAGGCACAGCTCAGTACACATCAGATGTCATTGCAGCTTACGTTCGGACAAATGCAGAATAAAAACTGGTGAGAATATTCTGCACTGCACCCCAAAAGTTAGTTAACTTTTGGGGTGCAGTGCAGTTCCTCGACCAGTTTTTTTCAATTGCTTTAAAATATTTTCCCTATCACTCATAATGCAAGCTCCCTGCCACCCAGCCGGTACAGAGGGCAGATGTGATGTTGAAACCGCCCGTGTGGGCATTGATGTCTAAAACTTCGCCAGCAAAGTGGAGTCCGGGAACCAGTTTGCTTTCCAGAGTTTTAGGATTGATCTCCTTGAGGCAGACGCCTCCTTTTGTAACAAAGGACTTGGCAAGAGACATTTTGCCAGTGACAGGGATTTCGAGTGCTTTGATAGACTGGACGAGCTGGTCGCGTTCTTTCTCAGTTAGTTGTTTGACTTTTTCAGGATATCCTTGAACAAAAAATTCTGCCAAGCGTTCTGGTAACAAGGTTTTTAAAGCATTTTTTAAAGATTTTTCCCGATGTTCTTCTAGAAATGCCACCAAGTCGCTCTCAGAAAGTTGTGGCAAGACATCCAAAGAAAGGACTTCCCCGCCCTTGACAAAACTAGACATACGCAGGGCAGCAGGACCTGACAAACCAAAGTGGGTAAAGAGCAGATCATGAGTGATAACATGCTTGCCATAACTTAAAGTCACATCGTCCAGCGAAATCCCCTGAAGCGCTTTGTGAGGGAAGTCAGTTAGAAGAGGACTTTCAGCTGCTTCCAAGTCAGTCACAGTGTGCTTGAAGTGTCGGGCAATATCGTGACCGAAGCCTGTCGAGCCAGTTGAAGGGTAGGACTTGCCACCAGTTGTGACAATCAGTTTCTGGCAGGTCCAAGCCTGGTCGCTGGATCTGACAGTGAAAAGCTCATCAGTTTTTTTGACGGAGACGACTTCAGTATTGGTGATGACAGTGCCACCCAGCTCTGCAATTTTCTTTTCCAAAGCTTCGATAATGGTGCGGGATTTGTCTGTCGCTGGGAAAACACGACCGTGATCTTCGACCTTGAGTTTGACACCATTCTCGGTAAAAAAGTTAATGATATCATGGTTGTTAAACTGGGAAAAGACGCTGTAAAGAAAGCGTCCGTTACCGGGAATGCCAGCCATGAGGTCATCTAGGTTTCCGTTATTGGTCACATTGCAGCGGCCACCACCCGTTCCGGCTAGTTTCTTGCCCAGTCGTTTATTTTTCTCAAGGAGCAGGGTCTTCTGTCCGTAGAAAGAACTGGAAATGGCAGCCATCATACCAGCCGGTCCTCCGCCGATGATGATTGTATCGAAATGGTTCATATATCTTTTCCTTTCGTGAAATAGGAATTTTATGTGATAGCTAATCTTGTGCAAGATGATTTGCCCTTTAAGCTATACAGTGGACATGCTCTGGTCAGCTTTTCTGTCAGTCCTTTAGCTAGCATCTTGGTAGAAAATTAATCGGATTTTAGGCTCATTTTTAAGGAAGATCTTTTCCAGAGGCCCAATAGATTTCGTACCATTCTTTTCTAGTCAGTTTAATATCTGCTGCCTTGGCTGATTCGATGATGCGGCTAGTCTTGGTCGTGCCGATGACCGCCTGCATGTGGGCTGGATAGCGTAGTACCCAAGCAATAGCCACTGCGGATGGTGATATTTGGTATTTGTCGGCCAGTCGGTTCAGGACGGCATTGAGTTTGGCGTATTTATCCGAACCGACAAAAACGCCTTCGAAATAGCCGTGCTGGAGGACAGACCAGGCCTGAATCACGACGTCGTTCAGGTGGCAGTATTCAAAGATACTACCGTCGCGCATATTTGCGTCTGTGCCCTCCATGTTGACGTGAAAGCCGGATTCAAAGGCAGGTGAAAAAGCTGCACTCAGTTGGAGCTGATTTGCCACCAAAGGCTGCTTGACCTCTTTTTTGAGTAGCTCCATCATCATGGGATTCTGGTTGGATACTCCAAAATCAAGGACCTTTCCTTGAAATTTGAGCAGATCGAAAGCTTCAGCGATTTCACTGGGCTCCATCAGGGCATCTGGTCGATGCAAGAGCAGAGAATCCAGATGATCCACGCCCAAGCGCTGTAAAATACCGTTTGTTGCCTCTAGGATATGGTCTTTGGAAAAGTCAAAGTAGGTGAATTCTTCTATGCGGATCCCCACTTTGGACTGAATCCACATCTTAGCTCGCAGGTCAGGTCGATTTTTGAGCACTTGTCCCAGAATTTCTTCGCACTTGCCTCCACCGTAGATATCGGCTAAGTCAAAAGCATTGATTCCGACTGACAAGGCTGTTTCGACCAGTTCTTCCACCTCTTTGGGTGTCATTTGGGCAATTCGCATCAGTCCTATAATAATCTGGGAAATTTCTCGTTTACTTTCTCCAAACTCAAGATATTTCATAAACTCTTCTCCTCGTGTCATCTTACTCCCAGTATAAGCTAAACCTGCTCCAAAGTCAAAAACGACCGGCTAGATCGAGCCTTGGAGTAAATATGTAGAAAATCCTCGTTTTGGCTAATGAAATTTGGCTGACTTTGTCGGAAAAGTAGAAGATTTGACAAAAACTTGGCTTCCTGATAGAATAAGAATGTCTTAAAGACAAATAACTTCTTCTTGGTTGCAGGAATTGCCAAGCCTGTCACTCGGATGAAGCGTAAAGAAAAGGAGCTTATCATGGCAATCTCAAAAGAGAAAAAAAATGAAATCATTGCACAATATGCACGTCACGAAGGTGATACAGGTTCAGTAGAGGTTCAAGTTGCTGTCCTTACTTGGGAAATCAACCACCTTAACGAACACATCAAACAACACAAAAAAGACCACGCTACTTACCGTGGATTGATGAAGAAAATCGGTCGCCGTCGTAACTTGCTTGCATACTTGCGTAAAAACGACGTTAACCGTTACCGTGAGTTGATCAACTCTCTTGGACTTCGTCGTTAATCTTGCGTCTAAAACGTTTCTATACTTCGTTGACTTCGTCTTGATGTACCATTAGTACAATCTTCGCCTCGTCGCCTTGTCTAGAAACATTTTATCCAGCAAGAATAAAGCTCTCTGATCTCAGAGGGCTTTTTTGTTTTCACTAGGATTTTAGCCCGAGCTCAAATTAGCTCTCTGACTTTATAGGTTTTTCGTTATCCTTACTTTGTCTTCTATCAGTACAATTTTTAGCTCTTCTTGAATTTTTAAGAAAATCTTGCTAGACTGTAGCTACTAAGATAAAAACACAGTTCTGGTTGGTAGTCCAGACGCAAAAAATCTATTTTTTGTCAGTAACCTTCCTCCTTGGTTGTCCATTCTTAGGGATTTTTAAAGGAGGTGCTGTCATGGACACGATTTCAATGACGCTGACAGTTTATTTTGAAGAGGGATTTTGGCACGGTCTTTTCGAGCAGGAACATGCTCAATCTTATAGAGTTTGCCGAGTCACCTTTGGTGCAGAGCCAAGTACGCAGGAATTGCTGGATTTTCTAAACCGTTATTATCATAGGTTGCAGTTTAGTCCTAGCATCAGGGTGAAGGAGAAGACTAAGTCGCTCAGTCCTAAACGCCTGCAGAGACAGACTAAAAAAGAGCAGATGGCTTCACTTTCTTCAAAGTCTCAGGAAGCGCTGAAGCTGCAATTTGAAGAGCAAAAACAAATCGCTCGAATCAAGCACAAGCAACAAAAAGAACTGGCTCAGCAAAGGAAATTCGAACTCAAACAGCAAAAACGATTGGAAAAGCACAAGGGGCATTGAACCTGGTTTTTCTGATTGCTATGAAAAGTCTTCTGTCGGGAGGCTTTTTTGTTTCTTAAACAAATTTTTCTTGTCTCGAAACTATACCAATTTTTTGTTGACAAATGTCAAATTGCTGTGTATAATGTTTTCGTCTCTTAATAAAAAGATAAATAAGACTATACCAATTTTTAATAAAGGAGGAAATAGCTTTTTGCCAGTAAAAGGCTAGAAATAAATCTATGTGTGGAATCGTCGGAGTTGTGGGAAACCGCAATGCAACAGATATTTTGATGCAAGGACTTGAAAAGTTAGAATACCGAGGCTATGATTCGGCTGGAATTTTTGTGACAACAGGAGAAAAATCCAGTCTGGTCAAGTCTGTAGGTCGGATTGCAGATCTTCGTGCCAAGATTGGCATGGATGTAGCGGGTTCAACAGGTATTGGGCATACGCGCTGGGCAACCCACGGAAAACCAAGTGAGAATAACGCCCATCCTCACACTTCTCAGACAGGCCGTTTTGTTTTGGTTCACAACGGTGTGATTGAAAATTACCTGGATATCAAAAATAACTATCTTGCTGGCCATGATTTTAAAGGGCAGACAGATACAGAAATTACAGTTCATTTGATTGGGAAATTCGTGGAAGAAGACGGACTCTCTGTTCTTGACGCCTTCCGAAAGGCCCTTCACATTATCGAAGGTTCCTACGCTTTTGCCTTGGTAGATGCCCAAGATCCTTCTACGATCTACGTTGCCAAAAACAAATCTCCGCTTTTGATCGGCTTGGGGGACGGCTACAACATGGTCTGCTCCGATGCCATGGCTATGATTCGTGAGACCAGCGAATACATGGAAATCCATGATAAAGAGCTGGTTATCGTGACGGCTAATAGCGTAGAAGTGCAAGACTACGAAGGCAATGTTCTTGAACGTGGTAGTTATACTGCTGAACTGGACTTGTCCGATATCGGCAAAGGCACTTATCCTTACTACATGCTGAAGGAAATTGACGAGCAGCCGACCGTGATGCGGAAGCTGATCAGCACCTATGTGGATGAAAATAATAAGATGCTGATTGATCCAGCCATCATCAACACAGTCCAAGAAGCGGATCGCATTTATATCATTGCTGCTGGAACTTCTTATCATGCGGGTTATGCTTCTAAACGAATGCTGGAAGAACTGACGGATACGCCAGTTGAACTGGGAATTTCTTCTGAATGGGGCTATGCTATGCCACTTCTGAGCAAGAAACCACTTTTCATCTTTATCAGCCAATCTGGTGAGACAGCTGATAGCCGCCAAGTCTTGGTCAAGGCTAATGAGCTGGGCATTCCTAGTCTGACAGTGACCAATGTGCCAGGCTCAACCTTGTCTCGTGAAGCCAAGCATACCCTGCTTCTCCATGCTGGACCAGAAATCGCTGTGGCTTCAACCAAAGCCTACACTGCACAAATCGCTGCCCTAGCTTTCTTGGCTAAGGCGGTTGGTGATGCCAATGGCAACGAAAAAGCCAAGAAGTTTGATTTGGTTCATGAGCTGTCTATCGTGGCTCAGTCTATCGAGTCTACCCTTTCTGAGAAAGAATTGATCGAAAGCAAGGTTCGTGACTTGTTGGCGGAAACTCGCAGCGCCTTTTATATCGGTCGTGGTCAGGACTATTATGTGGCAATGGAAGCCAGCCTTAAGCTTAAGGAGATTTCCTACATTCAGTGTGAAGGCTTTGCGGCAGGAGAGCTCAAGCATGGTACTATTTCTCTGATTGAAGAGGGAACACCTGTTTTAGCTCTGCTTTCAGACGAAGTCTTGGCTAGCCATACTCGCGGCAATGTTTCTGAAGTTGTGGCGCGCGGAGCCAAGGTGTTGACCATTGCGGAGGAAAATGTGGCTAAGGATGGAGACGATATTGTCCTGAGCCAAGTTCACCCTTACCTGTCACCAATCTCTATGGTGGTTCCAACTCAATTGATTGCTTACTTTGCAACACTCCACCGTGGTCTTGATGTGGACAAACCACGTAACCTCGCTAAATCTGTAACGGTAGAATAAGCGTCTTAATGAATCTCGATAAGAATACTAAGCCTCAGATTTTTCTGGGGCTTTTGGTATGGTATTTGGTGATGGTGCTCTTTGGAAGTCTATTTCTATCATGACAAAACCATGTTATTTTATGCAGATGGACAATGGAGTGAGCATCATTTTTGCATATATCACTAATTAGCGATAAAATGCTTTTATCTTAAATATCAGGAGGACAAAAACATGGTGGAATTAGGTATTTCTACTTTTGGAGAGACAACGCCACTGGAGGGTACAGGGCAGACCTATACTCATGACGAACGGATTCGGCAGCTGGTAGCAGAGATTGAGCTGGCAGACAAGGTAGGGCTGGACGTGTATGGTATTGGAGAGCATCACCGAGAGGACTTTGCCGTCTCTGCGCCGGAGATTGTGCTGGCGGCTGGTGCGGTCAAGACAGAAAAGATTCGCTTGACCAGTGCTGTCAGTGTCCTGTCGAGCTTGGATCCTATCCGAGTCTACCAGCAGTATGCGACGATTGATGCATTGTCAAATGGCAGAGCAGAGGTCATGGCTGGCCGTGGATCTTTTATCGAGTCCTTTCCGCTCTTTGGCTATGACTTGAAGGATTATGAAGAGCTTTTTGATGAAAAGCTGGATCTGCTCCTCTATGCCAGTGCTGAGACTCGGCTAAATTGGAAGGGCAAGCTGACGCAGACTATTGATAATCGAGAAGTCTACCCACGGGCGGTGCAAGAAACATTGCCAGTTTGGGTAGCGACGGGGGGCAATGTCGAGTCCACCATTAAGGTCGCCCAGAAAGGCCTGCCAATTGCGTATGCCATTATCGGTGGACAGCCTAAGCGCTTCAAGCCCCTGCTGGATGCGTATCGCCGAATTGGGCAGGAAAGTGGGCACTCAGATGAAAAGTTGAAAATCGCTGCCCACTCTTGGGGCTGGGTCATGGAGGACAATGAGGAGGCGGTCCGGACTTACTTCCATCCGACCAAGCAGGTAGTGGACGCTATCTCCAAGGACCGCCCTCACTGGCGGGAGATGACCTATGAGCAATACCTAGATCAGGTAGGACCAGAGGGAGCCATGTTTGTCGGCAGTCCTGAAAAGGTCGCTCAGAAATTGATCAAGATGATAGAGGAGCTGGGACTGGACCGCTTCATGCTGCATCTACCGCTGGGATCGCTTCCGCATGAGCAGGTCCTCCAGTCTATCGAACTCTTTGGCACCAAGGTTGCACCGCTTGTGCGGGAGTATTTTGCAGCTAAGGGTAAGTAAGATCGAAGTAGAGGTCTTTTGATAAAGATTGCCTATCTCTCCCATAGAAAATATATATCTTGTCTTTCTAAAAATAGTAAGAAAAACAGGTTTTTCATCGAAAGCTGAAAAACCTTGGTAAAGCTAGCTCGAGCTAGCTTTTTTAATATACTCTTATAAATATTTTTAATCGGGCTGATAGGAAATATATATTTGGAAAGCTCACTTTTCAGTGATATGATAATAGCAATCAAATTGAAAAGGAGCAAGATATGTCTAAAAGAGAGTTGGTTTTAAAAGCCTTTAAGGGGGAAAAAGTTGACCGAGTGCCAGTTGGTTTCTGGCATCATTTTACCAGCGAGGATGAGTGGCTGGCTGGTTTTGGCAATCAGACTATTATTGATAAAAATTTGGCAGGCCATCAAGCATTTCTATCAGAAGTCAAGCCAGACTTTGTCAAACTGATGAGCGATGGTTATTTTGCCTATCCGAATGAGCGCTTGAAAAAAGTTCAATCTATCAAGGACTTGGCAGATATCGAGCCTTTAGGCGCTGACCATCCTTGGATCAGTGAGCAGGTGGAGCTGGTTCAAAAGATTAGGGCTGGCTTCACAGAGGATTTGGTTGCTATTTACAATATTTTTGCGCCGGTGACCTACTTCAAATGGTTGGTTGGCAAGGTTGCTGGAGGAGATGACATCATTGCAGACTTTCTAGCAGAGGATGCGGAAGTGACAAAGCGGGTGCTGGATGTGATTGCTCAAGATATTGAGGCTCTGACAGAACGCATTATCAAGGAAGCTGGTGCAGATGGAATTTACCTCAGCGTTCAGAGCATTCAGGATGCGAGAGTGTCGGCCGAAGATTACAAGGCTTACATTGCTCCTAGTGAATTAGCGGTGCTGGAAGCAGCCAATGCAGCTGGCGGAGTAAATATTCTGCATATTTGTGGCTACGAAGGCGCGCGAAATGACGTTCATCTTTTCACAGATTATCCAGCTCAGGTCATCAACTGGGCAGTGGGACCAGAAGGTATCAGTTTGGCAGAAGGTCGCAAATTATTTGGCGGTCGCACTGTTCTCGGTGGTTTTGAAAATGGCAAGACTGGTTTGCTCTACACAGGTAGCCAAGAAGCTATTCAAAATGAGACTAAGCGCTTGATAGCAGAGGCTGGCAAGGATGCTTTGATTATCGGGGCTGACTGCACCATCCCAAGCGATATTGATCCGGAGCGGATTGAGTGGGTTCGCCAAGCAGCGAGTTTAGCATAAAAAGGAGACAAAAGAATGAGTAAGAAAAAATGGATTATCGGTGGAGTAGCTGTGATTGCTATTGTTGCCGGAACTTATTTGGGACGGACCTTGACGGGAGCTTCATCCAGCAAGGCGAGCAGTGCGGCATCAGGCAGTGACAAGGTCACGACTTTAAAAGTAGCTCATACTCAAAACTACGTTCCTTACGACTTTTTGGACGAAAAAGGCAAGTCAGATGGCTATGAGGTGGCTGTACTCAAGGCTATTGATGAAAAATTGCCAGATTATCAGTTCGAATATACTGGCACCAGTGACGAAGATCTTTTGATTGGTTTGGAATCTGGGAAATATGATATCGGAACCAAGGGAGCTTGGTACACTGAAGAGCGGGCGAAGAAGTTCATCATTCCAGAAAGTCCTATCGGAGCTAGTATCATCGGCTTCACCATTCGAAAAGCAGATGCAAATAAATTTAAAAATATTGATGATTTTGCCAAAGAAAAAGGGAAATTGGTGCCGATTTCACCACAGAATGCTCAATGGACGGTGATTGAAGAGTACAACAAAAAGCACAGTGCTAGTCCAATTGAGTTGACCGCAGCAGAGTCTTTTCAGATAGCGGATGCCTATGCTTGGGTCTTGGAAGGACGCTATGATGCCTTCTTTGATATTAAATTGTCCTTTGAAAAAGCTGTCACAGACAAGGCAGGTTCCTATCATCAGTATGCGGACCAGTTGAGTTGGTTCCCTTATAAGGGTATCCCTACCTATCCACTCATTCATAAAGATAAAAAGAATGAGGAGTTTGCCAAAGCCTATGAAAAGGCTATTAAAGAGCTAGAAAAAGATGGGACACTCTCTAAATTATCGGAAAAATACTTTGGTGAAGATGTCTTTTCTTATGTAGATAAAGACTAAAAGATGGAGAAAGGAGACCGTATGGTCGCTTATGATTTGTCCCGTGTTTTTGTCCTACTGCCTGGTTTGTTACAGGCCTTGCCAACTACTTTATGGATTATGTTCGTGACGGTTTTGATTGGCTCCTTGCTAGGTGGTCTGTTGGCCTGGGCTCAAGTTGCGGAGGAGCCGACTTTTGCTGGTCTGGCTAGAGGATATATATTTATCCTTAGGTGTACACCGCCTATTGTCTTGCTCTTCTTGGTCTTCTATGGCATTCCAGAGTTTTTAAAATGGTGGTTGGGACTGGATATCAACAATTGGTCACGGACCGTATTTGTCATTATTACCATGATTCTGCTCTTTGCGGCCATGATTGCAGAAGTCTTCAAGGCGGCCTATCTGGCTGTTCCCAAGGGACAGACTGAGGCAGGTCTTAGTATTGGTTTGACACCCTTGCAGACATTTCTGCGGATCATTCTGCCACAAGCTTTTCGTATTGCCCTGCCCAATTTGACTACCGCCTTTCTTAATCTCATGCGGGATGCTGCGCTGGCCTATACGATTGGGGCAGTTGATGTCATGGGAGCGGGACAAAATCTCATCAGCCGGAATCTGGGCAATTATTCCCTCGAAACCTATACAGCGGTGGCCTTGATTTACTGGGGGATTGCTCTAGTGGTTTCGCTGGCTTCCCAGCTTCTGGAAAAAAGTCTGACAGTCAAGGAGAGGTAAAGCATGGATTTGAATTATATTGTAAATACCTTTCTGGTAACGTTGAAAGGCATACCGGTAACCCTGATCATTATGGTGGTAGCTATTCTGCTCAGCTTTATTCCGGCTCTGCTCTTGGCTCTAGGTCAGATTTATAAAGTACGTGGCGTTCGAACTTTTTCGGTTGTTTATCTAGCCTTCATTCGGGCGACTCCGCCCATTTTACTTATCCTCTTTTTCTACAGTCTATTTCCTAGCTTACTGAATCAATTTTTCAAAAGTCTAGGCAGTCAGGTAGATGTCTTTAAGTTCAATCCGCTTTACTATGCTTTCATCATCTATAGCTTGATGACAACAGGGAGTTTATCGGAAATCTTGCGCTCTGCTATTTTGACAGTGGATAAAGGACAGTTAGAAGCAGCTCAGGCGATTGGTTTAACGAATTTTCAAGCCTATCGGAGGATTGTTTTTCCTCAGGCTCTACGCTCTGCTCTGCCCAATCTGGCCAATCTGGTTATCAATTTGGTTAAGGGGACCTCACTGGTGTTTGTTATGACAGTGAAAGATATCACAGCTCTGGCTAAGGTCGAAGCCTCCCATTCTTACCAGTATTCAGAGTCTTACTTGGTGATTTTTGTTATTTATCTCATTATTTGTGGCTTGATTCAGTGGATTTTTAGGGGCTTGGAAAAGCGCTACGCTCTTACTTAGGAAGGAAAGATTATGTTAGAAGTAAAACATATCTCCAAACGATTTGGAGAGCACCAGGTGCTGGCAGATGTCAGTCTCAGGGTCAATCAAGGCGACGTTGTGGTAATTCTTGGTCCTTCAGGCTCTGGGAAAACAACATTTCTGCGCTGTCTGAATCACTTAGAAAAAGCGGATGGCGGCCAGCTGACTTTGGCTGGTAAGGACTATGATTTAGCTAAACTTAGCAAAAAGGAAATTTTGGAAATTCGCAGAAAGACAGCCTTTGTCTTCCAACATTATAATCTCTTTGCCAATAAAACAGCCCTTGAAAATATCTTAGAAGGCTTAGTGGTAGCTCGTAAGATACCGCGAGAAGAAGCGCTTGAGATTGCGGAAGATGCCTTGAAGCGCGTGGGCCTCTTGGCCTACAAGGACTATTATCCTTCGCAGCTATCAGGCGGCCAGCAGCAGCGGATTGGGATTGCCCGCGCCATTGCTGTTAAGCCAGACGTTATCCTGCTGGATGAGCCAACTTCGGCTCTAGATCCGGAACTGGTCGGCGAAGTGCTCAGCGTCATGAAACAGCTGGCTCAGGAGGGAGTGACCATGGTCGTTGTGACCCACGAGATGAGCTTTGCCCGTGATGTGGCCAACCATGTCATCTTTATGGATGGAGGTCATATCATCGAAGAAAATCCTCCACAGGAGTTCTTCTCTAGCCCGAAGGAAGAGCGGACCAAGCAGTTTCTATCCCGCATTTTGTCGGATGCCAGCTATAGTGTAGAATATATGATTTAACTTGTATCAAAATAGAGAAGCTTTCTCCATATTTCTATGTGGAGAAAGTTTTTTGGTTTTTAAAAAATTATGTAATTTTTTTATTAAAACCTATTGACAAGGGATAAAAAAGGATGTATAATTACAACTGTAAACAAAAAGTTTACACAGAATTTATTCAGAAGATGAGGATATAGCCAATAGGCGATTATTTTTGGGAGGATTAAAAATTATGTAACATCATATTCTTCTGAAATAGATCCAACTCATCCATAAAGTAAGAGACTGAAGGAGTCTTAATTTTTGGAAATAGAATAAGTTATGTAAAATAATAGATAGGAGAAGATCTCCGATATGAACATAAATGTATAGTAAGTAAGAAAGAGATTTCTTATCTGAAACTCTGGTAAAATCAAAAATTATGTAAAGCAAAATATGAAAAAAGCGAGGTAATGCTATGAACAACAATTACAACAATTTTAACAGTATGGACGACCTTTTCAACCAACTCATGGGGCGCATGGGTGGCTACAACAGCGAACATCGACGCTACTTGATCAATGGTAGAGAGGTCACACCGGAAGAGTTTGCTCAGTACCGAGCTACTGGCAAGCTCCCTGGTCAGGTGGTTGGCGAACAGGATGTGCAAGCTGGAGCGCATGGGCCTAAGCAAGATGGCATTCTGGCTAAGCTAGGTCGCAATTTGACTCAAGAAGCGCGTGATGGTAAGTTAGATCCGGTCATTGGACGCAATAAGGAAATCCAAGAAACAGCTGAAATTCTTTCTCGCCGGACTAAGAATAATCCAGTTCTGGTCGGTGATGCCGGAGTCGGTAAGACAGCTGTCGTAGAAGGCTTGGCTCAGGCTATCGTTAATGGCGATGTGCCAGCGGCTATCAAGAACAAGGAAATTATTTCTGTTGATATTTCCGGTCTGGAAGCTGGTACCCAATATCGTGGTAGCTTTGAAGAAAATATCCAAAACTTAGTCAATGAAGTCAAGGAAGCCGGCAATGTTATCCTCTTCTTTGATGAAATCCATCAAATCCTAGGAGCAGGAAGCACGGGAGGAGACAGCGGTTCTAAGGGCTTGGCGGATATTCTCAAACCAGCGCTTTCTCGTGGAGAGTTGACCGTCATTGGGGCAACTACACAGGATGAGTACCGCAATACTATCCTTAAAAATGCAGCTTTGGCTCGCCGTTTCAATGAAGTAAAAGTTAATGCGCCGTCTGCCGAAGATACCTATCAGATCCTTCGAGGCATTCGGGACTTGTACGAAAAGCACCATAATGTCATCCTGCCGGATGAAGTATTGAAAGCGGCTGTGGACTACTCAGTTCAGTATATTCCACAACGGAGCCTGCCAGACAAGGCGATTGACCTGGTCGATGTGACTGCTGCCCACTTGGCAGCCCAACATCCAGTGACTGATGTTCATGCAGTTGAGCATGAGATTGCTGAGCAGAAGGCTAAGCAGGAAACAGCTGTTGAAAAAGAAGATTATGAAGCAGCTTTGAATGCTAAGACCCGCATCGAAGAGCTGGAAAAGAAAATTCAAAACCACACCGAGGATATGAAGGTAACGGCGACAGTCAATGATGTGGCAGAATCTGTTGAACGGATGACGGGTGTGCCCGTATCTCAAATGGGCGCAAGCGACATTGAGCGCCTCAAGGGCATGAATGATCGTCTTAAAGCCAAGGTGATTGGCCAAGACAAGGCTGTAGAAGCTGTGGCTCGTGCTATCCGCCGTAATCGTGCAGGCTTTGACGAAGGCAATCGTCCGATCGGAAGCTTCCTATTCGTTGGTCCGACAGGGGTTGGTAAGACTGAGTTGGCTAAGCAACTGGCTCTGGATATGTTCGGTACCAAGGATGCTATCATCCGTCTGGATATGTCAGAATACTCCGACCGGACTGCGGTTTCCAAGCTGATTGGTACGACTGCTGGTTATGTCGGCTATGATGATAACAACAATACTCTGACAGAGCGCGTGCGCCGCAATCCTTACTCTATCATTCTCTTGGATGAGATTGAAAAGGCGGATCCACAAGTGATTACCCTTCTCCTTCAAGTTCTGGATGACGGTCGCTTGACAGATGGTCAAGGCAACACAGTCAACTTTAAGAACACGGTTATCATTGCAACTTCCAACGCTGGATTTGGCTATGAAGCTGGCTTGGAAGAGGATGCAGAAAAGCCTGAGCTGATGGATCGACTCAAAGCTTATTTCCGCCCAGAGTTCCTTAATCGTTTCAATGCGGTGATCGAGTTCTCTCATCTCAAGAAAGAAGACCTGATGGAAATTGTGAATCTCATGCTGGTTGAAGTAAATCAAACCTTGAGCAAGAAGGAAATTGATTTGGCTGTATCTGATGCAGCTAAGGAATTCCTGCGCGACGCTGGATATGATCAAGTCATGGGTGTTCGTCCGCTCCGCCGGGTCATCGAGCAGCAAATCCGTGACAAGGTGACTGACTTCCACTTGGATAATCTAGATGCTAAGCACTTGACTGCAGATATGGAAGATGGAACCTTGGTGATTCGTGAAAAATCAGCAGAATAACTACCTATAACTTTCAAAATCCCGTAAAACGAACAGATATCTAGTCTGTTCGTTTTTTTTATTAATCATGTTCAGATAAAAAAACCTCCAATCAGCTGACTGGAGATTTCCTTACTTTCTTCGATATTGACTGGGTGTCATTTGATAGTATTTTTTAAATTGCCGATTAAAATTAGAAAGGTTATTAAAACCAGACTGGCTTGAGATTTCCAGAACTGACAGAGTGGAGTGCTGGAGGAGCTCAGCAGCCTTGCGCAGGCGGAATTGAATCAGATATTCAATGCAAGAAACACCCAGATGTTTTTTGAAGAAATTCATGAAGTGCGTCGGGCTGTAGCCGCAGATGCCAGACAGCTGATCAATAGAGAGTTCTTCCTGATAATGCTCATTGATATAGTCGATGATAGACCGAATTTTCTCTTCCTTGCGGTAGCCCTCGGCAGATAGCTCCTTAGAAACGATATAGTCGTTCTCAAAGAGTAAGTAGAAGAGCTGATTGAGCTGGGCCTTGAGCTGAAATTCATAGTATTTCTTTTGGCAATAACCCGTTTCCATAGTAGCTAGCAGGCATTGACGAATTTCCTCATAGGCTTGATCAGTCGGCTTGATGACATGGACAAAGTCCAGTTGGCCATTATAGAGAGGTTGTAGGTAGTGGATACTAGCATGGTCCATGGCTGAATAGCCCATTAAATCCAAGTGAAAGTTAATGGCATCCATGTAGTGGCGCTGCTGCTCAATCGGATGAATGGAGTGGAGGGCATTGGGACGAATCAGGACAATATCGCCCTTGTGACTGTTAAAATAATGATCGTCGATATGAAATTGGGCACTTCCTTCGTGGACGTAAATGATTTCAACATCTGTGTGCCAGTGGAAAAGGATGTCAGGCTGGCCGTTTTCCGTAATGGTCCGCGTCAGAGAATAGGGGGTCCCTTGATTCTTATATTCAGTAGTTTTGTGCAATTGGCCCAAATCCATCATAACGTCCTCCTTCGTAGAATACTATCATTTTTTAAAGTAATTAGATTGGAAAATGTGTTTGTCAACTATTATAATATAATTAAAAAGAAAATGAAAGTAGGAAAATAAAGAGAAGAAAATTTTCTGAAAGTCTAGTTTAGGCTGGCAGCGTGGGCGAATCATTTAAGAATTTTTAGCTACCATCCAGCTCCTTATAGAATAATAAAAGTGTGGAATCCATGGCTCTTTCGAGCTCATGTTGCTTCCACACTTTTATTGGGTGGCTTTATCTAGCGGCCTTTTGTTCTTTATGTTTGTGAAGGATAAAGGAGTTTGAAAAACTCAGGCTTGCTAGTACAAAAAGAAGAAGGGTTGTTGCTGGATAGCTAAGGGAGATATGATTGGTTTTAATGATAAAGAGAAGGGCAAAGGCAAGAATGGCAAAGAAGATGCTAAGACTCCAAGTCATTCGGCGACTGAATAAATGCTGCTCAAAGAGCAGAGGAATGAGGAGACAGCCTAGAAGAAGGCTCGTTGGGAAAACGACATACTCTGCGGAAAAAATTGTCAAGATACTCAGAGTGACAAACAGGCAGCTAAGTACATGATGGGTATAGTTGAGCCAATTTATTTTCATTGGAAAACCTCCTTTTGATGATGATTATTTGGATACGGTTGATGGTGTAAACACCACACTTTCACACCTTTATTATAAGTCTTTAAAAGTAAAAAGCAAGCGATTACAATCGTATTTACTTAGCCTGTCAATCTTTTTCATTACTCTGAATTATCAGATATTTTCAAGTTTTCTGGTACTTCTTTTTCTTTCAAAAAATAGATTTTTTCGGTATAATAGTCAAAGATAGTCAATGTTAGAGAAGACTTGAATGCTTATTTTTAGATATAACAGATAGAAAGGTATATCATGGGCATCAAAAATACCTCGGATAGTATAGAAGAATATATCAAAACAATTTTAGCGCAGGCGGGTATGGTCGAGCTGAAGCGCAGTGAGTTAGCCGATGTTTTTCAGGTGGTTCCAAGTCAGATCAATTATGTGATTAAGACACGCTTTACGGAGAGTCGGGGTTATATCGTGGAGAGCAAGCGCGGTGGCGGTGGCTATATCAGGATTGGTAAGATTGAATTTTCCGATCGGCACCAGATGCTGTCTGATTTGTTGACCAATGTCGGTGAGTCGCTCAGCCAGCCGGTTTTTTCAGATATCTTGCAGCTGCTCTTTGATGAAAAAATTATCAGTCAGCGTGAGGGGGATCTGCTCATAGCGAGTGCCAGCGATGCTGTCTTAGGGACAGAGGCTCCGAGGACTCGAGCCAGAATGTTACGGAAAATTTTGCAGCAATTAGATAGAAAAGGAAATTAAGAATATGAACTATTCAAAAGCTTTAGTAGAAAGCTTAGAAGCGGCTCAGCTTTTAGCTGGTCATTTTGCTACTGATTATTTAGAATCGTGGCAGGTGCTGATGGCTCTGGCTAATAATCCCTACAGCGTGGCAGGCTCGGCTCTAAATGAATTCCCTATTGGAGTGGATAAACTGGAAGAAGCAGCCTTTGACATTACTGGAAAAGAGTATCAAAAACAAGGCGGTTTTGACTTATTGCCTTTCTCTCACCGTTTGGAGGAGCTCTTTACTCAAGCAGGGCAGATTGCGGAAGCCGTCCACGCTAAAAGCCTAGGAACAGAGCACCTGCTCCTAGCCATGCTATTTGATCGTGGGACCTTGGCAGCCCGTGTGTTAGAAGCTGCAGGCTTCGGCTATGATGATAAAAGTTCAGTCCCTCGATTTAGTGATTTGCGAAAGGTTTTAGAGCAGCGTGCTGGCTGGGGCAGAGAGGAAATTAAGTCGATCCGCTCGCTAAATAAAAACACGGCCTCTGCTAAACAAACCATGGCGAATATGATGGGCATGCCTCCTTCAACTAGCGGCGGTCTGGAAGACTATACTCGGGATTTGACAGAATTGGCTCGGGCTGGTCGTCTGGAACCAGTTATCGGTCGGGACGAGGAAATTTCTCGGATGCTTCAGATTCTTAGTCGCAAGACCAAGAATAATCCCGTTTTAGTCGGTGATGCGGGGGTCGGTAAAACGGCTCTGGCACTAGGCTTGGCTCAACGCGTGGCAGCTGGTCAAGTTCCAGCAGAACTTGCCAAGATGCGCGTCTTGGAACTAGACTTGATGAATGTTGTCGCTGGGACTCGTTTCCGCGGAGACTTTGAAGAACGGATGAACAACATCATCAATGACATCGAAGAAGACGGTCATGTTATCCTTTTTATCGATGAGCTGCATACCATCATGGGCTCTGGCAGCGGGATTGATTCGACCTTGGATGCGGCCAATATCCTGAAACCGGCTCTGGCTCGGGGAACCTTGCGGACAGTTGGAGCTACGACGCAGGAAGAGTATCAGAAACATATCGAAAAAGATGCGGCTCTTTCTCGGCGTTTTGCCAAGGTCACTATTGAAGAGCCTACTGTGGCCGACAGCATTGCTATTCTGCAGGGTTTGAGAAAGAGTTATGAGGATCACCACAAGGTGCAGATTAGTGATCAGGCCATTGAAACAGCGGTCAAGTATGCTCATCGCTATCTGACCAGCAAGCATTTGCCAGACTCTGCCATTGACCTTTTGGATGAAGCTAGTGCAACGGTGCAGAATAAAGGACCGCAGGATTATAAACAGTCGGATTTGACGCCTGTGGATCAGGCTTTGATGGCTGGAAAACTGAAAAAAGTTAGCCAGCTATTGGCAAAAGAGCAGGAGTCAACTGTTTACAAGCTGAAGGTGGAAGCAGGGGATATCCTAGAGACTCTCAGTCGCTTGTCTGGTATTCCTGTGCAGAAATTAACTCAGACAGATGCCAAAAAATATCTCAACTTGGAAAAAGAACTGCACAAGCGGGTTATCGGACAGGATGCAGCAGTTTCGGCTGTCAGCCGAGCTATTCGTCGCAATCAATCGGGCATTCGCACTGGTAAACGCCCAATTGGTTCCTTTATGTTCCTAGGGCCAACGGGTGTCGGGAAGACAGAGTTGGCTAAGGCCTTGGCAGAAGTTCTCTTTGATGATGAATCAGCCCTGATTCGCTTCGACATGAGTGAATATATGGAGAAATTCGCAGCCAGTCGTCTCAATGGGGCGCCTCCGGGCTATGTAGGCTATGAAGAAGGCGGCGAGTTGACGGAGAAGGTTCGCAACCGTCCATATTCAGTTCTTCTCTTTGACGAGGTAGAAAAGGCTCATCCAGATATTTTCAATGTCCTCTTGCAGGTCTTGGATGATGGTCAGCTGACCGATAGCAAGGGCCGCAAGGTGGACTTCTCCAATACCATCATTATCATGACCAGCAATCTGGGGGCAACGGCCCTGCGGGATGATAAGACGGTTGGTTTTGGGGCGCGTGATATCCGCTTTGATCAGGCCAATATGGAAAAACGAATTCTGGAAGAATTGAAAAAGACCTACCGGCCTGAATTTATCAATCGAATTGATGAAAAGGTGGTCTTCCAAAGTCTGTCTGCTGAGGATATGCAGGAAGTGGTCAAGATTATGGTGCAACCGTTGATTAGGAGTCTGGCAGAGCAAGGCATCGTGCTTAAATTCCAAGCTAGTGCTCTGAAACTACTGGCTCAGGAAGGCTACGATCCAGAAATGGGGGCGCGGCCGCTGCGCCGTACCCTGCAGACGCAGGTGGAAGACAAGCTATCTGAGTTGCTCCTGACTGGAGATTTAGCAGCTGGTCAAACGCTCAAAGTTGGTGTCAAAGGTGGCCAACTCAAATTTGAAATGGCTTAGGGAGGATGTGTGCAATGGAAATTCGTGTGATGACAGAAAAGGATTATGTCTCTGTTTACCAGCTGTGGGTCTCTTACCCTGACATGGTACTCGATAGTCTAGATAACTCTGAAGAAGAGATCGTCCGTTTTTTGAAGCGCAATCCTGGAACCTGTCTAGTTGCCTTAGA
This sequence comes from Streptococcus cristatus, assembly GCF_001588905.1. Classification (GTDB taxonomy): domain Bacteria; phylum Bacillota; class Bacilli; order Lactobacillales; family Streptococcaceae; genus Streptococcus; species Streptococcus cristatus_N. The sequence continues at coordinate 4,719 of NZ_LAWH01000026.1, read as the reverse complement.
GGATGAGAGCTTTATCGGCACTATTTTGATCGGAACGGATGGCTACCGAGCTTATATCTATCATGTGGCTGTCCATCCATATTTTCGCAGAAAAGGAGTAGGAAAGGCTCTGGTCGAACAGGCCTTGTCAGCAGTGAAAAAGCTTGGCATCCATAAAGTATCATTAGTCGGTTTTGAAAAAAATCAACAGGCCAACCTCTTTTGGGAAAAGATGGGATTTTCAGCTAGAAATGATCGACTCTACCAAAATCAGGAACGGGCGGAGATGATTCGGCAGGATACATAAAAAGCTGATTCACTTGGCATTCTTGCTAGGCTAATCAGAACCGTGTTATCCTACTGAAGAATATCGTTTAGAAAGGCAGAAACTGTGTCTCTTCGTTATCTTGCTCGAATAGCTCTTCTGGCGGCTGTCTGCGTCGTGCTTCGCTATGCTTTTGCTGGTCTGCCCAATATCAAGCCGATTACAGCGCTGTATTTTCTCTTGGTGGATTTTGAGGACTTGAAGGGCTCTCTTCTAGTCATGTCTATCAGTATCTTTGTATCTTCTTTCCTCTTTGGAATGGGACCATGGGTTCTTTTCCAGATCTTATCCTTTACGGTGGTTATTTGCCTATGGTACCTACTGTATCGGCGACTAGGCTTGTTTGGCCAGAGTATGTTGGCCTTGCTTTTAGCCTTTAGCTATGGTCTTGTGATTGATGGTATCACAGCCTTGCTGTATCAAATGCCTTGGTGGACCTATGTGGCAGCGGGAGCAGGCTTCAATCTAGCTCATGCCTGCTCAACCATGCTCTTCTATCCTATTTTGTATTTTATTTTAAGGAGACTTTATCATGAAAAAAATCTTTAGCTTACTTACGCTTGCCTTTGCTCTCTTCTTAGTGGGTTGTAGCAATAGCCAAACAAAAACTGATACTAGCTCTAGTTCGGCTGCTTCTTCTGTCAAAAAGGAACTGAAAATCAGCATCAGTATTGCACCAGAAGGTCAGGAGAAGAGCGAGAAAACGGTGGCTGTTGAAGAAGGAAAGACAGCGATGGACGCTTTGAAGAAGGCCCACAAGGTCGAAGAAAAAGAAGGTTTTATCACTTCTATTGACGGTCATGCTCAAGATGAAGCAAAGGGCCTCTACTGGATGTTTAAGGTCAATGGAGAAATGGCTCCTAAGGCAGCCAATCAAATCACTGTCAAGGATGGAGACAAGCTGGAATTCTACCAAGAAGTCTATCAGCAATAAATCTTGTAGAAAAAGAATCTGATGCTAAGACATTAGATTCTTTTTTTTGTCTTTGAAGCAGTTTTAAAGTGTCTGAAAAATATTTTTATAAATTTTTATAAAAAACTATTGACAAAAGAAAAATATAGTTTATAATAAAATCATAGAAAGAATAAATTATAAAAAATAATAAAAAGGTGAAATTATGAAAAAACAAATTGCAATCGTCTTTGGAACCTTTGCTCCCTTGCATCAGGGGCATATCGATTTGATTCAGAAGGCGAAGCGTTCTTACGACAAGGTGCGCGTGGTGGTTTCAGGCTATCAGGGAGACCGTGGCGAGGAAGTAGGCCTATCTCTGCAGAAGCGATTCCGTTATACGCGTGAGACATTCGCCGATGATGAATTGACTCAGGTTTACAAACTGGATGAAACTTCCTTTCCCCGCTATCCTCTAGGTTGGGATAAGTGGCTGTCGTCTTTATTAGAGTTGGTGGGCTATGATACAGAAGGCGAGGAACTGATTTTCTTTGTTGGTGAGGCTGACTATCAGGCGGAGTTAGAAAAGCGTGGCTTCAAAACTTCTTTTGAGGAGCGGCAGTTTGGGATTTCAGCTACGATGATTCGGGAGAATCCTAGTCGTTATTGGAAATATATCGCCCAACCTTTCCGCCGTCACTTTACCAAGAAAGTGCTGATTATGGGTAGCGCTAGTAATGGTAAAACGACCTTGGCTAAGGATTTGGCTCGCTTTTATGATGCTCCGGTTAGTCTGGAATATGCTCGAGAATACCAGATTCAAAATAACGTGAGAGACGATGAGTTGACCCCTAAAGACTACTATTATCTGCTCTTGGGGCAGTATGCTCAGACTTCCCGCTTGATTGACAGTAGCGCCAACCGTGGTCTGGTCGTGGCTGATACAAATTCGCTAGTAACCAAGGCCTACTATGATTATTATCTGAAAGAATGTCCAGTTCAGGACGAAGAAACAGATACCTTTGACAATCTCTTTGCCAGTATTTTGTCCAAGGAAAAATGGGATTTGATTCTCTTTGCTGAGCCGGTCGGAGCCTATGTCAACGATGGCTTTCGCGATATGAGTATGGCAGACGAGGCTATTCGCAGTGATTTTTCTAGCTATTTGAAAAAGCTGAAAGAGGAGTGTTTAGCTCATATTCCGACGGTCTATCTGGCTGGCAGTTATTTGGACAATTATCAGGCGGCTAAAGAAGCGATCGACATGATTTATCAAGCAGATTAAAAAAGAAAGTGGTAAAATAGAATGGTAGTAAAAAATCAAAACCTCTCACCTGCAGCTCTCTCCGCAGGACTAAAACAAAAATCTCAAACCTTTGCTCGGAATTTCCAGAATGTCTGTGCAGCAGCAAAAGAACAGGGCTTTAGCGGTATTGCTAAATTGCTCTGGCAGGATTTATTTGGCGGGCGTAGCTTGTCTCAATGGCTCTACTTGATCGCTCTTTCCAGTCTGCCTTTCATTCTGGAGTTTACCAGTGGGCAGGAGCAGCATGACTGGTTGGGACTCTTTGCTTCCTGGACAGGCATCGTCTGCGTCATCCTAGTAGCTGAGGGTCGGGCCAGCAATTACCTCTTTGGAGCTGTTAATTCGGCAATTTATCTCATCTTGTCCTTTCAAGCTAGCTTTTATGGAGAAGTGCTGACTACGGTTTACTTCTTTATCATGCAGCCAATCGGTCTCTACACTTGGTTGTCCAACCGAGTCAATGAACAAGATAAGACAGAGCCTTCTCATTTTGAAGCTAAGAAGTTAGACTGGCGTGGCTGGCTTAAATATTTGGCCTTGACTGCTCTGATTTGGATTGGTATGGGCTTTGCCTATAAGAGTATTCACAGTCACCGGCCTTTCCGTGATAGCGTGACAGATGCGACCAATGGCATCGGCCAGCTTCTCATGACGGGTCTCTACCGCGAGCAGTGGATTTTCTGGATTGCAACCAATCTCTTCAGTATCTATCTCTGGTGGGGTAGCAACCTTCATATCCAGGCCATGTACTGGGTCTATACCCTCAATAGTATCGTTGGCTGGTATCAGTGGACCAAGGCAGTGAAGAAAGCTTAGACTAAGATTTGAGATTTTTTGATAGAAAAATAGCTTAGGAAAGGAAGAAAAATTCATGACCAAACAGGATATCCCAGCGGGAATGTCGGAAAAAGAGTACTATGAAACCATGGCGGATGAGTCCGCCTTTTTGGCATGGTACAAGACACAGGATTTGCCCAAGTATGAGACACCCAGCGTAACAGCAGACATGGTGGCCTACTGCTTCGTAGAAGGCCAGTTGAAACTCTTGGTCATCAAGCGCAAGGCCCACCCCTATCAGAATAAATATGCCTTGGTTGGAGGCTTTGTGGACAAAAATGAGGATGCCTATCAAGCCTGCATTCGCGAGGTCAAGGAAGAAGTGGACCTCGAGATACCGCTGGAAAAGGTGGAGCAGCTGCTGACAGTCTCCACTCCAGGACGCGATCCGCGTGGTTGGGTCATTACCATTGCCCATTTGGTTTATCTGCCGGCGATTGCTATCAACCAAGTCAAGGCTGGTGATGATGCTAAGGAAGTCACCTTCCTTAATGTGGACTTTAAGACAAGGAGTTTTAGAGATGGCGAGCGGCTTCTAACAGCAGAGGACTTTGCCTTTGACCACTACCAAATCCTGCTGGAGTCTATCAAGCGGATTCAGGGGCGACTGGACTGGAATCCAACTTTTCTCCATCTGCTGGAATCACCGTTTACTGTCTATGAAGGGACTGAGTTGGTCAATCTCATCACGCCTAGACGCCCCATCGTCAGCAATAATTTTCTCGTAAAATTTGGAGAATACTTGGAGGAGGCTGGCGTTAAGCGCGTGCCAAAGAAGAAGCCGAGAAAAGTTTATAAACTGAAGACAGAAAAATCGGATTAAAAGAAAATTGATGATATAGTTTACTTGCAGGACAAAATGTTCTGCTTTTTTTATTTTTATTACGAATATAAAAGTAGCTACATATCTGCTGAAGAAGAGAGGAGGCCTAAGTTCTGGATGTTATTTGCTTCAAAAATTTTTGAAAAATTCCATTTATCTAGTTGACATACTTTATTACGAGTGTTACAATAATATTACAAAAAGATTTCCGAATGTTACGAAGGAGAAGAAAAAATGAAAACTAAGACTTATACAAAATTGATGGCTGCTACTGTTCTAGCTTCTAGCTTGCTTTTAGGGGCTTGTGGTCACAAAGAAGAAACCAAGCCTAGTGCAAGTTCTAGCAAGACGGTTCTAGCTTCTTCTAGCTCTAAAGTTGCCTCATCTAGTAAGGCTAGCAGCGCTCCAAAAGCCAGCAGCAATGCTTCTTCAAATAAAACAGTAGGGCAAGCAGAACAAGTACAGAAAGCTGTGGAATCTGTTCAACCTTCACAAAACCAAACACAACAAGGGGTGGATCAGCAAGTTCAATCTCAACAAAATACACAGGCTCAACC
>NZ_LAWH01000025.1:0-27142 GCF_001588905.1 Streptococcus cristatus | reverse complement strand
TCTTGCTCGACAATCCAAAGACAATTGAGAGGCTAGGACTTTTGTCCCAGCCTCTTTTCTGTTACTTAACGTGACTTGCTAACTCTTCTTGAGCTTTTTTAGTTGATTCTTCTTTTTCTTTTTCCCATTTTTTCAAAGCCTTTTGATAATCAGCTACTGTCAGAACCTTATCTTGAAGCTCCATTCCCTTAAATACATAGACATCACCCTTGATACCTACATAAGAGTAGGCTTTGGTAAATGGTACGACCTTTTGAACCATTGGTGAAGCGCCTGCAGAAATAGATGGGATCACAATAGAGCTATCTGTTAACCAAGCCTGCGCTGCTGCATATTTCGTATAGCGAGCATTGGTATCTTGCTTTTCTGCATCTGCCTGATCCAAAAGCGCTTTGTAGTCCGTTAAACCAACCTTGGAAGCAAGGTCTTGGTTTTGACCTTTTGTCAGACCAATATTGTCCAAGATATCCCCTGTCTCTGGGTTAAAGATATTCAGATAAGTTACTGGGTCTTGGTAGTCTGCTGACCAACCAGACATATTGAGGTCATAGTCCTTTTGGGCAGCTGTTTCTGCGAAGTAAGTAGAGTTATCAAAATCGTCTGATGACATTTGATGCACGTCAATCACAACGTTTTCTTGGCCTAGAGCTGCCTCAACAGATTGTTTGAAAGAGTTGGTCCGCTGCACCATGATTTTATCTGTCTGGTCAACTGGTACATCTAGATGAATTGGGAATTCAACTCCCTGCGCTTGCAAAGCTTCTTTGGCTTTAGCAAATTCTGCCTTGGCCTTATCTGGGTTGTAGATGCTATCTTGGGCATCAGCTAATTTGACACCTTGCCATTCATCGCCATAAGAAGCCAACTGTGATTCAACGACATCTGAGAAGTCCTTGCCATCTACTTGTACAAAACTAGGAGGGACAAGCAAGCTTCTGATAATTTTCGTTGCTCCTTCATTACCATTCATCTGGGCACCAAAGGATTTACGGTCAAAAGCAAAGTTGATTGCTTGGCGGAAGTCTTTATTTTGAATTGCTTCTTTGCTGGCAGCTTTTTGGGCATCTGTCTTAGAAGTATGGCTATAAGCCTGACGATTCAAGTTAAAGGCATAGAAATAGCTAGTTGAATTTTGTGGAGTAAAAATGATGTTGTCTTTGTATTTCTTTTCTACTGATGCGTAGTTTGAGCTAGTCGGATAGAGGCGAGCTTGTGTGTAAGCACCATCAGTAAAGTTACGGATCAATGACTCTTGGTCAGAACCATCGTAGTAAGTCAACTTGACATCTTCGATCTTCACATTGTCCTTGTCCCAATAGTTTTGGTTTTTAGAATATTCGATAACAGACTTAGAAGTAAATGCCTTTAATACATATGGACCATTGTAGAGGATACCGGAAGGTTTCACGGTACCAAAGTCTTTGCCTTCTTTCTTCAGAAATTCTTCATTAATCGGGAAGAGAATGCCCATGGTTGTCTTAGAATTCCAATAGCTTTCTGGCTGATTCAGGGTGTATTGAACTGTATAGTCGTCGATTGCCTTAACACCGACAGTAGAGAAATCATTGCTTTCCCCTTTGATATAAGCATCTAATCCCTTGATAGAGTTTTGCACGATTGGTAATGCTTCTGATTTTTCATCTGCAGCGTGCTTGAGCCCTGTGACAAAGTCTTGTGCCTTGACAGCAGCATACTCTTCACCTTCTGCTGTGTACCATTTAGCATCCTTACGCAACTTATAAGTATAAGTTAGGCCATCTTTAGACACAGTCCAGTCTTCAGCCAATGAAGGGATAAGATTCCCATATTGATCATTTTCTAAAAGACCGTCGACCAAATTGGCAATAACGTCAGAAGTGGAGGCGCGATTGGAGTTTACATAATCCAATGTATCTGGATCTGTATTATAGACATAAGAATATGTCTTTGCCGAGCTGGTGCTTGACTTGCCACAAGCAGCTAAGAATAGCGCTGATGCTGCAACCAAACCAGTAATAGCCAACCATTTAGATTTTTTCATGAGCAAATCTCCTTCTTTAGATTATGTATTATTATACATCATTTCTAGACAAATACAAGTCTTATTTAAGAAAATTTTAAAATTCTATGCATTTTTCTTATTTTTATTGAAACAAAGTATAGGAAAATTTCTATGCATTTTCATATATTTTCATAAACATGCAGGAAATCTTATAAATAAAAATTTGTTCAATATTTTACAAGGATTCTTGAATAGGATTATCAAAAATATCGGCTTTTTTATGTTACAATAGATTTATTACTAATCTAGGGGAAAGAAATGAAAAAACTTTTTGTATTCCTACTGCTATTCTTTGGTCTGATTGCCAAGCCTGTTCTGGCAGATGACTATGAAATTGCCGCTAAAAGCGCCATTGCTGTCGATGCAAACTCAGGAAAAATCCTCTATGAAAAGGAGGCTACAAGCCCACTAGAAGTCGGTGCTATTACTAACATTTTGACTGCTTATCTGGTTTACGAGGCCATTGCTGATGGCAAACTGAGCCTAGAAACTGAGGTTGATATTTCTGATTATGCTTACCAGCTGACAGTAAATCCATCTATCGCAAACTTGCCTCTGGAAGCGCGACGCTACAAGGTAAAGGACTTACTGAATGCCTCTCTTTTGGCCAGTGCCAACAGCGCCACCATCGCTCTGGCAGAAAAAGTTGGTGGAAGTGAAGAAAATTTTGTCAAAATGATGAAAGCCAAACTCAAGGAATGGAATATCTCTGATGCAACCATTGTAAATGCTACTGGTACGGATATTCGTTTATTAGATGGTTCGCTAGAAACTAGCAGTGCTGAAGAAGAGACCGCAGAGAATTCTAAAAGCAAGAAAAAACAAGAGACTGTCAATAAGTTCAGTGCTTATGATATAGCTGTGATTGCCTCACATCTGATTGATGACTACCCAGAGGTCCTTGGTATCACTTCCAAATCTCATGTGAATTTTGCAGGAATCCAACTAGAAAATCCCAATTTAATGTTGGAAGGCTCTCCTAGTTTTCGGACAGGAGTGAAGGGTTTGAAGACAGGCGGGTCTGAGCAGAGTGGTGTTTCATTTGTCGGTGTAACAAGTGAAAAAGGGATGCGATTGATCACAGTCGTTTTAGGAGTCGCACAAGAAGATAACGACCCTAATACCCGTTTTGGCGTTACATCTAGCCTAATGACCTACGTTACACAGAATTTCTCTCCGACAGTCCTTGTCAAAAAAGGGGAACGATATAATAACTCACAAGTAGCTATTAGAGACAGCCAAGAGGATAAGGTCGCTGCAGTTGCTAGTGAGGACCTGGTAATTCTAGAACGGATAGCCAATCAGGCTGAACATAAAGTCACCTTTACTCCAAGTCCACAGGAGCTGCAGGCACCCTTGAAAAAAGGTAGTGTAGTAGGTACCCTCACTTATACAGATTCTGAGCCGATCGGCCAGGGCTACATCGAAAATAAGAAAACTTCTATTTCTATGGTTACAGAAAAAAAGGTTGAAAAAGCTATTATTTTTAAAGTCTGGTGGAACAACTTCATCCGCTTTGTCAATGAGAAGTTATAAAAGAAATACCGCGAATCAATTGATTCGCGGTTATTTGTATAGTCGTAAACGTTTAACGTAATCAAAAAAAGTTCTTTGAGGGTTAATTAGCAATATAGTATTCTGCTACTGTTTAACAGGTCCTCTGAATTTTTTAAACACTTTGCTTAAGCAAAGATTTATTCACAATTAAAAAGAGGCCAACGCCTCTTTTTATCCAACAGACCCTTCCATTTCATAGCTGATGAGGCGGTTGAGCTCAACAGCGTATTCCATCGGCAGTTCCTTGGTGAATGGCTCAACAAAGCCCATGACAATCATTTCAGTCGCTTCGGACTCAGATAGGCCACGGCTCATGAGATAGTAGAGCTGCTCCTCAGAAATCTTAGAAACTTTAGCTTCATGCTCCAAAGCCACCTGTGAGTTGTGAATTTCATTAAATGGAATAGTATCTGAAGCAGACAAGTCATCCATGATAATAGTATCACACTCGATATGGCTGACAGATTTCTTAGAATTGCGAGCAAAGGTCACTTGGCCACGGTAGTCAACTTTTCCTCCACCTTTAGCGATGGATTTAGACACGATAGACGAGCTGGTGTGTGGCGCATTGTGGATCATCTTAGCACCCGTATCTTGATGTTGCCCAGCATTAGCAAAGGCGATAGAGAGCATAGTACCACGCGCTCCTTCTCCGTCCAGATAGACTGATGGGTATTTCATGGTTGTTTTGGCACCCAAATTTCCATCAATCCACTCAACTGTTGCATCCTTCATAGCCCGCGCTCGTTTGGTTACAAGGTTGTAGACATTATCTGACCAGTTTTGAATGGTCGTATAGCGCATATAGGCACCGTCAAGGGCAAAGATTTCAACAATAGCCGCATGCAAGCTGTTGCTTGAATAAGTAGGCGCTGTACATCCTTCTACGTAGTGAACACTTGCTCCCTCGTCAACGATAATCAAAGTCCGCTCAAACTGACCGGAATTTTCATTGTTGATACGGAAGTAGGTTTGAAGTGGGATGTCTACCTTGACACCTTTTGGCACATAGATAAAGGTACCACCAGACCAAACTGCAGAGTTAAGGGCAGCCAACTTGTTGTCTGTCGGCGGAACTAACTTAGCAAAATACTGCTTGAAAAGCTCTGGGTATTCCTTAAGAGCTGAGTCAGTATCTGTGAAGACAATTCCAAGCTTTTGGAATTCTTCCTTCATATTGTGGTAGACCACTTCGGACTCATACTGGGCAGCTGCACCAGCAAGGTAAGCTCGCTCCGCTTCTGGGATCCCAATCCGCTCAAAGGTTTCCTTAATCTTCTCAGGCACTTCATCCCAGCTTCTAGCTGGCTTATCAGAGGCCTTTTGGTAATAAATCAAGTCATCAAAATTAATTTCTGACAAATCTGGTCCCCAAGTCTGCATTGGCATTTTCTTGAAAACCTCGTAGGACTTAAGGCGGAAATCCAACATCCATTCTGGTTCATTCTTGGCTGCAGAAAGCTCACGAATGACCGCTTCATTCAGCCCTTTCCCTGTTGAGAGGACAGGCTCAACATCGTCATGGAAACCAAACTTGTACTCACCGAGATCAATCGGTTTTGGTTCTACTCTTTCTTCTGACATAATTTCCTTTCACATTCTTACTTTTTATCTTCTTCAATTGCTCGCTTGAGGGCATTCCAACCCAAGGTCGCACACTTAATCCGCTGCGGGAATTTGGCAACGCCTGCTAAAAAGGCTCCATCTCCCAATTCTTTCTGGCGACTGTCTTCCTGACCCTGAACCATCTGTGAGAAAACTTCTGCTAACTCCAGCGCCTGCTCTTTTGTCTTACCCAGAACTACATCCGTCATCATGCTGGCCGAAGCCGTTGAGATGGTACAGCCAGAATTCACAAAGGCAATATCCTCAATCTTATCTTCCGCATTAAACTTCACAGACAGACTGATGACATCACCACAGGTTGGGTTATTGAGAACTACCTGCTCCACATCTTCCAGCTTACCATGATGATGTGGGTGAGCCGAGTGGTCTGTCACAACGGCCTTGTAAAGACTGTCTAACTTAGAAAGCGCCATTGAAAAACTCCTTTGTCTTTTCTAAAGCATCTACCAGCTTGTCACAATCCGCATAGGTATTGTAGATATAAAAGCTGGCCCGCACAGTCGCTGGCACCTGTAGATAGGTGAGCAAAGGCTGGGCACAATGGTGACCCGCCCGAACAGCTACTCCTTCGTAGTCCAGAGCCGTTGCGACATCATGCGGATGGAGACCAGCCAGATTAAAGGCAATCACGCCTGAGCGCTGGGCCAAATCCTGAGAGCCATAAATGGTCAAGCCTTCCACTGCCTGCAGCTTAGGAAATACGTAGGCAATCAGGTCCTGCTCATGCTGGGCAATGGCATCCATGCCCAAGTCTTCCAAATAATCAATGGCCGCCGCAAGACCGATTGCTCCTGCCATATTCGGAGTGCCGGCCTCAAACTTCCAAGGCAATTCCTTCCAAGTTGCTTCCTGCTCATAGACGAAATCAATCATTTCGCCACCGAATTCGACTGGCGACATCTGCTCCAGCAGCTCTTCCTTGCCATAGAGAACGCCGATTCCAGTAGGTCCGGCCATCTTATGTCCCGAAAAGGCGAAGAAGTCCACATCCAAATCCTGCACATCAATCTTCATGTGCGGAATGGATTGAGCCCCATCCACCACCAAAAGCGCTCCTTGCTGATGAACCAGCTGGGCAATATCCTTGATGGGATTGATGACACCGAGGACATTAGAAGCATGAGCCAGAGAGACAAACTTGGTTCGCTCATTGAGCTTGGCACGAAAATCATCCATATCCAGAGCACCATCCTTGAGATAGACATAGACCAACTTGGCTCCAGTCTTCCTACAAACTTCCTGCCAGGGAATGACATTGGAATGGTGCTCCATGATAGAAATCATCACTTCATCACCATGCTGCAGCCTTTCAGCCGCAAACTGAGCCACCCAGTTGAGTCCCGTCGAGGTTCCTCGTGTAAATAGGACTTCTCTGCTAGAAGCCGCATTGATAAAAGAACGAACTCTTTCTCTAGCTGTTTCATAGGCTGCTGTCGCCCGCTCAGCCAGCGTATGCACACCACGATGGACGTTGGCATTGTCTCTAAGATAGTAGTTTTCGATAGCTGCCAACACCTGCTTGGGTTTCTGGGTTGTCGCCGCATTGTCCAAATAAACCAAAGGCTCATCATTGACAATTTGGTCCAAAATGGGAAAATCTTTCTTGATTGCTTCTGCATTAAATCCAGACATGAAGACTCCTATCTAACTAATACGGGACAAGGCCCAGCTTTTTATCTTTTTGCGAGAATAATATCGATATTTTCAATCATTTCATCACGGACTTCTTTAACAGGGATTTCTACAATCACTGAGCCCAAGAAGCCACGTACAACCAAGCGCTCTGCCGTTGCCTTATCAAGACCCCGGCTCATGAGGTAATACATATCCTCTGGATCTACCTGACCGATAGAAGCCGCGTGACCAGCTGTCACATCGTTTTCATCAATTAAGAGGATTGGATTAGCATCTGAGCGTGCTTGATCAGACAGCATAAGAACCCGGCTTTCCTGCTGGGCATCTGCTCCCTTAGCGCCTTTGATAATATGTCCGATACCATTGAAGGTCAGGGTTCCTTTTTCTAGGATAACCCCGTGTTGCAGGATATTTCCGATAGAGTTGCAGCCATAGTTAGTCACGCGGGTGTCAATTCCCTGAACCTGCTTGCCACTTGAGAGCGCCACTACTTTCATATCCGCATGGCTTCCATTACCGTAAAGGTCGCTATCAAAGTCAGCCACGACATTGCCTTCGTTCATAACGCCGATAGCCCAGTCAATCATGGCATCGTTGTCCAGCTTACCGCGACGGCTGATATAAGCCGTTACATTTTCGCCCAAGCGGTCAATAGCTGAAAACTTAATCTGAGCTCCAGCCTGAGCAATGACTTCAACGGTGATATTGGCTGTTACTGGAACAGCTCCTTCACCGTAGGTTTCCAAGCGTTCCAAGTAGTTAACCTTGGAATGCTTGCCCGCGATAATCAAAATATGCTTGTTAAAAGGAACATCGCTTTCGCTGTCCTGATAAAAAATTCCTTCAATCGGCCGATCAATCTCAACATTGTCCGGTACATAAAGAACCGCACCGCTGTTGAAATAGGCAGTATGGTAAGCCGCCAATTTATCCTCGTCATACTTGACTGCGGACATGAAATGCTTCTCTACCAGCTCTGGTATCTCTTCCAAAGCTGTGTGGAAATCTGTGAAGATCACACCTTGCTCTGCTAAATCAGCCGGCAATTGCTCAAGGACAGTTTGGGTTCCCATTTGGATGAACTTGAGATTGTCTCCAAGAGCCGTGAAATCTGGCACATTGGTCAAAGGCTCGCTATCAGAAATCCGTCCGTCTCCCAGATTCCAGCGGTGAAATTTAACCCGCTCAATGACTGGCAAGTCCAGTTGATCAATTTGGTCAAAGGCCTGCTGACGGAGATCAGCCAACCATACTGGTTCTGCGTGAACTTGTGAAAATTCGTGAATCAATTCTTTTGTCATGTCATTCTCCTATCTTTTATCAAAGTCAAAAGAATGTTTGACTAGACTTCTTCAGTATAGTTGAAGCCCAACTCTTCAGCCAATTTGGCATAGCCTTCTTTTTCCAAGCGAACTGCCAATTCTGGACCGCCAGAAAGAACAACTTTCCCCTCCATCATGACATGAACTACGTCTGGAGTGATATAGTTGAGCAGGCGTTGGTAGTGGGTGATGATCATAGCGCCAAAGCCCTTTCCACGCATAGCATTGACCCCTTTAGAAACGACCTTAAGAGCGTCGATATCCAGACCTGAGTCAATCTCATCCAAAAGCGCAAAAGTTGGCTCTAGCATAAGCAACTGCAGGATTTCATTGCGTTTTTTCTCACCACCTGAGAAACCTTCATTGAGGTAGCGCTCAGCCATCTCTTCTTTCATGTTGAGCAGTTCCATCTTTTCATCTAGTTTAGTAATGAAGTCACGGACAGAGATTTTTTCATCGTCTTCCTTACCAGCATTCATGGCCGCACGGAGAAACTCCGCATTAGTAATACCAGGAATTTCACTAGGATACTGCATCGCAAGGAAGAGTCCCATACGAGCCCGTTCATCCACTTCTAGCTCCAAGATATTAACCCCATCAAAAAGCACCTCTCCTTGAGTCACTTCATAGTTAGGATTTCCCATAATGGCTGCAGACAAAGTAGATTTCCCTGTTCCATTTGGACCCATGATCGCTGCAACTTCTCCCGTTTTCAGAGTAAGATTTACCCCTTTGAGAATTTTTTTCCCTTCAATTTCAACATGAAGATCTTTGATTTCTAAGACAGACATTTCTTTTTCCTTTCTTTGCTTAGCTGATTTACATACTTTAGTATACCAAAAAAAAGCCCAAAAGGCTTTTATTTTGTTTAGAACTATTCTTGTTTATGTTTCTTTTGGTATCTCTTCTCTCGAACTTCTTCTCGATAAGAAGAGTTTCCGATAAAGCGCAGAATATTGAGCAGAGGCGTCCTCTGCGGCCCCAGAACCCCTATTAGTTCTACCAAGAGTTCGACACCTAGCAGAAGTCCAATTACGAGGAGGAGTCCACCGATGCGGGTCGATACATTTAACAAGAGGGAAATCATTGAGAAAATCATCGAAATCCCATAGATAACCAGAACTGTTCCCCGATGTGTTAATCCCAAGGACAAGAGCCTATGATGAAGGTGGTGGCGGTCAGGCTGGTAAAATTTCTGACCAGACAAAGTCCGACGAACGATTGCTAAAAAAGTATCGGTAATTGGCACACCCAAGATAATCATAGGTGTGACAATCGCTACTGCCGTCGCATTTTTCAAGCCTTGTAGAGACAGGACCGAAATCATAAAACCGATGAAAAGAGCCCCCGTATCCCCGCCATATATAATGGCTGGATGATAATTGTAAGGAAAGAAGCCAGCAATAGACGCTACTAAGACCAAGATTGTCAAAGTCAGGAATAAATTATGACCCGGTAAGAAAAAGTAGGAAACAATGCCCATGGTTAGCAAGGAAATAATGGAGACCCCGCTGACAAGGCCATCTAAACCATCCATGAGATTGACCGCATTGGTAATAGAGACAATCCAGAGAATGGTCAAAATAAAAGATAGCCAAGGTGGGAAAAAGAGATGAGGACCACCAAAAGGAATCTTAAAATCATCTAGGCGAAAATCCGTCAGCCACCAAATCAGACAGGCAGCCAGCACAATCCCCCCTAACTTCATCAGGGGACTTAATTCTTTAATATCATCGATAAGCCCTGTCAGGGCAACAATCAAGCCCCCCAACACAACCGGCCAAATATAGTCAAAATAAGTCTGTTCAAAAAAAGTGACGCCAACAATCTGCGGCATGAAGACCAAAGTTGCCAAGGTAAAAGCCGCTACAACCGCCAGACCGCCTGCACTCGGCATGGGCTTTTTATTGATTCGTCGAGCATTAGGATAGTCGACTGCATCCATTTTAAAAGCCAAGAGCCGAACGAGGGGAGTCAGCAAAACTCCGACAAAAAATGTCGCTAGCAGCACCAAAATGAACTTCAATGGAAAAGCAATCATAAGCATTCAACTTTCTGCAACTGTTGGATGGCTTCTGTCACCAAAAGCAGACGCCCGTGTTCTTGTAGGACAGAACGTGTAATATCTGTATCCTCAGCAAATTCACGCATTTTAGCCAGTAACCAAGCTGGATAAAGAGCAGGTTGCTCTTCCAAATCTACCAAAATAGTCAGGTAGTAGGCAGAGTCATATTTATAGAGTTCTGACAGGTCTATTGGGTAGTCAACCGTTTTGGCGAAAGAAACTGCACTCTGCAAATCAGTAAATGACAAAATATAGTAGACATAACGGTCTAGATTTTCTTCCCTATCTTCTGAAGAATCTACAGAGGCCTCCTGATCAGCCTCTGCTGCTTCTAAAGATTTGACCGCCTCAAGGTCATCCTTACTCTTTTCAAAGATATTTTTCTCTAAAGTCTTTAAGAACTCATCTGGCGACATCTGGCTGAGCTCATCCATGTCTGGTAGATTTCCCAAATCCTCAAAATTCAAATTCTTATCAATCTTGGATCTCGTCACAAAGACATCCAGCTTGTCTGGCTTAGGTGTCACTCGAAAGCTTAGCATGCCACTGTCTAAAAAGCTTTCCGGCATTTCCAACTCATCCAAAATGGTATAGAAAAATTCTTCTGTTTTTTCTTGGGGAACTAGGAAATCTGCAATTTCCATTCCGTGTTCTTCCAAATCTTCCAACTGGATGGTGATTTTAATCGTCGAATCATTAATCTGTTTCACTTCCATCTCATCAACCTCATACTTTCATAGTCTTTCTATTATACTAAAATTCTAAACTTATTTCAAAAAAATAACTAGTCAAATAAGAAAAGGCTGGGAAAATTTCCCAAGCCTTGATTAGCCAATAATGACCTTAATCAGACCGTAAACCAACAGCAAAACTCCGAGTCCGATCCGATATTTACCAAAGATTGTAAAGTCATGGTTCTTGACATAGTCTGTCAGGAAGCGAATCACATAAAGACTGACTCCGAAGGCCACTCCCATCGCTACCATCAAAAGGAATAATTGGTTGAAGCCTAAAGAATTGCCCTTGATGATAAATTTCAGGATTTTCAGCCCACTTGCACCAAACATGATTGGAATCCCCAAGTAGAAAGTAAACTCTGTCACAACTGGTCGGCTGACACCATTCAAGAGACCACCGACAATGGTCGCACCTGAACGGCTAGTTCCTGGAAAGAGGGACAAGACTTGGAAAAGACCAATATAAAGAGCGGTTTGATAAGGAAGTCTGCTCAATTCTGTAACAGTCGGTTCCACCTGCTCTCGTTTTTCCAGATAGATAAAGGCAGCCCCGTAGATTATCAGCATGATCGCAACGGATACCAGATTATAGAAATGGGCTTCAAACCAATCGTCTAGGAAAAAACCGATGATTGCAGCTGGCAAAGCAGCAACGACTACCTTGGCCCAGAGCTGCCATGTCAGCTGAATTTGACGAGCTGTTTTCCCTGGTTTAAAAGGGTTGAGCTTATCAAAATAAATCACCACAACCGCCAAGATTGCTCCCAGTTGAATGACTACATTGAACATTTCCATGAAGGCTGGATTTTCATTTTTATATTTGATAAAATCTTGAATCAGAATCAAGTGGCCGGTACTCGAAATGGGTAGCCACTCTGTAATTCCTTCAACAATTCCATAAATAATGGACTTTAAAATTTCAATAATAAACATACATAACTCCTAAAACAACTTTAACATTTATTATACCACATATTGGAGGAGAGGAAAAGCTTTCTCAAGGGCTTTAGCAAGCTTTTTATCAAAAGGCTCCGCCACCTCCGCCTCCACCGCCACCAGAGAAGCCACCTCCTGCTCCGCCTCCTGATGAAACCGAGAAATGACTGGCCGTCGAGGCAATGTGTCCATAATTTGAAAAACTATGGGAACTTGCGTAGAAAATAGGATGAAGATTATATTGTAGATAAGTATTCATAGACGCGTTTTCCAAGGAAATCTGACGCAGCTTCATGACCCGACTAACCCGATCCGCATAGCCAAATAGGGTAGCATAGACCAAAAGTCGGTTCCACAGGACAATGCCCTCTACCTCTGTATCGTATAGGCGAGCGATGTAGCGTAGCATATTCGCAAAGCTATTCCAGAGATAGAAATCATGGGCTCCCTCATCGCTCAAGACACCATCCCGCTGATATAGCTGTAAGGCTCTGCCCAGCAGAACGGTCAACATCGAAGCGACAGCTGCAAGCGGAAGATAGGACCAAATAAAACCGTCTAGCTTGATCAAATAGATAAAAAATGTCAAGAGAGACAAGCCAAAAGCAAGGAAACTTGCCATTAGAGCCAACCACAAGAGAAGCTTTTCTCCTCGTTTCAAAGGACGATAGTGATCCAGCAAGTTTAGCTCCCGAATCTCCTTTAATACTTGTTCAGACAAAAGGTTTAAATCAGTTGAAAAGCGATTTTTTATTCGATTGCCCATTTGACGGATTCGCGCTTCATCTGTTGATTTTTTATTTTTATAAAGGTCTTCTGAAATCTGATAAGATTCAAACAAGTCTGCTACAGCTGCCTGTTTATGGTCGCCAAATGCCATCTGTAAGAATTGACCTTCAAACTCTGACAAACCTTTTTTAGAAGTTGGTTTCAAGATTGGCTTGTCTGCAGTTCCTAAAAGCTCGATGTAGCCTCGATCCATCAAATCCAGCAAGGTTGCCTGCACTAGATTTTCAAATTTTAAATGGGCTCGTCCGCCACTGGTAGGATCGACTTCTCTCATATCCACAGCAAAGATATTGGCCGCTACAATGAGAGGAGCCAGATCTTGCGGAGCTTCATAGAGGCGAGCGTCTTTAGGAAAAGCTTGGCTAGGACGAATCTTAATCCGAAAAATCAGATAGAATATCCCCGAAAGCATCAACAAGAACAAGCCCAAAAGAGGCAGATAAACTTCCCCCAAGCGATGATAAAACTGGCTCTTAGCTACAATCTCTTTCTCAACTGCTTGAAAAGTCTGTAGATAGTTGGTTGCTTTTGGATCCTCTGCTGCTTGATGCAGAGCTTGGCGATGCCAATATCCATGCAGTTCAACCTTCTTCCTGCTAGGCAAATGAGATAGCTGTATCCGATAATCACCTCGGTCCCTATTTATAGTGACCGATTGGCCAAAATAACCTGTATGGACATACATGTCCGTTAAGGTCCAAGTTCCCAGGCCCCAAACCTTAATCGTCACATTTTGCAGCTCTTCTTCCCAATCACTGATCGGCGTCCATTTGAGCTCTGCAATATCTTTATGGAGAAACAGAAGATTGGTTAGGTTCCATGTGACTGTTACTTTGACCGTATCACCTTCTTTACCCGCATTGTAAATCTTAACCTCGTAGCCATCTCCTAAATCTGTGACTCGTGGCTCAAAGTCATATTTTACGACTCCATTCGTTTTCACGGAAACTTTTGGATCTGAATCAATAGCAAAGCCTTCTGGCATCTTTCCTGCTGAGCCTAGGGAAACCATCTGGCCATTGTAATCATCATCAAAATGATAAGTCACCTCTTCTGTATAGGTGGCTGTATTATCGGCATGGATCTCCAAATCTCCTTGATACGACTGGATTTGATAGTCTAAAGCTGACACCGTTCCAGCAAAAAATAAACTCAAAAAAAGAAGGAAAATTCCTGACAAGTACCTTTTCATAAACCAAAGTCCTTTTCTAAATCTTTATCCTATTATAGCATTTTTCTCAAGTAAGGGCTTACCAGGATTGAAAAGTCGGATATTTTTCGGTAGAATAGAAAGAACTATTTTAGAAGGACTAGGAGAGAATATGAAAAAATTCATTTTAACCTTATTGACAGCCCTCCTCGTCTGTCTGGGGACCTTTACCGTAGCTCAGGCGGATGATTATCTCAGAATTGGGATGGAAGCGGCCTATGCCCCTTTCAACTGGACCCAAGATGATGATTCGAATGGCGCTGTCAAAATCGAAGGAACAAATCAGTATGCCAACGGCTACGATGTCCAAGTTGCTAAGAAGATTGCTCAGGAAATGGGCAAGGAACCTCTAGTTGTGAAAACTTCTTGGAACGGACTGATTCCAGCCTTGACCTCTGGTAAAATCGATATGATTATCGCTGGTATGAGCCCAACAGCCGAACGGAAAAAAGAAATCGCCTTTTCTAACAGCTACTATACTAGTGAGCCTGTTATGCTGGTTCGAAAAGACGGCAACTACGCTAATGCTAAGACCCTCAAAGATTTCAAAGATGCTAAAATCACCTCTCAGCAAGGTGTCTATCTTTACAATCTGATTTCTCAACTGCCAGGTGCTAAGCAAGAGACCGCCATGGGAGATTTCGCCCAAATGCGTCAAGCTCTAGAATCTGGTGTTATTGACGGTTACATTTCTGAACGTCCCGAAGCTCTGACAGCCGAAGCTGCCAACTCTAAGTTCAAAATGATTCAATTCAAAGAGGGCTTTGAAGTTGGTGAAGAAGATGCCTCCATCGCTGTCGGTATGCGTAAAGACGACAGCCGAATCGAGCAAGCTAATGCAGCTATCGCTAAACTCTCAACAGATGACCAAGTCCAGCTGATGGATCAGATGATTAAAAATCAACCGGTGGACACTGATACTGACGATGCTGAAGACACATTCTTCAATAAAGTTTTTAAGATTTGGAAGGAAAACTGGCCGCAGTTCTTACGCGGAGCTGGTTTGACCTTGCTTATTTCCATCACTGGGACAATCGCTGGCCTCTTCATCGGTTTGTTGATTGGGGTCTATCGGACAGCGCCCATTTCAAAAAATAAGGCTCTAGCCTTCCTGCAAAAACTATTCGGTTGGTTCCTAAATGTTTACATTGAAATCTTCCGTGGTACACCTATGATTGTACAATCCATGGTTATCTACTATGGAACAGCTCAGGCTTTTGGCATTTCGATTGACCGGACAGCTGCAGCCATCTTCATCGTTTCTATCAATACT
This sequence comes from Streptococcus cristatus, assembly GCF_001588905.1. GTDB lineage: Bacteria > Bacillota > Bacilli > Lactobacillales > Streptococcaceae > Streptococcus > Streptococcus cristatus_N. Next base: position 11,951 of record NZ_LAWH01000025.1, on the reverse strand, counting down.
GGCGCTTACATGAGTGAAATTGTCCGCGGTGGTATCTTTGCCGTTGATAAAGGACAATTCGAAGCGGCTACTGCGCTCGGAATGACCCACGGCCAAACCATGCGCAAGGTCGTCCTGCCACAGGTGATCCGCAATATTCTTCCTGCGACGGGGAATGAATTTGTCATCAATATCAAGGATACATCTGTCCTGAATGTTATCTCCGTGGTGGAGCTCTACTTCTCAGGAAATACCATTGCAACTCAGACCTATCAGTATTTCCAAACCTTCACCATTATCGCAGTTATTTACTTTGTCTTGACCTTTACCGTCACTCGAATCCTACGTTTCATCGAGCAGAAATTTGACACAGATCATTACACAACAGGTGCCAACCAAATGCAGACGGGAGAATTGAAACAATGACCGAAACAATTTTAGAAATTAAAAATCTCAAAAAATCTTATGGGGAGAATCAAGTCTTAAAAGACATTTCTCTGACTGTCCACAAGGGCGAGGTTATCTCCATTATCGGAAGTTCAGGTAGCGGAAAATCAACCTTTCTCCGCTCCATCAACCTCCTAGAAACACCTACTGCTGGCGAAATTCTCTACCGCGGAAAAAATGTCTTGGACGAAAACTACGACCTGACTCACTACCGCGAAAAATTAGGCATGGTATTCCAAAGTTTCAATCTTTTTGAAAATCTCAATGTGCTGGAAAACACCATCGTAGCTCAGACAACCGTGCTCAAAAGAGAGCGTGCTGAAGCAGAAAAGATTGCCAAAGAAAATCTGGAAAAGGTGGGCATGGGAGAGCTCTACTGGCAAGCCAAGCCTAAACAACTCTCAGGTGGACAAAAGCAGCGGGTTGCCATTGCACGTGCGCTTTCCATGAATCCTGATGCCATCCTTTTCGATGAACCAACTTCAGCTCTTGACCCAGAAATGGTTGGCGAAGTCCTGAAAATCATGAAAGAATTGGCTAAAGAGGGCCTGACTATGATTGTCGTGACCCACGAAATGGAATTTGCCCGCGATGTTTCCAGCCGTGTTATCTTTATGGATAAGGGCGTCATCGCAGAAGAAGGCACTCCACAAGAATTCTTTACCAATCCTAAAGAAGAACGAACCAAGGAATTCCTACATCGCTTCTTGAAATAAACAATCAAGCAAACAAACAAGACGGAAAAAGATACATCCGCCTTGTTTTTTTATTCGCAAAATAAAAAAGCGGGTTTCCCCACTTTCCGAAGATTAGTCTTCAAACTTTTCATGATTCTTATCATAGAAGTCAATCAAGCCAAGAGCTGTTTCAAAAGAAATATTCTTTACTTTTGCACGTCCTTGAGCAAGAGCAATAATTGACATTTCACGCGCGTTTGTTTCTTTACTAATACGGTAACCTGTAATTTTTTTGTCACGAACCCATCCAACGACTGACTCTACTTTTTCAAAATTTGATTTAGCCATTTCTTACTCCTCTCTAACTTATTTCGAATACTAATATAATGGTTTTTATACAGTTTGTCAACTTAGAAAAACCAAAACAAACAAATTAAATAATTCTGAATATTCTATATTTATTTAGCTTTGAGGGCTGAAAGGATCTGGGTGCGAATACTCTCCACTCCATCAGGATTTGCTGGAAGGAAGATTGTGTTATTTCCTTGCTTATCTGCAAAATTATTCAAGGTATCTAAATACTGGTTAGTCAAGAGGATGGACATAATCTGTTCTTCTGTCAACTCAACATTGGCGCCTTTAAGCTCCTTAATTGAATCTGCTAAGCCATCTACGATTGCCTTCCGCTGCTCTGCAATACCGACCCCATGAAGACGATCTTTCTCAGCCTCAGCTTCTGCAGCAGTTACAATTTTAATCTTATCTGCTTCTGCCAATTCCTGAGCTGCCACGCGCTTGCGTTGAGCTGCGTTGATTTCGTTCATAGACTGTTTAACTTCTGCATCTGGCTCAACCTTGGTAATCAAGGTCTTGACAATGATGTAGCCATAGGTTGACATTTCTTCTGCCACTTGCTTTTGGACTTCTAGGGCAATTTCGTCCTTCTTTTCAAAGAGCTCGTCCAAGGTCAGCTTAGGAACAGAGGAACGCAGAGCATCTTCGATGTAGGACTTAATCTGCGCTTCTGGCCGCATGAGTTTATAGTAAGCATCTGTAACATTGTGTTCATTTACCCGATACTGGGTCGCCACATTCATGGTCACAAAGACATTATCCTGAGTCTTGGTCTCAACAATAATGTCGCTTTGTAGCAAACGCAACTGAACACGAGCGGCGATTTTGTCAATTCCCAAAGGCAAACGAACATTCATCCCACTTGTACTAGTCTTGTGGTACCGACCAAAACGCTCAATGATGGCAACAGATTGCTGGCGCACGACATAAAGCGAGCTAAATGCCAATAGACCACAAAGAAGAAGAAAAATGAGAAAGAAGAAAAAGAAATTCAGTAACATAAGCGCATCTCCTTAATTTAATATAGTATATTCTAGCACAGTCCTCACTCACTTGCAATTAAAAAGTGGGATTTTGCTAAAATATTTTTAGGATCAGACTAACATGTTGTAAAGCGTTTCATTTCCATTTAGATTGATGAAGGAAGGATCAAAATGCTCGATTCGATTGATCAGACCCGCATAGTCATGTTTATTGGCCAGAGCAATCCCAATCAGGACCGGTCCAGTTCCTTTGCTGGCCCGCTTGATATATTCAAATCGAGTGATGTCATCATTTGGCCCTAAGATATCATTTACAAATTCACGTAAGGCACCTGGCCGCTGCGGGAAATTTACTACAAAATAATGCTTGATGCCATCATAGATGAGAGCGCGCTCTTCCATTTCAGGCATACGGTTAATGTCATTATTTCCTCCCGAAATGATACAGCAGACAGTTTTTCCTTTGATATATTCTCGCAACACTTCCAAGGCTGCTACGCTAGCTGCACCAGCAGGCTCTGCGATGATTCCTTGTTTAGAATAGAGATCAATCAAGGTTTCTGAAATCAAGCCTTCATCAACCCCGATAAGTGTTTCTACATTCTTCTTCGTTGCTTCATAAGTAGAGGCCCCTACCTTTTGGACTGCGATACCGTCCGCAAATTTGTCAATTTCATTGAGTTTGACAGGACCGCCTGCTTCAAAAGCTGCTCTCATACTGCGGGCTCCATTCGCCTCTACCCCAATCACTTCAATTTGTGGCTGGCTTTCCTTGATGTAAGTGGATACTCCTGCGATGAGACCGCCGCCTCCTACTGGTACCAAGACCAAGTCTAAATTGATGGACTCCCGCGCTGTATCTTCTAGGATTTCATAAGCAACCGTTCCCTGGCCTGCTTGAACGTGAGCATCATCAAAAGGATCGATGAAAGTCCGATTTTCCATCCGTGTGAATTCCATAGCCGCCCGAGCAGAAGCATCAAAAGTATCTCCTACTAGCTTAATCGTAACAAAATCGCCACCAAAGAAACGAACCTGTCCAATTTTTTGCTGAGGAGTTGTGATAGGCATAAAAATAGTAGCTGGAATTTTCATTTCATTACAAGTGTATGCGACACCCTGTGCGTGGTTGCCCGCAGAAGCGCAGACAACCCCACGTTCTCGCTCTTCTTTACTCAACTGAGAAATGGCATAATAGGCACCACGTATTTTGAAAGAACGGACACGTTGGGCATTTTCCTTTTTAAGATAAATCTTTGCCCCATACTTCTCTGACAAGTAATGATCATAATCAAGCGGTGTATTGACAACAACATCTTTTAATACCTTATGAGCACGGACGATATCTTTTGCTGTTAACATTCCTTTTCCTTTCCAAATGAGGTAAACAAACTCAGCTGGGATACCAGCTGAGTTTTCCACACAATCTTAGTTGTAGATCTTGAAAGCGTCGTCGTCATTTTTACCAACGAATGGCATTGCTTTACGCAATTCTGCACCGACTTTTTCAATTTCAAGATTAGCTGCTTGTTCACGGTAAGCAGTGAGTTTTGGACGTCCAGCCTTGTAGTCATTTACAAAGTCATTTGCAAATTTACCATTTTGGATATCTGCAAGAACTGCTTTCATGTTTTCTTTGACTTGCTCAGTAATCACACGTGGACCTGATACATAGTCACCATATTCAGCAGTATTTGAAATAGATTGGCGCATTTTCTTGAATCCACCTTCATAGATCAAGTCAACGATGAGTTTCATTTCGTGCAGCACTTCAAAGTAAGCCAATTCTGGAGCATAGCCTGCTTCTGTCAAGACTTCAAAACCTGCTTCGATAAGGGCAGTCAAACCACCACAAAGTACAGCCTGTTCACCAAACAAATCTTCTTCAGTTTCTTCTTTGTAAGTTGTTTCAAGCAAACCAACACGAGCTGCACCAACACCTTTACACCAGTCCATCGCAATGTCTTTGGCATTCCCAGTCGCATCTTGGTAAACCGCGTAAAGAGCTGGAACACCGAAGCCTTCTTCAAAAGTACGACGAACCAAGTGACCAGGACCTTTTGGTGCACACATGAAGACATCTACATCTGCAGGAACTTTGATAAATTCAAAGTGGATATTGAAACCATGAGCAAATCCAACTGCGTTACCAGCTTCCAAGTTAGGAGCGATTTCTGTTTCGTACAATTCTTGTTGAATTTCATCTGGAGCCAAGATCATGATAACATCAGCTAATTTAGCAGCTTCTGCTACTGTGTACGTGTCAAAGCCATCTTCTTTAGCTTTGTCAAATGACTTACCAGGACGAACACCGATAATCACATCATGACCTGTATCACGCAAGTTTTGTGCATGAGCATGGCCTTGTGAACCATAACCGATAACGGCGATCTTTTTACCGTCAAGTGCTGCTACTTTTACATCTTTTTCGTATTCCATTGTTACTGCCATAATGTTTACTCTCTTTTCTATTTTTATTGCCTCTTAGGCGGTTTTAACAAATTTAAGCCGGATTTTATACTCACTGAAAATCAAAGTTCAAACTAGGAAGCTAGACACAGGCTGTACTTGGGTACGGCAAGGCGAAGCTGACGTGGTTTGAAGAGATTTTCGAAGAGTATTAATCACGGGTAAAGCCAGTTGCTCCAGTCCGTGCGATATTGCGAATGCCGTAAGGACGGATGACTCGTAAGAGCGCTTCGCTCTTTTCTGCATCGCCCGTCATCTGGATAGTGATCGAGCTTGGCGCCACATCGACTACCGTTGCCCGGAAAGGCTGGATAATGGCCAAGATTTCTGCACGCTTAGCAACCGGTGCTGATGCCTTGATCAAAATAACTTCTCGCTCTAGGTGAGGATGATCTGTAATATCTCGCACCCGAATCACATCAATCTGGCGATTAAGCTGCTTGATAATCTGCTCCACTTCATTGAGGGAATTTACATCAATGATAATGGTGATCCGAGAAACATTTTCATCCTCAGTCGCACCGACAGAAATACTTTCGATATTGACCTGACGTCTGGAAAGCACACCAGTGAAGCGATTCAGAACACCCGAACGATTCTGGAGTTTAGCTGTCAACATTCTACGCATGGAACTTCACCCCCAACATCTCATGATTGCTCTTGCCAGCTGGCACCATTGGAAGCACATGCTCCTTGCGGGAAATATCTACCTCGATAAACATCGGTATATCTTCCTTCAGGACTTCTAAATTCTGAGCAATGGTCTCTGGATTATCAAATTTATAAGATTTGACACCATAAGCCTGAGCCATTAGCTGAAAATCTGGCAAACTGTCAAAGACTGACTCGGAGGTACGCCCATCATAGAAGGCTTCCTGCCACTGGCGAACCATACCTAGCGAATGATTATTGAGCATGATGACCTTAATCGGAATCTTGTAGATATTAAGGATGGCCATTTCTTGATTGGTCATCTGGTAGCCGCCATCTCCAACAAAGAGAACCACTTCCTTATCTGGATTGGCAATCTTGGCCCCAATCGCTGCTGGAACACCAAAGCCCATGGTTCCAAGACCACCAGACGTAACTAACTGACGTTCGTTTCGATAAGGATAATACTGGGCTGTCCACATTTGGTGCTGGCCAACGTCCGTGACCACAATGGCGTCTCCCTTGGTCAACTCACCCACGCGCTCAATAACAGCCTGAGGTTGTACGACACGCTCTTTCTTATCATAGGAGCGCACCCGCTCCTTGTCTCGTGTCACCTTTTCAATCCACTTGCTGGTATTGTTGTGCACCTGTTCTTCTTCAAGCAACATTTGCAAAGCTTTCTTGGCATCTCCTACAATAGGAATATCCACGCTGATGATCTTACCAATTTCTGCTGGATCGATATCAATGTGAGCCACCTTAGCACTTTTAGCAAAGGTCTTAGGATTACCAGTCAGACGATCATCAAAACGACAACCAATGCTAATCATGAAGTCTGCTTCCGTCATCGCAATATTAGCCGCGAAAGAACCATGCATGCCACCCATACCTAAGAACAAAGGATGATCTGTCGCAATCGTTCCCTGACCCAACAATGAGGTCACTACTGGAATCTGATACCGCTCTGCAAAAGCAACCATCTCCGCTGCTGCCCCTGCATAGCTAATACCACCACCAGAAAGAAGAACAGGTTTTTTAGCCTTGGAAAGCTGTTTAAGAATCTTCTTAATCTGTAACTCATTAGGCTCAATTGTTGGTTGATAACTTGGTAGATGCAACTGAGTGTCATAGATAAAGTCCGTATCCAGCGCTGAGACATCCTTTGGCAAATCAATGACGACTGGCCCCGGACGACCTGTGGTCGCAATATGAATGGCCTCCGTAATAATTCTTGGTATGTCTGCCGTCTCCCGTACCTGATAATTGTACTTAGTGATGGGAGTAGTAATACCGACAATGTCGGCTTCTTGAAAGGCATCCTTACCAATACCTGGCGTCGCTACCTGACCAGTAAACACCAAAAGGGGAACACTGTCACTCATCGCATCGGCGATCCCAGTAATGGCATTGGTTGCCCCTGGACCACTGGTTACAACGGCCACACCAATTTTCCCAGTAGACTTGGCGTAGCCTTCTGCTTCATGAACACACCCCTGCTCATGGCGACCAAGAATATGGCGGATACCTTTAAAGCTATAAATAGCATCATAGAGGGGCAAGACTGCACCACCAGGATAGCCAAAAATAGTATCAACACCAAGATTCTTCAAGGTTTCCAAGACCAGCTGCGAGCCGGACTTAGGAGTTTCTAATTGGATTCTTTCCATATTTCCCCTTTCATTTATTTACAATTTTCTAAAAATTCAAAAAGCTTTCTACTATGATAACATTTTTGAAAAAAATTGCAAGTATCGCGGATGTTTTTTTTCATTCTGATTGAAAAAGATAAGAAAATCCCGCTAAATCCGAATGTAGCGAGATAATTATTTTATATCCATCCTTGTTCTTGAGCAATCCGGACAGCTTCCGTACGATTGTCAGCTGCTAGCTTGGTCAGGATAGCCGACATATAGTTACGAATAGTTCCATTTGATAAATAGAGTTTTTCAGCAATTTCTTTATTAGAAAGCCCAGTTGCTGCTGCCTCTAAGACTAGAAGCTCCTGATGAGAGAGGGGATTTTTATGAGTCATCAGCACTACCATAAGTTCAGGTGAATATTCTTTTTGTCCAGCCAAGACAGTATGAATGGTCTTCATCAGGTCAGCAATGCTACGTTCCTTGAGTACATAGGCATCAACATCTGCCTTGACAGCCCTCTCAAAATAGCCTGGACGCTTAAAAGTTGTCACAATGATAACCTTGACAGCTGGCTGATGCTCCTTCACCCATTCTAGAACATCCAGCCCTGTCTGATAGGGCATTTCTACATCCAAGATAGCCACATCGACTGGATTGGTCTTGAGCAGCTCCATAGCTTCACGACCGTCTGCCGCTTGAGAAACACTAGCAACATCCGGCTGCAACTGCAAGAGCTGGCTAAGGGCATCCCGCAGCATACTCTGGTCTTCTGCTAATAATAACTTCATCGCTCGTCTCCTCTAATCCTATATGGCAAGCGCACGAGAATAATGGTTGGCTTGTGATTGCTGATGACCTCCACGCTACCATCAAGCCCCTCCAAGCGCTCACGTACCGAATGCAAGTCTTGGCCCGTCACTTGCTTAAAGCCTCGGCCGTCATCTTCAACTTCCAATATTAAATCTCTATCCTGACTATACAAATCAATTCTGGATTTCTTGGCCTCCGCATGCTTGATAATATTGGTTGCTAATTCCAACAAAATCATACTAATGGTAAACTGCATTTCCGTAGGGATGCTGGCAACATTGAGCTGATTATGAAGCTCCAAGTCAATATCGCTCATTTCCAGCATGGTTCGGATTGTTGCTAATTCTTCATCCAGTGTCCGCGTCTTGAGATTGTCTACAATCCGTCGAACATCAGCCATGGCCTGCTTACTGATCCGTCGCACTTCTTCCATCTCTTTCTCCGCCTGCTCGTAGGCCTCCATTTGCAGGAATTGCTGGGCCAGCTCCGTCTTGACACTAAGCATGGCAAAGGTATGTCCCAGACTATCGTGTAAATCCCGTCCAATTCGATTACGCTCATTTTCCGCTAGAAAGAGATTGAGCTGGGCATTTTGCTTACTTTTTTCTTCCTTGAGCTGTTCAGCGACTTGGATACGGTGCAGACCCAGGGTCAAGAAATCCGAAAAGAGGAAAGTCGTCAAGAAAAAGATCAGATAGCCGGTGCTCAATTGATGTTGAAGATACACCCCGACCAGAAGGGCCGGTTGGACAGCTAAGAAACTCCAAAAGCGCCAAGATTTAAGGGAAATATTATTGTAATGATAAACAAGAAGATTGGACAAATAAAAAATATACCACACAAAGCCCACATTCAGCCAAATGGAAGTATAAAAAATGTAAGCAAGCATGCCCCACCAGGACAGAGCCTGGTAGAAAGGCTTTTTCTCTGTGAGGATGGTGTAATAGGCCCCTATAAACAATGCTGTCCAAAGCAAAGTCAAAAGCGGGTATTCACCGCTAATGACACCCGCTATTGGAAAGATGATGAAGACCAGAGAAATATGAAACATATGATGTATGTTTTTGAACTTTTCCCACATATAATTATTTAACCTCAATCCGTTTTTTGAGCTGAAGGACCAAAATGCTAAAGAAAATGGTGTAGGCTAGGACGATTAGCATGGCAGAGACATTCCAGTCATGGTGTTCCAAATAGGCAGAAACCACCTGCATGAGCTGATAGCTTGGCGTTAACTTGCCGATAGATTGCAACCAGTCTGGAAACATAGTCAGCGGAAACCAAAGCCCACCCAAGACTGCTAAAGCCATATAAACGATATTGCCCACAACAGACATGAGCTGGGCACTGGGCAGGAGACTAACCAAGACGCCCATGGCGATAAAGACCATACTGCCAACCAAAAGAATTAGGGCAATCACGAACCAGTCCATCATGGGCACATTGACTCCACGAACGAAATGTCCGACAGAGAAGACCACGATAATGGAAAGCAGAAAGGTCAGTAAAGTACTAAAAAGCTTTGATATATAATATTCTACCATAGAAACGGGCGAATGCTGAATCAATTTTTGCCAGTTATTGGTCTTGTCCGACTGCAAGGTGCTAGGAATGCTAAAAAAGGCACTAGACATGATACTAAAAAGTGTCATAGAAAAGAGATAGGTTCGGAGCACAAGCGCCGGTACATCAGAACCTGACATCATTCCTGAAAAGATCAGATAAAACACGCTGGGCAGACCGATAGAGAGCAGGTAGTAAGCCGCCTGCCGCTTCATCAAAATCAACTCCATTTTCATTAAACTAACCATATTTTTCATGATGCTGCTCCTTTACTCTTGTGTCGTCTCAAAAATACTATCCAGCAGGGTGCGATTGCGGACTTCGATTTCTTCAATCGTACAGCCATGCTCCTGCAGAATTTGCCAGACCTGACTGGCATCCTTGGTCGCAAAGGATAGGGCCTTTTGCTTGATTTCAATCTCTGTCACACCAGCTATCTTTTCCACGATTTCTTTATAGGAAAGGGGCAGGGTGAAGTGTTTTTCCTGCTCTTCCTTGCGCATGGCATAAGGCGTGGTATCGCGGATGAGCTCTCCCTTATGAAGCACCAAAATCCTGTCAGCCGTATGCTCCACTTCTTCAATGTAGTGGGAAGAATAGACAATGGTCACGCCTTGCTTCTTGAGCTGATCCACAATTTCCCAGAAATGCTGGCGGGTCGAGGTGTCCATGGCCGAAGTCGGCTCATCCAAGAAGAGGATCTTTGGACGGCCAATCAAGGCTAAAATAAAGGAGAAGAGGCGTTTTTGACCACCAGAGAGCTTGGCAGCCAACTGGTTCTTTTGCTTGTCAGAAAAGCCCAACAAGGAATCGATTTCCTCTTCAGTCAGGCTATTAGGATAGATGGCTCGAAAGAAAGAGAGGAGTTCCTTGACTTTCAAATCCCCCACCACTGTATTTTCCTGAGGCAAAATGGCAACCATCTCTTTCAAACGATTATCCGTTGGCTTTAAGCCCTGAACCAGGGCTTGGCCAGAAGTCAAGAATTTATCGCCTAGGAGACAGTCCATCAGAGTTGTTTTACCAGCTCCGTTGGGGCCAATCAAAGCCACACAATCCCCTTCTTCAATGTCAAAGGAAATGTGACGCAAGATTTCCTTCCCCCGAATGCTTTTAGATAGCTTTTTCACTTCAATCAATTTCATGATCTTCCTCCTTAATAAAATCATAGATGAGCGGCCAGATGACAAAGACAACTAGAATCACTCCCCCTACTCCTATATAAAATTGCTGGGGTAGAAATTCTAACAGAAAACCCGGTATCATTTGAAAACACCATACACCCATTGCAACTCCAATGAATAAGATGGACAAGTACTTTTTCATTTCTACTTTCCCCTTTTGCTTAACTTAGCCACTTCCTTTAGAACATAGCTAGCCAGCCCCAAGCTAGCAAAAATCTCCCAAGGAAAGCGGTAAAGACTTGCTCCGCTTATTCTTGCCAACTGATAAAACATCATCCCAACAAGACTCAAGACTGCTACTTTTATCAACCATATTTTCATGTGACTACTCCCTATTTCTTCATTTCTTACTTGTATTATAAAACTTCCTGCATCTTCCGACTAGATGATTTTGTCACTAGACCATATGACAAATGTCATGGTTTCTAGACAGCAAAAAAAGACGAGATAACTCGCCTTTATACACTCTTATTCTTCTTTCAAGCCGCCTAACTTCATGCCTAAAATAAACATTGAAGGAGAGGCGTCTTTTATGTCATTAAGTCCCAATTCTTTAAAGAAAGATAGACTTGCTGCTTTCGCTACATCCATTTTCTCAAAATCCAGATCAACTATGGCCTGTAATTTCTTATCAGCTGTTACGGAGTATTCAATCGTCACTCCTTCCATATTCTTAGCTTCCACGTAGTTTGGTTCTGATTCCATTCCTTCTCGAATGATAGCGGTCATTTCCTCTGGGCTCATAGTAGCTGCAGCACCACTGGCTTCTTCTGGCAAATTACTCAACAGCTCCATTCGAAGTTTCAAGAGTTTATCTCCTCGATAGGTCACCGTATCACGATGATGGATACCTTTGAGGTCTCCGACCAAGGTTTTGGAGACAATAGCTGTATTTTCAGAAGAAGCACTCGTAGAAGATTCACTTGAGCTTGAGCTAGAACTTGTTTTAGCAACTTTTGATTCAGCTGGAACTTTCGGACGATGCTTGCCAGATTTTGGAAATACGCAACCTGTCAATAACACAGAAGCAGAAATAACAAGAATAAATAACTTTTTCATAGTACACCTTTTCTTTTTATTTTTTCCAGTATACCATAATACCATTATCTTGTCTAAATCTTACATATAAAAAAATCAAAGAGGCTGGGGCAAAAGTCCTAGCCTCTCAATTGTCTTTGGATTGTCGAGCAA
>NZ_LAWH01000024.1:0-5084 GCF_001588905.1 Streptococcus cristatus | reverse complement strand
ATTACCGATTTCTGTCCCACTCTCTCTTTCTTAAACTTTTAATCAATATACTTCAATTTTCCTCGGAAAGCTTCCAGGCTTTCATAGCCTTTTTCTTCCATAATAGCCTTGAGTTCGGCGGTAATGCGCTCGAAGGCTGCGACTCCTTCTTTATGAAGGGTTGTTCCTACCTGCACCATGCTGGCACCACAGAGGATGTGCTCAAAGGCATCGCGCCCTGTCAAGACGCCCCCAGTTCCGATGATTTGGATTTCCGGTTTCAGGCGTTGGTAAAAGGCATGGACATTAGCCAGAGCCGTAGGCTTGATGTACTGGCCGCCAATACCGCCAAAACCATTTTTGGGACGAATGACCACTGACTCATCCTTAATGTAAAGGCCATTTCCAATCGAATTGACACAATTGACAAACTTGAGCGGATAGTTGTTAAAAATCGCAGCGGCTTGGTCAAAATGTACAATATCAAAGTAAGGCGGCAGCTTGATACCCAATGGCTTGGTGAAATAAGCAAAAACCTCTGACAAAATCTTTTCCGTCGTTTCAAAGTCATAGGCAATCTGGGGCTTACCTGGAACATTTGGACAAGAAAGATTAAGCTCGGTAATTCCCTTAAAATCACTCGCCTGCACTTTCTTGAGAATGGTGTGAGTCTCTTCTGGCGACATACCAACCAAAGAAAGGAAGAAAGTGCGATTTGGCTCGCTTTCTTGCAGCTCCAGCAAGTAGTCAAGATAATAATCTAAACCATTATTGGGCAGGCCCATAGAGTTGATAGAGCCCAGTGGCACATCCTGATAGCGAGGTTCTGGGTTTCCTTGACGAAATTCCAGCGTTGCCGTCTTTGTCACAAAAGTTCCTGCAGCAGAGTTTTTGACTTCTTCTAACTCTTCCACTGTCATACAAGCAACTCCTGCAGCATTCATCAGGCAGTTGTCAAATTCAAAACCCGCAATTTTTGTCTTGGTTGTCGTCATTATTTTGACCTCTTATTCCTTAATTTTCTCTATTATATCATTAAAATTATTCCTATAAAGAATTTATTCTAATTTTCTAGCAAAAGGTTCGGCATTTCCATCTAGAATCTTCAAAAAAATATTATGGAAATTTTCAGAAAATTCAACTTTTTTCTTTACACCCCAAAAAAATTCTGCTATAATGGCTCGTGTAATAAAATATAACAACAAAAAGGAGAACGATATGACATCTGCTAAAGAATATATCCAAAGCGTGTTTGCAACTGTGAAAGCTCGTAACGGGCATGAGGCCGAATTTCTCCAGGCGGTTGAAGAATTCTTCAGCACTTTGGAACCTGTATTTGAAAAACACCCTGAGTATATCGAAGAAAACATCTTAGCACGTATCACCGAGCCTGAGCGCGTGATTTCTTTCCGTGTTCCTTGGGTTGACCGTGATGGAAAAGTCCAAGTGAACCGTGGTTACCGTGTTCAATTCAACTCAGCTGTTGGACCATATAAAGGCGGACTTCGTTTCCACCCAACTGTAAACCAAGGGATCTTGAAATTCCTCGGATTTGAGCAAATCTTTAAAAACGTCTTGACTGGACTTCCAATCGGTGGAGGTAAAGGGGGATCAGACTTCGATCCTAAAGGAAAGACTGACGCTGAAGTGATGCGCTTCTGCCAAAGCTTCATGACTGAATTGCAAAAATACATCGGACCATCACTTGACGTCCCTGCTGGCGATATTGGTGTTGGTGGACGTGAAATTGGTTACCTTTACGGACAATACAAACGTCTTAACCAATTTGATGCAGGTGTCTTGACTGGTAAACCTCTTGGATTCGGTGGTAGCTTGATTCGCCCAGAAGCAACTGGTTACGGTTTGGTTTACTATACTGAAGAAATGCTCAAAGCAAACGGTAACAGCTTTGCTGGTAAAAAAGTGGTGATTTCAGGTTCTGGTAATGTAGCTCAATACGCTCTTCAAAAAGCTACTGAACTCGGCGCAACTGTGATCTCAGTATCCGACTCAAACGGCTATGTCATCGATGAAAATGGTATTGACTTCGATCTTTTGGTTGATGTTAAAGAAAAACGCCGTGCTCGTTTGACTGAGTATGCGGCTGAGAAAGCAACTGCTACTTACCATGAAGGTTCTGTATGGACTTACGCTGGGAACTACGACATCGCTCTTCCATGTGCGACTCAAAACGAAATCAACGGCGACGCAGCTAAACGTTTGGTTGCTCAAGGAGTTATCTGCGTATCAGAAGGTGCTAACATGCCTAGTGACCTTGACGCGATTAAAGTCTACAAAGAAAACGGAATCCTTTACGGACCTGCCAAAGCTGCCAACGCTGGTGGTGTTGCTGTATCTGCTCTTGAAATGAGCCAAAACAGCCTTCGCCTCTCATGGACTCGTGAAGAAGTTGACGGCCGCCTCAAAGACATCATGACAAACATCTTCAACACAGCTAAAACAACTGCTGAAACTTACGGTCTTGGTACTGATTACCTTGCAGGAGCAAATATTGCTGCCTTCGAAAACGTAGCAAACGCTATGATTGCACAAGGTATTGTTTAAACCCTAAAATTTAAAAATCAGCTTGCTCATTTGAGCAGCTGATTTTTTGTCTATCAATGGATTGTAACGATTTACCGAGCCGACTCTTTTAAAAGAGCTAGATATTCCTCTAAAACTAGGTGATGTTTTTGCATATATTGGGCCGACTCTACGCCAACATAACGATAGTGCCAATTTTCAAAATCCACACCAGTAATATCGCTTTTCCCTTCAGGATAGCGCAGAATAAAGCCGTATTTAGGGGCAATTTCCGCAATCTTATTTGCTACCTCATCATTCTGACCTTCTGGCTCGCTCATATCAATCGCCAATCCTGTCTGATGCTCACTGGCACCTGGCAGCTGGATCCGCTTTTGCACTTCTTGCTCCGCTTCTTGCCGAGAAAGGCCTTCTTCTTCGGCCAAAGTTAGGGCTTCTTCATAGAGCTCTGTCTGCTCCGCTCGGCTACGATAGCCCGAAATCAAGGTTTCTCCCGGCGCAATGGCCCGAGCTGCAGCTAAAAATTGTCTGGTATTTTCAGCAATACGACTATCTACCTGAATATCATCGATTTGGGTCAACCTAGGATGAGACTCTTCCTGTAAATGACTCCGATTGACCAAAATCAATTCCCAATCATCAACTGACACCTTGGGCAAGTCAGAACTCTGGGCTTTAAGAGCATGATTAATAAAAGTTGGCAAGTCTTCATCCATATCTTGCACTCGCAATAGAGCAAACAGCAAACTGATCCCAATTCCTAAAAATAAGAGCCTATTTATTAGTCGAAACAGAGAGAGTTTTCTCTTTCTTTCATGGCGACCTCGTCTCAAGACTTGTCCTCCAGCTCTTTCGCTCCAACTTCACGATAGGACATATCACCGATGGAAACAACTGAAAATTGTCCATCTTCATAGTCTACGATGGTCACACTACCATTGCCTAGGCCATGAGGTTGCATGCGATTAATTAGATAGACAAAGGTTCCGATGGTCATGCCATGACTAACTACCAAAGCATTGCCACTACCCGCAGCCTCCAGCTCCTCAGCAATCTCTGAGAAGCCTTGCCAAATTCGGCCGCTGAGTTTTTCCCAATTCTCAGCCCAGCCAGCCGTGTCAACTTCTACTAAGCCTTCTGCCAGCTCGGCATAGCTGAGTTGATGGACATGGTCAATATTAAAGACCCTAGGCATGACTCCCATAAAGAGCTCACCATCATAGCCACCATCAAAGCTGCCAAAACACCACTCTCGAATGCGCTTGTCAAACCTGTAAGGAATCTTTCCAGTCAAGCCCAGCTCTTCCAGAATAATTCCCATAGTCTGAATGGTTCGACCTGAATCACTGGATCTAGCTAGTTTAAAATCAATACCCGCTTTTCGCAAACCTATTCCTAGTTCATGGATGCCACGTTCGCCTTCTGCCGTCAATGGACTATCACTCCAGCCTTGAGCTCGTCCGATTGTATTAAACATCGTTTTGCCATGCCGGATCAGGTATAATCTTGTTTTTGCCATACACTTCCCTCCCTTATTCTCCTCTCATTATATCACGTTTCTGAAAAAAAGCAGTTTCTAAGATTGAGAGAAAGCAGCTCAAGAAAGCTGAATTATTGCCATATTTTCTTTCAACCGTTTATTTAGCGTCCAAAATTTTGGCACCAACTTCACGGTAGGATACATCTCCCAAGATCTGAATCGTAAATTGCCCTTTTTCATATTCAACAACTGTCACACTGCCGTTGTCAACCTCAGGATTTTTGCTAATGGCTTTATCAATCAGATAAGCAAAAGTTCCGATGGTCATACTATGGCTGACAACCAAAGCATTGCCTCCACCAGCAGCTTCCACTTCTTGAGCAATAGCTGTAAATCCAGCTAAAATCCGCCCACTCAGTTGCTCCCAAGGCTCAGCCCAGCCAGCCGTATCCACTTCAACCAAGCCGTCTGCCAATTCTGGGAAAGTCAGCTCTTTATAATTATCGGTGTCACGTACCCTTGGAATCACTCCACGGAAAAGATCGCCACCATAAGCCCCGTCAAAGCTCCCGAAGCACCACTCACGAATACGCTTATCAAACTTATAAGGAATCTTCCCTACCAAATCCAGCTCTTCTAGGATAATCCCCATGGTCTGAATGGTTCGACCAGAGTCACTCGAGAAAGCCTTGGTAAATTCCAAGCCAGACTCTCTCAGCCCAATCCCTAGCTCACGAATTCCACGTTCACCTTCTTCAGTTAAGGGAGTATCCGACCAGCCCTGAGCTCGACCAATTGTGTTAAACATAGTCTTACCATGCCGGATAATATATAATTTTGTTTTTGCCATGAATGTCTCCTTTTTAATTAAGTCCACTCGGATAAGGAGTGGCTTATTTGCCTCGCACTTGACTGAGCAAGGCAGAGGGAAAGAGAGTGGGACAGAAATTGGTAATTCGTTAGAATTCGATTTCGTCATCCCACCTCCGCACAGTTGAGTAGGGCTGTAAAAGCTGATGAAATCAGCGTAGTAGAGCCCACTCAACCACTGCGTCTTGCTCGACAATCCAAAGACAATTGA
>NZ_LAWH01000023.1:0-19721 GCF_001588905.1 Streptococcus cristatus | reverse complement strand
GCGACAACTATATCAGTATATCACCTATCTATTCCCTTGTCAACACTTTTTTGAAATTTTTTTATCTTTTTTTCATCTTTATTTCCTAACACCATCAATATCACTGATAACTCAATAACTAAAAGGGAAAGGTAACCTCTTCCTACCTCTCCCTTATTCTCTATATCACCGTGATGCTAAAGTCTATTAAGTATTCCCAATACAATTAAATTCATTCAAACATACTCAAACTAATATAATACACAATCCAATCAATCACATAAAGAAATTTACTTCAGCTTTCTATTAGAGGTTAAAAAGAAATTACTTTATCTCTCATTCATAAGTGGAAACAAGTAGCACTCTTCCCCTTCTTTTCGTTTCTCCAAACCTTTAACAGCCAATTGAAGGAGATCTGATGCAAATGATTGAATAGAGTCTTGCTCTGTCTGTGTTAACTCGATCTGCGAATACTTTCTGCGCAGCCTTTTATAGTTACGCCCCTCTAATTTGAAGAAATCACAATCTTTAAGATAAGCGATCACTTCCTCAAGATTAGCCAACAATCCCAAATGAAAAGCTGCTGGTGCAAAGGTCCTATCGAAAGGCTGAGCACAAGTGCTCCTAAATTCTATCGTTCCCCGCGTTGTCAAATCTTGGTACTGGTAGCTTCTGTGATTACAAAAATCATCTGCTTGGGGGATTACTAGACTTTCCTTGCCACTTAAATTGTATCCCTTGATTTGCTCCTGCTTTAGATACTCTCCAGCTACGATAGGAGGAAAATAATAGGTGTCACCCTCTCGCTCAACATTGAAAATGGCTGTATGATTTAAATAATTGAAAAAATCTTCCTCATCTTTGAAATCATGGGGATTAACACCGACATTTTCTACTAACAAGCCATGCATGGACTCTTCCCAGAAGCGGTCTCTCGAGATTCTAGTGTTAAAATCTTCTGTAAGTAATTCTGAATTGGCAAAAAGATAAGCTTTGGCAGCCTCGATTTGATTAAAGGTGTTAATTACCTGTATGAAATTTGCCCGTGAAACATCTAACTGTACCTGGCTCCCACAGATATAGCTACCATAATCAGGATGGCGATGGAAGAAATCTCCTCCAATTTTCTCACTCAAAGCTAGATATTGCATTAACATTTGATAGCGGGGATATTTAACAGGACCATTATCATTCTCCTTCCAGAATGGATGTAAACCATGTCCCTGAAGCTCATGATGACTTTCGCGCAAAATCTTTTGAATGGTGTCTAGGTAATGATTAAAGCGTCTTTCGACTTCTTGAATCGTTTTCGCTTTTTCAAATGCAAATTCCAAAATATTATAAGACACTTCAAAAAGTATCCGATCTTCGCTATCTGAAGCTTTTAACTGGATAG
Organism: Streptococcus cristatus; assembly: GCF_001588905.1. Classification (GTDB taxonomy): domain Bacteria; phylum Bacillota; class Bacilli; order Lactobacillales; family Streptococcaceae; genus Streptococcus; species Streptococcus cristatus_N. The sequence continues at coordinate 18,346 of NZ_LAWH01000023.1, read as the reverse complement.
GATTGCCCTCTGAATCCCTTCTTTCTACGATAAAGCCATAGTCTGAATTCAGCCTTACTAACAGCTCCTTTGTTACACGAGTATCTGTCGCTCCTCCCTGAAGATTCACAATTGGAAATTCTAACTCAATCCCAATGTATAAGTCTGGATTCTCTTTTATATTGGCTAAATAACGTTCTTTCAAAATAGCAATCGAATCTTGCATTTCTTCTCCTTCCCTCAACAAAGTTTTTCTTTTCCCATTCAAAAACGCCTGCTTACGAAATTGTTTTTCACTAAAAGCAATTTCGTAAACAAGCGTCTACCCTTTCATCATGATGATGAGTGTTCCCGCTAGGAAAAATCCTAGCGGTAGACCAGAGCTAGACTAAGAGTATAAGAACTCCATCATCATAACACTCAACAAAATTGATAAAAATTATACTAATTCAATAATTGCCATTGGCGCAGCATCCCCACGGCGTGGTTCAGTCTTAAGAATACGAGTGTATCCACCATTGCGCTCAGCATAGCGAGGTGCCAATTCAGAGAATAATTTTTGAAGAGCTGTAGTTGTAGTGTATTTGTTAGTCTCTTCATTGTAGTTTTCTGATGCAATTTCGTTACGTACAAAAGCTGCTGCTTGACGACGAGCATGCAAGTCACCACGTTTACCAAGAGTAATCATTTTTTCAACTGTTTTACGGATTTCTTTAGCACGAGCTTCAGTTGTTACGATTGATTCATTGATAATCAAGTCAGTAGTCAAATCACGAAGCATTGCTTTACGTTGTGAGCTAGTGCGTCCTAGTTTACGGTAAGCCATGTATTCCTCCTTTATTTATCATTTCTTAACCCAAGACCAAGGTCAGCAAGTTTAACTTTAACTTCTTCAAGACTCTTGCGGCCCAAGTTACGAACTTTCATCATTTCAGGCTCAGATTTTTCTGTCAAATCAAAGACAGTATTAATTCCTGCGCGTTTCAGACAGTTGTATGAACGAACTGATAGATCCAATTCTTCAATTGTACGTTCCAAAATGCGATCATCTGAAGATTTCTCTGCTTCCTTCATCACATCAGTTGAAATAGCAACTTCTGTTAAATCTGTAAAGAGGTTCAGATGCTCTGTCAGGATACGAGCTGATAGTCCCAAAGCGTCTTCGGGAATAATCGTTCCATTCGTTAAAATTTCAAGGGTAAGTTTATCAAAACCATCGTTGCTACCAACACGAGCTGGTTCAACCTGGTAATTTACTTTTGTCACAGGCGTATAGATAGAATCTACCGCAAGTGTGCCTACTGGTGCATCATCTTTTTTATTTTCGTCAGCTGGCACATATCCACGACCGCTATTCACAGCCATTTTCGCTTTAAAGCGAGCACCTTCACTGATTGTAAAGAGATAATGATCAGGGTTTACAATTTCGATATCACTGTCTGTCAAAATGTCTCCAGCAGTTACTTCTGCAGGACCTTCAACATCCAATTCAATCATCTTTTCGTCTTGGACGTAAGATTTTACAGCAATCCCCTTGATGTTCAGAATGATCTGCATAACATCTTCACGGACCCCAGAAATCGTATCAAATTCGTGCAATACTCCTTCAATGTTGATAGAAGTCACTGCTGCACCTGGAAGTGAGGCGAGAAGTACACGACGAAGCGAATTCCCAAGTGTTGTACCGTAACCGCGTTCTAGCGGCTCAACTACAAACTTGCCATAATTTTTATTTTCATCAATTTTTGTTATATTTGGTTTTTCAAACTCAATCATTTAGTTAACTCCCTCTTAAACGAAAAGCAGTGTAATTGTTTATGATTATACACGGCGACGTTTTGGAGGACGAGCACCATTGTGTGGCACAGGAGTCACATCACGAATAGCAGTTACTTCCAGACCAGCTGCAGCAAGTGCACGAATAGCTGACTCACGACCAGAACCTGGACCTTTAACTGTAACTTCAACTGATTTAAGACCGTGTTCTTGTGCAGACTTAGCAGCCGCTTCAGATGCCATTTGGGCAGCAAATGGTGTAGATTTACGAGAACCTTTGAAACCAAGAGCACCAGCAGATGACCAAGCAATCGCATTACCATGCACATCAGTAATCATAACAATAGTGTTATTAAATGTAGCGTGAATATGTGCAATACCAGATTCGATATTTTTCTTCACACGACGTTTACGTGTTGGTTTAGCCAAGACTTTTACCTCCTATATTATTTTTTCTTACCTGCAATCGCAACGGCTTTACCTTTACGAGTACGAGCATTGTTTTTAGTGTTTTGTCCACGGACAGGAAGTCCACGACGATGACGGATACCACGGTATGAACCGATTTCCATCAAACGTTTGATGTTAAGGTTTACTTCACGACGAAGGTCACCTTCAACCTTGATTGCATCCACTTCGCGACGGATAGCGTCTTCTTGATCTGATGTCAAATCTTTGACACGGATATCTTCTGAGATTCCAGCAGCAGCCAAAATTTTCTTAGAAGTTGGAAGTCCGATACCATACACGTAAGTAAGTGAAACGACTACACGTTTGTCATTTGGAATGTCAACTCCAGCAATACGAGCCATGTTTTCTCCTTTCTATCTTATCCTTGACGTTGTTTGTGTTTTGGATTTGCTGGGCAAATTACCATAACACGGCCATTACGACGAATAACTTTACAGTATTCGCAAATTGGTTTGACCGATGGTCTTACTTTCATTTCTTATCCCTCCAAGTTTTTCGATTATTTAAAGCGGTAAGTGATCCGTCCACGTGTCAAATCATAAGGACTCATCTCGACAGTAACACGATCTCCCGCTAAAATACGAATATAGTTTTTACGAATTTTACCAGAAACTGTTGCTAAAATCTGATGTCCATTTTCAAGTTCAACCGTAAACATTGCGTTCGGCATCGTATCAACTACTTTGCCTTCGACTTCAATCACATCGTCTTTTGCCACGCAAAAGCACCTCCCTAAATTTCGATAGATTCCTCTGAGCACAGAGGTAACAATTATAAGTCAGACTAACTCATTGTATCACTACTTGTCAAATATTGCAAGCGGGAAAAACGCTTTTATTTTAAATTTGACAAGACTTTTTCGATATCTGAGAAAACTGCCTCAATCTCTTGATTGCCCTGAATGTCGTGAACGAGTCCTTGAGCACGGTAATGATCAATAATTGGTTGGCCTTGAGCGATATTAACATCCAAACGACGTTTTACTGTTTCAGGTTTGTCGTCTTCACGTTGATAGTAATCTTCTTCTTTGTAATCCACTGGTGGGTTGAAAACTTTGTGGAAGGTTTCCCCTGTTTCACGGTGGATAATCCGTCCACTCAAACGTTCTAACAAACTATCTGGATTTACTTCGATATTGATAACTGCGTCAAGTTGGATGCCTAGATCCGCAAGGATTTTATCCAAAGCATGGGCTTGATCAATTGTCCGTGGATAACCGTCCAACAAGAAACCAGTTTCTTTAATATCATCTTGTGCTAAGCGCTCTTTCACGATTCCGTTCGTCACTTCATCTGGCACCAACTCGCCTTTAGAAATGTAGGATTTCGCTAAAACACCCATTTCTGTTTCATTGGCCATAGCAGCACGGAACATATCCCCAGTTGAAATATGTGCCACGTGGAATTGTTCCACAATTTTGGCTGCTTGTGTTCCCTTGCCTGCACCTGGCAAGCCCATAATCAAAAGATTCATGTTTTGTCTCCTTTTTTGTTTTTAAAGCAATCTATTAAAACACTTAATAAACTTTTTTAAAAACAAAATAGAAGGTTGACTAAGTCAACCTATTTCTATTCTGTTGTAGTATCCATAAATCCGACATACTTACGCTTCAGAAGGTAACCTTCCAACTGCTTCATTCCTTCAATACCTGTCGAAATGATGATAAGAAGACTGGTTCCTCCAAGAGCGACTGCATCGGTCAGACCAAAAAGATCTTTGGCTAGGATCGGAATGATTGTGATAATCCCTAGGAATAGTGAGCCAACTGTCGCCAAACGGCGAAGCAATTTAGACATATATTCTTCCGTTCCCTTACCTGGACGAACACCTGGGATGTAGGCTCCACTCTTTTGCAAATTCTCTGCTGTCTTTTCAGGATTAATTTGTACAAATGTATAAAAGAAAGTAAAGAGAATAATCAAGAGAGCATAGGTAAACATACCACTGATGGTTGTAGTCGCCAGAAGCGCCTGCGCCGTCCGAACCCATGATGCGTTATAGCCCATAGCACTTACAAATTGGAAGATGGCTGCTGGAGCAGCTGTAATCGAACTTGCAAAGATAACTGGGATAACACCAGCAGGATTCACTTTTAACGGTAGGTAGGAACTTGAAGGTGCACCTTGAGCAATCTTCGTATATTGAATTGGAATTTTGTACTCAGCTTGTTGCACAAAGGTTGTGAAATAGATAATCACCAAAACTGCAACAATTAAAATCCCAACGAAAATCAAAGACGAATTGAGTCGATCGCTCGGGATATTAACAAAGTAATCTTCATAGATTCCTTTGATCATACCAGGAATACCAGATACAATCCCTGCAAAGATAATCATGGATACACCATTACCATAACCCTTATCTGTGATTTGCTCTCCTAACCAGGTCACAATAACTGAACCTGTCGTGAGGAGGGCACCAATCAAAAGATAGGTTTGCCAATTTGGATTCGCTACTAGTTTAGTTCTTGATAAAGTCGCAAATCCAGCTGTAATCCCGATAGATTGGACAAAGGCCAATACCAGGGAAATATAGCGAGTTGCTTGATTAAGCTTTCTCCGTCCTACTTCCCCTTGCTTGCCCCACTCTACAAATTTTGGAAGCAAATCCATTTGCAAGAGCTGAACCACGATTGAAGCCGTGATATAGGGACTAACTCCAAGGGCAAAAACAGAGAAGTTACGCATGGCATTCCCAGAAACCAAACTAAGCATGTTTAAGAAAGGTAAATCGCTTAAACTGTTCAATGCTTTCGCATTAATTCCTGGAACGGTTATAGTTGTACCAATACGGAAAACTAAGATGATGAACAGTGTGAACAAAATCTTAGACCGTACTTGTTTTATTTTAAGTGCGTCTTTTAATAGCTTGAAAAACATAGGTCACCTCTCTTAGATGACTTCGACTGAACCACCTTTAGCAGTGATAGCTTCTTCAGCTGATTTAGAGAATTTAGCTGCTTTAACAGTCAACTTCTTAGTCAATTCTCCGTTACCAAGAATCTTAACACCAGATTTTTCAGCTTTTACAATACCTGCTTCGATGAGAACAACTGGAGTTACTTCTGCACCATCTTCAAAGACATTTAATTGGTCAAGATTAACAATCGCGTATTCTTTACGGTTTACATTCAAGAAACCACGTTTTGGTACACGACGGAACAATGGAGTTTGTCCACCTTCAAAACCAAGACGAACACCGCCACCGCTACGTGCTTTTTGACCTTTTTGACCGCGACCAGAAGTTTTACCGTTACCTGATGAAGTACCGCGACCAACACGGTTGCGAACTTTACGTGAACCTGCAGCAGGTTGTAATTCATGAAGTTTCATTATTTTTTCTCCTCTTTTGTAAAATGCTAGCGCTCGTACCAGAGAAAAGGTGTCTCTGATACAAACTCGCCTATACATATATTTAGTTTTAGGGGCTGAGAAAATTCTCAAATCCCCTAATGTATCTTAATAAAAGTTTTTCAGCTAAGGCTTACTTAACTTCTTCAACAGTTACCAAGTGAGATACAGCAGTGATCATACCGCGTACCGCTGGATTGTCTTCTTTGATAACTGAGCTGTTCAATTTGCCAAGTCCAAGTGCTACAACAGTTTTACGTTGTGACGGGATGCGTCCGATTGGAGACTTAGTCAAAGTAATTTTAATTTGAGCCATGAGTTCCCCTTTCTTAAGCCAAGTCAGAAACTGAAATACCACGAAGGGCAGCAACTTCTTCAGCGCGTTTCAATTGTTTCAAGCCTTCAACAGTTGCGCGAACGATGTTGATTGGAGTGTTTGAACCAAGTGATTTAGATGTAACATCTGCCACACCTGCCAATTCGATGACGGCACGAACAGCACCACCAGCAGCAACTCCAGAACCTTCAACAGCTGGCTTAAGCAATACTTTCGCTCCACCAAATTCTGAAAGAACTTCGTGAGGAATAGTTGTACCAACCATTGGAACTTCGATCAAGTTTTTCTTCGCATCTTCAACTGCTTTACGGATAGCTTCTGGTACTTCTTGAGCTTTACCAGTACCGAAACCAACACGACCGTTGCGGTCACCAACTACTACAAGAGCTGCAAAACGAAGACGACGTCCACCTTTAACAACTTTAGTAACACGGTTGACTGCAACTAAGCGTTCTTCAAGTTCAACTGCATTGTCTTTAAATGCCATTTTCTAGTGTCCTCCCTATTAGAATTTCAATCCGTTTTCACGAGCTGCATCAGCCAAAGCTTTTACACGTCCGTGATAGAGATATCCACCGCGGTCAAACACCACTTCAGAAATACCTTTAGCAACTGCACGTTCTGCAACGAGTTTACCTACAACAACGGCTTGTTCAGTTTTAGTTCCTTTTGAAACTTCTTTGTCAAGAGTTGAAGCGCTTGCGAGCGTTACACCCGCTACGTCATCAATCACTTGAGCGTAGATGCCTGTATTAGAACGGAATACGTTCAAACGTGGGCGATCAGCAGTTCCAGAGAGTTTTCCGCGAACGCGACGGTGGCGTTTTTGGCGGATTTTATTTTTATCTGGTTTCGTAATCACAATTTTCACCTCTTATTATTATTGACGTGCCTTAGCACAAAATCGGAAGATAAATTGGCTGGCTGAAAAGATCAGCCAATCAATATTATTTACCAGTTTTACCTTCTTTGCGGCGAACGAATTCACCAACGTAACGGATACCTTTACCTTTATATGGTTCTGGTGCACGAAGGCTACGTACATAAGCAGCTGTTTGTCCAACTGCTTCTTTTGAAATTCCGCTAACAACGATTGTTGTTGGGTTTGGAAGTTCAAAAGTAATTCCTTCTGGAGCTTCAACTTCGTCTGGGTGAGATTTACCAACAGCCAAGACAAGTTTTGAGCCTTGAAGTTGTGCACGGTAACCAACCCCACGCATTTCAAGTTCTTTCTTGAATCCTTCTGATACTCCAACAACCATGTTGTTCAAAAGGGCACGAGTAGTTCCGTGGATTGTTTTCATTTCTTTTGAATCGTTTGGACGGTGAAGAGTTACTTCAGTTCCTTCCACACGGATTTCAATATCTTTTGAGAACTCACGAGTCAGTTCTCCTTTAGGTCCTTTTACAGTTACAACGTTGTCATTGTTAGTGATTTCAACACCAGCAGGCAACACGATAACTTTATTACCAATACGTGACATGTTTATTTTCTCCTGTTAAATTGTCAGACCATGACGGCCAGTTTTCACGGGGGGCATTCGGATTAGAGCAAACCTAGTTTCTTTCGAAAAGCTTTGACAAACTCCTGATATTCTGTCAATACATCAATAGCCGCAGGACTATAACCAATTTCACATAAAAGAGATACAAGGTCATCTTTTGACAATTCAGCCAAAGCGTCTTCTGCAACAATAAGTTTTTCATTCAATTCAGTAGCTTTCATCTTTTTCTCCTAAACTAATTTACTCTCTATTTAGCTGATCAGTAAATCAGCTAAATTGAACACGAGCTATGGTCTGTGTGAAAAAGACAAATCTTCCTAGAGTGTTAACACTCTTTGTCAGATTTCCTATTTTCACATTGCCCATGACGCTCTTTGTATCTTGATTTTACCAAACGTAAGCGATAACTTCTCCACCAACGTTCTTTTGGCGTGCTTCTTTATCAGTCAGCAAACCTTCAGATGTTGAAAGAATAGCAATTCCAAGTCCGTTCAAGACTTTTGGAAGGTCTTCGCGTTTCTTGTAAACACGTAGACCTGGTTTTGAAACACGTTTCAAACCAGTGATAACTTTTTCACCATTTTGTCCGTATTTAAGGAAGACACGGATGATGCCTTGTTTGTCATCTTCGATGATTTCAACGTTTTTTACAAAACCTTCACGCTTCAGGATTTCAGCAATCCCTTTTTTGATGTTTGATGCAGGTACTTCAAGTACTTCGTGGTTCGCTTGATTAGCGTTACGGATACGAGTCAAAAAGTCTGCAATTGGGTCAGTCATAACCATTTTATATTTCTCCTCTTACTAGTAGTTTGCAAGCTGCACTTGCTAGTTAATGATTGAGCTAGGCTCAGAATAAGTTTCTAGGCTTCAAGTCCTTAGTGAGTCTAGGCATCGGCTTGTAGGCATAACTTAAGTTATGCAAAAGCCGATAACGAAGAATCGTGACGGAATTGGAAGCTAGAATTACCAAGATGCTTTGGTAACGCCAGGGATTTGTCCTTTGTATGCTAATTCACGGAAGCAAACACGGCAAAGTTTAAACTTGCGGTAAACTGAATGTGGACGGCCACATTTTTCACAACGAGTATAAGCTTGCGTAGAGAACTTCGCTGGGCGTTTGTTCTTAGCAATCATTGATTTTTTAGCCATTTGTTTTACCTCCTATATTATTTTGCAAAAGGCATTCCAAGGCCTGTAAGCAATGCACGTGACTCTTCGTCAGTGTTAGCAGTTGTTACGATAACGATATCAAGACCGCGAGTCTTATCAACGTCATCAAAGTTGATTTCTGGGAAGATCAGTTGTTCTTTCACACCAAGTGTGTAGTTTCCGCGTCCATCAAATGATTTTGTTGGAACACCATGGAAGTCACGCACACGTGGAAGTGATACAGTAACCAATTTATCCAAGAACTCATACATACGTTCGCCACGAAGGGTTACTTTAGCACCGATCGCTACACCTTCACGAAGACGGAAGCCGGCGATTGATTTTTTAGCTTTAGTGATAAGTGGTTTTTGACCTGAGATAAGAGCCAATTCTTCAGCAGCTTTTTCAAGGTTTTTAGCGTTTGATACAGCATCACCGACACCCATGTTCAAAACGATTTTATCCACTTTTGGCACAGCCATAACAGATGAGTAGTTGAACTTTTCAGTCAAAGCAGGTACTACTTCATTAAGATATTTTTCTTTTAAACGATTTGCCATTATACTTCTCCTTTCCTTCGTGATTAGTCAAGCACTTCGCCTGATTTTTTGTTGTAACGAACTTTTTTGCCGTCTACAAACTTGTAACCAACGCGTCCTGCAACACCATTCTTGTCAAGAACTTGAACGTTTGACGCATGGATTGGTGCTTCTTTTTCTACGATAGCACCTTGAGGGTTTTCGCTATTTGGTTTTTGGTGCTTCTTAACAAGGTTAACACCTTCAACAACAACTTTGTTTACTTTTGGAAGAGCTGCAACAACAAGTGCTTCAACACCCTTGTCCTTACCAGCAATTACGCGAACTTTGTCGCCTTTTTTTACAAACATTATTAGGTTTCTCCTTTAATTTCTTACGCCCATGAGGGCACCCTGGAAAACTTCCAGGGGACTTGTTTGAATTTTAGATTAAAGTACTTCTGGAGCCAATGATACGATCTTCATGAAGCCGCCGTCACGCAATTCGCGAGCAACTGGGCCGAAGATACGAGTTCCGCGAGGAGTTTTGTCTTCACGGATGATGACTGCAGCGTTTTCGTCGAATTTGATGTATGAACCATCTTTACGACGAGCACCTGATTTAGTACGAACGATAACCGCTTTTACAACGTCACCTTTTTTAACCGCACCACCAGGAGTAGCTTGTTTTACAGATGCAACGATGACATCACCGATGTTGGCGAACTTACGTCCTGAACCACCAAGAACTTTGATTGTCAGGATTTCGCGAGCACCGCTGTTGTCAGCAACTTTCAAACGAGTTTCTGTTTGAATCATTTAAGTTTTCTCCTTTCTGGTTTGATTAGATGATAACCGCTTCTTCAACAACTTCTACAAGACGGAAGCGTTTTGTAGCTGAAAGCGGACGAGTTTCCATGATACGAACGATATCGCCTTCTTTGGCAACATTGTTTTCATCATGTGCTTTGTACTTCTTAGAGTAGTTAATACGCTTACCATAGACTGGGTGGTTACGTTTTGTTTCAACTACAACTGTGATTGTCTTATCCATCTTGTCAGAAACGACGCGTCCGACGAGGGTTTTACGTTGATTACGTTCCATTTTAGAATTTCTCCTTTCCCAAGTCTATTATTTAACTTCTGATTGAACAGTTTTGATACGTGCGATTTGTTTTTTCACTTCTTTCAAACGCGCTGTCTGCTCCAATTGACCAGTAGCGGCTTGGAAACGAAGGTCAAACAATTCTTTCTTCAATTCATTTTCACGCTTCGCGAGTTCTTCTTGAGAAAGACCACGAAGTTCTTTAACAAAATCTTGAATTTCTTTAAGTTTCATGCTTTCTCCTTATTCTGCTTCACGCTTTACGAATTTACATTTAACTGGCAATTTGTGGCTTGCAAGACGAAGAGCTTCACGAGCGATTTCTTCTGATACGCCAGCGATTTCAAACATCACTTTACCACGTTTAACTGGTGCTACCCAACCTTCTGGAGCCCCTTTACCAGATCCCATCCGTACACCGATTGCTTTTGCAGTGTATGATTTGTGTGGGAAGATTTTGATCCAAACTTTACCACCACGTTTCATGTAACGAGTCATAGCGATACGGGCAGCTTCAATTTGACGGTTAGTGATCCAGTGGCTAGTAGTTGCTTGAAGACCATATTCTCCAAAAGTTACTTCTTTACCACCTTTAGCTTCACCACGCATTTTTCCGCGGAATTCGCGACGGTGTTTAACACGTTTAGGTACTAACATTGGTTATTTACCTCCTTTAGTGTTTTTACGAGCTGGAAGAACTTCACCACGGTAGATCCATACTTTAACACCAAGTTTACCGTAAGTAGTATCAGCTTCTTCCCAAGCGTAATCGATATCCGCACGAAGGGTGTGAAGTGGAACAGTTCCTTCAGAGTATCCTTCGCTACGAGCGATATCTGCACCGTTCAAACGACCTGATACTTGAGTTTTGATTCCTTTAGCTCCTGCACGCATTGCACGTTGGATTGCTTGTTTTTGAGCACGACGGAAAGCAACACGTTGCTCCAATTGACGAGCAATTCCTTCACCAACAAGGTGAGCATCCAAATCTGGAGATTTGATCTCGATGATGTTGATGTGTACTTGTTTTCCAGTTAATTTGTTGAGTTTTGCACGAAGTGCATCAACGTTTGCTCCACCTTTACCGATAACCATACCTGGTTTAGCAGTGTGAAGTGAAACGTTAACTTTGTTTACTGCGCGTTCGATTTCAATAGTTGAAACAGCTGCGTCAGCCAATTCTTTTTGAACGAATTTACGGATTGCAAGATCTTCATGAAGGTAATCCGCGTATTCTTTTTCAGCATACCATTTGGCATCCCAATCACGGATGATGCCGACACGCATACCAATTGGATGTACTTTTTGACCCACGATGTTACCTCCTTATTTTTCTGCAACTACCACAGTGATGTGGCTTGTGCGTTTGTTGATTGGTGAAGCTGAACCTTTAGCGCGTGGACGGAAACGTTTCATAGTTGGTCCTTCGTTTGCGAAAGCTTCAGATACTACCAAGTTAGCTTTTTCCAAACCAAAGTTGTTTTCAGCATTAGCGATTGCAGAGATCAATACTTTTTCGATAATGCCAGCAGCTTTGTTTGGAGTGAATTTCAAGATTGCGATTGCGTCAGCGACGTTTTTACCACGGATATTGTCAAGAACTAGACGAGTTTTACGAGGTGAAACACGCACTGTACGAGCCATTGCTTTAGCTGAAGTAATTTCTGCCATTTATGTTCTCCTTATTTTCTACGTGTTTTCTTGTCGTCTGCAGCGTGACCTTTGTAAGTACGAGTTGGTGCAAATTCACCAAGTTTGTGACCTACCATGTCTTCTTGGATGTAAACAGGCACGTGTTTACGTCCGTCATAGACTGCGATTGTGTAACCGATGAAACTTGGGAAGATCGTTGAACGACGTGACCAAGTTTTGATAACTTTTTTCTTTTCGTCGTTAGCTTGAGCTTCAACTTTTTTCATCAAATGCTCATCGACGAAAGGTCCTTTTTTAAGACTGCGTCCCATTTTTATGTTTTCTCCTTTAAAATAAGTTACCACAGCGGCCTGCGCTGCTAGGCAGCGCTACCGAGCTGGCGGATAGATTGTTTTAGATTATTTCTCGTTGCGACGACGAACGATAAGTTTGTCAGATTTCGCTTTCTTGTTACGAGTTTTAAGACCAAGAGCAGGTTTGCCCCATGGAGTAGATGGCGCTTTACGACCAACTGGTGCTTTACCTTCACCACCACCGTGTGGGTGATCGTTAGGGTTCATTACAGAACCGCGAACTGTTGGACGGATACCTTTCCAACGGCTACGACCTGCTTTACCAAGGTTAACCAAGCCATGTTGTTCGTTTCCGACAACACCAACTGTAGCACGGCAAGTACCAAGGATCATACGAACTTCGCCTGATTGAAGACGAACAAGAGTATATTTACCTTCTTGACCCAATACTTGAGCAGAAGCTCCAGCAGCACGGACCAATTCACCACCGCGACCTGGTTTCAACTCAATGTTGTGAACCAAAGTACCAACTGGGATGTTAGCAAGTGGAAGTGCGTTACCGACTTTGATATCTGCTTCAGGACCTGAAACGATGCGTTGGCCTACTTCAAGACCTTTAGGAGCGATGATGTATGCCTTCACACCGTCAGTATAGTGAACCAAAGCGATGTTTGCTGAACGGTTTGGATCGTACTCGATAGTTTTAACTACTGCTTCAACAGCATCTTTGTTACGTTTGAAGTCAATCAAACGGTAGTGACGTTTGTGGCCGCCACCTTGGTGACGAACAGTGATGCGTCCGTTGTTGTTACGACCAGCTTTGCTCTTAAGAGAAACGAGCAAAGATTTTTCTGGAGTGCTAGTAGTGATTTCAGCGAAATCCAAAGAAGTCATATTACGGCGACCGTTTGTTGTTGGTTTATAAACACGAATTCCCACGATATTTCCTCCTTAGATTATTCTGCTTCAGCAGCTCCGAACAACTCGATTGCTTTTGAATCTGCTGTCAGAGTGATGATAGCTTTTTTAGTTTTGTTAGTAAAACCAGTGTAACGTCCAACGCGTTTTGCTTTAGGTTTTACGTTGATAGTGTTGACATTAGCAACTTTAACTCCTTCAAAAGCAGCTTCAACAGCTTGCTTGATCAAAAGTTTGTGAGCGCGAGTGTCTACTTCAAATACGTATTTGCCTGCTTCAAGCTGAGCCATTGAGCTTTCAGTGATGACAGGCTTTTTGATAACGTCATACAAATTCATTATGCAAGAACCTCCTCAATTTTAGAGATAGCTGCTTGAGTAACAAGAAGTTTGTCGCTGTTTGCGATGTCAAGAACACTTGCTGTTGTTGCTGTTGCAACTTTAACATTTGGAAGGTTACGTGCTGAAAGTGCAGCAAATTCATTTCCTTCTTCAAGAATAACAAGTACTTTTGTGTCAATGCTCAATGCTGCAAGCACTTTTGCAAACTCAGCAGTTTTTGGAGCTGTAAATGAAAGGCTGTCTACAGCTACGAATTTGTTTTCAGCAACTTTTTCAGAGTAAACTGATTTCAATGCCAATCTACGAACTTTTTGTGGAAGTTTGTAGGCATATGAACGAGTAGTTGGACCGAAGACGATACCACCACCACGCCATTGTGGAGAGCGGATAGAACCTTGACGAGCACGTCCAGTTCCTTTTTGACGCCATGGTTTGCGTCCGCCGCCTGATACTGCAGAACGGTTTTTAACAGCGTGAGTTCCTTGACGGAGGCTAGCGCGTTGGCTGATGATCACGTCGAAGACAACTGATTCATTTGGTTCGATACCAAAGATTGCGTCGTTAAGAACTACTTCACCAGCTTCTTTACCAGTTTGGTCAAATAATTTTACGTTTGCCATTGTGACTGATTTCCCCTTTCTTTATTATTTACCAGCTTTAACTGCTGATTTGATAGTGATAAGAGATTTCTTAGCACCAGGTACGTTTCCTTTGATCAAGATAACGTTTTTCTCTGGAACAACTTGTACGATTTCAAGATTTTGAATCGTTACACGGTTGCCACCCATACGTCCAGCCAAGTGTTTGTTTTTGAAAACACGGTTTGGCGCAACTGGTCCCATTGAACCAGGACGACGGTGGTAACGTGAACCGTGAGCCATTGGACCACGAGATTGGCCGTGGCGTTTGATTACACCTTGGAAACCTTTACCTTTTGAAGTTCCTGTTACATCAACAACATCACCAGCTTCGAAAGTGTCAACTGTGATTTCCGCACCAACTTCCAAGCCTTCAATGTTTTTGAATTCACGAATGAAGCGCTTAGGAGCCGTGTTAGCTTTCGCTACATGTCCTTTAGCAGGTTTGTTGCTCAATACATCACGAAGGTCATCAAAACCAACTTGAACTGCGTTGTAACCGTCTGTTTCAACTGTTTTCACTTGAAGAACAACGTTTGGAGTTGCTTCAACAACAGTTACAGGGATTAATTCGCCAGCTTCAGTGAAGATTTGAGTCATTCCCACTTTTTTCCCTAAGATTCCTTTTGTCATGAGAAAATGTTTCCTTTTCTATAATTTTTTTCAAAAAGTTTTTAACGAGCGTTTTTCATGCTCAAGATACCAAGCTTTAGATTAAAGTTTGATTTCTACGTTCACACCACTTGGAAGGTCCAACTTCATCAAAGCGTCAACTGTTTTTTGAGTTGGGTTGATGATGTCGATCAAGCGTTTGTGAGTACGCATTTCAAATTGTTCGCGAGAATCTTTGTATTTGTGAGTCGCACGAATGATTGTGTAGAGGCTACGTTCAGTTGGAAGTGGGATTGGTCCCGCAACTTCAGCACCTGTACGTGCAGCAGTTTCTACGATTTTTGCAGCCGCTGTGTCAAGTGTACGATGTTCGTAAGCTTTCAAACGGATGCGGATTTTTTTGTTTGCCATCTTTTTCTCCTTTTTTCGTCTATTTAAGATAATAGGCTAGCTCCACAAGAAAACCGACAGGCGATTGCGTGGCAATGCAACCGAGCGTGTCGCAACCTCTTGCATCAAAGCTACACGCTGTTTTTTACAGCACCATAGTATCTTAACACAAAGAACCAAGCATTGCAAGGGATTTGAGTGAGTTTTTTAAAGATTTTTAGGATAATTTTTTATGAAAGTGTTTTCTAAGTGACTTATAAGTCTTGTAATCATTTATATAGAAGAAAACTTAGATTATTCTACCTATTCGTTTGAGTTTTTGCTCAAAAAATAAAAATGCTCACTGACGCACATCAGTGAGATTAAAAATGAAAGATTTGCCTTTGACTACTTTATTTTATAACAACGGGCTGTCCTTTTCAATGCGAAAGCTATTGCCAGTCTGGCAGATGACAAGGTCGGCAGCCGCTAGATAGGGTTGATAAAAGTTCCTATATTGCTCTCGCCGAGCTAGGTGGGGCTGCTCTATCCAATCTGGTCTGCGTTCTCGCATAGCTACATCCCGCGACAAGCGGCGTTCTAACTCAGTTTGATCATCCGTGTAAAAGCAAATCGATAAATCAAACAAGCTTTTAGGCAAAAAAGCTGACTACATGCCTTCTACTATTAAAATTGGTTTTTGAGCTGACAAACGCAAACTTGGTGACCAAGCTTTTCCAATGGTCAGAATATCCAGACCAGACTGCAAAGCACAAATATCGCGCTCCAGACTACTCAGTTCATGAACGGCTGGGATACAAGCCGTTACTTTTTGATGAGGAAAATCCTTAGAACTAAGCAAATCGCGATACTCTCCAGTAATTACATAAGGATCTGTTTCCAGCAGATTGGCTCGGTCCTCACCCAAGGCTAGCTGGAGTTTTCGAGCAAAAGTTGACTTACCCGAAGCTCCGTGACCAAAAATCCTCAGAGTGTGCTTTTGACCATCCGACAGGTAGTCTACCAAGCTTTCCAACAATTTTCCTTCATCAGACATACTTCTTCCCTTCTAATGAGGACTCTTAGAAATTCCTCTTGGATCGATTATAGCCGTAGCGTTCCATAAAATCTTCACGGAATTCTAACAAGTTATCATCCATAATGGCTTGACGAACCTTCTTCATGAGATTTACCAAGAAGTAGAGGTTGTGATAGCTGGTCAAGCGAAGGCCAAAGGTTTCATCAGCCTTGAGCAAGTGACGGATATAAGCCCTCGTGTAATTGGTACAAGTGTAGCAATCACAGTCGTGATCCAGCGGCGTGAAATCTTCCTCAAACTGGGCATTTTTGACAACCAGACGTCCCTCGCTAGTCATACAGGTACCATTTCGGGCAATCCGAGTCGGCAGGACGCAGTCAAACATATCGACCCCGCGGATAACACCATCAATCAAGCTATCTGGCGCTCCCACTCCCATGAGATAGCGAGGCTTGTTTTCAGGCAACAAGGGCGTTGTGAAATCCAGTACCTCATTCATCTCTTCGTGAGACTCACCAACAGCCAATCCTCCGATAGAGTAGCCAGGAAAATCCATGCTGACCAAATCTTGAGCAGACTGGCGGCGCAAATCTTCAAAGCCAGCTCCCTGAACAATCCCAAAGAGACCTTGATCGTGTGGCCGAGTGTGAGCCTTGAGTCCACGCTCTGCCCAACGACTAGTCCGCTCGATAGACTTCTTGACATAGTCATAAGGCTGGTAGAACTGCGGGCATTCATCAAAGGACATCATGATGTCGCTACCTAGGTTGTTCTGGATGGAGATAGCCTTTTCTGGCGAAAGGAACATCTTAGAACCATTGAGGTGGTTCTTGAAAGTTACTCCTTCTTCTGTAATATTGCGGCTATCAGCTAGAGAATAGACCTGAAAACCACCACTATCGGTCAGAATAGGTTGGTCCCAGTTCATGAACTTGTGCAGGCCACCTGCACGGGCAATCAGCTCATCTCCCGGCCGCAACCAGAGGTGGTAGGTATTGGCCAAGATGATACCCGAACCCATTTGCTTGAGCTCTTCTGGTGACTGGGTCTTGACCGTAGCCTGAGTGCCGACCGGCATAAACATAGGCGTTGGAAAGGTGCCATGCGGGGTGATGATTTCTCCTAGACGAGCACCTGTGTGCTTTTCTTTTTTGATCAAACGATACTGAATCGGTGAATCTGACATGTTTCCTCCTGCTGGGAAAGACAGTCCCAGCTATTTTCTTCTATAAAATAAGCGCCAAGCGCTCATAAGATACCGTATGATTTTACCAAAAAAAGTCTTGTCTGTCACGATATGTGGTATAATAAAAATCATGAAATGGAGGTCTGTATGAATTTAAGCGAAATCCGTGCACAAGCGCGAGCTATCCGAAATCAAACCAACGGCATTTTCTCTCTCTTTGCCATTCCAACTCTGGTAACCATTTTATCTACCTATTTGTCACCCAACCGTCATCTGGAGGAGATTGTTCCCCAGTTGGAGATCAATCAGGCCTTTGTTTTGATTTTTGGTCGTCAAATTTTCCCACAAATTGTGGAATTTATCATCGCTCTGCTCTTTTTATCTGCTAGCTTCAGCATGATAGAAGTCGTCCGAAAAAAACGTGATACGGTTGGCTTTACAGATATTGGCCGAATCTTTTCTGCCGAGCTTTTTTCGCCGATTTTTATCACACAACTGACCAAAAGCATTCTCCTCTTGCTGTGGAATTCTATCAGCCTTGTCGGTTCATTTTTCCTTATTTTCAGCAGTTACAAGGTGCTAGCTATTTATGGAAAAATATCCGATTTGTCCCAATTGACAGCTGCTAGTCCTGAGGTAGAGCAAATCGTCAGCTATGCGCCCATGATGTTTCTTGGCACTCTCATTGTCTTGGCTGGTACGGCAGTCTTCCTGATGGCCAACTATGCTTACTCTCAGACCGACTTCATCCTTTATGATCAGCTAAGCACTGGCACCTACCAAGGTCCTTGGCAAGTTCTTGTGCAAAGTAGACGCATGATGAAAGGCTATAAGTGGAAACGTTTCTTGCTGGATCTGAGCTTTATCGGCTGGTATATCCTGATTGGTATCACACTGGGAATCGCTGGTGTCATAGCTTATCCTTACATCACAACAGCTCGGGTGCTCTTTTATGAAAATTTAAAATCACTAGGTAAGTAAAATGAGAGTGGGACAGAAATCGATAATCGTTAGAATTCGATTTCGTCGTCCCACCTCCGCACAGTTGAGTAGGGCTGTAAAAGCTGATGAAATCAGCGTAGTAGAGCCCACTCAACCACTGCGT
>NZ_LAWH01000022.1:0-26430 GCF_001588905.1 Streptococcus cristatus | reverse complement strand
ATCAGCTTTTACAGCCCTACTCAACTGTGCGGAGGTGGGACGACGAAATCGAATTCTAACGAATTACCGGTTTCTGTCCCACTCTCAATTCCTTTATTATCTTGTAGTGATATAGACAAGAAGGATCGGTAAAAAGGCAGCAAGCACACATAAGATTGAAAATACCCAGAACCAAACTGATTTAAGAGCTTGCTTATATGTTCCCGGCTGAGATCTATTTTCAGCAATATAAGCTTTAATTTTTGACCTATTTAGGATAAG
The DNA here is from genome assembly GCF_001588905.1 of Streptococcus cristatus. GTDB lineage: Bacteria > Bacillota > Bacilli > Lactobacillales > Streptococcaceae > Streptococcus > Streptococcus cristatus_N. The sequence continues at coordinate 26,169 of NZ_LAWH01000022.1, read as the reverse complement.
TACAATCAATACTACGGTTGTTCCTGCAGTCATCAATCCATAATTTATGAGATTCACGATACTTTCTGGAATATAGTTGGTCAGGAAATCAAGCCCCTCTGCGATGACCAAATTATTGAAAATATGGAAGAAGATCACCCAGAAAATAGAATATTCAAAAGCGATGTAACCAAATCCCAGACCAATCAGAGCTGCAAAATACACCTGATAGAGATTTTCATGAAACAGTCCGAAAAGAAGAGCCGTCATGACAATGGCAAAAACTTTTCCGTGTTTTTCCAAAGCCCGCAAGCCTGCTCCCCGAAAAATAATCTCCTCCGTAATCGGTGCCATGATGGTGGTATAGATAAACATGGTGATGGAATGAGAGCTAAAATCCTGTGATAAAATCTCAGAAAGATCCAAACCAAAGAGAGACAAAATAGCATTCATGATTTGACTTGTCACAGTACTAAACAGCTGAGAGAAAAACAAGAAGCAAATCATGAAGAAGAAGACCTTAGGAGTCATTTTCTTACTTTTCTTGCGCAAATCTCGCGTGAAAAGCTGCTTGCCCCTGAAAATCGTGAAAATAAGCACTCCCACACAAGAAGCGATAATGTAGGAACCGCCATCTTTATCCATAAAACTTTTCACAAATTCCTCAGTCTTACCTATATCAAAGCCCTGCTGAAAAAGAACAAAGAAATAGGAAAAGACAGTATAAAGTATTACAACCACTAGCATCACGATAGAATAAGTGAAGCAGCTTGCTGAAAATCTCCCCAGATCTTTCTTGGGATTTAAAGGCTCAGGTAACGTATTCATAAAATCTCCTTTGTTATTATTAGCTACGAGTCTTTCTACTTAAAAAATACAAACTTAAAAAGATTCCTTCATAAAGAAGAGCAAAAAGAATAAAGGCGTGCATGAAAAATTCTTCTGGCAAAATCCAGATGACTGGATCCTTGGCTGGATCAAACAACCATGTATTATCTCCCACAAAAAGCACTTGATGAAAGAGCGTAAAAAAATTGTTAAAACCAATCAAACCAGCCAAGCAAATCATGACAAAGGGCAATACGCTCAAGATAAACAAATTTCTTTGATAAAGAGCTAGAACTTCTTTTTTGACCACTTTTTTGATAAAGAAAATCAAAGACGGAAAGGTTAGCAGAAAGACAGCCTGCGCCAAGTGGAAGAGATACTTGACTGCCTGAAAATGATGCAGGCCGGCTGCCGACGAGTGAAAATCAGGCATCGCCAACTTCTGACTAAAAGGATTGGTCAAGTAATTCAGCAAAATGTTGAAATTAAACTGGATGGTCTCTGCTTTCAAATGAACCTTATCGGGCAAAGCGAAATAGGAAATTTCCAGCGGATAAAACAGCCAAGCCAGATAAATAGTCAGCAAGATAGCTGCTGCCAGCAAGCACAAAACGCTGGCTGAAAATCTTAACTTATCACGCATCAAAGTCCCACTCCGCTAGACTAGACAATACATGCGTCGGTTGGATCGGCAGATTTGGTACCTCTTCTGGCAGGGTAAAGCCTGTCGTAACCAAGAGGGTCGGAATGCCATTGTCGATTCCCGCTCGAATATCTGTCAGGTAGTTATCCCCCACCATGACCACATCCTCACGCGCCATCCCTAGATGCTCCATTGCTTTTTCCATGATGATGGCGTTTGGCTTGCCGATAAAGGTCGGCTCAACCCGAGTGGCTGCTTCCAAGAGGGCGTTAATAGCACCCGCTCCTGGCTGCAGACCTCGCTCGGTCGGAATATTGAGATCAGGATTGGTCCCGATAAAGTGAGCGCCTTTTTGAATAGCCAAAGTCGCTATTGTCAGCTTCTCATAGTCCACTTCCCAGTCCAGCCCCACTACCACATAGTCAGGATTTTCTGTATCTTCTATATAGCCAGCCTCTTCAATGGCCTGTTTAAGTCCGACATCACCAATGACATAGACTTTCTTGCCCAGATTTTTCTCCTGCATATAGTCAATAGTCGCTAAAGTTGCTGTGTAAATAGTCTCAAGCGGCGTCCCAATGTTGAAATTCTCAGCTAGCATAGTTTGAACCATTTCTGGCGTGCGCGTAGTGTTATTGGTCACGAAAAGATAGGGAATCTTCCGCTTCTGCAGCTCGTGTACAAAAGCTTCACCAGCCGGAATCCGACTCTTTCCCTTATAAATCGTCCCATCTAAATCAATCAAATATCCTTTATAAGTCATATATTACTTTCTAATCTTTTTCAATCTCTTGCCAAGTGATTATAGCCTGAGCATTGACATCGCCATCACTAGAAATCTGGTGCGTGCTCTGCAGACCGTCTAGTTCATAGCTAGAAGCAATCATCCCGCCCGGTCGGACTTCCTTGACATACTTCAGGTTGATTTTCTGAGGAATATGCTGGGTAAGGAAATCTGCGCCCATAACCTCAAAAATCCAGTCCAGGTACTTGCTATTGTTGACATGACCGTTCATATCCAAGTCGTAAAAACGCACATGGTAGTCCTTGCTGACAGGATTTTCCAAGTTTGGATACTTGGGACCACGCAGCAATTTCTTAGAAAAGTCAGACTGGTAAGGTGCAACAATTTCAGGCTCGACAGCGTGAACCTTGCGGCTATCTCTATCCATAAGGACAAAGGTCGCCATCATTTGGATAATGGCTTCACCCGCCTCATCAAAAATCGTGAAGCGCCGGTAGCAAAAGAGCCGATTGTAAGTCAATGCTTCTGTCTCAATGGTGATTTCCTCTGCAAATCGTGGCAGTCGTGTTACATCAATATCGTAGTCCGTAATAATCCAGACTAGATTATACTGATCCAGCATGTCCTTGTCACTGACGCCGAGCTCAATCGACTGCATGCCTGACACCTGCAAGGACAGCAAGATGACATCTGGCAGCTTGATATGGCCATTCATATCCGCCATATCAAAGGGAATTTTCATTTTCATTTGATAAGTTAAGCCCATGATTTACTCCAATATAAATTTCTCAGCAACCGTATCGCCCAAAAAGAGGCCCTTCTTAGTCATGCGCACGATGTCTTTGTCTGGCACTAGCAAGCCCTGCTCAGTCAGCTCAGCCACAACAGCACCGTACTGATCTTCAAAGGAAAGACCGAATTTTTGCTCGAAGCGCTTTTTAGAAACACCTGACTTCTTGCGCAGTCCTAGAAACATCTCTTCTTCCATCTTTTCTTTCAGCGTCAGCACTTCTTCTTGCACACGGGCATTGCCCGCTTCCACCGCCTGCAGATAATGACGAATGGGACCGTGGTTTTTATAGCGGACGCCATTGACATAGCCAGACGCTCCAGCTCCAATACCATAATATTCCGCATTATCCCAGTACATGAGATTGTGGCGGCTCTCAAAGCCTGGCTTGGAAAAGTTGGAAATCTCGTAATGCTCAAAACCTGCTTTTTCCAGCTCAGCTATAATGTATTCAAACATCTCTGCTTCCAAATCTTCCTTGGGCAGAGGTAGCTTTCCGCGCCGCATCCGATTCATAAAGACCGTATGATTTTCCAAAATCAAGCTATACAAACTCATGTGAGGAATATCCAGAGCAATAGCCTTGGCAACATTGGTTTTTACATCTTCCATAGTCTGCTTGGGCAGGGCATAAATCAAGTCAATCGAGATATTGTCAAAACCTGCTTTTTTGAGATTGGCAATATTCTCGTAGATGTCCTTTTCCAAGTGACTGCGGCCAATCTGCTTGAGCATGCGGTCGTTAAAGGTCTGCACGCCCAGCGAAACCCGATTGACAGGCGAGTCTTTAAGTACAGCAATCTTCTCCTCATCCAAGTCCCCAGGATTGGCTTCAATGGTCAGCTCCTCAAGATAAGACAAGTCCAGCTTGTCCGTCAGCTTTTCCAGCAAAAAAGCCAACTGAGGCGCCGATAGAGCCGTTGGAGTCCCACCACCGATATAGAGGGTACGAAGCTTTTTGATGTCGTAAGAATCATACTCCTCAATCAAATGCTCCAGATAACTATCTACCGGCTGATTTTTGATAAAAACCTTGGAAAAATCGCAGTAATAACAAATCTGAGTACAAAAAGGAATATGCACATAGGCAGAAGTTGGTTTAGTTTGCATAGTATTTATTATAGCATAAAATTAGCGACAAAGCCCCCTTGAAAAATAGAATAAAAAACTCAAGAAAGACACTAAGGCTTTCTCGAGATAAAAGTTTAAATGGATTTTGTAGAATGAACGAAAACTAGAGCGCTTGTTCAGACTGGCATCATTGTAAGGGATTTATAATTTCCTTTAAGATTCGCAAAACAACCTTGACATCAGTCTTTGCCAAATTTTCTAACTTCTCTTTTGCACCAATCAAGCCAGTTAAGCTGATAGGCTTCCTTGGACAAGATGTGGTTCTGCAAATCAACGATTGAAAAGATACCTCTTTCCTCACATGCCTGCACGCAGTAGCCATAAAAATCCCAGTCAAGCTCGTCCCTATCATAATAGATAGGGATATGAGAAAGGCCAGCTTGATAAGCCTTAAAGGCTCTGCTATGTCCATCCGTAAAGAAAACTTTTCCATCCATGCGCTTGACAGGCAAGGGTTCAAGATCTTGTTTGGAAAAATCAATGCTAATCCTGTCCAGCTTTTCCTGTGAAAGGTAGAACTGGCTGGGCTGAATCTGCGTCAAGGGCAAAGCCAAATCAAGTGCATAAGACCTGCCTTTCTCCCTAGCAAGAGTTAGATAGAAACCAAGCGACTCAAACAAACTGCGCGAGGACTGATTAAAATCATAAATTTCTTGAACTGATATTCTCTGATAGCCTAGATTGCGTGCGCGCTGAATCAAAGCAGAAAGGACTCTTTTACCAATGCCTTTCCCACGATAGGCAGCATTTCCAATGACAATCGGCAAATCATCTTTCCAAAAGGTCACATCCCCAATGGGCAACCAACGCTCCCGCTCCCATACCTCAATAAAATACACTTCACCTTGCCTAGCAAGATACTCATACATCCTTTGAACTTTCTTTGGCGGATAGGACTCTCTACTGCCGTCAATCATATAAATCATATCTGGATCTTGGTACCAGTCCAAGGCCAGCTCAAACTGACCATCATAGGCCCGCAAACGCAGATTGTCATCAATTGCTATCAGCTCCTCTTGCTGGATATTAGGAATCGGCATCTTTTCTCCCTCTCAATGACATTTCTCAAATAATAGTATAAAAACTCCATTTGATTCGGAAGACAGGTTGTCCCTCAAATGAAGTTTTCTTTTTTAGAAGCTATAACCCATACTGATCTGGATTTTAGCAACTCCATTCTGCAAGCTGATCTTGTCAATGCTGAATGGACTCTGCGGCAGAGGTAGAAGGAAACTATCTCCCTCCGTCGTGATAGTCGAATTAGAGGTCTGCAGTTGCTGCTTCAGCATGCCAGTCACCAAAGATTTAGGGATAGGAAGGATGCCTAGCTTGGCATTATCGATTGTGATGTATAAGGCACTCCCCTTCACCGTCACATCTACCTCTAGATCTAGCTTACTATCAATAAAAAACAGCTTAACCGGATACTGGATGCGCAGCTTATTGCCTTCAATACTGTAAGCACTGTTCAATAGTTCCTGATTTTCAGACTCAGTCAGCGAAGACTTGAGAAGCTGATTAAGCTGGACACTATTGAGAGAGACCTCAGTGCTGACTCCCTGAGCTGTTGCATTAGCATTGTTCAAAGTCGGCTCAATCATACTTTCCCACGAAGTATTAGCTTGAACATTTTTTAGTTGTTCATTTGGATTGATAGAAGAAGGAACCAGAAATAGCACTGCTGCAAGCAACAGCACCAAAACAATTCCCACCAATCTTTTGATCAATTTCATTTTTGTCTTCCTTTACTTTGAGAAATCTCCTTAGCTGAAAACACAGAAAGGATTTATCTCATTTTACACTATTTTTACATTATTTTCTGTAACAAAGAGATTAAAAGACTAACAATCCTATGAAAAAGGCTGGGACAAATAATCCCAGTCTCTTCGTCTCATATCGCCTGTATAACAGGGCTTAGCATAAATATTCTATTCTTACTTAATCACTTGTTGCGTCTTAGCATAGTTAGCTTCGACTGCTTCTTTTTCAGATTTCCACCAGTCTTGGTTGTCGGTATACCACTTGATGGTCTCTTTGAGACCTGCTTCAAAGTTGGTGAATTCTGGCTTCCAACCTAGCTCATCACGGAGCTTGCTAGCATCAATAGCATAGCGGAGGTCGTGACCGGCACGGTCTGTCACATGGTCATAAGCATCAGCCGGCTGGCCCATTTCCTTGAGAATCAGCTCCAGCACTTCCTTGTTGTTCTTTTCACCGTCAGCACCAATCAAGTAAGTTTCACCGATTTGTCCCTTGGTCAGAATCGTCCAAACGCCTGATGAATGGTCATTAGTATGAATCCAGTCACGGACATTCTTGCCTTCACCGTAGAGTTTTGGCTTGATACCGCTCAGGATATTGGTAATCTGGCGCGGAATGAACTTCTCGATGTGCTGGTAAGGACCATAGTTGTTTGAACAGTTAGAAATCGTCGCTTTTACGCCAAATGAGCGCACCCAAGCTTTAACAATCAAGTCTGAAGCTGCCTTGGTTGATGAGTAAGGTGAGCTTGGATTGTACTTGGTTTCAGCCGTAAATTTCTCACCTGGACCTTCTCCATGACCTGGTAAATCTTCACGCAGAGGCAGGTCCCCATAGACTTCGTCAGTTGACACATGGTGGAAACGAATGTCGTATTTACGAGCAGCTTCCAAGAGTGTGTAAGTTCCGATGAAGTTGGTATGGATAAATGGACTCGGGTCATTGAGCGAGTTGTCATTGTGGCTTTCTGCCGCATAGTGAACGATAGCATCCGCTTCAGCTGCCAGTTTATCTACCAAGGCTGCATCAGCAATATCTCCAACAACTAACTCAACGCGGTCGCCTAAAATTTCTTCAATATTAGCTCGATTACCTGCGTAAGTCAGCTTGTCCAGCACTGTCACATGAACATCTGGAAAGTTATTGTAAACATAGTGGACGAAGTTAGAACCGATAAAACCAGCTCCACCTGTCACGATAATTTTTTTGTATTCAGTCATTTTTATTCCTTAACTTTTTTATAATTGTCTTAAGTGGTGGGGACGCAAGCAAACCTCCAGTTTCATTGCTTATTTTTGAGCCTAATGTCTCAAAAATCCCCTGTCATGTAACAAACTAAACAATTTGTTACATGACTTACACCACAGCGGCAATCATTTCTTTAATTCGCTTCGCTCGGATTAGAGCTGAGCTAAATCATATATTTCAGTATCAATTAATGAATCAGAAAAGAAATCTTCTTACAAATCTTCTTTTCTTAGAGGTTTGACATCCTTGAGTAATGGATGGTTCTTGTCTGCTTCTGAGACTTCTGCTGCTTCTAGATTTTCCCACTGGATGCCTAAAGCTGGGTCTGCATAGTTGACAAAGGCATACTTAGGTTTGAGTTCCAAAGCCCAATAGTCATTCACCAGATAGCTATAGGAAACCGTGTCAGAAAGGACTTGGAAGCCGTTGGCTACGCCACGTGGCACAAAAATCCCCTTGCTGGCATCGATCACTGTCTGGTAGGTATTGCCAAAGGTCTCACCTTCACGCAGGTCTACCCAAGAACCCAGCACTTTGCCGTCATCTGCAACAGAGATATATTTGTCCCAAGGCTCAGCGTGAAGCCCACGCAGGACATTTTTACGAGAAAAGCTGACATTATTTTGCAGTTTTCCTTCTGCAAAGAAGCTTTCAGGGAAGCCTAGCGGCAGCATTTTTTCCTTTTGAAAATTTTCCTTAAACCAGCCTCGATTGTCCCCACGAACAGGGATATCAAACTCCAGCATTCCAGGAATTCCGGGAACCTCACGCGCTGTTAATTCCTTATCAAAAAATTGTTCCGTCATCTTCTTATTCTTCTCCAATCAAGCGCAAAAGATAGTGGCCGTATTCATTCTTTTTCAATGGCTGTGCCAATTCGTGCACTTGCTCTTTAGTGATATAGCCCATACGATAGGCAATTTCTTCCAGATTTGCCACTTGCACGTTCTGCATACGCTGAACCGTTTCAATATATTGTGCTGCCTCCAAGAGACTTTCATGAGTTCCTGTATCCAACCAAGCAAAACCACGTCCCATGAGCTCAACAGACAAGTCACCACGATCCAAGTAAGCCTTGTTAACATCTGTAATTTCTAATTCTCCGCGAGGACTTGGCTTGATGTTCTTGGCAATTTCTACAACATCGTTATCGTAGAAATAGAGTCCTGTCACTGCATAGTTAGAGCGCGGCTGTTCTGGTTTTTCTTCGATGGAGATAGCATTCATATCTTCATCAAATTCTACGACACCAAAGCGTTCTGGATCCTTGACATGGTAACCAAAGACAGTTGCTCCTTTTTCCTTAGCAGCAGCATTTTGGAGCATTTTACTCAAACCAGGTCCATGGTAAATATTATCCCCAAGAATCAGCGCTACATTGTCATCTTCAATAAAATCAGCCCCAATGATAAAGGCTTGTGCCAGTCCGTCAGGACTTGGCTGCTCAGCATAAGAGAGCTTGATGCCAAATTCAGAGCCATCACCCAGCAAATCCTCAAAACGAGGCAGATCCGTCGGAGTGGAGATAATCAAGATGTCCTTGATACCAGCCAGCATAAGAGTTGACAATGGATAATAAATCATGGGTTTGTCATAAACCGGCATGAGCTGTTTTGACGCAGCGCGGGTCAATGGGTACAAACGAGTACCAGAACCACCTGCAAGAATAATACCTTTCATATGAGTTTCCTCTCTTAATGTATTCCCTTTATTTTACCATTTTTGAAAGCGGATGTCATCCTTTTCACTCTCTTTAAATAATAGTGCAACCCCATGTAAAAAGCCCAGCCAAGAACGCCTGCATAACCACAGGCTGCGATCGTAACCAGTCCATAACTTCTCCTTATTCTCTGAAATCAATCATACAGAATCGTCTTGGTTTCCCCGATACAGTGTTTTTCCTCATTCCAGTAATGAATCCGCTCGAAAGAGCCTTTCCTCCAGTAGAGAGGCAAACGTTCACGTATGTCGTTCTGCATATCTATTTGGTCAAGTTCCGAAATCTTCCACCATTTGGGCTCCCCTTCATGATCGTTTCCCCTAACTTGCCCCTCAAAGGCAGCACAAAGAAAATCGTAATACACATACCGTTCTTTTTTACTCGGATTAGTGAAGCCTGAAATTCCCTTCAATTCCAAGTTTAGAGCAGTCAGTCCCGTTTCTTCTTTTAATTCGCGCCTTGCAGCTTCAAAAAAAGATTCTGGAAACTCCACCTTCCCACCTGGTTGTATCCACCCTTTAAAGTTATCATGCTGGCGATTGAGCAGTAGGATTTCATCATCTCTTTTTACACAAATATTGACCCAATTCAAAATAGTTTCTGTCATATCAAACCTTCTCCACATGGAACTAGTAACTCTAGGAAAACCGCGTTCATGGTGCTTATACAACAACAAGCTGTAATTAAAAGCAAGCTCCCAAAAAGATTATTCTAACTTAATATTGTTCATTTTGGATAGAAAATCGAACGATCTGATGATTTTGAACAATGACTTCGTATTTACCAAATCCAGAATATTTGCTATGTTTACCGACACTAATGATCATAAGATAACGTGCATTTGGTAGCTTCGTTAAATCTAGCTGCTCTTGTAAAATCTGCTTGATTTTATCATCATTCTTCTGGTCTTGGCCAATACCAATGATAGATCCATCGTCTTGCTCCACGTTCAAAATTACCTTCATTTCAATGGCAAGAGCCTCTTTTTCCAACATGTCAGAAATAGGGATTGGATACAAGCCCTGCAAAGGCCGGCCTTCTTTCCGATTCTTTTTTATAAGAGCCTCGTATGCATCAATATTTGGCGCATCCTTATCTATCATAAAATCAAGGGATTCTAGATATAGTTTCTTCTCATTCGCTCTTGTGAAGCTATCTTTTACAGTTTCTAAAGTTTCACTATACCCCGGACTCAGCTCTAGTCCCGTATAAGCGATACTAGGAAAAACTTGATAAATTGCGTCTCCCTTTTCAAGTTGTAGGTCAATATCCGTTTTTCCATATTTCTCATCCCGAGAGGTGTAGTACTCAATTCGGTCACCGATCTTAACCGTTTTCCCCTCAATTTCCTCAGAATACTCAGCACTGATTAAATAACCAGCAAAAGAGGTATAGTTTTTATTCGCATCTATAACTCTGACCGTTCCTTCAAAACCACTCTTCTCATAAGAGCGCTGAACAGCCCGTACCATTTCATATTTCGGCACTCGTACAAAAATTCCCCACATATCTATGGAACTCAGAAACGTAGAGACAAGAGCCATGAGAAAAACGATCACCATACTAGATAGGAAACAGCCCAAAACACCAAAACCTATTTTCTTTTTTGTATTCTTTGCTAGTTCCTGATTTCTTCCATTATTTTGAGCAATAAGAGGATGTTGAGAACGACTTTTGTGTCTAGTAAGTAGAATAAGTGAGATTGAGATTGAGATTGATATTACTAGTAAAAGTAAAACGAGGAATATTAAAAACATTTATTCTCCTTAAGTATCTTCTTCTCCACATACCGTTCAATAGGATAGTCTGCTGGATCTAGCAGCCCCGCTTCTTCCAAAGCCATCTGAGCCAATTGGCGTCCGATGAGTGGACCAGTTGTCAGACCAGAAGAGCCTAATCCACTGGCAGCGTAAACATGCGGCAAGTCTGGCACAGCGCCAAAGAAAGGAGAAAAGTCGCTGGTATATGCCCGCGTTCCCACGCGCTCGCCTAGAATCTCTGCTTTAGACAGCCTTGGCAAATAAGTTTCCGCTTCTTGCTGCATCTGATCCAGCACTGTCTTATCTACCGTCAAGTCAAAGCCCTGATCATTTTCATGGCTGGCACCAACGCTGACCTTGCCCGCCAAAAAGGGAATGATATCCAGCTCGCCCTCAGGCATAACAACAGGGTAGTCATCTGTCTGCTCAGCCAGCCTAAAATCACGTAGCTGTCCCTTTTGCGGCCGAACATCTGTCTCATAGCCCAGCGGCTGCAAGATTTCTCCCAGCCAAGCTCCCACAGCCAAGACAACACAATCAAAGTTACAACCATCCACCAGAAGTTGCTCTCCTTCTACTGTCAAGCTTACCTTTTTCTCAACCAGCTCTGCCTTGCTGGCTTTCAGAAGCGTTTCCGTCAAGAGTGCTCCCTCCACACGGGCACCACCGGAAGCATAGAGAAGCCGCTCAAAGCCTTGCAAGTCTGTAAATTTCTCCTGGGTTTCCTGACGGCTGAGAAGACTCAACTCCCCAATCAGCGGCGACTCTTCCCGACGATTAGCAGCCAAATCATAAAGCTCCTGCAGCTTGCTCTCATCCTTTTTCAGCAGATAAACACCTGTCTGTTGGTAAAAGTCTGTCTGGATTCCAGCCGCTTTCAAATCCTCAATCAAGTGCTGATAAAAATCAGCTCCCAGACGCGCCATCCTATACCAAGCCTTATTGCGACGCTTGGAAAACCAAGGACTGATAATGCCAGCGGCTGCCTTGGTTGCCTGCCCCTTGCCGTCATCAAAGATAGTCACTTCCACATCTGGGAATTTGGACAGATAGTAGGCCGCTGTTGAGCCGACAATCCCAGCTCCAATCACTGCTACTTTTTTCATATCGCTCCCTCTCAAATATGTCGGAAAGGATTGGTCCAAGCCTGACTAGCCAGAATCTCAATCTCCCATCCTTCTTCTGCCTTCCAAGTATCAAGCTTTTCTTTCAATTTTTCCGTAAAAAGAACCTCGATATGGTGTCCAGGATCCAACGCCAAAAGCCCTTCTGTCAGCATTTCCTGAGCAGTGTGATAGTAAATATCACCAGTTATGTAGACCTGCGCTCCCTTGGCAATAGCCTCTGGATAGAAGGATTGACCGCTGCCGCCACAGATAGCCACACGCTCAATCACGCGTTCGAGATCCGCTTCTTCATAAATAACCATACGCAAACTATCTAGTCCAAAACTTGCCTTAACCTTAGCTGCAAATTCCCCAAAGGTCTGAGGAGCAATCCTCCCCACGCGGCCAATACCGTGATCTGGCTCCGTCTGACTGAGAAAACTTGTCTCCTCAATCTCAAGAAGTTGGCAGAACCAGTCGTTAAGCCCGTCCTCCACAACATCAATATTGGTATGGCTAACATAAACAGCAATATCATGCTTGATGAGGTCTAGAATCATCTGATTTTGCGCCTTATCCGCCACTAGGTCCTTAAGCGGGCGAAAGATAGGCGCATGCTTAACGATAATCAGTCCAGCACCTGCCTCAATAGCCTCCGCCACTGTCTGCTCACGAATATCCAGCGCCACTAGAACCTTGGCTACTTCTTTATCCAAGGTCCCGATTTGCAGGCCTGAAATGTCGCCCTCCATGGACAGTTCTTGCGGGCAATAGGCTTCATAACGGGCGATGATTTCACTTGCTAACATGGAGTACCTCCTTGATACTTTCGATTTTTTGGGACATAGCAGAGCGTTCTAGCTGATTCTTTTCTGGGATATGAGCTAAAGCTTCTTCGAATTTCTTCAGTTCTCTCTGCCATCTTAACTGAAAAGCAGGTGACTGTTGCTTCATCAGAAAAGGCCCAAAGCGCTTTTCTTGCTCTGTCAAAGTTTGCTGGCCTGCTTCTGCCACTAGGATTTCGTAAAACTTACCAGCGTCTTCTAAGATATCCTCAGCCAACAAACGAAAACCGTTAGATACCAGCCAGCTGCGGAGCTCATCCTCTCGGTTATTGGGCTGCAGAACCAAGCGGGAAATAGATCCAAGCTTAGCTCTGCCATTTTCCAAAATCTCTGAAATCAAGCGACCACCCATGCCAGCGATGACGATGGTGTCAATCTGATCTTCCACTTCAAAAGCCGCTAGACCATTGGCCAGGCGAACCTCAATCTGCTCCGTCAGCCCATGCTCTGCCACATTTTTCTGGGCAGACTGAAAAGGCCCCTCTACCACTTCACCGGCCAGAGCCTTCTCAATCCGTCCCTGCTGAATCAGGTAAATAGGCAGATAGGCGTGATCGCTCCCAACATCCAGCAACTTTGCCCCATCTGGCACAAAAGCAGCTACTCGCTCCAAGCGTTGAGAAATCGTCTTTTTTTGCATTGCTTACTCTTTTCTAAACATTCTTCTACTCAGTATATCATTTTTAAGGGTATAAAAAAAGCAGCGGAACAAAAATCAGCCTGTTAATAAACTGATTCTGTCTCGCCACTTGTCACTTTTTATTTGATTTCTTGATACTCGGCAGCTAAACCACGCTGGACTGCCGGACGGGCCGCAATCTTCTCCGCCCAGGCAACTAGATGTTTGTAAGATGCAACATCCAAGAACTCCGCTGCTCCAGTATAGATCTTATCTTGCACTAACTGACCATACCAAGACCAGATAGCAATATCTGCTATGCTATAGTCATCTCCAGCGATATAAGCTTTCTTGGCCAATTCTTTGTCTAACAAATCCAGCTGCCGCTTGGCTTCCATCGTAAAGCGGTTAATAGGATATTCTAGCTTTTCTGGTGCATAGTTAAAGAAATGACCAAATCCGCCTCCCAAGAAAGGCGCCGCGCCTGTCTGCCAGAAGAGCCAGTTGAGCACCTCCGTCCGACCAGCCAAATCTGACGGAATCAGCTTTCCAAACTTCTCTGCCAGATAAAGCAGGATATTTGCTGATTCAAAGACGCGAATCGGCTTATAACCTGACTGATCCAACAAGGCCGGAATCTTGGAGTTGGGATTGATTTTCACAAAATCTGAGCCAAACTGGTCGCCATCCATGATGCTGATCTTATAGAGGTCATAGGCCGCCTCTGTCACACCTGCTGCCAGTAGTTCCTCCAGCATAATCGTCACCTTGACCCCGTTTGGAGTACCAAGTGAATAAAGCTGAAAGGGCTCTTTACCGACAGGAAGCTTTTGTTCAAAACGCGCGCCCGCAGTAGGCTGATTGATACCTGAAAATTTTCCTTGGTCGCTGTCCGCAGCGGACCAGACTTTTGGTAATTGATAGGTCATACTTTTCTCCTTTTTTTTATAAAATCAAGGGCCTGTCGTATCTAACAGGCCACTGTTAATCTAGTAAATTCAGTCCTTCCACAAATTCATGGCATTGAGGAAATCATCCGAAACCGTTACATTCTGTGGATTACTTGCTTCACGCTCCGCCCGTTTGGCTTCTACTTGAGCTTGGGTTGTAATACCTTCCCGCCGCCAATTACGCAAGATTGCCTGGATATATTTCCAATTAGGCTTGCCATTGAAAACCGCTTCGCGTAAGGCAGCCTTGACCAAATCTGGATTGGTTTGATCGTCCTTAATGGTCTTGGTCAAATCCTCAATTTCAAAGGGAGTCAAAAGACGGCCCAATTCTTGCTGGAAGGTTTCAACCAGTTCCTTAAGAAGGTTACCATCCGACACTGGCCTTGACCCAGTAGGATCAGAAGTCTCCAAAAGCTCATCTAGCTTTTCTAAGGCTGGTGAAGCATCAAAAATCGCTTCAATTTCCCCATTCAGTTCAATGGTTCTGTACTGGAGCAAGCCTTTTTCTGTCAGATGGGACATGGAACGATTGACCTCGGACAAGGTCTTGCCAATATGCTCCGCAATCTGACTGGGCGCAAATTCCTCCAATGAGGTGGTATTCTGCAAATAGAAAAACTGCCAGACCAAAAAATCATCACTGGAATCAAAAATGTCTTTAAAATGCAAAAAGAGGGCACTTGGAAGAACCAAGTTGCCATTTTTGTAAGCTGCTAAATAAGTCATAGTACCTCTTTATAAATAAGCAAAGAAGGATGCATCATTCTCTGGACTTTGCCAATCAAACGGTGTTTCTTGATAGACTGCATAATTGACCCAATTACTGAAAAAGAGAGCTGCCGCCAAACTCCAGCGCAGACAAGGTGTCGCATTCACATCATCATTCTTGAAGTAATTCTCAGGAATATGAGGATCCTTGCCCGCTTCCAAGTCACGGAAATACTCCTTGGCAAGGGTATCACGGTCGTATTCCATGTGACCAAAGCTATACACCTCTCGCAAGTCTCGGCTCGCCAAAACAGACAAGCCAGTCTTTTCTCCCTCAGAGAGAATTTCTAGATTGGTCAGATTCAGAATGTCTTCCTTCAGCACCTCTGTATGCCTTGAATGAGGCGTGATAAATTCATCATCAAAGCCTCTAAAAAGCAGATTATTACTTGGAGCCGACTGCTCGTAGACACCTGAGAGTTTCTCTTCCATCTGGTGCTTATCCACGCCATAGCGGGCATAAAGACCAGCTTGAGCCCCCCAGCAGATATGCAGAGTCGAAAAGACATGAGTCTTGGACCATTCAATCACCTGCTGGAATTCCTCCCAATAGTCCACCGCCTCAAAAGGCAGATGCTCTACTGGCGCTCCTGTGATAATCAAGCCATCAAAGAAACGATGTTTGACCTCATCAAAAGTCTTGTAAAAGGTCTGCATGTGCTCCGCTTGGCTGGTCTTCGATGTATGAGAAGTCATATAAAGAAACTCAATGGTCAGCTGCAAGGGCGTGTTGGCCAAATGACGCAAAATCTGAGTTTCCGTCACCATTTTCTGGGGCATGAGATTGAGTACCAAAATATTCAGAGGGCGAATATCTTGGTGGTCTGCCCGGTCATCATCCATGACAAAGATATTCTCAGAGCTTAAAATTTCAACTGCTGGAAGCTTCTTATCAATCTTGATAGGCATGAAAATACCTCCTTTTGTTTAATATACTCATTATACTCAAAGGAGATATAGTTTTCAATT
This sequence comes from Streptococcus cristatus, assembly GCF_001588905.1. Classification (GTDB taxonomy): domain Bacteria; phylum Bacillota; class Bacilli; order Lactobacillales; family Streptococcaceae; genus Streptococcus; species Streptococcus cristatus_N. The sequence continues at coordinate 10,304 of NZ_LAWH01000022.1, read as the reverse complement.
ATACTTTTTCTCTAACTAGATATAGTAATAAGCTATATCTTTAGTAGTGCATCAATACCTTGTAGTCATAATCGCCAATTGCTTCACGACCTTTGAGCTCATCCAACTCGATGAGGAAGGCACAACCAGCAACAACACCGCCAAGGCGCTCAATCATTTCAATGGTTGCCTTAACTGTTCCACCAGTTGCAAGAAGGTCATCGACAATCAGAACGCGTTGACCAGGTTTGATTGCATCCGCATGCATAGTTAGAGTATCTACGCCATACTCTTTTTCATAGTCGGCTGAGATAACTTCACGAGGAAGTTTACCTGGCTTACGAACAGGGGCAAAGCCAATTCCCAACTCAAAGGCAACTGGACAGCCTACGATAAAGCCACGCGCTTCTGGACCGACGATCATGTCGATTTGCTTGTCAGTCGCATACTGTACAATTTCACGTACAGCGTAGCTATAGGCATTTCCATCAGCCATCAAAGGGCTAATATCGCGGAAGAGAATACCTTCCGTTGGGTAGTTTTCAATGGTTGCAATATAATCTTTTAAATTCATAATGTTCTTTCTTTCAAAAAATTTTTTACTCTCTATTATACCATGTTTTATTTAAAAAGGCTCTATCAGTCTTTCAAATTTTTTTAGATATGAAAGATTTGTAAAACAAGAAAGCCTTTTCCCTAGCAATCCATGAGATAGTCGTAAATCTCCTGCACAGTGCCCAGAGCCATGAGTTCTTGCTCTTTGACCAGGTGCTTGAGGTCTTGGTAAATATGACTACTGTCAATTTCTTTCTTTTCAGCTTCCTTATTAACCGTCATGACGCCTTCGGTGATGCTGACAAAGCCCAGCTCTTCAAAAATCTGAATCATTTTGACCAAGAGAATCGGGTCGATTTTCAGGTAAGCCGCCAACTCTTTAAGTTTATAGCGAACATCAAACTCAGGGAACTGGTAGATGGTCTTGTAGAGTTTAGCAAATTGCTCACGAGTACCATAACCGGTCAGATAGTAAGGTTTGGCAATCTCATTCTTAAAGTAAATCGCTTCGAAATCCTGAGACTGAAGAATCTTCTTCAAATCCTGCAAGTCATCGGGCAGGTCATAAACCACAACTGCTCTGCTATTTGTCAAATCTGGCAACTCCTCTGTGAAACGCAAGACTGGAACTTTGTCAGGCAGTGTCGCATTTTTGCTGCGGATATTGAAAAGCTGTACGCCGTCCACACGAGCATCTACCAGCATGAGCTGGAGACTGGTCTGGCCGTTCCATTTATTGACAGAGAGGCTGACAGCTAGCTCTAGATTCTTGGTCTGGGCAAACTCTGTCGCCAGGTTTCCTTGCCCAAAAGCTACTACTTCAAAAGATGCAGCTTCCTGAGAAATTTTCAGCTTGAGATGGCTATTGCCAGCCCCCATAGTCCGAGCATTATCCACTTTAAAGTCCTTGAGGTAAAAGAGTGGCTTCTTATTGTCCATGCCAAAAGGCGCCAGTTTTTCGAAGCTTTTGAGTGTATCCAAGGTCAGTTCTGGCAGGTGCAACTCCTCGTCTAAATAGAGAGTTGTTTTGTCAGTCAAATCCAAATTATTGTCTAAGATATAGGCTGTCAGGATATCAGATAGCTCTGCTAGTTTGTCTGCTTCAAGAGTCATTCCAGCCGCTCCAGCATGGCCGCCAAAGGCTAGAAAGAGGTCGCGGTGACTGTCCAAGGCCTCAAAAATATTGACCGCTTCAATACTGCGGGCGCTGCCCTTAGCAATGCCATCCTCAATATTAAGTACTATGACTGGCTGGTGCAGCTCTTCCAGCAAGCGCCCAGCGACAATCCCTAGCACTCCAGGATTCCATCCTTCCTTAGCCAGCACTTGCACTGGTCTCTTAGGGTCCAGCATGGTTTGTGCCTCTTCATAAATCTGCTGAACAATTTCCTTGCGCTCATCATTTTTCTGGTTGATCATAAGAGCAATGTCACGAGCTTCTTCATCGTCAAAGCCTGTCAAAAGCTCAACTGCTGGATTTGGATCATCCAGCCGTCCCAGTGCATTGAGTCGGGGGGCAAGCTGGAAACCAACCGTTTCTTCATCCAGTTCGTCTGGCTGAATGCCAGCGATTTTGAAGAGTTCCTGAAGTCCTACTCGCTGGGTATTTTTGAGGACGGAAAGGCCGTATTTTACTAAGATCCGATTTTCCCCCGTCAGACTGACCATATCGGCAATGGTACCAATGGCAACTAAGTCCAAAAGTTCGACTTGTACTTCTTCCAACAAGGCTGTTGCCAGCTTAAAAGCCACCCCACAGCCAGCCAGATGCTTGAAAGGGTAATCCGCTCCGCTATGTTCCGGATGGACAATCGCATAGGCATTTGGCAGCTCCTCAGGCATGGAATGGTGATCCGTCACGATGACATCCACGCCCAGAGACTGAGCCAGCTCGATAGCTTCAAGGCCAGCCACTCCATTATCTACTGTAATAATGAGCGAGATGCCTTGATTTTCAATAAAATACTTGTAAACACTGCTATTAGGACCATAGCCGTCCGTAAAGCGATTGGGCAGATAGACCTGACACTCAGCCCCCAGCTGCTCCAAGGCTTCCTTGATAATCGATGCCGAGGTCATGCCGTCCGCATCATAATCACCATAGATCAGAATCTGCTCATAATTCTCAATCGCTGCACGAATGCGCTCCACTGCCCGCTCCATATCATGCAGATCATAAGGGTCGTGAAGCTGGTCTAAACTAGGCTCCAAAAATTTCTGTAAGGCCTCTTCAGTCTGCACACCTCTTTGATAAAGAAGACTGGCAGCTGCGGGTTCTAGCCCAGCTTTCTTAGCCTTTTTTAAAAATTTTTCATCTGTAAAATTAGTGGCAAACTGCCAGTCATATTTTGAGCTAATCATGATAAGTGAAACACTTTCTCCGTTCAATCTTGTCTGAATATTATAACATGAAAAAGCGACAGAACAGAAGAAAAAGACACGGAATATTTCTTCTGTTCCATCACTTTATGTTTTACTTCCTCACTCGATTAAAATTTGAGCAAGGGCAACTTTTCTGGATTTTCTCTTACCAGCTAGAACTTCTCCAATCAGCAGATCCGACTTACTAGCTTTCTTTCGCTATCCTGTTCCCTTTGTAAGTCTTTGCTTTAAGAATAAACGCTTCCGAGCCAATAAAATGACTTCTGCGCTTAGATGAGTCAAGAGCAAGGTTAGCAAAAAGACAATCCTTCCCTGCTGCCACTTAGCAAAATCAGTCTTTTGGAGCAGATAGAAAGAGGATTCTATAAAAATTGGATGCAAAAAGAAGTATAAAACACTCAATTCTTTGAGGTGATATAGCTGCCAGTTTTGACCAATTCTTGTACGCAAAATCCAATTCACCAGAAATAAAGCAAAGAGGGGCAAAGCCAAAAAGAAGTTTTTGTCAATCCCTTGGTGAATAAAGACAATCCACCCATCTAGCAGCAAAAGAAGGCCAGACAAGAATAGCTTTTTCCCATAATCTTTTCTGAAAATGCTAGACTGACGATAATCATAAAGAAGATAGCCCAAGTAAATAAAAATGGGAGTATAAAAAAAGCCGTTTCGGGTGGTGAAGAAAATTTTAGCATAGGCATCAAATGACTGGGTAAGCCAGCTATTTGAAAAATAAGCGTAGTATGTCTCGATCGAGCCTATTACATAAAGCAGGAGTAAAAAAATCCCCGTCTTTCTAGCATCCCATTTTCTATAAACATAGTGGACAAGTAAAAGGCCCAAGAGAAAGGCGGGAATGTACCAAAGTTGATAACATAAGCCGATATACAAAAGCCCAGCCAACAAGGCCAAAGGAGCATAATGCTTCTGAACTGGCAGGGTCCAAAAATACGCCAAGGCATAAGGAACATAAATCCCGCTCCACAAAAGATACTGCTTCAAAACACGCTTAATATACAGCTTCATTTCCTGCTTCTTAGCCAAGCTAGATTTAACCATAAAAGCTGATGAAATCAGGAAAAAGGGCACTGCCATACGACCAAACATACTTTTCTGAGTAAAATGCAGGATTTCATTCTCAAAAAGCCTCTGGCAATGCACCAAGATTACCAAAATTGAAGCCATGTACTGAAACAAACTGAGCATGGCGTAGTTGACCGACTGCTCCGTCTCTCTGACATTTCTTTCTGCCATAAATATTCTCCCTAGGAAGATTATGTTTAATAAATAGATTTAGTGCTTGCTCAGCCAAACATGCTGAAAGGCAGCGATGTCTCGATAAGGTGATTGATTGCAGACAGCCAGCTCCATTTCAAGCATCTTTTCAGCCCAGTCAGGGGCCGTTTTATAGTCATTGGATTGCAGCCCGTAAAAAATTCGTACTCCCTGATAATCCTCAACTTCTAAAGGCAGACCTGAAATCACTTCCGAAACCTGATAGACCTTAGCAGCTCCCATGCTGTGGGTTTGATATTCCTGACCCGCTAAAAGCTGCTGAGCCTTTTCTAGATCATTTTCAAAAACCACCGTATGCATAATCCGCCCAACCTCGTGATGCTTGACCAGAGAAATTTTGCCGTCCTTTTTTAAGAGGCGAGAAAATTCTGTCAAATAGAGGGTCGGTTCTGACACATACTCTAAGACATTATGACAGACGATGACATCAAAAGACTGGTCTGGCAATGTTTGCAGAACTTCTAGGCTACCTTGCAATTGTTCATAGGAAAAGTCCTGCTTGCGCTCGGCAATCATTTCTGAGTTCGGCTCGATGGCGGTCACTTGGTTCTTTTCCGCTAGAAAATCAGCCACAATCCCAAAACCGCTACCGAAATCAAGAATTTTCTGTCCCTTCAGCGATTTAAGAAAGGCAAAAACAATATCATACTGCAGTTTGCCCCAAGGTGCTTGCAGATGAGCCTTGTAGGCTTGTAGATTAGCTGTCATGAAACCTCACTTATAGTTAAACATATTGGCTGCCATCTTGTCGGCCATTCTTGGAAAAAGGGTATAAAGCTTGTGGGCTAGATTGAGAATACCAGGCAGGTTGATTTCCCGCTTCTTTTTACCAAAGGAGCTGACAATTTTGCCTGCTACAAAGTCTGGCTCAAGCATATATTTATCCACTGCTTTCACATAGGAACCGTCAGGATCTGCCTGATCGAAAAAGGCTGTTTTGATAGGACCGGGATTTACCGTCGTGACATAGACCCCAAAAGGCAGGAGTTCCAAACGCAGAGCATTTGAAAAACCAATAGCAGCAAACTTGGTCGCTGAGTAAAGACTTGACTTGCTACTTGCAATGAGGCCGGCCATACTAACGATATTGACGATATGTCCTTGACCTGCCTGCTTCATGCGAGCTCCAAAGATACGGGACAGGTTCATCAGGGCAAAGGTGTTGACCTCAAACATAGCCTCGATATCGCTTGAGCTGATTTTGTCAAATTCTTCAAAAATCCCATAGCCAGCATTATTGACTAGAACATCGACTCGGCTGTATTGGCTGTCAATCCGCTCAGCAAAACTTTCCAAAGCTGAGCTATCTGCGATATCCAGCTCCACTAGGTCAAGATTTTCCCTTTCTCCATATAGTTTTTCCAGCTTAGCCTTGCTCCGACCAATCAAAATCAGTCGGTCGTCGGGCAAGAGCTTAACCATTTCCTGAGCCAACCCACCGCTAGCTCCTGTAATAATGATGGTACGCATTGTTCTGCCTTTCATGTTGTTAATATCAATGAAATCTTTTTCCAGCTAAATAGTCAGCATAAGCTTGATCAATGACTGGAGCAAAAAGATGATAATCCTCCCAGCTACCTAAAAATTCCAAAGGTAGGTCGTACAAGTCATTGACTACAAATTCAGAATAGTCCTTCATATACTGATGTTCATAATAGTCGTTCACAAAAGCCTGAAAATCCTTTTTGACATCCATTGTTCCCAATTTGCCATCGCACCAGTTTAAAAGATAATCCACTCCCAAAGTTTGCTCGTCTTTGACACTTTGGAGTGATGTCTCTTCATCAGGAGACATCATTTCCTTTGCGTCATGCTGGATTAGCCAAGTCACGAAGAAGCCAATATGATTCGCAGCCCAACGATGAATCTCTCGGTAATCATCTTTTGTCAATTCTTCGTTTTTTGAGTTGTAACTATAAAGATAGTTGGTTAATGCATCCTCAAAATACCAATCAGCTTTATCGAATAAACGATTTTCAACTGCCATCTTATTTTCCTCTCAACAAAACTGTCCTAAATTGGAAAACTATAACTCAACTTCTTCCAAGTCCTTGACCACATGGACATTGTCAAAGACGCTACTTGCATCGCGGCGCATTTGGCTAATGTCTTTCGATAAGAAACGTGCGCTGACATGATTGAGCAGGAGGCGTTTGACACCGGCTTCCTTAGCCACTTCCGCAGCCTGCATATTGGTCGAATGGCCATGCTTGCGAGCCATCTTTTCATCTCCCTTGCCATAGGTCGCTTCATGAACCAGAACATCCGCAGCCACAGCCAAGCGAACACTTGAGTCGGTCTTTCTGGTATCACCCAAAATGGTAATAGTTTTACCCGGGCGAGGAGCTGAGATATAATCAGCCGCAATAATCTTCCTGCCGTCTTCTAGGACGATGTCCTGACCATTTTTGACTTTTCCAAAGAGAGGACCAAAGGGAACACCCGCCTCGCGCAGCTTATCGGCATCCAGCGTTCCTTCCAAATCTTTCTGCATCACCCGATAACCCACACAGAAAATCGTGTGGTCTAGCTTATCCGCATAGACAGTGAACTTGTCCGTCTCCAAAATCTTACCCAGACTGTTTTCATCAAACTCATGAAAATCAATCCGATAAGGCAGGCGAGAACCAGACACGCGCAAGCTTGTCATCACAAAGCTTTTAATACCGACTGGCCCATAAATTTCCAAATCCGTCTGCTCTTCATTGGCCTGAAAAGCTCGGCTAGAGAGGAAACCAGGCAAACCGAAAATGTGATCACCGTGCAGGTGCGTAATGAAAATCTTTGAAATCTTACGAGGTTTGATGGTGGTTTCCAAGATTTGATTCTGGGTACCTTCGCCGCAATCAAACATCCAGACTTCATTGATTTCCTCCAAAAGCTTGAGGACAAGACTGGAAACATTGCGAGCCTTGGACGGCTGACCGGCTCCGGTTCCTAAAAATTGTAATTGCATATTTTTCTTTCTAAATGATATAAATCATGGCAGAGCGATTCTGCGAGTGATAATACTTTTTGCCAGCATAGGACTGAGCTAGCTGACTGACTTCATCTTGATTGTAGCCCAGAACTCTCTGGCTGCCATCCGCCAGCTGCTGCCAATCGGTCAAAGCAGTCAGAGCCTGACTTTCCACGACTTGAGAGTCAGCTTTGAGAGGTGCCATTTTTATTCTCCCAGCTTCTTCGTAGACCAAATACTGTGGAAAGACTTGCGCGATTTCAAAGAGCAAGTCAGCTGTTACCGGCTCTGGGTTTTCAGGGAAGACCAAGCCGACTTCCTCACTCTCATAGCAAAATCCATAGGCCTTGCCAGAAAGATTGAGCCGGACAAAAGGCTTGCTTTCTACAAAGCTAGGCTCCGCATTCCATAAGTCCAGCGCTTGCGTAATTTCTAGAAAATAGGCTGTCGCAGCTTCCGGACTTTTCTTTTGATAAAGCTCAGCAAAGTAAGCATTGATAACGCTAGGCGGAGGAGTGATAAAACTTCTCTTCTGCTCTTCCGTCAGGCCAGCTAAGACTTGCTCTAAGTAGACCCTGTCTAGGCTTGTAAAACCGCCGCATTTGAGGGCCAAGTCAATATAATCAGTCATAAAATTCTTCCAGCTTCCATTTGTTTTTCTCGGCAATCCAGCCTGAAATGGTTTCGACATCGTCTATGTATTCTCGATTCCCCATAATCGCGACTTTCTCTAAATCATGAATCTTGTAAGCTTTAGCCGGAGCTACCTTGATGGTAAAAGGCAAGAATAGCTCTTTCATCCGCTCCAGCAGGACTTGCTGCAAAAGAGCTCTGCTATTGTCCGCCTTAGCCGAAATCAAAGAATAAGGAGTCAGGGTCGGAGTGAAATCCTCAGCCTTGTCCGCTTTGTTATAGAGAGTCAGCCGGGGAATATCCAGCATATCCAGCTCTTTCATGATGTCGATGACTGTTTTTTCATGCTCCTCATGATGAGGTTCGCTGGCATCAATGACATGAACCAACAAATCAACATTTTTACTCTCTTCCAGCGTGGATTTAAAACTAGATACCAGCTCCGTCGGCAAATCCTGAATGAAGCCAACTGTGTCCGTCAGAGTGACATTGAGCTGACCACTGAGATTGATGTTCTTGGTCGTGGCGTCTAGCGTCGCAAAGAGTTCGTCAGCCTCGTACTGGCTCTTACTGGTCAAGCAGTTCATGATTGTAGATTTTCCAGCATTGGTATAACCGATAAGACCGATTTTGAAAATGCTGGACTCTAGCCGCTTTTCACGAACGGTTGCCCGATTTTTCTCAACCGCCTTGAGCTGGCGCTCAATATCATGAATCTGATTGCGTACACTGCGTCGATTGAGCTCCAGCTGGCTTTCACCAGGTCCGCGAGAGCCAATGCCACCTGCCTGACGGCTAAGCATAATGCCCTGGCCAACCAAGCGAGGCAGCAGGTACTTGAGCTGGGCCAGATGCACCTGCAGCTTGCCCTCATGACTCCTAGCCCTCATGGCAAAAATATCCAAAATCAGCTGCATACGGTCAATGACCTTGACTCCTAAACTTTCCTCTAAATTGACATTCTGGCGAGGTGTCAGACGGTTATTGACGATGACGGTTGAAATCTCTTCGGCATCAACCATCTGTCGGATTTCTTCTAACTTACCAGAACCGACAAAGGTCTTGCTGTCATACTTTTCCCGCTTTTGGCTATAGGAGCCGACTACCTCAGCTCCAGCCGTCTTAGCCAGACTTTGCAGTTCCTCCATGGATAGGTCAAAATTCTCCGTGTCTGGTAGTTCCACACCGACCAAAAAGACACGCTCTATTTTTTTCTCTGTTTCTATCATTTCATATCCTTACTAAGACTTGGTGAGCCAGTTATTTGTCCAAAAATTTCCTGATGTCTTCCATAACCTGCACTTTGTAGTCTGGATTTCCCACCTGATAAAAGGTCACGGACATCCGATTGCGAAACCAAGTCAGTTGCCGTTTGGCGAAACGGCGGGTGTTCTGCTTGAGCTTGTCCACCGCTTCCTCTAGGCTTATCTGACCTTCAAAGTAGGGGAAAAGTTCCTTGTAGCCAATCCCCTTGCTGGCTTGACTGGTCGGAGCTTTCTCAAACAGCCAGCGAGCTTCTTCTAAAAGTCCGTCTTCCACCATCATATCCACTCGTAGATTGATTCGCTTATAAAGTTTTTCTCGTTCATCATCTAGGCAAATCAGCAGGGCTTCATAGTCTGGTTGATTATTTTCTAGTTGACCGCCTAACTGAGCAATCTCAAGCGCCCTCATAGCTCTGCGTCGATTTATCTGTGGAATCTCGATACCCAGCTCTGCTATTTTCCCAAACAAAGCCTCATCTGACCAAGTATCCAGCTGCGCCCGATAGGCCAGAATCTCCTCATGAGAGACGGAGCCTCCCAGATGATAGCCCTCGAGCAAGCTCTGGATGTAGAGCCCCGTACCGCCGCATATGATGGGAAGCTGACCTTGAGACTCAATCTCGCGAATAGCCTGAGCCGCCTCGGTCACAAAATCATAGGCCGAATAGCTTTCTCCAATCTCCCGCACATCCAGCAAATGATGGGGAATGCCCTCCTGCTCCTCAGGACGAATCTTAGCCGTGCCAATATCCAAGCCACGATAGACCTGCTGACTGTCACCGCTGATGATTTGACCATTGAAGCGCTTGGCTACCTCGATACTCAGAGCCGTTTTTCCGACCGCCGTCGGCCCCACTATCACAATTATTTTGGTTTTCATCTTTTTTCCTTGAAAAAATTTTGATTTTTCGTTACTATTAATTATAACATAAATAATAAAAGTTCAGAAAAGGAGAAATCACATGGCTAAAGGATTTGGAAAAGGCGTTCTTACAGGTGTAGCAGGTACTGTTGCTGCTCTTGCTGGTGCAGTCTATGCCTTTAAGAAAAAAGTCATCGAACCTGAGGAACAAAAAGCAGCTTTCATCGAAGAAAACCGTAAGAAAGCCGCTCGCAAACGTGTAGCACACTAAGCCTGCACATTTTACAAAAGAGAGTGGGAAAAAAATCGGTCATTCGTTAGAATTCGATTTCGTCGTCCCACCTCCGCACAGTTGAGTAGGGCTGTAAAAGCTGAT